>NZ_BAAAIF010000001.1:0-569508 GCF_039525925.1 Streptomyces javensis | reverse complement strand
CTGCGCTGGTGCTCGCCGTACTGCGCGGCATCGAAGCGCTGGGCAAAGCCGGAGCGAGCGAGGAGACGCTGACCGATATAGCCCGGACAGCCCTTGCCGTACTGCCCCGCCCCGCTCACTGAGCTTCTTCAGTCCGGCCACCGATCGGGGATGGCCGAGGGTGCGTGACAGACGGGGCCCCGCCCCGTGTGGTTGGCGGAGATGTCTGACGTCTCCACCGCGCGGATGCGGCCCAGGGGCCTCGTTGATCATCTGTCCTGCCGCACTCGACGTGCCGCATGCGCTCGTGGAGTGGATCACCATGCTCATCGTCACCCCTGAGGGGAACGGCGCTGCAAGGGGGCCCCACCGAGGTCACCGCCCCCATGCTGCCGCCTCAGCGGCCCCGCCCCTCCGCTTTCGGCAAAACCACCCGTGCCACCAACTCCGGCTCGGCCCAGAAAGTCGTGGGTGACCGGGAAGCTCCGCGAAGAAACTGGGCGCCGCCACCCGGCTCCTGCCCGACAACGGCTCTCCGCCCTCGTCCCACGCCGGGGGCACAGCCCGGTCCAGGTGCATCCCTGGCAGCCGGGGCCCGCCGAAGCCGGATCAGGAGCGCAGGGTGACGCCGAAACGGGTCCTCATCCGCCGCAGTTCCCACAGCGAGACAGCGGTCACCGACAGCGGCCCGCCCAGCGTGGAGCAGAACTGGGCGATGGGCGGGCCCCCCGGCATGCCGTCGCCGATCAGGCTGAAGGCCGCGAACACCCACACCAGCGTCAAAGTGAGGACGGGCGGCAACATCGGGTGGACCTGGGCGCTGTTGAAGGCACTGCGGGCCGAGTACAGCGACGCCATGAAGAAGAAGGGGAACCCCCACACGATCACGATCAGCGAGGCAACCAACAGTACATACTCCCACCAGCTCTTGCCGTCGTCGGCGTCGACGGTCAGAGCCGTGGGGACGAGGATTCCGCCCATCACGACCAACGTCAGCACGTACCAGCCGACCGCCTTGAGCGGAGCACGCAGCCGGGAGCGCAGATGCGGCCGCAGGTGCGGGGGCGCGTAGTAGATGAATCCGATGATGACCAGGGGCGCAGCGATGATCAGCACGAACGGGGCGACGATGAGCTGGGCGGCACCGCCGTACGCCGCGTCCTCCCAGCGGTTCGGATCCACGTTGTAGGCGAGGATCAGGGCGATGGTCGCGGCCGCACCGAGCACCGTGCGGGCCAGCTGGACCCGGTCCACGGTCCGGTCCTCGATCCGGCCGTCGCCCTCCTGTGCGAAGAGCCTGGTGGCAACGCGGTGCGCGGAGCGCAGGATCGCGCCCACGAGCCCGAAAGGAGAGCCGAACGACAGGCAGCCGCGGCGGCGCCGGGCGGCGGGCCTCATGGGCTGGGGGCCGTAGGGGTACGGAGGCTGGTTCGGGTACGGGCCCGGATTCGGTGGCGGCGGACCGTACGGGCCGCCCTGCGGTGGTCCGTAGGGAGCGCCCCAGCCGCCCTGGCCTCCCGATCCGTTACCTCCAGGCCGACCCGGGCCGTTCCCCGGCCCCCATCCCCCCGTAGCCATGCCGCTCCCCGTTCACTTTCGGCCAACTGGTGTGTCCTGTGGCGCCAGGCGCAGTGTAATGGCACATCAGGCCAGAGAGACCACTGGCGGGTCATATCGGCTCCCGCCACCGCGCACCACCACTTGGCAGCCCGGTCGAACCATGTCCAGGCGTTCCATGCCCATCGGCTTGACCATCCACTCCTGGGCACCCGGGCCCGCGAGTCCGTGCGGTTCCGGCGTGGCGCCACCGTCCAAGAGGCATCTCGGACCAGGGGTGTTGTGTCAGCCCTTGATCACAGGGCGGCGAACAAAGTGGGCAGGCCGGGCCCACCGTGCCCTGTCGAATCCGGGCTGCCTGCCGATGAGCAAGACGTTCCCTGTTCCGCAGGGGCTGGGCGGTGACATCAGCAATATCACGGTCTGTGCGAGGTGACCGGGACATCGCCGGTCCCGCTGCCCGGCCCCGCGTTCAGCCACCGGCGGGCCGATGACCGTCGTCTGCGCGCGGAGGGGACCTGCGGCACGGCCTGGAAGCGTGGCCGAGCGCGCTGAACGTCACCGCCGAGGCCCCGGCGTGCGGCCGTTCCTGAGCGCCGTGGCGCTGGGCCGCGTAAGGCCACCGGCGCCTGCCGCGCGGCACCTATACGTCCGGGTGCGCGGACTCGTCAGCCGCGCCGGACAGTTGGGTCAGGTGCCGGTGCAGGATGGCCCGGATGGTGTCCGGACTCAGGCGGTCGGGGTGGAGCGTCGCGCCAAGGGCGAGTCCGTCGAGTACTGCGGCGAGATGCTCCGCCGCCATCGGATCGTCCACGCCCAGACGGTGCAGCAGACACCCGGCGAAGTCCCGCAGCCCGTCGTGGAGTTCGGCGGCGATCTCGCCCAGGGCGGGGTCGGTGCGGGCAGCCGCGAGGAAGTCCAGCCAGACCGCGGTCTCGTCGGCGCGCGCCGCGTCGAGCGGCAGGAACTGACCCGCCGCCTCCTGCGCCACCAGGTACGGGTCGTCCCCGGGGCGCCGCCGCTCCCGCTGGGCCGCTACGCGCAGATCCACCCGGCGCACCATCTCGCGGGCCGCGGCCATCAGGAGCTCGCGGTGGCTGGCGAAGTAGTGCCGTACGGACCCGACGGCGAGGCCGGCCTCGGCGGCGACGTTCCGGAGAGTGGCCTGCTGGATGCCGCCGCGGGCCACGACCCGGAAGACGGCGTCTACGACGTCGCGGCGGCGCTGCTCGGGGTCCACCATCTTGGGCACCCGGCTTTTATAGCACGACCGTGCTACGGTTTATTTAGCACGATGATGCTAAAAAGATCGGGCTGACGCCGCGGCCCGCCATCCCGGTGACCAGGATCAAGGAGAAGCCATGGACCCGTCGGAGCCGACCTCTTCGCCTTCAGTACCGCAGCCGGCCCGGCCGTCGGCGCCCGCGCGCCCGCGCCGCCTCGGCCGCCTCACCCGCTTGGCCCTCGACCTGGGCATCTCGCCCCTTGCGTACTACGGCTGCCTCCTCGCGGGCCTGGCCACACTCCCCGCGCTCCTGACCGCGACCGGAGTGGCGGCCCTCTGGCTCGCCGCCACCGTCCTGCACGACCGGCGTGCCGACGGCCTGGCCCTTGCCATGCTCCTCATGTACGGATTTTCGGCCGCCTTCGCCGCCGCGACCTCCGAACCCCAGCCGCTGCTCCTGCGTGACCCACTGGTCAGCGCCCTCGCCGGATCCGTGTTCCTCACAAGCTGCCTCACCGCCACGCCCGCCACCGTCTATCTGGCCAGCAGGCTGCACGGTCAACCGTCGCACGACCCGATCCTGCTCCGCGCGCACCGCACGGAGACGCTGGTATGCGGTGCCGGACTCATGGCAGAGGCCGTGGCGCGTGTTCTGCTCGTGCTGACCCTGCCGGTGTCAACGGCCGCCTCGCTCACGCCACCGCTGGAATTCGCCGTCCTCATCCCGCTCGTCGTGTGGATGGTCCGCCACCGCAGGAACGCGCGCACCCGTGTCACCGCCCACGTGCCTTCGCGGACACGGGACCCCGAGCCCGCACCGCCGTCGGTCGCCTTCGTCCTCGAACGCCACCGAGGGGGTGCGCGATGAGGACCGTGGACAGCACGCCCGCCGCGGACGGCTTCCGCATGCCGGCGGAATGGGAGCCGCACGACGGATGCTGGATGGCGTGGCCTCAGAACGGTTACGTCTGGCGCGAAGGAGCCCGCCCCGCACAGCGCGCCCTCGCGGCCCTCGCCAACGCCGTCGCGGACACCGGGGAGGCAGTCACCGTCACGGTCACCGCCGACCAGTACGCACACGCCCGCTCCCGCCTCGACTCCCGCGTCCGCGTAGTGGAGATGACCAGTTGGCTGGGCTGGGCCCGGGACATCGCCCCCACCTTCGTGGTCGACGGCACCGGGCGGCGTCGCGGCGTGGACTTCGCCTTCAACGGCTACGGCAACCGCTACCCGTACTGGGCCACCGACGACCAGTACGCCCAAAGGGTGCTCGACCTCACCGCCACCGACCGCTACCGCGCCCCGCTCGTCCTGGAGGGCGGCTCCTTCCACGTCGACGGGCAGGGAACCGCCCTCGTCACGGCCGAGACCCTGCTCGACCCCGCCCGCAACGACGCCCCCTCACGCACCGCCATGCATCACCTCATGGCGGCCTATCTCGGAGTGACCCGCACCGTGTGGATCGAGTGGGGCCTCGCCTACGACGGGACGCGCGGCCACGTGGACAACATGGCGTGCTTCGCCGCCCCCGGGGTGGTCTGTCTGACCTGGACTGACGACACGAGCGACCCCCAGTACGAGCGCAGCGCACGCGCCCTGGAAGACCTGAGAAACGTCCAGGACGCCAGAGGCCGTACCCTCCGGGTGGAGAAACTGCCGCTGCCCGGCCCGTTGCACGCCACCGAGGCCGAGCTTGGAGGCGTCGACCGTCACGGCGCCCCGACCACCGGCACCGTGCCACGCCCCCGGCTCACCGCCTCCTACACCAACTTCTACGCCACGGAGGACCACCTCTTCGTCCCCCTGCTCGACCCCGAACACGACGACGAAGCCCTCGCCCGCCTCGCCAGGATCCACCCGCACCACACGGTCGTCGGCCTCCCCAACCGTGAACTCCTCCTCGGCGGCGGCAACATCCACTGCGCCACCCAGCAGATACCGAGCAGCGGTGCGGTGGCGACGGGTCCTGGCAGCCGACGCCGTGCAGCGGCATCGCCGAGTACCGCTTCAACCGGTACACCCACGAGGTGAGCCTCACCCAGGTCGTGCCGTTCTGACCGCTGCCCTTGGTGATGCCGAAAGCCACGACCTGGCCGGGCCGCCGGGCGTGATCATGCGTCCACGGCTATGGGAGGTGCTGCCGCTGCCGCGGCCCGACAATGGGCGGGAGCCGGCGCCGTATCGCCGGGACGGGGTGGTGCTCGGCCGAATATGACGAGCCGTCTTGCCTGCTCAGAGGGGTATTTGCCGCACATCAGTGCACCCGTGCCGGCACCGCGCCCAAGGTCAGCTCCCGCCGGTCATGCGCCACGCCAGGCGAGGGTGGAGGTGCCGGTCAGCATGCACGACATCCGGCCGCTTAAGGCCCAGCCCGGGTTGGCAGGCGGCGGCGTAGCGGCCGGTGGCAAGGTCGGAGCAGGCGTCGAGGTCGGCGTCGGGGGCCGGAACCGCCAGAGGCGGTGCGGACCGCAGACGGGGCTGTCAGTCGAGTGGTCCGCCGGCGACGTAGAGGACCTGGCCGGAGACGAAGCCGGCCGCGTCAGCGGTGAAGAACGCGACGGCGTTGGCGATGTCGTCGGGGCTTCCCATGCGTTGTACAGGGATGTGACGTGCGGCCTCGGTCTGGTAGTCGCCAAAGGATTTGCCCAGGCGCCGGGCGACGGCGGCGGTCATGTCGGTGGCGATGAGTCCGGGAGCAACAGCGTTGGCCGTGACACCGAATTTTCCGAGTTCCTTGGCCAGGGTCTTGGTGAAACCCTCCAGGCCGGCTTTCGCGGCGGAGTAGTTGGCCTGGCCGCGGTGACCGAGTGCCGAGGAGGAGGACAGGTTGACGATGCGGCCGAAGCCGGCCCCGACCATGTGGCCCTGGGCAGTTCTGGCCATCAGGAACGCCCCCCGCAGATGGACGTTCATGACGGTGTCCCAATCGGTGGCGCTCATCTTGAACAGCAGGTTGTCGCGCAGCACACCCGCGTTGTTCACGAGGATCGTCGGTGCTCCGAGCTCTTCGGCGATGCGCGTGACCGCCGCCTCGACCTGCGCCTCGTCGGCGACGTCGCAGCCAACGGCGAGGGCCTTCCCGCCGACGGCGGTGATCTTCTCGACGGTGTCCTTGCAGTCCGCCGCGTCGAGGTCGACTGCGGCGACGGCCCGGCCCTCCTCGGCCAACCGGATGGCGGTGGCGGCACCGATGCCGCGAGCCGCTCCGGTGATGATCGCTACATGCTGTTCCGCTATGGACACGTTCCTTTGTCTCCTCACCGTGGCGGGTTGTCGCGCTGCCCCGTTGCGGGGGGGCGACGGACAGGATGTTCCGGTCGGGCTCGGAGCCCTGATCGACCGGACCCGGGAATCCGGCTGCCGACCGCAGCCGGATTCCCGGCGCGAGGCGTCGTGCGTGCGGGAGTGCGGACGGAGGTGAAGGGTCAGGCGCCCCTCTCATACACGGTGACCACTGCGGCACCGTTCAGGCCCAGGTTGTGCTGGAGGGCGACGTGTGCGCCGTCGACCTGGCGGGGACCGGCATCGCCGCGCAACTGCCAGGTCAGTTCGGCGCACTGGGCGAGACCGGTGGCTCCGAGGGGGTGACCCTTGGCGATGAGGCCGCCGGACGGGTTGACCACGGGGCCGTCGCCGCCGTAGGTGGTGGCCTGGCGCTCCACGAGGTCGTGGCCGTTTCCTTCGTCGGCGAACCCAAGAGCTTCGTAGGTGATGAGTTCGTTGGTGCTGAAGCAGTCGTGGAGCTCGCAGACGTCGATGTCCTCGGGCCTGTGTCCCGCCTGGCGCAACGCTTGTGCTGCCGCCAGCTTCGTCATGTCGTATCCGACGATACGCATGGGGTCGGCAGTGGCGTCGAAGCTGGAGACGAGGTCGGTGGCCATGGCCTGACCGATGATCTCCACGGCGCGGTCCTGGCATCCTGCGCGGTCGACGAAGGCTTCGGAGGCGATGACGACGGCCCCGGCGCCGTCAGAGGTGGGCGAACACTGGAGCTTGGTGAGGGGCTCGTGGATCATCCGGGAGGCAGTGATCTCTTCGAGGGTGTACTCGGTCTGGAACTGCGCGTAGGGGTTGTTGACGGAGTGTTTGTGGTTCTTCCAGGCGATCCAGGCGAAGTGCTCCGGTTTGGAACCATAGCGTTCCATGTGCGCGCGTCCGGCGTTGCCGAACAGCTGCGGTGAAAACGGGCTGGGTTCCGGCGGATAGATCTCGCTCATGCGATCGATGTGAGGCTGGAGAGGGTTGGTGCGATCGGTGTACATCGGCTTGAGGGAGCCGCTCTGCATTCGTTCGAAGCCGACGGCCAGCGCGCAGTCGACGATGCCGTAGGCCACGGCCTGGCGGGCGAGGTAGAGCGCTGTCGAACCCGTCGCGCAGTTGTTGTTGACGTTGACGACGGGGATACCGGTCAGGCCGAGTTCGTACACGGCGCGCTGGCCAGCGGTGGAGTCGCCGTAGACGTAGCCGGCGTACGCCTGTCCGACCTGCTCGTAGGCCACGCCCGCGTCGCGCAACGCCGCGGTGCCGGCTTCGCGCACCCAGTCCGGGTAGTCCCCGGGTTTCTTTCCTGGCTTGTCGAAGGTGGTCAGTCCCACCCCGATCACGAAGGTGCGCGTCATCCGATCTCCTGCTGCTGAGGGTGCGGGGGCACGGGGGGTGTGGATGCGGGTGTGCTGTCGCTGTACCGGTCCCAGGCGTCCTTCGTGCCGTCCCGCCGGAGGACGTACTTTTCGACACGCTGCGTGGCAGTCTTGGGCAGGTGCGCGGCGCGGCGTATGTAGCGCGGCACCATGAACTCGGCCATCCGCTGCCTACAGAACTCGATGAGCCCGTCGCAGTCGATGTCGCCGTCCTTGGCAACGACGATCAGCATGATGTCTTCTTCGCCGAGGTCCGAGGGCACGCCGATAACCGCGCTCTCGGTCACTTGCGGGTGGGTGTTGACGATCCGTTCGACCTCATAGGACGAGATGTTCTCTCCGCGTCGCCGGATCGAGTCCTTCAGGCGGTCGAAGAAGACGAAGTACCCGTCCTTGTCGCGCCGGCCCCGGTCGCCGGAATGGAACCAGCCCGCGCGCACGGCCTTACGGGTGGCTTCCTCGTTCTTGTAGTAGCCAAGGAACATGGTGTCCGGGTTCTTGCTGCGGATGGCGATCTCGCCGGCCTGCCCGTCGGGCAGCGTGTCGCCGTCAGGTCCGACGATCTTGACCTGCGACCAGCTGGTTTCCTTGCCGATCGTGCCGGTCCTGATCTCCTCCGGAGGACTGGCCAGGCAGAACGTGGCGCTTTCGGTGAGGCCGTAGATTTCCAGGACGGTCAGGCCGAAGCGCTTCTCGAACGCTCGCCACAGGTCGGCCGGGGCTGCTCCGCCGATCGCGAGCCGCAGGGGGTTGTCTGCGTCGTCGGTGCGTTCGGGTTGTTTGGCAAGGATGGTGAGCATCGCGCCGATGTAGTTGAACACGGTTGCGCGGTGGGTGCGGATGTCGTCGAAGAACCGCGAGGCGGAAAAGCGCCGGGCCACCACCATGGGCCGGCCGGACACCAGAGAGCCGACCGCGGTGAGGGACTGTGCGTTGGCGTGGAAGAGAGGAAGGCTTGTGTACAGGACGTCGTCCTGACGGATGCGCACGTAACGTCGTGTGTACTCGTGGGCTGCGACAGCGAACGAGTTGTGGCAGTTCATGACGCCTTTGGGCAGGCCGGTGGTCCCGGAGGTGTAGAGGATGGAGGCGAGGTCGCCGGGGCTGATCGCGCAGGGACGGGCAGGGCGATGGGCCCCGGCCAGCAGGGCGGCCAGGGACGCGTAGCCGGGCGGCGGGTCCGTCCGGCCGCGAATGTACCGGTGCTGCGGCCCGTGTCCGACGGGGACGGCGGCGGTGAGCGCGTCGACCAGGGAAGCGTCGAGAGCGATGAACTCCGCCTCACTGTGCTCGACGATGTAGCGCAGGCCCTCACCCTTGAGCCCGGTGTTGATCGGAACGAACACCGCGCCCAGCAGCGAGGCGCCGAACCAGATGTCGAGGAACTCGGTCGAGTTGGGCAACAGCGCGGCCACTTTGCTGCCCTGCCGGATGCCCAGCGCCGCCAGTGCGGCCGCGGCCTGTTCGGCCGCGGCCAGCATGTCGGCGTAGGTCCGCACCATGGCGTCGAGGGTCAGGCAGGTCGCCTCGGGGCTGAGGGTGGCGCGGGTACGCAGGATGTCGCCGAGCGTGGTGGCCTCGTCCGGGTCGCCGACGTAGGTGAGCGGCGACGGTGACGCAGGAGCCGTCGGCCGGACCGGCAGATTCATGACCGTGCCGTTTCGTTCAGGGCGGTCTGTAGGTGGGCCAGCAGAGCGTTGAGCCCTGACGCGTCGGTGGCGGTACCGAAGACGAAACGGTCGGGCCGGATGACGACGGCGGCCGCGTTCAGTGTCTTGAGCCAGCCCCGCGCGTCGTCGGAGTCGGCGACGACGACCTGGGCGCGCATCGCCTTGAGGGATGCGGTGGTCGCCGCGTCGATCCGCGCAGCGCACTCGGGTTCGGCCACGACCGCGAACCGGTAGCCGGCCACGTCGTCGAGGCGCCGTCCGTCATGCAGGACAGGCTGGGCGCTCAGGCGTCCGGCACTCTCGTCCTGGTGCGCCCATATGCCATCGCCCAGGCGCGGGCGCAGCGTCTCGCGCCGGGTGACGGGCACCTGAGCGGAGTCGTCAGTGCCCGGCAGGTACTCCATGGCCTCGACCTCGTTGGCCATCTGCGCGGCGAGCTTGACGAACTCGGTCATGTGCGGCTTGCGTTCGGACTCGTAGGTGTTCAGCAGCTCGCCCGGGGATTCACCACGCACGACACGGCCGAGCTTCCAGGCCAGATTGATGGCGTCGCGGATGCCGGAGGCCATGCCCTGGCCCAGGTGCGGGGGCATCTCGTGCGCCGCGTCCCCGGCAAGGAACAGCGGGCCGGACCGCCACTGCTCGGCGACGACGGCATCCCACTCGTACACGTCCGCTCGCAGAATGCGGTACTCGTCCGGGCTCAGCCAGGGCCGCAGCATCTCGTAGATGTGATCGAGGCTCTCGAAGGTACGGACGGAGTCGTCAGGGCGCAGCAGTTCCTCGAAGCGCACGATCGGCCCGGTCATCGGCACGAACGTCAAGGGGTTGCGGATACCCGCGTGGATGAAGGCGTCCCGCCCGGACAGTTCCTCCTTCTCCACGAAGGGCTGGATGTCGACGATCAGCGAGCGATGGGTGGCGTGGTAGTCGGTCTGGGCGCAGTCCATGGTCCGGCGCACGAAGGAGTTCGCGCCGTCGCAGCCGATGACGAATGTCGCCGTCAGGTCTCGCTCGATGCCGGTGGCCTTCTCCCGAAGCCGAAGACGCGCCGTGTCCTGTTCCGTGCTCAGGTTGGTCGCGGTCCAGCCGAAGTAGTGCTCGGTGTGCGGATCCATGTGTATTCGACCGCGCAGCGCCGACTCGAAATCGGGCTGATAGAACATGTAGTCCGACTGCCACGCCTGTTCGGTGGTCCCCTTGTTGAAGGGGAACTCCATCACCGGCCGCCGGCCGGCGTCATAGAAGCGGTAGACGCCGGCGAGCGCGAAGTCCTTCTCCATGTGCGCAAGCCCCATGGTCTGGAAGGTACGCATCGTCTCGTCGTCGAAGTGTGTTGCGCGCGGGAAGTGACGCGGAAGGCGCAGGGGGTCGATCAGGGCGACCTTCAGGTCCTCGATCGCCAGCAGCCGGGCCAGTGCCAGGCCAGTGGTTCCGCCGCCGATGACGGCGACATCAACGTGTCCCTCGTCAACGTGTCCCTCGTCGGTGTCAGTCATGTTCACCCCTGAGTGTGCGTAGGTGCGTTGGATCGGGTGGGCAGGGTCGTGCCCGGCGTGGTGATGAGGACAGCCGAGGCCGTGACGGTTCGGGAGGCCACGGCGTCCATCAGCGGTGCGCCGTGGGTGTCGGCCAGCGTGGCGATCAAGGTTCCGTCCCCGCGTCGGCAGCAGGCGATGGGCAGCCGCGGGGCGGTGTCGACCGTGTGGTGGAGCCGGTCGTCGGTCACCCGCACGAGTGCCTGGCCGCTGGTCGTCGCCACCCAGATGCCGTGCTCGGCCGGCCAGATCCCGTCGGGACGGGCGTCGGGGCCGACGAGACGGCGCAGGTCGGCGTAGCGGCGCGGCGCGCTGAGGGTGTGGTCGGCGCGCACCGTGAAGGCGGTCAGACACTGCAAGGCGGTCTGTGCCACGACCAGGGTGCGGCCGCCGTCGATCATAGCCAGTCCGTTGGGGAAGTCGACGCCGTCAGCTGCGACGGTGACGCTGCCGTCGGGCCGCACGAGGATGATGCGGCCCGGCTTCGCGGGGGCGCCCGATGCGGCGTCGAAGGCGACGTCGTCGACGTACAGGTTGCCGTCGGCGTCACCGACCATGTCCCCCAGGGGGCCAACCCCCAGGTGGGCGAGGTCGGCGTAAGACTGCCAGCACTGTCCGTCCCATTGGGCGATGCGGGCTTCGTACATCATCGCGCCCACGAGGCGGCCATCGGGCAGGAACCACAGTCCGTTGGACGGTGAGTCGAGGTCGAAGGGGCGCCAGCTTCCCGAGGCGTCGGTCCACAGGCGCGATGCCTGGGTGTCCGACAGCCACAGGGCCCCCTCGTGCCAGCGCGGTGCTTCGCCCCATCTCATGCCACTGGCGTACGTCTTCATGGCGATGGCCTTTCGAGGGGTGCCGGTGCCGCTCGCATGTGTGTCGCGCATGCCGTGTCCTCACGGCCGCAGGCCGTCACCCGGCACTGTGGGTGCCGGTCATCATCGCGGCCAGGTCTTCCGGTTCGATGAAGGAGGGCGGAAGGGGCGGCCCCCAGGTGGAGAAGCTGTGGGCGCGGGTCCGGTCCCACACCTCGGGCTTCCACAACGCGTCCTCGACGATGCAGTCGAGGTCGGAGTAGTACTCGGTGAAGTTGCCGGCCGGATCCTTCAAGTACCAGAAGAAGTTGGAGCCGATGGTGTGCCGCCCCAGGCCCCACACGTGCCGCTCCGGATTGCCCTCGATCATCTGCATGGCGCCGCGCCCGACCTCGTCGACGTCGTCGACCTGCCAGGAGGTGTGGTGGACGAAGTTCACCGGCGCCGCCTGGACCAGGATGTTGTGGTGGTCCGTGGAACAGCGCATGAACGTGGCGACACCAACGAGTTCGTCGCTGACCTTGAGACCGATGCCGTCGGTGAAGAAGCGCTGAGTGGCCGCCTGGTCGACGGAGCCGATCACGACGTGCCCGAGCTTGCGGGGCCGCACCCGTCCTTCCCGCAGGACGGCCGGCGCGCGGGCCGGGCCGCGCTCGTCCCTGCCGGGGCCGTTGAACCGTACGGCCGGTATGGCGGGCGGGGTGATGCGGTTGCCCACCGTTACCTCGACCGTGATCTTGGTGACCGGCTCGACGGCCACCATCCGCGCGTCGCCGACACTCGCTTCGATGCCCAGACGAGCCAGGCGGGAGGCGATAGCACGCAGATCGTCGGGGCTGTCGGCGGCGATGGACACCTCGAGCAGTCGCCGGGTGGGCGCGTGCACCAGCCGCAACTGCCGGCCGCCGTGACTCGTGGAGAACCAGCCGTCCGTGTGGCGAGTCAGGCCGAAGTCCTCGTAGTAGGCGCTGGTCAGCTCCGGATTCGGGACCCCTATCGTGACGGAGGACAGGCGGTGCAGGCTCATGCCGAGCCCCCTTCCGCTGCGGCGGCGACGAAGCGCTGCCGGATGCTGCCGATTCCCTCGATGCAGGAGACGAGCTCGTCCCCCGGGGAGAGGAAACGCGGCGGGGTGCGTACCGCTCCCACCCCCGCGCAGGTGCCGGTGAAGATCACATCTCCCGGGTAGAGGGTGGTGACCTGGGAGAGCTTCTCGATCAGAACATCGATGGGGAAGATCATCCCGGAGGTGCGGGCTTTCTGCACCGGTTCCCCGTTGACCAGGCATCCCATCTCGAGATCGCCGGGGTCGGAGAACTCGTCGCACGAGACGAGATACGGACCAGTCGGCCCAAACCCGGCGAAGGACTTGCCCAGGCTGTACTGGGCCGGCGCCCCGGTCAGCTGCAGGCCCCGCTCGGACAGGTCCTGGCCCACCGTCAGGCCCGCGACGTAGGTCCAGGCATCGCGGGCGGCGACACGGCGGGCCGTGCGGGCGATGATGACGACGACCTCCACTTCCCAGTCCACGGACCCCTGCGGCAACTCGACCGTCGACTCGGCACCGGCGAACGAGGAGACGTACTTGGTGAAGACCGAGGGCTCCTGCGGGATCGCCAGCCCGGCCTCCTCCACGTGGTCGAAGTAGTTCAGGCCGACGGCGAAGACCTGCCGCGGGTGCGGGGACGGGGGCCCCAGCTGCGCATGGTCGAACGGCACCCCCTCATCACGTACGGAGTCCGCCCACTGCACGACCTGTTCCCAGTTGTCATACAGCTCGGCGAACCCCTGACCCAACCGCCCACCGCTGGACTCGTGGATGTCCACTCCGCGCTCCATGCCGGTGACCAGCCACGGCCTACCCCGAACGTTGCCTATGCGCACGGTGCCTCCTTGCACTCGTTGCCTGCCGGTGACTCCACTCTCCATCCACCGACATTCAAATAGCAAGCGAACTTTCGAAAGTTTCTCTTTGATTCGCTCATGGTGTAAACTGTCGACTATGCCGAAGAGGGTGAAAGCGGTCACACGCGCCGACGAGCTGTACGCACGGCTGCGACACGACATCTTCACCGCGCGCCTGCGGCCGGGGCAGCGCCTGAAGTTCCCCGACCTGTGCACCACCTACGACACAAGTGTGGGAGTGGCGCGAGAGGCCCTGACCAAACTGTCGTCCGAGCGGTTGGTCACCCTTCAGGCACACCAGGGCTACACCGTCGCCCCGCTGTCGGCGGACGAGCTGACCGACCTGACGCACGCACGGATAGAGCTGGAGTCCCTGGCCTTCCGTATGGCGATACTCGACGGCGATGCGGCGTGGGAAAGCGGCGTCGTGGCCGCCCACCACCTGCTCTCCCTGCGCGACCGTGAGGTCGCGGACGGGGAGCGTGGTGACGACTGGTACCTGGCCCATGAGGAGTTCCACACTGCCTTGCTGGCAGGCTGCGGCAACCGGCGCCTGACCGAGATCGCCCAGGGGCTGCGGGCCGAGGCGGAACTCTACCGACGCTGGGCCTCCCCCATCCTGCACGAAAGCGGCCGCGATCCGGCCGCCGAACACCAGGCACTCACCCGGGTCGCCGTCGACCGCGACGCAGACCTGGGCGCCCAACTGCTGCGCGAGCACATCGCATACACGACCAGGATGCTGCTCACCAGACTCCCCGGCATCGAGGAGCCCTCGGACGGAGAACTCGCCCCGCAGCGCGGATGAGTCAGGCGATCAGCAGCGGCGATCACCAGTCAGCCGCCTCAAGGAGCCGCCTGCGGCGTGGCCGTCGAACCTGCCGACCACGGGCTCGGGCACTCACGCGGCGGCCTGACCACCAAGCTGCACTTGGCCGTCGAGCAGCGTCAGAACCGATATCGATCACGATCATGGGTGGACAGCGCGGCGACTCCCCGCAGTTCGAGGTCGTCCTCGGGACGAGAAGACTTCCCTCGGCGAGGTCCAGTTCGGCGCGCTCGAAGGGCAGACCGCCCAGGCCGAGTGGCGAGCCCGCAGGTAGTCTCCACTGGTCACGTCACGTCTGCCCGGCTTCGGCCGCTCTGATTAGCCTCATGCCGTTTTCGAAGACCTGGTCAGCCGGCCAGTGTGCCGGGCTCCCGCGCTCCGGGCCCGGCCCTCGCACGGAGGAGGGGCCGCGGCGCTGCTCGCTTTCCTCTTCTTCCTCGTGCCGCCCGTAGTCGTTGAGCAGCAGGTGTGTGGCGATGCCCCGCAGCCGCCGGTTGGGGCATCCCTCCAGCAGGACGCGGTGGAAGCGGGCGTGGGCGTTCAGCCAGCCTTCGTTGATCTCGCCGGCGTCGCCGGCGAAGGGAGAGCGGGCGAGATGGTGGTGTGCGGCGAGCAGATCGGACTCCCACTCGATGGTGCCGGTGGTGACGGACTCCCGGACGAGGTGGGTCTCGATGAACACGCGGGCCTCGGTCAGTTCCTCCAGGCGCTCGGGCGAGACGGTGACGACCCGGAACCCCTGCTGCGGCGCGAAGGTCGCCAGCCCCCTGCACCACACCTCGTGGCAGGTGACGGATGTCGACGAGGTGGGCCGGGGCGCCACGCGCATGCTCACCGAGCACCCGGAACGCCATGTGTGGGGGCTCGGCCGCCACCACATCGGGTCGGACTTCTTCTGGTACCTCAAGGACCCGGCCGGCAACTTCAGCGAGTACTACGCCGACATGGACTGCATCGGACTGCATCGTCGACGACCAGCTGTGGACGCCACGCTCCTTCGAGGGCATGCAGGCGCTCCATGCCTGGGGGCCTCCGCCTCCGCCGTCGTTCCTCGTCCCCGAGGACCTGCCCGCGCTGATGACCGGCGCCCACACGGCCAACGGCTGAGCCTCCCCGACACCGTGAAGCCCGGCGAGGCACACGGCCCGCCGCATCGGCACAGGGCGGCCGGGTTTCCGTAGCGGTCGACGATGCGGCCGCCCGCGAAACGGCCCACGGTCATCAAGGCCGCGAAGACCGCGAACACGGTGACGCTGTTCTTCTTCCCCATCCTCAGCAGCGGCCTCGGAACGGACGTGTACTGGGTCATCCTCGCCGCTCCCGTCCTCGGCCTGATCGCCCTCCTCGTGAAGCGCTGGGAGCCGGTCCGCTTCGACGCGGACGCGGAGGAGCGGGCCCGGGTCGGGGCCGAGAGGGCTCGGGGCTGAACCCCGGGACACCCGCCCGGAATGGTGTGTCCGGCTTCGGGTCGGTCCGGGGGCGCCAGGGAGGAGGTCCGCATCGGGATCGCCGCCGAGGCGATCCCGATGCGGACCCGGCCTAAGCGATACCGAACACGCGCTCGGCCGTGCGGTGGCCGATCGCCGTCCGCTGATCGTCGGTCAGCGGCACGTCCCGCAGGAAGGCCACGGCAGCCGCCGGATCCTCGTACGGCCAGTCGATCGCGAACATGATGTTGTCGTCGCCGATCGCGCGCAGGGCCAGCCCGAGCACGTCCGGATCATCGATGCCACTCGTGGTGACCACGAAGTTGCGCCGGAAGTACTCGCTCGGTGTGAGCGACAGTCGCGGCATCGGCGTGGCCGCCCCGGCCGTCCGGGTCGCGAACGCGTGCCGGTTGTCGATCCGCCGCAGCCAGTACGGAATGCCTTCACCGAGGTGTCCGAGCACGACGGTCAGCCCCGGGTGGCGGTCCAGCGTGCCGCTGAGGATGAGCCGCATGGCGTGCAGCCCGGCCTCGGCCTGGTAACCCCAGATCGCCCCGAGCATCCCGTGGTCGCGGTAGGGGGCCGGCATGCTCGGCGCCCGCGGGTGCAGATAGACCGGCGCCCGGTTCGCCTCGGCCGCCTCCAGCAGCGGCGCGAACTCCAGCTCGTCCAGGTAGCGCCCGCCGGTGTGCGAGTTGATCATGATGCCGTTGAGGCCGAGCGGGCCCATGGCCCGCTCGATCTCGGCGGCCGCGGCGGCCGGATCCTGCGGCGCCACCGTGGCCAGCCCGCCGAACCGGTCCGGGTGCCGCCGCACGATCGCGGCCAGCGCGTCGTTGAACTCCCGGGCCAGCGGCACCGCGTCGGCCGCCGGATAGGGCTGGACCCCGGGCGGATTGAGGCTGAGCACCGCCATGTCCTGTCCGAGCGCGTCCATCTGCCGCAGCCGCGCGTCGAGATCGACGAGCCGGGCGCGCAGAGGGGGAGCGTTCTCCACCGTACGCATCAAGGCCATCTCGGTCTCGTCGCCCGGCACCACGTCCAGGCCGTGCGCGACCCGCAGAAACGCCTCGGTGGCCAGGTGCTCCTCGACCGCGACGACCCTCATGCCCGCCGCCCGCCGTCGACCGACAGGGCGATCCCGGTGACGTAGGACGCGGCGTCCGAGCAGAGCCAGACCGCCGCCGCCGCGGCCTCCTCGGGCGTGGCCATCCGGCCGAGCGGAGTGATCGCCTCCTGCATCGCGATCATGTCGGTACCGGCCGCCACCTGCTCGAACCCGGGAGTGCGGGTGGGGCCGGGACAGACGGCGTTGACCCGGATGCCATCCGGCGCGTAGTCGACCGCGGCGACCTTGGTGAGCCCGACGATGCCGTGCTTGGCGGCCACGTAGGCGGGGGCGGTCGGGATCGCGTACAGGCCGCCGTTGGAGGCGACGTTGACGATCGCGCCGCCGCCCTTGAGCAGGGGCAGCTCGTACTTCATGCACAGGAAGGTCCCGGCCAGGTTGACGCGGACCACGCGCTCGAACTCGTCCAGGGTCATCTGGTCGAGCTGCCGGTGGTGCGAGGCCAGGCCGGCGTTGTTCACGGCGAAGTCGAGGCCGCCGTACGCCGCGACCGTACGCTCGACGGCCGCCCGGACCGACTCCTCGTCGGCGATGTCGACGCGGACCGCCAGTGCCTCCCCGCCGTCCTTCCTGATCATCTCGGTGGTCTCGGCCGCCGCGCTCTCGTCGATGTCGAGCACGGCGACCGCGGCGCCGCTCCGGGCGAACTCCAGCGCCGCCGAGCGCCCGATCCCGCTGCCGGCGCCGGTGACCAGTCCCACCTTCCGGGATTCGTCGCTCATGCCAGCGGCTCGTGGTTCGCCCAGGCGACCTTGTACGGGTGCCGCGACTGCCAGCGGGCGATGACCTCGTGCGCGCCGGGTGCGGCGAACGCCTTCGCCAGCGCGTCGGTGTCGGCCACGGCGAACTGCACGATCGCGGTCGCGATCAGTGCCGGAATGTTCTCCTCGCCGGGGATGGGGATGTGGCGCCGGGCCACGGCCGACTGCACGAAACCGGTGTCAAGCATGACCCGTTCGATGTCCGCGAGGTATTGGTCGAGTTCGGTGGTCGGCAAGGGCTGATCGAAGGAGACGATCATCGTGTGGTTGATCATGCTTCGATTCTTCAGGACAGAGGCTGCCGACGTCCAAGATCAGTTCGGAATTCGGCGATAACCTGGAGGCATGATCGAACTGGAGACCCGCGAGCTCGAGTACTTCATGGCGGTCGCCGACGAGCTGCACTTCGGCCGGGCCGCCGTCCGGCTCTCGATCGCCCAGCCGGCCCTGTCGAAGGCGATCCGGCGGATCGAGACCCGGCTCGGCGTCCAGCTGTTCGTCCGGTCCAGTCGGCACGTCGAGCTCACCCCGGCCGGGGAGGCGTTGCAGGAACACGGACGGCATGCGCTCAACGCGGTCAGCGCCGCCATCCGGAACGCCCGGCGCGCCGGGGACACCCAGGTCCACCTGCGGCTCGTGCTCAAGCCCGGCGGCGACGCCGGCCTGCTGTCCGGGATCCTGGCCGAGTACGCCCACCAGCCCGACGCCCGGCGGGTGGACATCCTGTTCAGCGGGCCCGCCGACCGCGCCGACTTCCTGCGCGACGGCCGGGCCGACGTCGGCCTGCTCTACGCGCCGTTCGACCCTCTCGACGGACTGGCCCACGAGACGCTGCTCACCGAGGACCGCGTGGCCATCGTCCCGTCCGGGCACCGGCTGGCCGGGCACGCCTCGGTGCGCATGTCCGATCTGGAGGGTGAGACGCTGCCGCGGTGGAAAGGGGTCCCCGGGGGTGACGGCACCGGCCCCGAGGTCGCGGACGTGGTCCAGATGCTCCACATGATCACGGTGAGCCGGATGATCGGGGTACTGCCCCGCTCGCTGGTCGAACCGCTCCCGGCCGGCCTGGTCTGCGTTCCGGTGACCGACGCACCGCCCAGCCGCCTGGTACTCGCCTGGAACGAGCAGGACCGCCGGCCGCTGGTCGCCTCGTTCGTGGCCGCCGCGCTCGGGACGCGCCGACACGGAACCCGATACCGGTGCCCCACGGCGGCCGACGACGTACCGCTGCCGTCGCCGCACGCCCGGCGGAACGGCGATGGGCTGCCGCAGAACGCCTGACCTCCCCCGGCGTGCCGCATTGGCAACGCCACACCCGGAAGGCACGGTGGAGCTCGCGGCCGGTTCCCGACTTGCGCGTCGCCGGCCATCGGCCGATGCGACAGCGGGCCGGTGGCCGAGAACGCGGACGGCCGCTGACAGCTACCTGGTCGTCGGCACCGTCTCCGGCCTCGGCGGCGGAATCATCCGCGACACCTTGCTCAGCGCGGCACTCCGGTGGCGCTGACCGACGCCGCGTATCTGCCCACCGCCTTCGCGGGCGCCTTCCTCGCCTTTCTCATCGCCATCGGAGCCATCTCCGGGGCTCAGAAGACACTGGCCGCCGGATTGGCCTGGCTGCCCGCCGTGCTCGTCGTGCCTTTGCTGGTCGGGATTCTCCGGGATGGTGTGCGCGATGCCGCGTTCGCGCGGGTAAGCGCGGAGGCCGCAGGAGCTGTACCCCTTGTCCGTGATGATCTGGGCGGTTCGGCAGCGTGGTCGGCCAAGGCCGAGACGAGGAACCCGAATGCGCTCCAGCAGGGTGCGTGCGCAGAAGCTGTCGTGCCGTTGGCCCGATGTCACGAGGATGGCCAGAGGCCGACAGCCGGCATCGGCAGCCAGGTGGATCTTGGTGGTCAGTCCGCCGCGGGAGCGTCCGATGGCATGGTCGTCGGGTTCGCCGGCAGGGGCCCCTTTTGCGGGCCCCGGCCGCATGCTGGTGGGCTCGCACGATCGTGGAGTCCGCCGAAACCGCCCAGTCGAGGTCCTCATCGGTGTCGGCCTGGGCCATCAGAGCGGTGAACACCCGCACCCAGGTGCCGTGGACGGCCCACATCCGCAGCCGGTTGTAGACGCCGCGCCAGTTTCCGTACCTCTCCGGCAGGTGCACCCACTGCGTTCCCGTCTGGAACTTGAAGGCGATCGCGTCGATCACCTCCCGGTGATCCCTCCAGCGACCGCCCCCTGATCCAAACGACACGCCCTAGGAGAAGACGACCTCTGAGCTTGTGATTTCACGTCTGCTTCGATGCTCGGCCAGCTGGGTGGTGCGATCCATCGGCGCGTTGTCAGCCTTGGGCGGTCACCCCGAGATCATGGCGCATCGCGGTCCTCATGGCCCGGAGCATCTCCCAGATCTCTGCCTGGGCCTGGACCGCAGTGGCCACCGTCTCCCCAGGTTTGGGCTCTTGTCGCTCAAGGCGTTTGACCTGGCCATAGACCTTGTTCAGGGCCTGATTGACTTCACTCGCGCGTGCGAGCACCTCGTCGGGGGCGATCATCTGCGCTTCGGAGTATCTGTCGCGATGGGCTCCTTTTGCCTCATCGAGTGCCTCGCTGTCGGTCTCCTCGACACTGCGTTCTCGCATGGCGTGCAGATGGCGGTTGAGCGCTGTGGTGAACTGACGTGCGTCCCGGTTGAGTTCCATGTAGCAAGTGCGTCGGAGGAGCAGGTTCTCCCGAACCTCCTCTTGGTCCCGAAGCAGCTCTATTTCGCGACGTTTTGCCCGTTCGGAGGCGCGTTGGGTGAGCAACGATCCCCCCAGTGTTCCGGCCATACCTGCCACCGCGATGATCACAGAGCCAAGATCCACAGATCCCCCTCGAAGCCGCTTGGAGTCACATCACCCACTGCTCGCCGCCTCGCAGTCAAGCACCAGACCGCTGGTGCGTCGGGTTTTGGTGCCCTTCTTGTGGTGGGCGGGACGGCTGTAGACCTCGCCGGTGGCAAGGACGCGGCCCACGTTGTGATGGGTGGCCGGGTGGCGGTTTTTCGAGCCCCGTGGCCTTCCAGGCGCGGGCCGAGAGGGTTTCGCCTCACCGGCCGGAGAGCCGGCCTTCGTCCACAGGTTCCAGAACCCCCCGACGAACCCGAATGGGCGTGAGCGTGTTCGGCTCAGCCGCCTTCTCCCAGGGCCCGCGCAGGTCAACGGCGAGCGGACGGGCGAGCCGGAGCTGGGTGCGCGCCTGCCCGACCACCACAGCCATACCGGCTTGTTCACCCCGCTCGACGGCAGGTACTCGACGACCAGGCGGTGACGGTGCCCGCAATGATGGGCAGCGGCCCCTCGTAGCCACTCCAGGCCGCCCGCCGCGTAAGCCGCGGATGCAGCCGGTCCTACGCCTGCGCGGTGGCCTTTCCGTAAGACAGGTGTTGGTGACCGTCACGGCCTGCTCACGGCCCAGGTGGCCGGGGCGCCGAAGACGAACTCACTGCCGTGCTTGGGCGGCCGACCGCCCCTGGGGTTGTGGCCGCGCGGTGGCGTCGACCGGCACATCACCCGGTCCGAGCGCAGACGGCCGAGAATCTCCACGAGCAGCCCGGCCATCAGATGCGCGATGCACGGGGCGTCATACCCGGTGTCGAGCACCACCAGCATGTCAGGGTCTCTGTCGTACCACTGCCCGGCGGCGATGAGCCGCTCGACGACCTCACGCAACTGGGCGGTGGTGGTGGTGACGGCGAGGTCAGCACCGGGCTGAAGACGGATCGCATCCAGCACCGCGGTCCCGGAAGTGCGGCCAGTCTCCAGCGCGGCCACGACCGAGTACGGCCAGCGCGGAATCATCCGGCGCTTGGCGTCACCCCGGCCGTAGGTGTGGCAGAAGGTGCGGTCCGGGCAGGTGGTGGCGTCCGGCCGCAGCCACGGCGAGACGTCGACCGCAAGGGCCAGGCGGCCGTCCGCGGCCTACCGCAGCGGAAGCCCGGCGATCGTCCGCCGCAACCGGTCCACGTCCAGGCGCCCTTGTTCAACGCGCCGTACAAGGCCCCGTGACCACGACGGTGTTCGGGCGCGAGCGCTAGGTCGACCAGTCTCCTGACCCGCCCGTCCGTACGCAGCAGGGCGTCGGCGAGCTCGAACAGTGCGTCACCGCGCCCGTTCAGGCAGTCGTAGAAGTCACCACGGAAGCGTGACAGCGTCGCGAACGCCTCATGCAACTCCCCCTGTTGCAGCACACTCTTCTCCTCGGCCTCGGTCTGGTCAGGTGCGTCCTTGGCCGGAGCACATGATCAGG
This sequence comes from Streptomyces javensis, assembly GCF_039525925.1. Lineage (NCBI taxonomy): Bacteria > Bacillati > Actinomycetota > Actinomycetes > Kitasatosporales > Streptomycetaceae > Streptomyces > Streptomyces javensis. Next base: position 547,758 of record NZ_BAAAIF010000001.1, on the reverse strand, counting down.
CCGAGACCACTCGCGCGCCTGGCGAAGGGTTCCCGCTCGACCGATGGCTCGACAAGCAGCACTACCGGAGGCGGCTGGGCGCGGGCCGTGCCCGCGAGGAGGACGCCGGCCAGGCCGGCGCGGGCGTCGGGCTCCATGCCAAGTCCGGCGACACGGTGGCGGTGGGCTAGCCGCTGCCGACCCTGCACTCGGACACCCCGGAACGGTTCGGCTACGCGGTCGAGGCCCTTCGCCAGCGCCGTCGGTATCGGTCCCAAGGCGCGGAGTTCGCTCCGGCCCCGGTCGTTGTGGGCCGTGTCGCCTGACCCCCCGGGCGTGCACCGGGCTCCCGCGACGCTCACCGCCGCGGGGGCCTTCGGCTTCCCGGACGCCCGGCCTCGCCGCCGCCTCGTCAGCCCCGCTCGGACCAGACGTAGTCGAACTTGAAGGTGAGGGGGTTGTATGCGCACGGCTTGTCGATGTCGTGGCCCTCGGCCTGGCCGCGCTGGTTGTCCAGACAGCTTTCCATCGAGTAGTTGGTTTGCGTGTGGAGGTGATCGCCCCGTCCGGCCGGCTCCTGCCAGGCGAAGATGTACTGCCGGAACGTGTCGAGATGACAGGTCTGCTTGATGATATGGCCCTGCGCCTCATGATTGTGCAGAGCGGCCTCGCAATCGGCCTCATAGTTATAGGCCAACTGCCAGTGGGTGTCATAGGCGGCCGCGGCGCGCGGCGCCTGCGATGCGCCAGCCGGGGCCGCGCCGACCGTGAGTCCTCCGAGCAGGAGGGCGCCGGCGATCGCCGCGCCCCGCTTGGTCCCCTTCATGGATTCTCCCGAGAGTTCACAAGTATTGATTATCGGGTCAGGAATTGCGTCGCCGACATTAACAGGGAAAGGGCAATGAGTTGGGGCTGGTATTCGGCCAACCTGCTGCAAATAATGTGAATTGGAAGTTTTTTGTGCGGGGTTTACCACGGCGGACTTCTTCGGTGGGAGAAGGTGGCCCAGGCAGGCGGAGCCGGGGCCGGCCGACGCCTGGTTCTGGCGGCACCGGCCAAGACCGTGCCCTGTGTGGTGAGGCATCCGGGCTGGGACATGCCAGTCGACTGTACCGAATGGCCAGGTAGTTGCGGGGGGCGCTCATATCGGAAGTTGAGCCTGCGGTATCCGGTCAGCCAGGACATGGTGCGATCGATGACCGACCTGCGGCGGCCGAGTCGCTCACCGGACTCGGCACCCTTGCGTGCGATGTGCCATTCCGATGCGCTTGCCTCGTCACCATGTCCGCAGGTGAGGAACGTCGTACGCCTTGTCGGTGTGCAGGGATTGAGGCTTGGAGTGCCGGCCGCGGTGGGGGCGTGTCTGGTGTGGTGGCCGGCGGCCATAGCCCGGCGACGAAGCTACGGACGCCTCTGGCTCGCCATGGCCCACCGGCCACCGGTTCGCCGACCGCACTCGGGCCAACCAATGCCGCTGTCCAGGCAGTCCCAGCCGCTGGCAACAGCCGTCGCGCGATGGAACGGCAACTCCCGCGTGACCAGTCGCACCGTCTAACGTCTCGCTGACGCCGCCAGGACGGAGGACCTCTTCCAGGGCCAATGGCAAGGCCGCCCCTCCGTCCTGGACGAGTTCAAGCCCTGCCTGGACGACCGCTGGAACCAGGGCTGCACCAACGCCTAGAGGGCGTGGGAGGAGGTCGTGCCGCTCGGCTACACCAGCAGCTACCAGCGCGTTCATGCCTACCTCCGCACCAAGCGTCTCTCCACCGACCCGGTCACCGCACCCCCGCCGTCCCCTCACACGGTCTCCGGCTGGATCCTCAGCCCTCCCGACGCCATCACCGAAGTCGAGCAGCTTCGAAAGGCTGTCCTGAGCCGCTGCCCCGAGCTGGACGCGCTGGCTGGGCACGCCGGTCGTTCGCCGAGATGCTCACCGAGCGCCAAGGGCCAGCGGCTCCCGTAGTGGCTCGACGCCGTCCGCAGGGACGACCTGCCGGGCCTGCACACCCTGGCCGCCGGCGTCGACCGCGACCGCGACCGCGATGCCGTCATTGCCGACCTCACCCTGCCCTGGAACTCTGGCGTCGTCGAAGGACACGTCAAACGCATCAAGATGCTCAAACGACAGATGTTCGGCCTTCGGGGGTGCACGCCTCGGCAACTGAAAGACTGTTTTCGTAGATGTGATGCCGAGTGATCAGGCCGTCGTCCACAGACAGCCTTAGCGCAAATGGGCCCGAAAAGGTTTTCCCGGTAGCCCGTACCGTTCCAGAGAGATGACCCAACACAACTGCCTCGCTGCCTTCGACCACGATCGCATCGATCGAAAAGGCTCCTCGGCCCGGGACCGTGTACGAGGCCAGGTCAACCCAGTGGCCCGCAACATCGGCCCGGGTAGAGCGGGAACGAATCCACGGCACCTGCGGATTCTCGGCCACCATCCAATCGACCTTCTCTGCATAGATGGCGGCGATACGTTCTGGATCCCCTTCGGCAGCACGGCGAAGATAATCCTCTACGACGGCTCGGGTGCAGTTGGTAGTGCTCGTCATGGTCGGATCCTCTCCTCCGGTAACTCACAGACGATCCCACCAGGCACCGCAAGGCGTCGATTACCTGTCAAGTAATTGCAGTACTCGCAAAGGCAACCAGTAAGAAGAAGCTTCCTGATGCGGCAATTGCGGCCGAGCGCAGCGGCCCCGGTTCCGGCGATGCCGCCCGCTCCGCTCCTCTTCTCTCCTCCTCCCCCGCCCCCGGTCCGGGAGGTGTGCGGGGGGATATCGGGTCGGTGGCTGCGGGTGGGCGGGGCGTTACCACGAGGCAGGTGCAGGCCGGTCTCGCCCGGATGGTGAGCAGCCGGCACGTGTGGTGGGGTTCCTGCCGGTCAGGCATCCCACCACACGTGTTCGGGAGACGTTCGGTGCTCAGGGCGCGCACTCCGTCGCCCTCGCCCGTCGGCTTGCCACGCGCGGGGTTCCGGTCCGCCCCGTACCGGCGGCCGCCTCGCGAGGGTGGCGAGTGAGGGGCGCCTTTTCTCCAGGGCGCTGTGGGGCCACCGCGCGGCGGCGGGTCAGAACTGGGGGTCGAGGTATCCGCCCCATGTCCAGGTGCCGGTATATGCCACCTTCAGGGAGGCGGAGTCCGAAACCAGCACCCAGTCAGGGTTGTCGGGGTCGAGCATGGTGGTCTGGAGGTAGTAGCCGTTCTTCGGCCACAGGCAGTCCCTCCAGGTGTACCAGTCTGCGCCGAGTTCGATGGTGCGCCAGGAGGTGTGCCGGGATCCCATGACGCGGCCCCAGTCGTAGGTGCCGGTGTCCAGTTTGATGCGGCGTTCGACACAGGATTCCTCCCAGCCGAGCCTGGGGTCGTCGATGAGGTGCTGGGTCCTGGTGTTGTAGGCCGTCACAGCCGTGACGTCCGCCGAGGCTGTGCCCGGCAAGGTGAGGATGGTCCCGCCGAGCAGGGCCACGAGGGATAAGGCGATGCGCGAGATGCGTGCCACGATCTTTTCCTTCCGACGGACGGACCGGTGCCGTGCCCGGAGGGCAGGAGCAAGCGGAGTGCCGCTGTGCGCGCGGCCGATACCCCCGGCCGTCTTCTGCCCCAGGCGCTCTCCAGGTGTAATGCGCCCCGGCCGAGACGGGTCCCGCCAGGGGTGCCCTATGCGCGGGCTCGCTGAATGCACTCGTGCGGGGGCTCGCTGCATGCGCACTCTGCCCGCAGGGCGGTGAACCCCCAGGTCAGGGACGGAGACCGGGGATCATTTCAGCAGGGTGTTTCCTGCCATGGCGAGCAAGACGAATCGAGGATGTGCTGTTTCCCGGGTTCGATGCGCGAATCGACGCGCGAGTGGAGCGCGTCGGCGATTCCTTTGGCGGCCCGGTGGTGGAGGCGGCGTCCGCCGGTCGCCCGGATCAGCGGCACCCGCCTGTTCCCGGAGATCCGTGAACGCGGCTGCCTCGGCAGCCGCCAGGTCGCCCGCAAACACCTCGCCGCCCCGCGCGCGGGCACCGCCGAACCGGTCCGGGCCGACCTCCCCAGCCCCCGCAAGGACCACCTCCTGGATCACCCTCCGCGTGACTCGCTCACCGGCAGCCAGCAGGAGCAACCGCTTTCCCTCCGGCTCGCCTGCCCGGATATCACCCGGGCCTGCGACCTGGCCCGCGCGTTCGCCGATCCGGTGCGTCACCGGCGCGGACACCTGCTCCAGGAGCGGATCCGCCACGCTGAGCAGGGACGCTGCGAAACCGGTGAGCGGATTCACCGGCCTCCTCCGCCGGGACCTCGACACCGTCCCGTCCGGCCTCACCTTCCCGTGGCGTTCCGGAGTTGCCGAAGAACACCTGAAACCGGGTGGAATACGCTCAAGCGAGCCATGTATGGCCGTGCCTCGTTCGCACTTCTGCGAACCCGGGCCCTCACCCAGCCATGCCCCTCACCCAACTACCAGTGATCAGCCGCGCCGCGACTCGCCCGCAGCCGAGCGGCGGCCTCCGAGGGAGGCGACCAATGCGTCTGCCACGATCGCCGCATCCGCCTCTGCCACGTCTGCCGGGTATTCCGGCAGCAGATCGTCCCAGACAGGCATCCATGACCCGCGCAGCTGGGTCTGTCCCTCGGGCCGGGCGAAGAACCAGATGTGCAGGTGTGCGCCGCCATCTCCGATGCGGTAGACATGGGCCCGCGAAATGTGTGGCAGAGCCTGCACGTGGCGGACGATGTGAGTGGACAGGATCCCCAGCTCGGCTGCCAGCTCATCGGGCAGGTCAGCCATGTCATAGTGCTCACGCGGATACAGCATGAGCACCAGCGGCACACCGACTCCCGTGATCCGCGTGAGCCGCCAACTGCCGTTGAACCAGATCCCATCGCCCCGGTCCCGGCACGCATCGCAGCTCGACGGGTCCTCCCCCTGCCGCGGAGCCTCGGGCAGAACCGGAGGGCGCAGCGGCGCGACTCGCAATCCGTCCCGTTCGAACGGGCTGATATCCCACCCTGTCATGCGCGCGAGCGGGAGCCGGCGCTCACCATCCGCAGCCGCAAGCGCGTGATCGTAGAACTCATCAGGTCGTAAGGCCACGGCCCGAAGACTAGTGAAGATTGGTCCGGCATCGACACCCAGTGAGGACCAGAGTGCCCCGGCTCCTCCTCAACGGTGGGGGCAGACCACGAGCCTGGCTGTGGATGACCTGCGGAAGCACGACATCGCGGCCAGAGCCCTTGAATGCACTCGTGCGGGCCCCCTCAATGGCCTCGATGCGGCGCACCCCGCCGAATGCGGCCGAGGGTGGGCCGGATCGCGGTGCGGCGGGCACTGCCGGGCGATGCGGTGCATCGAGGTCCGGCTGGCTCGATCGATGCGGCCCGTGCCCTGGCCCTCGCCCGCGACCCCACAGGCGGCACCGTCCGTCGCCGCTCAAGCCGGAGGCACCTGGAAGAAGTACGCACGGACTCGGGCGACCCGGCTACCGCTCGCGCAGCTCGTACGGGTTGATCTCCCTGTACCGCTCATCCGCCTCCGTCAGGTCAAAGCCTTCCTCCCACTCCGCAGTGTTCAGCCGGTTCACCGGCCCGCCAACCCGGAACTGCGGGTGCTCCCGCTGGACCCCGCGCATCATGAAAATCGCACGTCAGACGGTCTGGTGTGCGCAGTCGTCGGGAGGCTCAGGCTGGCCCGGGGCGGTAGTCCACCGACAAGGTCATCCGTCAGCGGGCGACTTCCCGGTTCGTCAGCACCAGCAGGGCCCGCACCAGCGCGGTCGCCCACCTCGGATCCGTGCGGACCTTGCCGGGACCTGCGACGTCACGAGGCACGCCACTCGCGTCATCTGCATCCACGCGCTCGGCCTGCTCCCCAACGGGCCCGATGGAAAGAGGTGCCGGAGTCCTGCTATGCCGTGGCCTGTGGAGTCAGCGACTCGGGGTGGAACTGCTCGACGCGGTCGCGCTTGGTGTACATGTTCCAGTAGTGCTCTGCGAGGTCGTCCGGGTCGACGACCGGGAAGTGCGGACCGTCGGCCGACTCGAAGGCGGCCTGTGCCGCGGCGGACACCTCGCTGCGGGCGATCAGGGACGCGATGGTCAGGGCTCCGACGTAGATGCCCGTGTCAGCCAGCTCGGCGTTGAGGGAGTACAGGTAGTTGCGGGTGGCGGACATCACCGGGCCCAGGCCGCTGAGGTGGGGCATCGGCTGCGCCGCTGAGTAGCCCTGAGCGAGCAGGAAGGCGCCCTCGCCGCGCTCGGTCCACTCCGGCAGCACTGCCCGGACCACCTCGACCGGGGTGAACAGCAGGAGCGGGGACAGGCCCTGCAAAGTTGCCGCGTCCAGCTTGGCGGCCGGGGTGAAGCCCTGGTCACCGCTGATCGGCCCGTACGCGACCACGTCGATCCGGCCGAAGCGGTCACGGATCGCCTCGACGAGAGCGGGCACCTCGGCGGGCTTGGAGAGATCGGCGGAGAACGCGACCGCCTCAATGCCTTCGCCGGCGAGCACCTCGACGAGGGTGTCCAGCCGGTCCTTGCGGCGGGCCACCAGGGCGACCCGGAAACCTTCGCGCCCGAAGCGGCGGGCCACGGACACACCCAGGCCGGTACCGGCACCGAGGACGGCGATCACTTTGGACATGGGACTGCTCCTTGCCGCAACAGTTCTTGACCCTCGGGTCAACTTGCCTGCCAACGGTAACACTCAACATGACCCACGGGTCAAGTTAATCTGCTGGGGGGATGCGACCATGGAAGCCGCAATGTCACAGCCAGGAGGAACGACCGGATGCGGGCCGACGCGCAACGGAACGCGGAGAAGCTGCGAGCAGCCGCCGCCGAGCTCTTCCAGGAACGCGGCCTGAAGGTGCCCCTGAAAGAAATCGCCCGCCGGGCCGGTGTCAGTCACGGCACGCTCTACAACCTCTTCGGCACCCGCGAGGCGCTCATTGACGAAGTGGTGACCGGGCTGGCCGCCGACCGTCTCGACGAAGCCGCCGAGCACGCCCTGTCCTTCGAAGACCCCCGGGAGGGGTTCGCGTACTACATCGAGAAGGTCTGTGAACTACAGGCCACCGATCCCGCGGTCGCCGACGTCGTCAGCGGACGCTATCCGGCCGCCGAGTGCCTGATGGCCATCTGCGGCCGGGCGCAGGACGCCGCCACACGGATCATCGAACGAGCCCAGCTGGCCGGCGCCATCCGCCCAGACTTCACCAGCGAGGACCTCCTGCTCTTCTTCGGCACCAACGCCCTGCTCGCCCGCGCGGTCGCGGACACCGCGCCCGACGCCTGGCGCCGCCAAGTCGCCTTCCTGCTCGAGGGGCTGGACACGGAACCAACTCAAGGAGCGCTTTCCGTAGCCCCGCTGACTCCGCAGCAGGTGTACGACGTGATGGGCAGGCTCGCCGGCACGCCATAGCAGGTGCGGACGCTTCAGGGACGGAAAGGACGTCTCACCTCCATCTCTTCAGGCCGCCCGCCCCTCGCCTCGCGAGCCGGTGCCCGACGGCCCGAGGCGTTGGCCCTGCCGAGGTGGGCGACCCCGCTGGTGCGGGCCCTGCTGGTGCTGACGAAGCGGGAAGTCGCCCGCTGACGGATGAGCTTGTCGGTGGACTACCGCCCAGGACCAGCCCGAGTCTCCCGGTCGTTGGACTACCGCCCCGGACCAGCCCGAGCCTCCCGACGGCTGCATACACCAGACCATCTTCACGGTCATGGTCGGCCAGACCTCGCACATGTTCATCACCGGCCCCGACGTCATCAAGCGGAGGAAGCGGACCTCCTGGTCACCGCCGAGGATTGCGAGCTGGACACGATCGTCCCGGACAGTGCCAACCAGCCGTACGACATGCGCACCGTCATCGAACACGTCCTGGACGACACCGAGTTCTGGAGACGCAGCCACTCCTCGCGCCGAAAACATCCTGACCGGCTTCGGCCGGGTCGGGGGTCACCCGGTCGGCATTGTCGCCAACCAATCGATGCGGTTCGCCGGCTGCCTCGACATCGACGCCTTCGAGAAGTCCGCACGCTCCGTCCGCATCTGCGACGCCTTCAACATCCCGATCATCACCTTCGTCGACGTCCCCGGCTTCCTCCCGGGCGTGGACCAGAAGCACGATGGCATCATCCGCCGCGGCGCCGACCCAACCTCGCCTGGCCGACCGCCCAGACCGCCGCCATGGGCGCCCAGGGCGCGGTCAACATCCTGCACCGCCGCACGATCGCCGAGACCAAGGCGAACGGCGAGAACGGCGAAGCCGCTGAGGCGGTCCGCGTCGCGGGCGCGGACACCAACGTGTACGCGGGTCGGCCGCAAGAGCTGAGTTCGCATCCGCCCCGTCGAGTCGGTCCGTCAGATGACCTCCTTCTCCTCGGTGACCATCACGGCCACCGAGTCCATGTCGATGAAGCGTGCTTCGTCGGGGTTGACCAGCGTCCGGTAGTTGTCGGAGGCGAAGAAGGCGTCGTGGTCCTCCCAGTCCTCGAACCAGATTTCCGTCAGGCCGTCGTAGGCCCGGGGCGGGTAGTTCTCGGCAGGGACCGGGTGGGACACGGTGTACTTGCGCACGTAGCGCTCCGCCTCCGGGATGGAGGTGAACAGCGGCGCGTGCCGATCCCGGTGGTGCTCGACAAAACGCTCGTACGACATTCCCTCGGCGCGGTTGATCATGAAGATGAGCTTCAGCATGGAGTTAACCTAAAGGCTCACATTGATGTGAGGGGCAAGTGAGCCAGGAGCATGGGAGGAGTTCGGCATGCGGATCGGTGAATTGTCCGCCCGGACGGGAGTCAGCCGCCGGTCGCTGCGCTACTACGAGGAGCAGGGCCTGCTTGTCAGCTCCCGCTCGCCCAGCGGACAGCGCCACTACGAAGACGAGCACGTCCAGCGGGTGCGCCTGGTGAAGGCGTTCCTGGCGGCGGGTATGTCCAGCGGCACCATCGTCGAGATGGTGCCCTGCATGACCGAGCCGAGCGAGGACAGGGCGCGGCAGGCGCTGGAGATCATGGGCCGCGAGCGGGCCCGGCTGTCCGAGGACATCGACGGCCTTGCCGCCGCCAGGGACGCGCTGGACCACCTCATTGAGGACAACCACGCGTACCTGACACGGTCGGCGGACGACGAGGCGTGAACTGGGCGGTGTTTGGATCAGCGTGCTCCGCGTCTGCGTAGGTGGTCGCGGATCTCGCGGGAGGAGTATGCCCCGTCGGCCAGGACCATGTCCGGCCTGGTGCGGGGGCGTCCATGGCGGCGGGGTACGCGTAGGCGGGCCATGGCGGGGACGCGATCCCTCCACGACGCGATCCCTCCACGAAGACCGCGCCCCGCCCGGTGGCACCCAAGAAGCACGGCAACATCCCCCTGTGAGGAGCCACTGTGACGATCAGAGTCGTACGATGCAATCCGCCCCTCGATGAGTTGGGCCGCCGGGCCGCGCTCGGCATGGTGTCCGACACCGCCACCGTCGCCTGATGAGCTGCGGGACATCGCCCGGCAGAACTGCGAGCGAGGCGACATCGACTACAGAGGCTAACGGGATGGCGCCGTTGCGTTACTCCGCCCACGGAGCCGGGCCCGTGCTCGCCCACGTGGCGAGCTCCTGCCCGTCGACGCACAGAATTCCGCACTGCATGGCGTACTCGGCGGCGGGCTCGGTGAACTCGCTGGTCGTGACCACCGCGGCGATCTGGGCGTCGTGGACGGCGAAGCACGTTCCGCCGAAGCGCTGAACATCCTGCGAGCCGACCTTGTGAGCCGGGTCGTATCGCTTGCACTGGATGACGATGCGCCGGCCGTCGGGGGCGGTGGCGAGGACGTCCGCGCCCAGGTCACCCCCGCCGCCCTCCACCTGGCTGACCCGGCAGCCACCCCGTTCACACAGGTCCGCCACCGCCTGCTCAAACTCACTGGCCGTCATCGCCTCGAAGTCGGCTGCTCCGAGGGAATCCTCCTCGGGAGAAGCGAGGGCCGTACGGCGGTGGCGCATCACGACGGCGGCCAGAAGAGTGAGCAGTCCCACGGCCACGGCGGCGACAGGTTGGGCGTCGGTCGCGCCGCCGGCGGCTCTTACGGTGACCCCCGCCCCGAAAACAACGATGGCGATCAGCCCGAAGCAGACTGAGAGATTCCGCAGGCTGAAGGCGTACTGACGCCCGATACGCGGCCGACGGCCGGAAGTGGCCATGGATGGCGGTCCCCTCGTGTGGTGACATCAAGATCGTCACTGCTGACTGCCCCGGTACGCGCCCTCCACACCCGCTGCAAGATCAGCGGTGTGGCGGGCCGACGTATCCACCACGCATAGCGCGTCAGCTGAGGGGAAGCCGATAGTCGGGCGCCCCGCCATTTTCGCCAACCTGACGATGGGATATCTGCCATGACTTCCGCCCTGCACCGCCTGGACCGGGGACTGCGCCTCATCGGGTTGTCCCGGAGGAAGCACCCGACCGGCACCCCGTCCCGGCTCGGCCGAGGTCCCCATGGAGTGTCCGCCGTGGCGGTCATCCGGCAGGCCGTACGCACCATTCGCACACGGTCCGGTTCGACCCGGCGGAGGTAACCGCATCGACTGGTGCGAGTGGGGTAGCCGTGCGACGTGCTGAAACTCGTATTGATCACTGGTCCTGCCCTGACGGTGGCGCTCGGCGCGGCACTCGCGTGGTGGGTATCGCCGTGGTGGTGGCTCCTGGTCGTGGTGGCGGCGGCCATGACGGCCGTGGCGGTCCGGGATGTGGTGCAGCGCGAGCACTCCGTCCTGCGCAACTATCCGCTACTGGGCCATCTGCGGTTCCTGCTGGAGGCGCTACGGCCGGAGCTACAGCAGTACTTCATCGAGCGCGACTACGACGGTCGCCCGTACGACCGTGATGTGCGCAGCATCGTGTACGAACGGGCGAAGGGTGTGGACGCCGAGGAGCCGTTCGGGACGGAGCGGGACGTCGGTGCGGCGGGGTACGAGTTCCTGGTCCCTTCGCTGGCGCCCAAGGCCACGCCGGACCAGCCGCCCAGGGTCCGGATTGGCGGGCCGGACTGTGCCAAGCCGTACGACATGGCGCTGTTGAACATCTCGGCGATGAGCTTCGGATCTCTGTCGGCCAACGCGATCCTCGCGCTCAACCGTGGTGCGGCCCTGGGCGGATTCGCGCAGGACACGGGTGAGGGCGGTCTGTCGGAATACCATCTGCGCCACGGTGGCGATCTGATCTGGGAGATCGGAACCGGGTATTTCGGGTGCCGGACGGACGACGGTGACTTCGATGCGGCCATGTTCGCCGAGAAGGCGGCCCATGACCAGGTGAAGTGTGTTTCCCTCAAGCTGTCGCAGGGCGCGAAGCCGGGCATGGGCGGAGTGCTTCCGGGCAGCAAGGTCAACGCGGAGATCGCCAAGGTGCGCGAGGTGCCGCAGGGGCAGACGGTGGTGTCGCCGCCGTACCATCGGGTGTTCTCCACACCCCGCGAGCTGGTGCGGTTCATCGGCCGGATGCGGGAGCTGGCGGGTGGCAAGCCCACCGGCTTCAAGCTGTGCCTCACCTCGCGGCGGCAGTTTCTGGCCGTGTGCAAGGCCATGCTGAGCGAGGGCGTCACTCCGGACTTCATCGTGGTGGACGGCGCAGAAGGGGGCACCGGCGCGGCCCCGCTGGAGTTCGCCGACCATGTTGGCACGCCACTGACCGAGGGTTTGATCACGGTGCACAACGCGCTGGTCGGCACGGGGTTGCGGGACCGGATCAGGGTCGGCGCCAGCGGCAAGGTGGCCACCGGGAGCGACATGGTGAAGCGGATGGTGCAGGGGGCGGATTACACCAACGCGGCACGGGCGATGATGTTCGCCACCGGGTGCATCCAGGCCCAGCGCTGCCACACCAACACCTGCCCCGTCGGGGTGGCCACGCAGGATCCTCGGCGGGCCCGCGCGCTGGACGTGGGTGACAAGTCGGCGCGCGTGGAGCGGTTCCAGCGGGCCACGGTGTACGGGGCGATGCAGATCATGGCGTCCATGGGCGTCCATGACCCCACCGAGCTGCGTCCGCACATGCTGCGGACGCGGGTCGACCCCTTCACCGTCCGCTCCCACGCGGAGCTGTACGAGTGGCTGGCTCCGGGGCAGCTGCTCACCGAGCCCCCGGCGACGTGGGCCGAGGACTGGGCCGCCGCCAACCCCGGCCAGTTCACCGTCTGACCCGGCACGGCACAGGTCCGCGGAACGCGGTACTGCCTCGTAGATGAACGGCAGAGTCCGGTATGAGCCCGCTGACCGGTTCTGGCTGGCTGCGTTCTCGGGCCTGATACCCCGCTGCCGGTGGCATGAGGTCTTCCCGGTCACGCCCGTCACACCGTTCACCTGGCATCGCAGGCTCATCGCGGCTGAATAGGACAACAGCGCGCGGCCGGACCGGGCGACCACAGACCAGCGCGGCGCTCCACGCGGGCGGAAGAGCCGTCGGCCACGCGGTCCGCGTCCGCTCGGACCGACAAGCCGTCGGCCACCCCGACCGGCGACCAGCATCGGTGACCGCCGGTCGTATCGGGCCTTCCCAGTCCCGTTCGACGAGCCTACGACGGCCAGTCCGCACGTACAGCCCAGCCTTCGGCGACGGCTCTACCAGTAGTGTCGACGACCGCCGATCGCGTGGCCGAGGGCGCCCAAGGCCCACAGGATCGCTCCGATGACGAGGAGGATGATCCCAATGGTCCAGAGAACGCTGATGCCGGTCACGAATCCGACGACGAGGAGAATGATCCCCAAGATGATCATGGAACCCTCCACTCCTTCAGGGATGCCCCACTTCCACTATTGCCCGCGAGCAGCCTCACGGCCAACGGGCCGGGCCCCACTCCCTGACAGAAACTCCCTCACAGAAAATCCCTGATGGAAACTCCCCCACTGCGCCGACTTTCCGAGGGTCCGGGCATCCAAGAAATCGCCTGGCACTACTCGCTGATGCGTCTCACGGTCCCCGGAGGCACCACGCTCCCCAGCGGAGTAATCGCGACGATGCCGACCGCCCAAAAGGCCGTGTTTTCCGCCCACCGCGCCGCCGCCCGGCCTTTACCGGCAATGTCGGTGACCTCCTCACGGCCGGGTACGGCTGGCGACAATTGCGTGCGGGTTCAGTGACGGCCGTGCGCGGTGTCCGATGCTCCGCCGAAGAGCCGAGCCACAGCCCGGAAAGGCAGCGTGACGACGGTGGCGATGGCCCCACCGATGGCCCGGATGACATCTGCAATCGCCCTGAACATAAGTACGAACCTCCATTGGGCCGCCGCGGCGAAGCCCTGGTGGCAACTGCCGTGGTATGGCCGCTCATCAAGCGCGTTCCCGATCACCAGGTGAGGAAACTGTGTCTCGCCGGGCGTTTCGAACAGATATGGCGGACAGCCGCTGACGCGCTATGGCGACACCCGATTCAGGGATCTGGTGTCGAAGTTTCTCGGCCGCAGTTTCGCTACGGTACGCGCGAACTGGTCGGCTACCGATCCGGACCGGAGATCGTCAAGCCCCGCTGGTCCGGAAGGGAGGCCTGACTCCATGGCGGATGGTTTGTGCGTGCCGCCATCGGGCACCCAGGGCATTCGGTTTCTCTTATCTGCCCAGGTTCTGGAAGACATCACCACCGAGCAGTTCGACCGCGTGATGCGCACGAATCTGTACGGTATGTTCTGGCTCTGCAAGATGTCCCTGCCGCATATCCCGGAAGGCGGCAGCATCACCAACACCACCTCGGTGCAGGTACAAGCTCAGCGCTCATCTGCTCGACTACGCAACGACCAAGGGCGCCATCGTGACCTTCACCCGGGGCCTCGCGGGGAGCCTGGCGGAGCGCGGCATCCGTGTGAACGCCGTGGCCCGGGCCCCGTGTGGACACCTCTGATCCCCGCCACCTTGCCCGACACCTCGCGGTTCGGCGAGCGTAGCCCTCTCCGGCGCCCGGCCCAGCCCCTCCTCGGGTTGGAGGCCCCGCCCATGCGGCCGTATTCCCGCTCACGCTCGGCTTTCCCCGGGCACACGGACGCGAGTGCCCCGATCACTCGCGCACGGCGGCGTCGCGGGCCGGCTTGTCCCGCCACAGCCCCTGGTAGCGGGGCGACGCAGGCGTCCGTCGCGGGCCCACTCGGTGAAGGCGATCTCGGCGACCGGTTCGGGCCGAACCGCCTCGACATCCCCGGCCCCGCCCGACGTCGGTGACGCATCCGCCCTCTTCGAGGTCGACGATGATCTTCTGCACGGCGCGTTCATTGAGCTGGCAGCGGGTGGCGATGTCGCGGACACGGATCGTGTGATCTTCGAAGATCGCGATCAGCACCCGGGCATGGTTAGTCAAGAACGCCCAGCCTGCATGCGGTTCCGGTGTTCGGTTCGTCGCCACGATACGACATCTGATTCACGCATTAAAAAACAGGAACTACATTTCATGTAAAGATTGACGTGAACCAGAGTTATGGTGATCCTGGGAGCACAGAGACGACGGTATGCACCAGGAGCCTCCCATGTCCCATCACGCGACCCTTGCCCGAGACGAGGGGCTCTGCATGGAGTACGTCACCGCTCTACAGCACATGCAGCCGCCGGTGCCCATGACACTTAATGTCGACGCGGTCGGCGACCGGCTCATCGTGACAGCGTCCGGCGAGTTCGACCTGGAGAGCGGTCAGGTACTGCAACAGACACTGAGCGATGCACTGGACCACGCTGTGGGCGGCCTGGAACTGGATCTTGCGGGAGTCGAGTTCTGCGACTGCTCCGCCCTCAACGTTCTGCTGCGCGTGCGCCACCGCGCCCTCCAGGCATCCAAGAGCTTCATCCTGTGTGCCATCAGCCCGGCCGTGGCCCGCCTGCTCGCCCTGACCAACACCCTTCCACTCTTCACCGCCGAACGGCAGCCGCGGATAGCAAAATCATCCGGCGACGATCAAGTGGCCGAGAACACCCATGCACAGTGCGCCTGATCGCCGACGCACTCATGCAGACCTTCAACTGCCAAGCCCTGCCCGAACCCCTCGCCGATCACGTGGCTGCCGCGGTACAAGCACACGGCACCCCGGCCCAGTGGACAGCGCGCCCAAGTCCCGCTGAATCCTCTTCCTCGGCGATGGGCAATCTCCGGGAACACCATCACCTCCCGACGCCCGTGCAACGACCGATGACCGGCCTCGAGGGTTGGAGTCGACGGGCCGCGAACCAGGCCCGCGGCGAGGAAGGCGACGAAGGTGAGGGGCGGGAGATGCGGCCCAGGAAGAAAGCCCCCACCAAGAAGGCCCCGGCGAAGAAGCGGCCCACGTCCTGAACCCGTCCTGTGTCACCCGCCGAAACATGGGCACACGAGGGCGGACCTGAGGGGGGACCCTCTCCAAGGAGCACCGCCATGATCAAGAAGCTTCACGACATCGGCCTGCGCTCGGAGTACGCCTACACCGCCGCTGTCGCCTCCATCGGCCTGTCGGTCTTCACATGGGCCACGTCCCTCCGCGCCGAGCCCGGTAAGGGCCTCGACCGGGCGGACCGGTGGGGCATCTTCGTCGGCGAGTGGGCACCCACCTTCTTCTGCCTCGGCCTCGCCCTGTCCCACTACGAGCAGGAAGAAGGCTCGCTGATGGGCAAGGCGCACACCGACGGTGAGCGGCAGCGGCAGCGAGTGGGCGCCCCGTAGCGCGCGATGCTCCACGGCTGTCAACTGAAGCGAAGGCGGCAGTGGCCTCAGCGGCGAAGACCTGGAGTAGCCTCCAGACCTGCCCTGGCGGGGTGCCCAAGGGCACCCCGCGGGCCGGGGAGGGGAACTGTCGGGCTTGTGGCGAGCGGCTGAGGCCGGGGGGCCGGCCTGAGGCGGTGTTCTGCTCGTCGTGATCGCGTCATCTCCGGGTTTGACGCTCGATATTCCAACAACACCACCCACACCCGCCCACCGCCCCGCACCGGGACATCCCACTGGTGTGGCGGCTGGCGCTGACGAGCAGTTGCGTCGAGCACGACTGCCGACTCCTGGAGATCTCCGAAGTCCGGGCCGCGCTGATCCTGGGCAGGGAAATGCACAGGGAACCGCTGGAGGCGCCCCGCGCCGACCTGGACCACCACACCCACGAAGCACTCACCGCCGACCGTGTCGCCCTGCCCGGCAGGAACGTGCACGCCGGGGCGTGGTTCCGGCTGCTGCGCTCCCTCCTGGATGAGATCAGCCTTGCCGCGAGCACACAAGACGCCCGCGGCAAGGCCGTGTTGCAGCAGATCTGGCAGACCTCTGGCCACGCGGAACGCACCGGCCTGAACCTCTGGCGCCCCTGGGAGCAGATGCGAGAGGAAGTCCGGGAGGCGATGTGGGACGCCGCCGCCTCCGCGCTCCAGCTGGCCGTCGACGGCCTGATCACCGCCCGCGGGCGCTCCGGCCCCGCGCTTGGCCTTGCTCCCCACACCTACGGAGGCACTCACCTGGGCCCACACTGACCCAGCCACCGCCGACAGCTTCCGGCCTGCTCACCGGCGGCTGTCGCACCCTTGACGCCTTCGAGCAGGAACATGCCTACCCGTACGGGGTCCGTTCCCCCGCCGAGTTCCTGCCTGCTCGGCGCCCGTGAACTGGGCAGGCCCCGATCCCATCCGACGCTGTTCGACATCCATGCCCGGCACTGGGTCCCGTACGTCCTTGCGCCAGAGTGCGTGGCCAAGGGCCCGCGTCCTGCTACTGAGGGCCTGTGGAGAGTCCCGGCGAAAAGCCCGTACGGCTCCGTCAGCATCCGCACCCTATCCCGCCTGGCCTGGCCCGGCCTTGCGGATGAGACCACCTGCGCATGCCTCATGGCCACGAACCACCGCAGGGATCAAGGGATGCCGCCCTCGGCAACCCAATGGAAAGGTCAGTAACACCTCAGGGTCCAGTCGCAACTGATGGTGCGACCGGCGGTGCCGGGCAGGGGTGTTCGACCGGATCCACCGGATCCCCTCTGCCCGCCTTGACGCCAGCCTGGACGCAACCCTCACACACCAGCCGACTCGGCGGGTTTTTACAGGGTTTGATCAGATATCAGCGCAGGAGTCCGGGTGGCCTGACACGGCCGCGAGCGCTAGATTGGTCATGCGTCCAAGACGATCGACCAAGGAGAGCCGCATGCCCGGCCAGACCAACGCCGAACGCGGCCGGAATGTACGCGAGCAACTGCTGGCGGCTGCCCGGGAACTCATTGGCGAGCTCGGCTGGAACGCCGTGAGCACCCGCATCCTGGCCGAACGGGCCGGTGTCCGTTCAGGCCTGGTGCACTACCACTTCGAGTCGCTCCAGGCACTGCTGCGTCAGGCCACGCTCGAAGAGATGCGCCGCATGCTCGACGGCACCGCGGCGCTCCTCGCCGCGACCGCGAGCCCCACCGCCGGTATCGAGGCGATGTTGTCCGACCTCGACCAGTACACCGGCGCCGACCCCGCATCCCTGCTGTTCATCGAGGCCTACCTCGCCGCCACCCGCGATCCCCAACTGCATGACCAGATGAGCGAACTCGTGTCCGACTTCCGCGGCGCCCTCGCCGGGTCACTGGCGCGCTCGGGTCATCCCGCGCCCGAAGCGGCCGCGACCGTCGTGATGGCCCTCTTCGACGGCTTCCTCCTCCACAAGGGACTCGATCCGCAGCTGTCGGCCGCCCGCATCGCGCCACTCCTGCGCCAACTCACCGACACCGAATCGAACGGAGCACGCCCATGAGGGCCCTCATCTGCGGCGCGGGCATCGCCGGCCTCGCCCTGGCCAACCGCCTCCACCACCATGGGTGGGAGGTTCACCTCGTCGACCACGCCCCCGGCCCCCGCAGTCAGGGCTACATGATCGACTTCTTCGGCCCCGGATTCGAGGCCCTGACCGCGATGGGCCTGCAACCCCAGCTGCGCGAGTCCGCCAGCGCTGTCAACGAGTTCCGCTACATCGATGGCCGCGGCCGCAAGACCGTCAGCGTCGACTACGCCCTCTTCTCCAAAGCGCTCGACGGTGAGATCGCCAGCATCATGCGTCCCGCACTCGAACGCATGCTGCGCCAATCGCTCGCCGACGAGATCGACCTCCGCCACCACACCACCATCGACCGGATCGACGATGACAAGGCCGTCCTGTCCGACGGCACCGCGCTCGAGGCCGACCTGATCGTGGGCGCCGACGGCGTTCACTCCCGCGTCCGCTCGCTCGTCTTCGGCGGCGAACGCGACTATCTCCGCTACCTCGGCATGCACACCAGCGCCTTCGTCTTCACCGATCCCGAGGCGTTCGAACAGGTCCGCGGCCGGTTCGTGCTCACCGAGACGCTCAACCGCCAGATGGGCTTCTACGGGCTCGACGACGACCGCATCGCGGTCTTCGCCGTGCACCGCGCCCCGGATCCGGCCCTGCCCGGGGATCCGCGCGAAACGCTCCGCCACACGTACGCAGGCATGGGAGACCTCGCCGACCGGGCCCTGGCGCAGTGCCCGCCGCCCGACCAGGTCTACTACGACCAGGTCGCCCAGATCGACATGCCGCGTTGGTGCGACGGGCGGGTGACTCTGATCGGCGACGCCGCCCACGCGGTCTCCCTCGTCGCCGGACAAGGTGCCTCCCTCGGCGTCGCGGGCGCCTATGTACTGGCCGAACGGCTGCACCGGTCGTCCTCGGTGCCCGAAGCAGTGACCGACTACGAACGGCGCTGGCGCCCGGTCGCGACCGACGTCCAGATGGCGGCCCGGGACCGTGTCACCGAATGGTTCCTGCCGACCTCGTCGGCCAAACTCCTGCTGCGACGCTGGGGATTCCGCGCCATACGTCTGCCCGGCCTCGACCGGCTCCTGGCCGGATTCCTCCTCCCCAAAAACCACCGAACCGTGGCTGAACTCAGCGCCTGACCGCATGCCCCACGCGCCGAGGCCCGGGGCCGATTCCGAAATGCGTTCCGCAGTCTGTACGGGCTGACTGGTGTCGGAGCCGATGAACCAGGGGTCTTAGGATTCCTGACAAAAAGCGGTGCGCTCTGACCTGGTGAGAGGTCGGTATCGGGCACGAGGCCGCCGGGTAGCGGGACGCGGTCAGCCCCGTCACCGCACGTGAGAAACCCGGCGACGTCGGCGATCATCCCCGGGATACTGGTCGGCCATGGATGAGGTCAAAGTCGTCGTCGCCCATTCCGAGCGCGCGACCCTGCGCGTCGGCGGTGTGTTTCTGAAGGTGGACGCCGATCAGGCGCGCATCGAGGTCGAGGTCGAGGCGATGTCCCTCGCGCCGGTCCCGACCCCGGAGGTCCTGTGGCGCAAGCCGCCCGTGCTCGCGATCGCCGCACTCCCGGGGACGACGCTTGGGCGCCTCGGCGGGCCGTCGAACGGGTCGCCGGCGGCATGGGCCGCGGCGGGCGCCGCCATCCGGAAGTTGCACGACGCGCCGCTGCCGCCCCGGCCCGGCCGGGCCGGGCGGAGCATCGTCGCGCTGGCGGCGGAACTCGACGACGAGTGCGAGTTGCTCGTGACGAACGGCGTCCTGCCCGCCGACCTGGTCACCCGCAACCGCCAGGTCGCCGAGGCCGCACTCCGGCCGTGGACTCCGGCGTTCACGCACGGCGACTTGCAGATCGCGCACGTCTTCGTCGACGGCGACGAGGTCACGGGCATCATCGACTGGTCCGAGGCGGGCCAGGGTGATGCCCTGTACGACCTCGCCACCTTCACGCTCGGACACGAGGAGCACCTCGACGACGTCATCGCCGGCTACGGCACCGACATCGACCTCGACGTGATCCGCGGGTGGTGGTCGTTGCGAAGCCTGCTGGCGGTCCGCTGGCTGGTCGAGCACGGCTTCGACCCCTTCGCGCCGGGCTGCGAGGTCGACGTGCTGAGA
This sequence comes from Streptomyces javensis, assembly GCF_039525925.1. NCBI lineage: Bacteria > Bacillati > Actinomycetota > Actinomycetes > Kitasatosporales > Streptomycetaceae > Streptomyces > Streptomyces javensis. Next base: position 527,961 of record NZ_BAAAIF010000001.1, on the reverse strand, counting down.
TCCCGCATGTGAGGCTGCGCGGGCCCGGTACTGCCGCGAATGCGTTCTGACGCGTCGAGGAGGCCATCCCTGGGCGATCGCCCGCCCACACTCCCAACAGGGTGCGGTGCGCGGTCGGCGCCAGCAGATGACGGCGCAGCCGAGGGCGACGAACGCGTGGTGGCTGTCGTCGCGGATGTTCCAGCGGATGCGCAGGCGGCGGAACCAATGCAGCAGCGCGATCGCTCCTTCCGCGACCCAGCGGTACACCCCCAGCCCGGAGCTCTCAGCCCGGAGCCCCAGCCCGGAGCCGTGCCCGGTGCCGCGCCCGGCGAGGTGCGCGGTGATCTGGAACCGACGGACCTTGTCCCGGTAGACCTCGTGGTCGTAGCAGCGGTCGGCATACAAGTGCTTCGGGCAGCGCAGTGGCTGACCGCGCTCGCCACGGATCGGCGGGACGATCTGGATAAGCGTGATCAGTCGGGTGACGTCGTTGCGGTTGCCGCCGGTGGTGATCGCGGCGAGCGGGACACCGTGCGCCTCGACGATCAGGTGATGACTGCTGCCGGAATTGCCCCGGTACGCCGGGGACGATCCAGTGGCGGGCCCGGCCTTCATCGCACGGATGTGACTGGAGCCGACCGCGGCGCTGGAGAAGTCCAGCGTGTCACGCCCCCGCAGCTCGGAGAGCAGCAACTCGTGCAGTCGCTGCCAGACCCCGGCCTCGTTCCAGCCCCGCAGCCGTCGCCAGCAGTCATCCCCAAGCCGAAGCCCGGCTCCTGCGGCAGAAAACTCCCAGCGCGCCCGAGTTGCCGGAGACCATATTCCGAGCTACTTTCGATACGCAACCGTAGCGTATCGAAAGTGGGAGTAGGCGTGGCACGCGCATCGAGTGGCTCACGAAACGGCGGCACGGTGCGGCCATCCGTCATGGGGCGGCCGCGCGACACCAGCCGTGACCTGAGCATTCTTGACGCGACGCTGTCGCTGCTGACCGAGGTGGGCTACGAGCAGCTGTCCATGGAGGCGGTCGCGAGTCGTTCCGGGGCGGCGAAGACGACGATCTACCGTCGCTATCGCGACAAGGCCGCGCTGGTCGCGGCGGCCGTCGAGCACCGCTCGCAGGCCACGCCTCCCGAGCCTGTGGCGGGTGATCTTCGAGGAGATCTCCTCGGGCTCGTCAGCTGGCTGGCTCGGCAGATCGCCGAGCAGGAGATCGGCCTGCTGGGGGCGCTGTTCGCCGGGATGCGCAGTGACGCGCGGCTCGCGGAGGAGATGCGTCGCATTCTGCGTCGCGATGAGGCGGCGATGACCGACGAGCCGCTGCGCAAGGCGATCCGGCACGGCGAAGAGCTGTCCCCCCGGGCTGCCGAGCTCCTCGCCGAGGTGGCACCGGCCGTGATCGTCCACCGCATCGTGATCGCGGGTGAGCCGTGCGATGAACCGTTCATCGGGCACCTCGTGGACGACATCCTTCTGCCGCTCTTGCGCGGCCACTGACACCAGCCCCGCATGCGCCCGGCGCACCGCGGGAACGAAAGGAACACCTTCATGATCGTCGTCACCGGAGCGACGGGCGCGTTGAACGGCGCCACCGTCGAGCACCTTCTCAAGCGCGTGCCCGCCGAGCAGATCGGCGTCAGCGTCCGCGATGTCGCCAAGGCGCAGCACTTCGCCGACCGCGGCGTGCGGGTACGCCAGGGTTCCTACGAGGACCCGGCGGCGCTGCGGCACTCCTTCGAGGGCGCGGAGCAGGTCCTGCTCGTCTCCTCCAACGATCCGCATGCCGATGCGGTCGCGCTGCACCGCGTCGGCATCGAGGCCGCCGTCGCAGCCGGAGCCCAGCGCATCCTTTACACCAGCCACCAGGGCGCCAGCGCCGACAGTCCTTTCCACCCGGCGCGCGACCACGCCGCCACCGAGCAGCTTCTGGACGGCTCGGGTGTTGCGTGGACGGCACTGCGCAATGGTTTCTACGCCCACAGCCTCGCCTGGCTGCTGGGCCCGTGGCAGCAGACCGGCACGATCACGGCCCCGGCCGACGGACCGGTCTCCTGGACCGACCGGGCAGATGCCGCCGAAGCGGCAGCGGTCATCCTGGCCGGTGACCGGGCCTTCGACGGCCCGGTCACGCTCACCGCCCGTCAGGCCGTGACGTTCGACGACGTCGCCGCCATGGCCTCGAAGACCGCCCGCCGTGAGATCACGCGCGTCACGATGGACGACGAGGCTTGGATCGCAGACAAGGTCGCCGCCGGTACTCCGGAGGCGATGGCGCGGATGACGCTCACCACCTTCCAGGCCGCCCGGCAAGGCCGCTTCGCGGGAGTCGATCCGCTGCTCGCCGAGTTGCTGGGCCGGGAACCCCGCACCGTAACCGACCAACTCGCGGACGCGAACGCCGCCTGAAAGAGAGGCCAGGGGCGTGCTCAACAGGGGGATCTCACCGATGAGGAGTGGGCAGTGCTGGAGCCTTCGCTGCCCAGGAGCGACAACCGCTGCGGCCGGTGACGGGACCACCGACAGGTGATCAACGGAATCATTCACAAACGCCACGTGCCGGGTGGCCCCGATGCCGTTCCAGGCCGGGCATGCGAACGTCCATCAGAACTACGTCGGGGCCGGTTCCCGGGTCAGCCGTACCGCTTCCTGGCCGTCGGAAGCATCGCCGGCCACCCCGAGGTCTTCCCGGGCATTGATGATCAGACGGAATCCGGTACGGACCCGGGCCTGCTCGTCGGCCACCACCACGCGCAGCGTCATGAGACGTCCCCCACCGCCACCTGTGCAGCCACTTCGCACCCACCTGCGGGCAGGGGGCGGCGTGCGGGCACTGCCGCCTACGAACCTGGCGCGTTCCTTCATGCTCACCAGGCCGCGTCCGCTCCCACGGTGGCTGGGCTGCTGTGCGGCGAACCACGCTGCGGCGTGAGCCCGTTGTCGGTCACGGTGATCCCCAGGTGCTTCGCTCCGGCTGTTATGCGCACGCTTACCTCATTGGCGGCGGGCGCGTGGCGCAGGGTGTTGGTGAGGGCCTCCTGAACGATCCGGTAGGCGGCCAGGTCCACCGCGGCCGGCAGCGTACCGGTGGTTCCCTCGCGGTGGAGGCGTACGGTCATCCCGGTCGCGCGCACCGTCTCGGCCAGCTCCTCCAGGCGCGCCGGCCAGGGCCCCGGTTCCCGCTGCTCCCCCGTCCCGTCCTCCTCCGTATCGGGACGGAACGCGCGGAGCGGCAGACGCAGTTCGCCGAGCGCGGAGCGGGCGCCGGTCTCGATGGCGCGCAGTGCCTGGCCCGGACTTCAACGGGCCGGAGCAGGAAGGCGTCGGCTACCACCAGGTCACGCAGCGCAACGGGTTGCGATGGAGCAGCGCGTCGGCCTTTCTGGGTACTGCCGCCGATCCCCGCAAGCACCTCGTTCCGATAAACGCGCTGCTGGCCGTGAATGTCGCACCGCTTCTGCTCTTCGTCTTCGTGTACGTCTCGCCCGACTCTCTCGTCAAGATCGCGGCCTTCCAGATGTTGGCCGGATACGCGGCCTTCATGATGGTCGTGCTGGCCGCGCTGCGAATGCGACTCAAGGGCTGGCGTCCTGCCGGAGCCTGGACCCTGGGCCGCTGGGGAGCCGTGGTCAACGTGGCCGCCCTTGTCTACGGCATCCTGGGGATGACTCTTCTGGCCGCCCCCACCGGCGATGACAGCACGCCCTTCCTGGACCGGTGGATCGCGTTGATCGGCTTCCTCATCGTCTCGGCCGTGGGCCTCGTGTACCTGCTGACGGCGAAGCCGGAGCGCAAGTCCACCGCTCCGGAAACGGAGGCTGGCCGGGGCACAGGCCCTACCAGATCGCCGACGAATGGACCCTCCCGATCTTCGAAGATCTGGGGTTCGACGTCGACAGGACCAACGACGTCTTCGCGCTCGACGCCGACCTCACGGGCTACGACCTCATTGCCCTGAACTGGAACAACGCCCTGCTGTCCGAAGGCCTCACCACCGCCCAGGAGACGAGTCTGCTCGGGGCGGTGGAGGCGGGCACCGGGATCGCCGCCTGGCACGGCGCGGCGGCCGCGTTCCGGACGAGCCTGAAGTACCACTGGCTGATCGGGGGCAGCTTCCTCGAGCACCCGGCCGGAGAGGGGGTGAAGTATCCGTACCGCGTCACCGTGACGGACACCGACCACCCGGTCACCGCCGGGGTCAAGGACTTCCAGGTGGCCTCCGAGCAGTACTACATGTCGGTCGATCCGAACAACCACGTCCTGGCGGAGACCACGTTCACCGGCGAGGTGCTGCCCTGGTTGGAGGGCATGACCATTCCGCAGGCATGGACTCGAACCTGGGGGCGGGGCCGCGTCTTCTACAGCGCGGTCGGACACGACCTCGACGATCTGCGAAACCCGGACGTGACCCGACTGTGCCGACAGGGATTCGGCTGGGCCGCCCGCCGGGGCGACTGACCACAAGAACCGAACCAAGCTGAGTGGGAGCAACCACATGCCTGTCCTCACCGGAGGCCAGATCGTCGCGCGGACCCTGCGCAACTACGGGGTCGACTACGTGGCCGGCATCCCCGGTCACGGCATCTGGTCACTGACCGACGCCTTCCTGGACGACGAATCGAAGATCCCGTTCGTCCAGACCTTCCACGAGCAGAGCGCCGTCCACCTCGCGGACGGCTACTACCGGGTCACGGGCCGCCCACAGGCTGCGGTGACCTCCATCGGGGCTGGTGCCAGCAACACCGTCATCGGCATGGGAACCGCGTTCACCGACTCGACCAGCGTCCTCGTCATCACCGGCGGCCCGCCCACCCACATGCGCGGCCACGGCCTGCTCCAGGAGCTCGACCGCTATACGGCCAACGACTTCCCCAAGGTCGCCGAGGCCGTCAGCAAACGGCACTGGGTGGTCACCCGCGTCGAGGAACTGCCCTTCGTCCTGCACCGCTGCTTCAATTCCATGCTGACCGGCCGGCCAGGCCCCGTGCATCTCGAAGTACCGATGGACGTCCAGGCCGAGGCGGCCAATATGGAACTGCACGACCTGGAGCGCCGCATTCCCGTCGGCCGCCAGCACCCCGACCCCGAGGCGGTGGATCGCGCCGTCGAGGTACTGCGCACCGCCACCCGCCCGGTCATCGTCGTAGGTGGAGGGGCCATCACCTCCGAAGCCTCCGACCAGGTCCGCGCGCTCGCCGAACGCTGGCAGATCCCGGTCGTGACCACGTGGAACGGCAAGAGCGCCTTCCCCGAGGACCACGAACTGTTCGCCGGCAGCGTCGGCCAGACCGGCACGCCCATCGGCAATGCGATCGCGAGCTCCGCGGACGTCGTCATCTCCGTCGGCTGCCGCTTCACCGACTGGTCCGCCTCCAGCTACGCCAAGGGCATCAGCTTCTCCATCCCCCCGGCGAAGCTCATCCACATCGACATCGACCCCCACGAGATCGGCAAGAACTACCCGGCCGAGGTCGGTATCGTCGCCGACGCCCAACGGGCCGTGGCGGCGCTCGTGGACTCCCTGCCCACGAAGAGCGCCGACCGTCCCGAGTACATGGCCGAACTGGCCACGCTCAAGCAGCAGTGGGAGGAAAAGCTCGCCGGGCGCCGGGACAGCAACCGCTTCCCCTTCACATCGCAGCGCCCGCTGGGTGCCCTGCGCTCGGTCCTCCCCCGCGACGCGATCATCGTTGCCAGCTCCGGCAACACCCAGGGCGCTGTCAAGCAGACGTTCCCCGTGTACTCTCCGCGCACCCATCTCACCTCGGGTGGCTTCTCCTCCATGGGCTGGGCCGTCCCGGCTGCGGTCGGGGCCAAGCTGGGCCGGCCAAACCGCCCGGTGGTGTGCGTACTCGGCGACGGTGACTTCCTCATGACCGCCCAGGAAATCGCACTCAGCGTGACCGCGGGCGCACCCGTGGTCTTCGTCGTTCAGAACAACGCGGGCTACATGTCGATCCGCGGCGGCCAGCGCAAGCAGACCTCCCGGCACATCGGCGTCGAGTTCTCGTACCCCGACGGCGCACCGTACAGCCCGGACTTCGCCGCCATGGGCCGGTCCTTCGGGATCGAGTCATGGAAGGTGACCGACGCCGACTCGCTGGAATCGACCCTGCACAAGGCCGTGCAGTCGGGCGAACCCGCCCTGGTGGAAGTTCCGACGGATCGCGATGCCGCCGGCCCCTGGGTGCCCGGCTGGTGGGACTTCCCGGTGCCCTCCTACATCACAGACGAGCGCCAGGACGAGTACCACCGCACCCGCGCCACCGAACAACACCTCTGAGAATCGCTGTCAACTCCCGTAGCCGACGCGGCGCGCGTCGGCTACGGGACTTCACGTATGACCGGGCCGGACTCGGTGACAGGCAGCCGTACCACCGAGCCTGGCACCGGGATTCCGCCCACTGCGGCCTGATCGCTTCAGGTGTTCGGGAACACCTCCACATTGGGTGGCACATGCCCGACGCTACGCCCCTCGCTGTCGAGCAGTCGGCCCATCTGTTTAACGGTGTGCAGGCAGGCGGCCCGATCCACGATGGTGAGGTGACGAGAGCGCTCAGTGATCGTCGCCTCCAGTCGCGGCAGATCTCCGAGCGACCGTAGCCAGACCATCAGCAGGAGGTTCCGCTGTCCCGTGAGGGCACAGCACAGGCGCACGTCAGGGAGGGCGGTGAGCGAGCGCGCCGTGGCCTCCAGGTGCTGCGGTGCCACGTTCGCCCACAGGACGGCCGTGTCCGGCCAGCCCGACAGGGACTGTGCCATCTCACAGCGCAGCCGGAGCAACCGGTGGGCCAGCAGGCGCTTCACACGGCGGCGCGCCGTGGGCTCGCTGATCCCGGCGCGTTCGGTGAGCTCGGCGTAGGACATACGGCCGTCCTCGTGCAGCAGGCGGTACAGCTCCCGGTCCACGGCGTCCACTCGAACACCGCCCACCGTCGCGGAGGGTGTGCGGCCCGCTTCCAGCGCGCGTTGCTGCGACCGTTCGAGGCTGCGCAACCGCCACCGGCTCGGCTCGCTGTAGCCCACGGTCCGCATCTCGGCCCGGTACGCCCGGACACCGGGCAGCCGCCCGACCAAGCCGCGCAGGTAGCCCGACACCTCCGCGGGTGTGCGCAACGCCGCCACGGCCAGCAGCCCGTACACGCCTGTGAGGTGGTGGACGTAGCGCACCTGGGGCTCGGCGCTCAACGCGGTGGCCGTGTCGTCCAACCGGTCGGGCGCACACTCGATCTCGACGTACGCCATGCAGAACTCGCCGTGCAGGGAGGGGCCGACCACACAGGTGACCCACGCCAGCCCGGCCTCGGTCAGCCGCTGCCAACGACGCGCCACCGTCACGGGGTCGAGAGCGAGGGCCCGGCCCAGCTGGGCCCAGGAGGCGCGGGGAGTGAGCTGGAGCGCGTTGATCAGCTCCAGATCCTTCTCGTCGACGGATTCGTGCGGCATGCCTCTGCTTATCACGGTGTGCGTGTGGTGGACAGTGCCGATTTACCGGGCTGTCGTGACGGAATGCTGCGTATCGGCGGCCGCTCCACGCGGTCTGTGGATTCTGGTGGCCCGTACACGCTTGGTGTCATCGAGGAGGTCACAGATCGTGAGGATTGCCAGAGCCGACCAGGACGGCGGCCGGCAGCGGCGCGACCGGGTCGTACGCGAGGCGGTGCGGTCGGGTCTGGTCGGCCCGGCCCAGCTGGTGTCAGGGTTCGTCGACGCGGACGGGATCCAGGAGTCCGTGCGCGACCTGCACCGGGCCTTCGGTGACGCGCCGGTACTGCACACGTTCGCGGCCAAGGCCGCGTCACTGGTCCCCGTGCTGCGGCTGCTCGCCCGGTCCGGCATGGGGTGCGAGGTCGCCAGCCCCGGCGAGCTGGCCCAGGCCGTCGCTGCCGGCTTCCCCCCGGAACGCATCGTGCTGGACTCACCGGCGAAGACCCGCGCCGAACTGGCCCACGCGCTCGCCCTGGGAGTGGCGGTGAACGCCGACAACTTCGCCGAGGTGGACCGCATCGGTGAACTGCTCGCGGTGGGCAAGACCACCTCGGTGCTCGGGCTGAGGATCAACCCGCAGGTCGGCGCCGGAGCCATCGACGCGATGAGCACCGCCTCGCCCAATTCGAAGTTCGGCGTGCCACTGCGGGATCCCGGGGCACGGCAGCGCGTCCTCGACACGTTCGCCGAGCGGCCCTGGCTCACCCGGCTGCACGTACACGTCGGTTCGCAGGGATGCTCCCTGGAACTCATCGCCGAAGGGGTGCGCGCCACGTTCGAACTCGCCGAGGAGATCAACGCGGCGGCGGGACGGCAGCAGGTGACCAGCCTGGACATCGGCGGCGGCCTGCCGGTCAACTTCGCCGACGACGAGATCCGCCCGACGTACGAGACTTACGTCCGGCAGCTGCGCGCCGCGGTTCCCGGACTCCTCAGCGGACGCTACGACCTGGTCACCGAGTTCGGCCGTTCCCTGGTCGCCAAGAACGGCTTCACGGCCGCTGTCGTGGAGTACACCAAGGACACCGGTGGCCGCCGTATCGCACTGACGCACGCGGGCGCGCACATCGCCACCCGCACCGTCTTCATGCCGGATGCGTGGCCGCTGCGGATCGCCGTGTACGACCGCGACGGCCGGCCGGGACACGCTCCCGAGCGCGTTCAGGACGTCGCGGGCCCGTGCTGCTTCGCCGGCGACCTCGTCGCCCGCGAACGCGGGTTGCCCGAATTGGCACCCGGCGACATCGTGGTGCTGCTGGACACCGGCGGCTACTACTTCTCCACCCCCTGGTCGTACAACAGCCTCGCCCGGCCCGCCGTGCACGGTTTCACCACGCACGGACCGGACCTGCGGTTCGCCACGGTCCGACGGGAGCAGACCCTCGCCGAGATCCTCGCCGAGAGCGGCGTCGACCAGGCGGACGCGCTCCTCTTCAGCGACTTCGGCGAGGCGGACAGCGACGCGTCCCACGCGCGGCTCGTACCGACAGGAGACTGACGTGGCACTGACCGAAGAGCCCGCGACGACCGTCCGCCGTATGCCCGCGGCCAAAGCCGCCGCGCCCTACGCCATCGCCGTCGCGGGACTGATCGCCGCGCTGATACTCGGCTTCGTCATCCACGCGCCGACGATCTGGGGCCTGCTCCCGATCGGCATGTACGCGGTGCTCTCGCTGTGCGGCATGAACCTTCTGCTGGCCACCGTGGTCTCCCTGCTGGCCGCGATCCTCCTCGTCCACCGTTCACCCACCGACGTCGGCACCCTCCTCGGCACCTCGCTCGGCGATACCGTCACCCTCATCGGGCTCATCTGCCTGCTCGGCGCCGGTCTGGGCGAGGTGCTGCGGCAGACCGGCGCGGCCGGCATCCTGGTCCACGGGATCCTGCGCATGGCCCGCCGGGACAGCCAACTCGCCCTCCACATCGGCGTGATGATGTCCTGTCTGGTCCTCACGTTCGCCTTGGGCACCCTCGCCGGAGCGCTGGCCATCGCGGCCCCGATCGTCGTCCCCGTGATGGCCCGCGCGGGTCTCACCCGCTCCACGACCGCGACCGTCATGTTCCTCGGCGGCTGCGCTGGGCTGGCCCTCGCCCCCTTCGCCGGATCCAACATCGCCATCCTCGACGCCTCCGGCCTGGACTACGGCCGTTACGTACTCGTCGGAGCGGGCCCGCTCGTCGTCCTGTCCCTGGCCCTCTCGCTCGTCGTCGTCCCACGCGTCCAGCGCCGCTCGGCGGCCGCCGGCGACGACTTCTACGAGGACATCGACACGGGTGCGGGAGACGAGCCGTCCGGAGCCCGTGGTGTGCGCGCCACCTGGGCGTTCGCGGTGGGGCTCGGGGTCTCCGTCGGGTATGCCACCGCCAGTAAGTCCGGGACCGCGTTCCCGCTGCTGGCCCTGCCCACCATGGCCGCGCTCACCGCCGCCGCGGGGGGACTGTCCGTCAAGGACACCATCGACGCGTTCTGCCGGGGCGCGGCACGCATGGTCGAGACGTTCCTGCTGTTCTGGATGCTCGCCGCGTTCTTCCTGACGGTCAACGAACTCAAGCCCTACGACGTTCTCCTGGACCGCTTCGGCCCCCAGCTGCACGGCCTGGCCCCACTGCCCTTCGCCATCGCCGTGGCGCTCCTGGGCTGGCTCGGCGTCCCGGGAGCCACTGCCGCGCACGTGGTGTTGCTCAACAAGGTCTTCGGACCGCTCGGCACCAGCATCGGCCTCACGCCCACCGCCTGGGCGGTGACCTACCTGTGGGGGTCGAAGGCCGACACCTACGGCCCCTACCCCAACGCGAACATGATGGCCGCTCTCGGCTTCGCCGAAGGCACCCGGCTGAGGACGCTGCTCACGGTGGGCTGGACGCTCCTCATCCCGGCAGCGGCCATGTACGCCCTCATCCTCGCCCTGCTCCTCTGACCGGCTGGGCTCCCAGGTACGCGCACCGCATTCCACCGCGAAGGAAAAAAAGTTGTACGAATTCGATGTACTCGCCGTCGGCGGGACCGTCATCGACGGCACCGGCGGCCCCGCCCGGCGGGCCGATGTCGGCATTCGCGGCGACCGGATCGTCCTCCTCGGCCGGGCCGCGCCCAACGCCACCGCGCGGGAGGTGTTCGACTGCACGGGCCACGTCGTCGCGCCCGGCTTCATCGACCTGCACTCGCACGCCGACTTCACCGTGCGCGACGCGCCCCTTGCCGAAGCGTGCATCAGACAAGGCGTCACCACCATCGTCACGGGCAACTGCGGCAGTTCCCCCTTCCCCATCACCCCGGAACGGCGCCACGCGATCGACACCACACTCGCCCGCGGCGGCAGCGCCGACATGCCCTGGGAGGACTTCGACGGCTTCGCCCGCGCGGTAGAGGAGGCCGAACCGTGCGTCAACCTCGCCGCTCTCGTCGGCCACTCGGCCCTCCGCATCGCCGCGGTCGGCACCGAACTGCGCCCCGCGACGGCCGACGAGACGGCCCACATGTGTGAACTCCTCGCGCGAGCCGCCGAACAGGGAGTGTTCGGCATGTCCACCGGGCTCATCTATGCCCCGGGGTCGTTCGCCGGTACGGACGAGGTCGTGGCACTGGCTACCGAGGCCCGTCGGGCCGGGCTGCTCTACAGCACCCATATCCGTGACGAGGGCGACCATCTCGTCGAAGCCGTGACCGAAGCCCTGGACACCGCCCGGCGCAGCGGCGTGCGCCTCCAGGTCTCGCACCTCAAGGCGATGGGTCCCGCCAACCACGGCAAGGTGCACGAGGCACTGGCCCTCATCGAGTCCGCCGCCGCGGAAGGACTGGATGTGGCGTGCGACGTCTACCCCTACGCCGCATCCTCTACGCGGCTCACCTCCCGCCTTCCCGACTGGGCGCTGGACGGTGGCCTCGACGCGCTCCTCGCCCGACTGGACAACCCGAAGACCCGCGAGGCGATCGCCGCGGAACTCCGGGCGAAGACCGGACACACCTTCCTGCCCGAAGGCACCGTCATCGCCGCGATGCCACCGGGCCGCTACTCCTCATGGGTGGGACGCACGGTCCAGGACATCGCCGTCGCCACCGGCCGCGACCCGGCCGAGGCATCCCTCGACGTGCTGCGTGCCCACCAGGCTCAGGTATGGATCGTCAACCACGCCATGTCCGAAGCGGATGTGGACACGGTGCTGCGCCACCCCCTGAGCGCAGTCGTCAGCGACGGCTGGGAACTGGACACGGCCACCGACGGCCACCCCCACCCCCGTCACTTCGGCACGTTCGCCCGGGTCCTCGCCCGGTACACCCGCGACCGCCAGATCCTCACCCTCGAGGACGCCATCCGCAAGATGAGCGCACTGCCCGCGGCCCGCCTCGGCCTCACCGACCGAGGCACCCTCAGCGAAGGCATGGTCGCTGACCTCGCCGTCTTCGATCCCAAGACGGTCAGCGACACCGCCACATACGACGCACCGCTCGCCTACGCCCAGGGCATCCGCCACGTCCTCGTCAACGGCCGCCCCGTACTGCGCGACGGCACCTTCACGACGCACCGCCCCGGCACGGTGCTCCGCAAGAGGCCCCCGCGACCTCCTTGGCCGGGAGTTCCGCCGACCCCAGGTCGATAAGCAGCCGGATGACCTCGCCACCGTCGCCGCGGCACTCGATCACCCGTACCACCGCTCCACGAGGGTGTGCTCCCTACCGTCGTCCCCGTCGGTGGCCGGCCCGGCTTGCCCGGCGATCGTTGTACACCTGCGTGCGACGAATCTTCCGTGCGAACCGAGCAACGTGGCTGACGTCACGGGAGACACCTGCGCCCAGCGCCACCGAGGCATCAGCGAGGACGGCGCCGAGAACCAGAGCCGGTCCGCGGGCTCCTACCCCACCGGGCCCGCAAGCCGTCCCCGGATCCTCGGTGGCATCATCAACGAGTGCACCGCCCGCCTCGCCTTGTACCGGGCCCTGCCCTCCGGTGTGCCGATGGCCTCCAGCTGGAGCGCGGATTTGCTCGTGGCCGGAAGGGCAGTGAATGCACAGGTGCCCGCAGGGGCTGGCCTGCGGGTCCTGCGGCTGGCGGACACCGAGGTGGAGGTGGCCGGGGTCCGGCTGTCCGTCACCTTCCAGCCGGTGGACGACCCCGGGCTCGTCCGGCGCGTCTCCGGTGCCTACCGGGCCAAGTCACCCACGGCGGCACACCCAACCGCAGCGCCGAGGTCCATACGTTGCCGAAACCGAACAAGAACGTCAGCCCCAGCACCGCCGCCATGATCAAGGTCACGACCCCCTTTCGGAGCTTCCTCGCCAGACCCCCGCGATGTAAAGGTCACTTGACACCTCCGGAATGTAAAGCCTACTTTCCATACATGCGGAACGAGGTACGCCAGCGGCGCATGGCCATGGGGCTCTCCCAGCAGGAGCTGGGGCGGGCGCTGGGCGTCTCCCGGCAGACGGTCAACGCCATCGAACAGTCCCGCTATGACCCATCACTGCCCCTGGCGATCCGTATGGCCCGGTACTTCGGCACAACAGTTGAGGAGATCTTCCATGCCGACTGACCAGACCCCAGAGACCACCCGCAGCCAGCGCTGGGCCGTTCCGGTCGTGGGGCTGGCCATGGGCGTCGGCTTCATCGCGGTCTTCCTGGCCCGGAACGACCCCGGAATGGCCGTTGCCGGCTTCGTCATCATGGCCGCCTATGTGCTGATCCTCGTCATGGCATCGCGCCGGTCGGAGTCCGCCGCGCTGCTGCGCGGCCAGACCACGGATGAGCGCCGCCGAGCCATCAACCAACGCGCATCCGCGTTCACGCTGAACGTTCTCGTACTGGTACTCCTGGCCGGCTTCGTAACCGAACTGATCCGCGGACACAGCGGTCACCCCTGGGATGTGCTGTGCGCGGCAGGCGGGGTGACCTACATCCTCGCCACCATCTACTTCTCACGCCGCGGCTGACCGCCCGAGGACGGGCCAGGACAGCGGCGGCCGCCACGGCGCCCACGGCCGCGGTACCGGACCGCCACGGCACCCGATCCGCGCAAGCGGCAACCCCCGCGCACTCGAGCGACGATCCGGGCCCACAGCCACGACCTACCGCTGCCCGCCCCCCACCACACGCCGATGCCCTGACCCGCCCGCCACGCGACACCGACCGCCACGCCAGCGGTAGCGCATACGACCAGGCCCGCGGTCCGGACCCGCAAGCGCTCCACCCAGGCCTGGACGCCGACGTCGGCCACAGCCACCGAGCGGTTTCGCCGTGCCGCCAAAGGCGCGCGTACCGACGGGCATCCAGTCGGCGGAACGACGGACAGCGGCGCTCCCCGCCGCGCCGGTCAGGACAGCCCGGGCGGAAGGAGACCATGCCAAGAATCCGCGGAGGGCCGCCGCCGGGCCCGGCGGACAGGGCCGCAGAGACCGCCCGGCGGCGAGACCACTACCAGGCGCGCCGCGGCCGAACCGGCGCACCCCCCCCCCCATTACGCGGCGGCGTACGCACACGCATCCTGGCCCACCACCCGCCCGAGCCCATGCCCCGACACTCGAGGCGAGGCCGTCACCCGCGCCACCGACACGCCGTCGTCCAACTGCGGTCCGCCAAGCACCCCCGGTCATCCCGCACATGGAACCCGCGGCGACCTCCGGCACGCCAACGGCACACGAGCAGCACACCCGCCTGGAACCCCGGCCCGCCGGAGATCGACCCGCCGTTGACACCGCCCTCACTGGGTGATTTCTTTTGTCGCCCCGGCTCCGGCTCCGGCTCCGGCTACGACTGTCGACACCGCCCCCTGCCCACGACGGTCAGCTCCCGCACCCGGGCCCACCGCATCCGGTGCGCACCGGCACCCCGCCACCGGCCCGACGGCTTCTCCGCCGCGAACCGCCCGGGAGCGGCATGCTCCCCGCGAACAGCTGCGCGAAGGCCGGGCCGAGCCCTGGCGGGCGATCCCTCCGCCTCCCATAGAGAGGTCCAGCTTCCCGGTGCGCTCGAAACTGTCGCCGTACGGCCGGGTGCCGCCGTCGTCCGACAGCCCCTGGTCCGTCCCCGGCAGCAGCCATGCGGAGCTGCGAACCCTGTCGTCGCCCGGCGCGGCCACGGTCAGGTCGGCCCGGTGGTCGCCGTCCATGTCGACCCGGCGCACCGGCATACCGGCGGAACCCGGACGAGCATCGAGGCGGTACAGCGCCGCCTCGGCCCGGCCGACGCGCCGCGGCCGCTTCAACGGAATGACCGGGCACGGCTCTCCGGATCGACGGGCACTGATAGAAGGGCTCAGTCGGGCCTTCGCGATCGCCGACGCCCGCCCCGACCTGCTGCGCGGCCGGCGGCTCCCGGACAGCGGCCTGGTCGTCGGCGACGACCACCCTCAACGTCCGGCTGTCTCCGGCGGGTTCGGTCATTGCGGGATCGCTGCCTCCACTTGCCAGCCGCCCTGGTCGAGCCCCTCGGTGACCGGGCCCGCGGTGAGGGTTCCGCCCAGCAGGGCCACCCGTTCGCGCATCCCGATCAGTCCCATCCCGCTGCCGACGCCCGCGTCGACCGGGCGGGTGGCGGCACGGTTGCGGATCCTCAGTGTCGTCGACGAGACGGCGAACGTCAGCTCCACGCCGACATCGCCGCCGGGCGCGTGCCGGGCCGCGTTGGTCAGCGCCTCCTGGGCGATCCGCAGGAGGTTCTGGGTCACCTGCGCCGGCACCTCCCGGACGGTCCCGGTGACGGTGAGGGCATCGCGGTGGCCGGACGACGACAGCATCGCGGTCAGGCTCTCCAGCAGCGGCAGGGAGTCCTCGCGGAGGGCGTGTACCGTCCACTGCGCCTGCTTCAGGCTCTCCTTGACCAGGCTGTGGGCCTTGCCGTTGGCCTCTCGCACCCTCTCCAGGTCACCGGTGTCGAGCAGCGCGTCGGCCAGTTCCAGCTGCATGTTGATCCCGGCCAGCGAATGCGCCAGGACGTCGTGCACGTCCCGGGCGATCCGGCTGCGCTCGGTCAGCACCGCTGCCTGGGCCTCCGCTCGGGCGGCGCTCTCGGCGGACTCCGCCGCCGAGAGCCCCGACTGCACGGCCTGGTGATGACTGCGATTGGCGATCCCGACCAGGACCGGGACGCCGGTGGCCAGGCCGATTTCCCAGGGCACCAGGTGGTGACCGGGCCCGAGACGGAAGTACAGGACGGCGCCGCACAGCACGCTGCACGACAGCGCGAGGACGACAGCCGGTCTGGTCCGGAGCCGGTATCCGCTGTGTCCGGCGAGGAAGAAGGCGAAGAGGTAGGTCGATCCACTGCGGCCGGTGGCGATCAGTGCGGCCGACGCGACGATCCCCAGAGACAGCCAGACGACGGCGACCCGCTCCGTGACCCTGGCCTCGGGCAGCCCTCGGGCCAGCAGCGCCAGGCAGTTGAGCACGAAGAGGACGGCGACCGCCAGCCCCCGCCCGCTGAAACCCATCGGCCGGATCGTCAGGATCCCGGCGCCGATGACGGCCAGGGTCAGCACCCACTGCACACGGGGGTCCCGTCCCGGCATCGACCGCGGTTCGACCCCGTGGGGTGGCACCGACGCGGGAGAGGACGCGGGCTCGACTGGGGGCACGGCCAGACCATAGCTCACGGTCGGGCCAGGAGGTGGTCCGCCGCCGGCGCCGGCCGCTCGCGGGGCACCAGCCGACCGCGCAGGAAGATCGTGGCCAGCCGCGTGACCACCTCGGTGAGAGCCATCAGGACGAACGCCGCCACCCATGCCTGGTCGCCCGCGATGTGGTGGGCGACGCTGAACCGGGCCACGTCGTCGGCGCCACCGCCATGCTCGACCCACAACTGGAACCCCATGCGCGCGCCCATGCCCAGCACCCAGAGAACCACCGAGACCGCACCGGCCTTGACCAACGTGTCCGCCGAGTGCCCGGACCCGGGTGTACACACACCACCCGCGACGCCCAGCACGGCGCCCACGCCCATCAGTGCCCCCACCAGCACCAGGTCGTTGCCCGCGGTGGGAACGCCGTCCAGGTACGTATGGGCCACGAAGGCCACGATCCCCAGCGGTGCCCACCTCACCGGCGCCTCTGAGGATGTGCCGGCTCCGCACCCCTTGGGCCTGGGAGCAGAGCTGGAGTACGAGGCCGACAGCATCATCCTTCAGGGGCTCCGCTCATGTCTGCCCCCGCCCTCCCCAACCCTGCGGCTACAGGTCGGCGAAGGGCTCGCCGCGGGGGTTCCGAGCCGGGCGAGTGCGATGGCGGTCGGACTGCCGGGTTCCGCCGTGTACATCACCAGTTGCAGGTTGGTGCCGGGCAGCAGCAGGGCGTGGCGTTCCACCTCCAGTTCGCCCATCTCTGGGTGGTGCAGGAGCTTGCGTAGCGTCGGTACGGGTCGTACGTCGTGGTCGCGCCAGCCGGCGGCGAAGTCCGGGCTGTGCGCGGCGATCTCGTTGACCAGTTCGGCGAGGGCGCGGTCGGCCGGGTAGCGGGCGCTGGCCGTGCGCAGTTGGGCGGCGGACTGCCGGGTGAACTCGCCCTCGGTGCCGACTGGTGCTGAACAGAGGGAGCCGCCCAGCCGGAGGGACAGCCGCACGGTGTTGCGCTCTTCGGGGGGCAGCAGCCCGAAGTCGGTGATCAACTCGGCTGCCGCTGTGTTCCAGGCCACGATGTCCTGCCGCTCGTCGACGAGGTAGGCGGGTATCGGTCCGAGCCGGTTCAGGAGCCGGTGGGCGTCGTCGGGCACCGGCCTACGATCGGCGTTCGTGCCGGGCGGGATCTGGCCGGCCAGCCGCGCCAGGTGTTCGCGTTCGGCGTCGGTGAGCCGCAGTGCCGTCCCCAGCGCGGCCAGTACCTGCGGGGACGGGCGGGGTGCGCGGGCCTGCTCCAGCCGCTCGTAGTAGTTGACCGACACCCCGGCCAGTGCGGCCACCTCTTCGCGGCGCAGTCCGGGGGTGCGCCGGGCACGGCGGCCCGGCGGGTGGATGGCCGCGGCCGGCACCTGGTCCGGGGGCAGTGCCTCTCGCCGGCGGCGCAGGAAGTCGGCCAGTTCGCTTCTGCTCACCCCATTCATGGTGGCAGGAGGTGCCCGGCATAGCCACGGACTGGCGGTCCGGGGCTCAGCCGTCAGTTCCCCCGGCGGCAGGTCCGCGCACAGTCTGGACCCCACACCCCGTTGAATCTTGGAGGACATCATGCTGCGCGCTCCCGAGGAAACGATGCGCCGACTGCTGGATCTGATGCTGGCCAAGGACATGGACGCCGTCGCCGACTTGTGGGCCGAAGACGGCACTGCCGAGTTCCCGTTCGCCGCCGGGGCCTCGCCGCGGCGGTTGGTCGGACGGGAAGCGGTCCGTGGCTACCTGATCGGCTTCCCCGAGGTGTATGACGTGCGAAATATACCCGCGATCACCGTGCACCATACGGAGCGCCCGGACACCGTTGTGGTGGAGTACCACGCGATGGGACGCTCGGTGCGTACCGGAGAGCCCTATCGGATGGACTACATCGTGGTGATCACCGTCCAGGACGGTCTGATCACCCGCTTCCGGGACTACTGGAATCCGCTGGCCAATGCCACAGCGGCCGGGGCGCTGCCCGAGCTGCTCGATTCGCTGCGCCCGGAGACGGCCCGATGACCGGCGTGCTGGTGACCGGCGGCACCGGGAAGACCGGGAGCGCACTGGTGGAACTGCTGCGGGGCCACGGTGTACCGGTCCGGGTGGCCAGCCGGCACCCGTCTGGCGGTGCTCTGGACGCGGTCCGGTTCGACTGGGCGGACCCGGCTACCCACCCGGCCGCGTTGCGCGGGGTGGACCGGGTCTTCCTGGTGCCTCCGGTGAACACGGTGGACCCGATGCCGCTGGTCGGTCCGTTCCTGGCCGAGGCGCAACGTCTCGGCGTGCGTCGGGTAGTGCTTCTCGGCTCCGCAGTCGTATTGCCGAACGCTCCCAGTGCGCTGGAGCTGGCGGCGCGGGTGCGGGCCCGGCCAGGGTGGGTGGTGCTGCGCGCGTCCGGGTTCATGCAGAACTTCCTGAGCCCACACCCGGTGGGCGAGCGGATCCGGCGGCACGGCGAGATCCGCACCGCCGCCGGGGACGGCCGGGTGGGCTGGATCGACGCGCGGGACATCGCGGCGGCCGCCTCCGTCCTGCTGGCCGACCCCCGCGTCGAACCGAGCGAGCAGGGTGACCACCTGCTCACCGGGCCGCAGGCCTTGAGCTACCAGGACGTGGCGGCGATCATCTCCGCCCGCACCGGACGGCCGGTACGAGTGGTGAGGATCGGGACCGACGAGCAGGCGGCCAACTACCGGGCCGCAGGCACCTCTGCCGAGTTCGCCGCCGCCATCGCCGCTGTGGAAGACGGCATCAGAGCTGGTCAGGAAGACCAGGTCAGCACCGCGGTGCTGGACCTGACCGGCCGTCCACCCCGCACCTTCGCCGCATTCGTCCAGGAGCACGCAACTCGGTGGGCAGACGACGGCTTGCCCGAGGGCTGACCGCTGGTGGCCGGCGGCACGACGAAGGACCGCCCGGCCGCGGCATCGCCGAGTACCGCATCGGTCAGCCTCACCGGTGAGACCGCAGATGCCCTCGACGATGTCGCGCCCCGGAGTCTCGACCACTGGAGGCCGAGTAGATCGCCGGCGGAGGAGAGTTCGTAGTGGTCCGAGACGAGGGCCAGGGCGAGATGGATCCAGGTCGCGGAGTCCTCGCCCCGGTCCTGTTCCGGGCGGTGGCTGTTTGCTGTGAGGGGGGAGTTGGGTGGGTTTAGGGGTGGGTGAGGGTGTCGAGTTGTGCGGCGAGGTCGGGATGGGTGGTGGTCAGGTGGGGGCGGGTGGCGTTGAGGGGATCGATGAGTTCGGCGGGGTCGTCGTGGGCGAGGGCCTCGTGGAGCTGGCTGAGTGGGAGTCGGGCCGTGGTGGGCAGGTCGGTGAGGGCGGTGATCTGGCCGGCGATGCGGCGCAGTTCGGCCGCGTTGCGGCGGGCCCAGGTGGCGGTGGTGCGCTTCGCGGCGCGGTGTTCGCGGGTGGCCTGGACGCGTTGTTCGCCGGTGGTTCCGGCGGGCCCGGGGCGGCCGCGCAGGTAGCGGCGTTCGGCGGCCTGGCGGCTGGCGACGCCGAGGGGGTGGGCGAGGTCGGCCCAGCTGGCTCCCGCCTCGCGGGCGGTTTCGATCAGGCCGGTCTCCCATCCGGCGAGTCGCTCGCGCACCTGCCGCAGCAGCATCAGGGAGGCCAGCGCCTGCTCCGCCCCGGGACCGGGCGCATCCTGTGTGCCCGCGGACTCCTGCCTGGCCTCGCGCAGGGCGTCGTCAATGGCGTGCAGGGCCGCCGCGGCGGCGAGGAACGACGCCGGGCTGTGGGCATTCGTGCTGGTCGTGGACGGCTGGTCGGCTGCGGTCACGGACACCTCCCTCTCCTTGTCATCGCATAGACGACATCGTGTTTGTCATCCATTGGACGACATGATACAACGGTGCCAGTGAGGCGCATTGGCAGCAACTGCCTGAACCCGCTGGAGGTGTTTTCACGATGTTGATGCGCACTGACCCCTTCCGTGACCTGGACCGGCTGGCGCAGCAGCTGATGGGCCCGGGCACCTGGTCCCGCCCCTCGGCGATGCCGATGGACGCCTACCGCGACGGCGACGAGTACGTGGTGGCCTTCGACCTCCCAGGCGTCACCCCGGACGCGATCGACATCGACGTCGAACGGAACATGCTCACCGTCAAGGCCGAACGGCGGCCGGCGGCGAAGACCGACGGCGTCCAGATGGAGCTGTCCGAGCGGCCACTGGGGGTCTTCTCCCGCCAGATCGTCCTCGCCGACACCCTCGACACCGAGCACATCCAGGCCGACCTCGACACGGGCGTACTCACCCTGCGCATCCCGATCGCCGAACGCGCCAAGCCCCGCAAGATCTCCATCGGCGCCGGATCCAGCCACAAGGAAATCTCCGGCTGACACCAACCGAACGGGTACGGAGGGCGGACACCTGAATCCCCCCTCACCCCGCCCTCCGCACCCCCCGGACAGCCCGACAACACAAAGGGGCGACGACCGGGACAGCACTGCGCCCGCCTGGTCGGCGACGTCCGCACTCAGTCGGCGGTGCGCCTGTCCGAGGCGTTCGCCCTGAACCTGCTCGACCCGCCGCAGAGCGCGGAGCCGCTGCCCCCGGGAGTTGTTCGTCCGCGCGACCGCCGCGTGGGTCGAGGGCGCCACCGAGCAGACCCCGGCCTGGGGTCTCAGCGCCATGCTGTCCACCGTCGCCGAGGCCGCCGACGAAGACCTGCCGGGCCAGATCCTGCTCCAGCTACCCGTCGGCTACAACCCGCACTTCGGCCGCCCGCAACCCACCTGACCATCCCGCACCCCGGTGCCCGAACACCGGCAACAGCAAGAAAGGCAATACCCCAGTGATCTCCGATCGGCAGGCACCTCCCCAGCAGCCGTACTCGACGGCATACGAGCAGATGCTGGAAAAGGTCCGCTACGAGGGCGCCTACCCCACCCGTGAGCGAGCCGACGAGGCCGTCCGCCTGGTCCTCGCCGGACTGGGACGCCAGCTCACCGGCGACGAACGCGTCGACCTGGCCGCCTGCCTGCCCCTGGAAGCCGCACTCGTACTGACCGAGCAGATACCCGACCCCCAGCCACTGACCGGCTGGTCCTTCGTCAAGGACCTCGCCGCCCGCACCGGCGCCTCCCTGGCCACCACCCGCTGGGACACCGGCTCCGTCTTCTGCGCCGTCGCCGCCTGCGCCGGGCCCGACCTGCTCACCCGCATCCTCCACCAACTCCCCACCGGCTACGCCCTGCTCTTCGGACGCGCCGAACTCACCCAGGCCGCGTAGACAGCGCCGCACGGCGGGCTCGGCCGCCACCCGCGCCGCATCCGCCCGCAATTCCCCGATCGCGGCCCGCCGAACCCGCCCACGGCAAAGACGCGGGTCACCCGCCGTCTCCGAACGGCCAGGGCCAGGCCAGGTCATCGCAAGCCGCGTGCCCCAACCACCCTGGCTGAGGCGGTGATGGGAACGCGGCTGCGGCAAGACCGCATCCTGGAGAAGGCCCTCGCCGGCGGCGCCGACCCCCGGCCGCCGAACCCCCGTAGAACGTCGTCGGCAACGTATGGGAATGGTGCGCCGGCCGGTGGGCCAGGTCGGCCGTGCCCCGTAGGGGCGGTCGGGAGGGTAGAAAGGGCGTATGCCGCGTCGCTCTTCCCCAGCTTCCGCGTCCGATGCCGAGGCGATGGTCTCCGCTCTGCTGACCGCGTCCCGGCTGCTGGTCGCCGTCTCCGCCCGGTCGCTGGCCGCGGTGGAGGAGTCCCTGACGCTGCCGCAGTTCCGGATGCTCGTCGTCCTCGACGGCCGGGGGCCGCTGAGCCTGTCCGGACTGGCGGCGGAGTTGGAGGTGCAGCCGTCGACGGCGATGCGCATGATCGACCGCCTGGTCGCGGCGGGGATGGTCGCGCGCGGCGTCTCCGCGGAGGACCGGCGCACCAGCGTGATCTCGCTCACCAAGGAAGGCCGACGGATCGTGCGTGAGGCCACGGATCGGAGGCGGCAGGAGATCGCGCGCATCGTCGAGGCCATGCCACCGGGCCAGCGTCGCCATCTGATCGACGCGTTGCAGGCGTTCACCGAAGCGGGCGGCGAGCCCACGGTGGCCAACACCTCCCAGGCACACGCCAACTGGTGACATCCGGCGGCGGCTCCGGCGGCACGGAGGAAACGCTCCGCACTGATCATCCCACCCGGCCCGGCCATACCGCCTGTACGCTCCATCTATTATTTTGCATAATGCAAAGATGAGCGACGAAACGATCGGCCTCCGGCGAACCCCCTCCCCCACGCCGGCGGGCGCCCGGCTCCTGAGCGGCATGCGGTCGGGCCTGGGGAGTGTGATCGGGCTCGCGCTGGTGGTGGGGTGTGGTGCCGGGCTGGGGGCGATCGCCTTCCGGTGGCTGATCCAGTCCTTCACACGGCTCCTGTCGGGGCACGCCGACTACTCAGCCGCCGGGCACGCCGCCCATCCGGGAGTGCCGTGGCTGGGGCCGTGGTTCGTGGTGTTGGCGCCGGTGGTCGGCGGGCTGCTGTACGGGCCGCTGGTGCAGCGCTTCGCCAGGGAGGCGCGCGGGCACGGCGTACCGGAGGTGATGTACGCGGTCGCCCATCGCGGTGGCCGGATCGCCCCGCAGGTCGCGGTGGTCAAGGCGCTGGCGTCGGCGCTGTGCATGGGCTCTGGCGGTTCGGTGGGCCGGGAGGGGCCGATCGTGCAGATCGGCTCGGCGCTCGGTTCCACCGTCGGGGGCGTGCTGCGGGTGCCGGAGGACCGCAGGCGGCTGCTGGTCGCCTGTGGCGCGGCGGGCGGGATCGCGGCCACCTTCAACGCCCCGCTGGCCGGGGTGTTCTTCGCCATGGAGCTGATCCTGCGGGACTTCGCCGTGGAGTCCTTCGGCGCCGTCGTCCTGTCCAGCGTCACCGCGAGTGTCATCGGCCGCGCGGTGCTGGGGGACGAGGCGTTCCTGACCCTGCCCGCCTTCCATGTCGGCCACTCCGCGCAGTACGTGCTGTTCGCGCTGCTCGGCATCGTCGCGGGCGCGGTCGGGGTGGCCTTCACCCGGGTGCTGTACCTGATCGAGGACGCCTGTGACTGGGCCTGGCGCGGCCCGGAGTGGCTGCGCCCGGCCGTCGGCGGCCTGCTGCTGGGCGGTCTGCTGCTGGTACTGCCCCAGATGTACGGGGTGGGCTATCCCGTGCTGGAGAACGCCATCGACGGCGAGTACACCGTCGGTCTGCTGCTGCTCCTGCTGGTCGGCAAGATCGTCGCGACCAGTCTGACCATCGGCATCGGCGGTTCGGGCGGGGTGTTCGCGCCCAGCCTCTTCCTCGGCGCCATGGCCGGAACCGCGTTCGGTGCCACCGCTCACCAGCTCCTGCCCGGCACGGCGGGAGCGGTGGGCGCCTACGGGCTGGTCGGCATGGGCGCGGCCTTCGCGGGCGCGGCCCGCGCCCCCATCACCGCCGTGATCGTGCTGTTCGAGCTGACCGGGCAGTACTCCATCATCCTGCCGATGATGCTCGCCATCGTCCTGGCCACGCTCACCAGCCGCCTGCTGTCACACGACACCATCTACACCCTCAAGCTGCGCCGCCGCGGCATCGACCTGGACACCGCGCGCCTGGAGTCCCCGCTGGCCGGAGCGACCGTACGGGAGGTGATGGAGGAGCCGCCCGCCGCGCTGTCCGGCACCCTGCCGCTCAAGGACGCCGCCGATCTCCTGGCGCGCTCCGGGCACGGGAGCCTGCCCGTCACCGGACGGGACGGGGGCTATGCGGGTGTGGTCACCGCGCGCGCCGTCGCCGAAGCGCTCACCGAACCGGATCCCGCCCTCGACGCGCGCGCCACCCCACGCCTCGTCGCCGACCTCGCCGAACACCCCCCGGCGGTGACCACCGGCACGCCGCTGAGCGGGGCCCTGCACACCCTGGTCACCGCCGACGGCACCGGGCTTCCCGTACTGGACGCGGAGCACCGCGGCGAACCGGTCGGCTGGCTCACCCACCAGACCGTCCTGAACGCCCTCCATGCGCCGACGCCACCACCACGGCCGACTCCCGAGGCCGCCCAGCGGCGCTCGCCATAGTCCGCGCCACAGCCCGCGGGTCAGGCGCGGATGTCGCAGGGCCCAGGTGCCACCGGTGGAGCAGGATCGGCGCCCGGAACGCCGCCCTGCGCAGCCCGGGGGCCGAGCGCACCCGCATACGTCGGGTCCTCATCGGTCGCTCTCCAGTGACGGTGTCACGCCGCCAGGGAGCGGGACTGTAACGGATCGGAGGGACTCCCGCCATCGGTTCCGCACCCTTAATCAAAGCGCAAATTTTGCAGTGTCTAAATGCCTAGCGTTCTGCGTGCCACGACGCTTGCGTCCGTCTCCCAGCGGGCGGACGCACTCCCGATCCAGGAGGCAGCATGACCGCGCACGCCCGGTCAGTACCCGGCCGCTCACGCAACCTCACCATCGCGGGCGTCCTGCTCGTCGCCCTGGCCGTCATCGCCGGAGCCATCGTCTGGGCCACCCGGGGCGATGCGAACGCCACGGAGAACTCCTCGGCGAGCTTCCCCAGCGCCAAGCCGGCCGCCCCCGGTGACGTCGTCACCACGGCCGGCCCGGTGAGCAAGCTGGACATGGAGTTCCTGGTGAAGGTACGGCAGGCCAACCTGTGGGAAGCCCCGGCCGGTCGGCTCGCCCAGACCCATGCCACCAGCGAGGCCGTCAAACGGGCGGGTATGCACGTGATGGACGGACACTCCAAGCTGGATGAGTTCGTCCGCAACACCGCCGAGGCACTGAACGTCTCCATCCCGGACGAGGCCAGCCCCGAGCAACAGGGCTTCGTCCGCACCCTGGAGAACGCCCAGGGGGCCGACTTCGACAAGAAGTTCGCCAACATCCTCCGCGGCACCCACGGCAAGATCTTCGTCACCATCGCCCAGGTCCGCGCCAGCACCAAGAACTCCGTGGTGCGCCGGTTCGCCTCCGAGGTCAATCTCACCGTCCTGGACCACCAGAACGTCCTCGACGACTCCGGCCTGATCGACGAGGCCACGTACGACGACATCGCCTCCACCTTCTGACACTCGTACGCAAGGCAGGGCGGATGGGCACCTCCTCCTGGCGTACCGCCAGGCGCTGCGCGCCGCGGCCTCCTCGTCCCCGGCAGCAGTCTGAGCCCTTCGTCCCCGCTGCCCTCGGAGCCCTCGCCGCCGGCGGGGTCGGTCAATGGATGTCAGCGATCAGCTCAGCGCGAAGTACCGCAGCCACAGGTATCCGGCGGACAACACGACGGTCACGGCGGTGACGACCAGGCCGTACCGGGTGAACTGCCAGAAGGAGATGGGCTGGCGGTTGCGTTCGGCGATGCCCAGGACGACGACGTTGGCGGAGGCGCCGATGGCGGTGGCGTTGCCGCCGAGGTCGGCACCGAGAGCCAGGGCCCACCACAGCACGTGGACCCCGTCGCCGCCGCCGAAGCCGTGGGCCAGGTCGGCGGTGATGGGGGCCATGGTGGCGACGTACGGGATGTTGTCGACGATCCCCGAGAGGACCGCCGAGCCGAACAACAGCAGCATCACGGCGCCGAGTTCGCTGCCGCCGGTGGCGTCCGCCAGGGCGCGGGAGATCTCCCCGATGACCCCGGTCTCGATGAGCGATCCGACCATGATGAACAGTCCGGCGAAGAACGCCAGGGTCGGCCACTCCACCTCGCTCAGCGCCTCGCCGGTCTCCACCTTCGAGATGGCGATGAGCAGTCCGGCGCCGAGCATGGCCACGACGCTGGGCGCGTAGTGCAGCACCGGATGCGCGACGAACCCGAAGACGATCAAGGCGAGGACGGCCAGGCCCTGGTACAGCAGCCGGTGGTCCCGGATGGCCTCGCGCTCCTCCAGCGCCATCACCTCCGCCGCGCGGCCCTCGTCGTACACCAGCGCCTTGCGGAACATCATCCGGCACAGCAGCACCAGCACGGCGGTCAGGACCACGGCGATCGGGGCGAGGTGGACGAGGAAGTCGTTGAAGGTCAGCCCGCCCCGGCTGGCGATGATGATGTTCGGCGGGTCACCGACGAGCGTCGCGGTACCGCCGATGTTGGACGCCATCACCTCCGCGATCAGGAAGGGGGCGGCGGGCAGCGCGAGGCGTTCGCACACCAGCAGGGTGACCGGGGCGACCAGCAGGACGGTGGTGACGTTGTCCAGCAGCGCGGAGGCGGAGGCGGTGATGACTATCAGCATGGTCATCACGCGGAAGGGCTTGCCGCGGGCCCGTTTGACCGCCCAGATCGCCAGATACTCGAACAGGCCCGTCTGCCGCAGTACCCCGACGATCGCCATCATCCCCAGCAGCAGGAAGATGACGTTCCAGTCGATTCCGGAGCGCTCGTCGAAGAAGGCGGCCTTGTCGTCGGTCGCCCCGATCGTGAGCATGACCGCCGCCCCGGCCAGGGCGGCGGCCGTCCGGTGGACACGTTCGCTGATGATCGCCGCGTAGGCGACGACGAAGACGGCGATCGCGGCCCAGCTGTGCCAGTCACTCATGGGGCTCCGTATGTCCGAGGAGTCGATTGAGGAGCTGCGAGGCGGTGATCACCCCGAGCAGATTCAGACCCGCCTTGTCCCGCCTCGCCACCGCCACCAGCGGGCTGCGCGCCTGCGCCATCAAGGCGGCCACCTCCAGGGCGGTGTCGTCGGGGGCGGCGATCGGCGGCCGGGCCGCCTTGTCGGACAGCAGGTCACCGACCCGGCGTCCGCGCAGTGCCTCGCACAGCCGGTCGGCGTGTTTCTCGTCGACGACCGCAGCCAGCGCCGGGTCCTCGATCACATACGCCGGGACCAACGCCTTGATCACCTGGGAGGCGGGCAGGATCGCCTTCGGCTCCCCGTCGCGGTCCAGCACCAGCAGCCCGGGCAGTTGGTGCTCGGCCATGAGGCGGGCCGCCTCCAGCGCGTCATCATCGACGCGGACCGACTCGTATGCCATCGCCAGATCACGTGCACGCATCGTCGTCCTCCTCCACTCGGGACGCCGTCCGGGCCGACCCGGCGGTCTGTTTCTCCCTGCCCTCATCGTGACGGCCGTCGGCACCGCCATCGGGGATGCCGACGAGGTCCTCGACGTCGAAGAGGCGGGCGACGGGCACGTCCGTACTGCTGTGCGCGGCGATGGAGAACGCCATGCACACCGCGATCAAGGGGTACGCCCGCTCGCTCCGCTGGATGCCGGACTCCAGCACCAGCAGCCCATACACGACGGAGGCGAAGCCCTTCGGGCCGAACCAGGCCGCCGCCAGCTTCCCGCCACGCGAAGCGGGTACCGATCAGCGAGCTCAGCAACGACGCCGTGCGGACCACCACTATGGCCGGCACCACGACCGCGTAACCGCCCACCGTCAGATCCCAAAGGCACGGCAGGAGTCCGGCGAGACGACGCGCGCACCGCGCCCACCAGGAACGACATCGTCCAGCCCAGCCCCGTCGGAGAGTGGGTGAGCGGCGCCGTCCCCACGAACACCTGACCTCAGACAGCGCGCATGGGCCAACGGCGCGTCGCCCCGCTGCCCTTGGGGGAATTGTTGCACTGCGCAAAGATAATGTCGAGAATCAGCTTCGCCCCTGTTCGCCCCTGTTCTCGCATCGGCAAGGGATCCCGATGGGCGGGATCGACGACCGCGGTGTGGGCGGCCGCTGCTCCGCGCCCCGGCGGGCCTCGGCCACCTGCCGGGCCGGCGCGCTCACGTCGGGCGGCAGCGCCCGGTGACGACGCAGCCGACCCCCGGGGCCCGTCCGGCGCCGTTTCAGCGAACCCCGGCGGCGGAGTGGATCAGCGTGCCGGCCGGCCATGGTCGCTCTCACCGACAACCGCGGTACCGATGTTCCCGGAGGCCCAGTCCGGCTCCCGGTAGTCGACGGCCTCCGGCAGGGCGAAGACGGCCACCAGGGCGGAGACGGCGCACGCGGCCGTCATGTACCAGCCGAAGCTCACATCGCTGCCCGTCAGGTCGTGCAGCCAGACCGCGACCAGACCGGCCGTCGAGCCGATCAGCGAGGTGCCGACGTTGAAGTTGAGCGCGGCCGCGCTGGACCGCACTTCCGGTGGGAAGCTGAGCACGCAGGCGACGTTCAGCGGTGCCGCCACCAGGTTGTTGAGCACCGTGAACACCACGACCGCGAGGGTGGCCAGGACGATGGAGCTGCTGCCGATGGCCATGAAGGTGGGCACGGTCAGCGCCATGAACAGGCCGTAGCCCACCAGCAGCGGCAGCCGGGCGCCGTACCGGTCCGCCAGTACCCCGCCCCAGACGCTGGGCAGCGGTCCCACGGCGTAGGTGAGCATGGAGGCCAGCAGCGCCAGCGAGGTGGGGAATCCCGCGCTGATCAGGGCGGTCACCAAGTACGCCTGGATGGTGTACGAGCCGATGCGCTGTCCGGCCCCCAGCCCGATGGCCTTGAGCATGTCGCGCCAGTACAGGCGCACCGCGTCCCGCAGCGGTGTCTGCTTCGCCTCGACGGCGTCGACCTGCCGCTTCATCTGCTCGAACTCGGGGGTCTCGTCCAGCCGGTTGCGGATGTAGAAGCCGATGAAGGCCATGGGGATGGCCAGCAGGAAGGGTATCCGCCAGCCCCAGCTGTCGAACGTAGCCGTCGGCATGACGACGGTGAGCACGAAGGCGACGCCGGAGCCGAGCAGCGAGCCCACCGAACAGGTCGCGTTCATCAGTCCGGCCAGGTAGTTGCGGCGCCGGCTGCCGGGTTCGTGCTCGAGCAGGAACTGGGCCGCGGTGGTGTACTCCACACTGGCGCCCAGGCCCTGGAGTACCCGGGAGAGCAGCAGCAGGACGGGCGCGGCCGCCCCGATCGCCGCGTAGGTGGGCAGCAGACCGATCCCGGCGGTGCCGACGCTCATCAGGGAGAGGGTGAGGATCAGTACCCCGCGGCGGCCCCTGCGGTCGGCGAGCGGCCCGAGGAGCACCGCTCCGAGCGGGCGGATGAAGTAGGACAGCGATACCCCGACGTAGGTGGAGAACAGCGCCACCAGCCCGTCGCCGGACGGGAAGAACAGCTTGGCCAGCACCGCCGCCAGCGTTCCGTACAGCGTGAAGTCGTAGTACTCGACGACGTTGCCGATCATGGTGGACGCGTACACCCGGCGCCGGGTGCTCCTGGCGGGGGCGGCGGCGCGGGGGGCGGCGTCGGCGGTGTCCATCAGCGCTCCCCCGGACAGCCGAGGTGGCCTGGGTAGTGACGTTCCGCCGCAGGGCGGGAGATCTTGCCTTCGGCGAGGTCACGGGCGACGGCCTCGGGGGCGCGGTCCCGCGGAGGGCCGTAGCCGCCCGCCCCCGCCGTCTCGATGGTCACGCTCTCTCCCGGCCGCAGCACCGTGTATCCGTGGTCGACGGGCCGGGCGCCCTCGCTGAGCACGACCTTCGCCGTGGCGCCCTCGGTGCCCCCGCACAGCCCCCAGGGGTGGGAGGTCTGGCGGCTGGTGTCCACCCAGAAGTGCACCTCGTCGCTCTCCACCCGCACCGTCCGCCGGATGCCGAGGCCGCCGCGGAACTCCCCCGCGCCGCCGGAGTCGTCGATCAGCTCGTACGCCTCGATGACCAGCGGGTACTCGGTCTCCAGGCTCTCCACCGGAAGGTTGGAGGTGTTCGTCATGTGGACCTGCACCCCGTCCAGTCCGTCCTTGGTGGCTCGGGCGCCGGAGCCGCCGCCGATGGTCTCCAGATAGACGAACTCCTTGCCGGTGAGCGGGTTGAGTCCGGAGAAGTGCACCCCGGTGTTGGCGCCGTTGCTCGCCGCGGTGACCCGGTCCGGTACGGCGGGGGCCAGTGCGCCGTGGATCAGGTCGACGATGCGCTGGCAGGTCTCGCTGCGCCCGTTGACCGCCGCCGGATAGCGGCAGTTGACGATCGAGCCGGTGGGCGCGTCGATGTGGATGGCGCGGTACATCCCGGCGTTGGGCACGATGTCGGCGTCGATGAGGCTTTTGACCGAGTAGTAGACGGTGGCGTACAGCGCCGTCCACACCACATTGACGCTGGCCCGCACCTGCGGTGGGTTTCCGGCGAAGTCGAAGAACATCTCCTCCCCGGCGACGCGCACGGCCACCCGCAGTTCGCGCTCCACGTCCAGCTCCGGGCAGTCGAACAGGTCGGTGAAGTGGTAGGAGCCGTCGGGGATGGCGCCGATCGCGGCCCGGGTGCGCCGCTCGGTGTAGTCGAGCAGCGCGTCCGCGGCCCGCACCACGACGTCCCGGCCGTAGCGCTCGCACAGCTCCCGGTAGCGCAGCACCGCGAGCCGGTTGGCGGACTCCTGGGCCCGCAGGTCGGCCCGGCGCTCGTCCGGCACCTGGCAGTTGAGCAGGATCAGCGAGAGCAGCTCTTCCTGCTGCACCCCGGCCCGCACCAGCCGCACCGGTGGGATGCGCAGCCCCTCCTGGAAGATGTGGGCGTGACCGCGGTCGCCGAAGTCGGCGTGATGGGCCAGGGTGGCCGCCCAGGCGGTCAGCTCACCGGCCACGAAGACCGGGGTGGCCAGCACGATGTCCGGCAGGTGCGAGCCGCCGCCGTTGTACGGGTCGTTGCCGATGAAGACATCGCCGTCCCTGATCTCCTCGACCGGGAACCGTTCCAGGATGGAGCCGACGATCCCCATCAGCGAGCCCAGGTGCAGCGGTGAACCGCCCTCGTCCTGGGCGATCCCGTTGCCCGCGGTGTCGAACAACCCGGCGGTGCAGTCCCGGCGTTCCTTGATGTTGGTGGAGAACGCGGCCCGCACCAGGGTGCCGCTCATCTCCTCCACGACGGTGGCGAGTGCCGAGCCGATCACCTCGACCAGGACACCGTCGAGTTCCCGTTGTGCCGCCACGGTCAGCTCCCTTGCGTTCGAATGATCAGGTTGCGCAGGTCGTCCACCTCGCAGGTGTCGCCGGGCAGCAGCAGAGTGGTGCTGTCCATCTGCTCGATGACCGCCGGTCCGGTGACCCGGTGTCCCACCTCGAGCCGGCCCCGGTCGTACACGGGGCAGTCCGCCGGTGCGCCGGTCTCCTTCAGATACACCTGGCGGCGGGCCGTCACCGCATCGGCGGGGGTGCCGCCGCCGGGCGCGGACCGCACGATCCCGGCGCGGGAGACCGCGCCCACCGCCTGCGCCCGGAAGGTCACCGCCTCGATGGACTCCTCGGCCAGCCGGTAGCCGTACACGCGGTCGTGGGCGTCCTGGAAGTCCGCCCGCAACCGGCGGACGGTGTCCTCGGTGACCGGGCCGTCCGGGAGGGGCACGCCGAGTTCGTAGTTCTGGCCCCGGTAGCGCATGTCCACGCCGCGGGTGATGCTCCGGCGGGCCGGGTCGATGTCCTCGCTGTCGAACCACGCGGTCGCGCTCGCGGTCAGTTCGTCGACTACCTCGGACAGTTGGTCGATGGTGTCCCGGTGCACCGCCACCCGCCGGGTGCGCAGGAAGTCGCTGCGCACGTCGGTCATCAGCAGCCCCAGTGCCGACTGCGCGCCCGGGGTCTCCGGGACCACCACGGTGGTGCAGCCCAGTTCGGCGGCGAGCCGGGCCGCGTGCAGCGGACCGGCGCCGCCGAAGGGCACGAGCGCGTAGTCGCGCGGGTCGTAGCCGCGGTGCACCGAGATGACCCGGATGGCCCGCGCCATGTTGGCGGTGACGACGTCGATGATGCCCTGCGCGGTGTCCGGCACGGACAGACCGAGCCGCTCCGCCAGGCGCGCCACCGCGCGGTGGGAGGCGGCATGGTCGATCTTCAGCTGGCCGTTGAGCAGGTATTCGGGGTTGAGCACCCGCAAAACCACGTTGGCGTCGGTGACGGTGGCCTCGTCGCCGTGGCCGTAGCAGGCCGGTCCGGGGAACGCGCCGGCGCTGGCCGGCCCCACCCGCAGGTGTCCGCCGCTGTCGATCCAGGCGATGGAGCCGCCGCCCGCGCCCACGGTGTGGATGTCCAGCATGGGCGAGCGCACCGGACGCCCGTCGATCTCCAGGCCGGCGGTGACCTTGGGCTCACCGTGCTGCACCAGCGAGACATCGGAGGAGGTACCGCCCATGTCGAAGGTGATGATGTCCCCGAACCCGGCGGCCGAGCAGATCGCCGCGGCGCCCACCACTCCGGTGCTCGGGCCGGACAGCACCAGTCGCACCGGCAGCCGTTCGGCGGTGACGAACGGGATCACGCCACCGTTGGACTGGGTCACATGCGGTTCACAGCGGAGTCCGGACGCGGCCAGCGTGGAGCGCAGCCGGGCCAGGTAGTCGGCGACCACGGGCCCGACATAGGCGTTGGTGACCACCGTGGACAGCCGCTCGAACTCGCGGAACTCCGGCAGCACCTCGCTGGACAGCGAGACATGGGCCTCGGGCATCTCATCACGGACGATCTCGCCGATCGCCCGTTCGTGGTCCGGACGGACGTAGGCGTACAGCAGACAGACCGCGACGGAGGCCACCTCCTGGGCCTTCAGGGCGCGCACCGCCTCCCGTACCTCGTCCGGGTCCAGTGGTACCTCCACCCGGCCGTCGTGCCGGACCCGCTCGGTCACCTCCATCCGCAGGTCGCGGGGGACGAACGGGGTGGGCTTGTCCGCCTGGGCGTCGTACATGTCCGGACGGCGGCCGCGGCCGAGTTCGAGCAGGTCCCGGAAGCCCCGGGTGGTGATCAGGCCGGTGCGCACACCGCGCCCGGTGAGCAGTGCGTTGGTGCCGACCGTGGTGCCGTGGGCGAAGTAGCCGACCTCGGCCATCTCCCGGCCGCCGATCTGGTCGAGGAGTTCGCCGAGTCCGCGCACGATGGCCCGGCCGGGGTCGTCTGGCGTGGAAGAGACCTTGCGTACGTGGATCCGGCCGGTCGCCTCGTCGTACGCGCACACGTCCGTGAAGGTGCCGCCGGTGTCCACACCGATTCTCAGGCTCATGGATGCCTTGCCTCGTGGGTATCGACTTTCCCGTTCCGGGAACGTTCCCGGAAAGTGGGCGTCACTCTAGGCAGCCGCGCCAGGGCGGTCAAGGCTCTGGGCAAGCCGTGTTCGCCGTGTAAACACGCCGGATACGCGGCGCACACCGCGCGGACGATTGACCGCCTTCGACGGCGACGCGTATGGTCAGCGCCAGAGATTCCGGGAACGTTCCCGGAACGGGCGTGGGCTCGAAACCCCGGAACGACACACTCCGGCGGTTCGGTTCCGGACAAGGGAAGAGGCATGACTTCAGGAGCACAGCGGATTCGTGCGGTCGTCCTCGGCGGCGGCGTTCTGGGCGTCTCCACGGCACATCAGCTGGCCCGGCGCGGTGCGGCCGTCACACTGGTGTCGGACACCGCCCTGGCCGGCGGCGCGTCCGGGCGCTCGCTCGCCTGGCTGAACTCCGCCGCCGTCCGCTCCCCCGAGTACCACCGGCTGCGGATGCTGGGGATGGACCGCTATCGCACCCTGGCCTCCCGTGCACCCGGCCTGGGATGGCTGCGCTTCGACGGCGGGCTGGCCTGGGGGACGGCCGGGCAGGAAGCGGAGTTCCGCGCGCGGTTCGCCCACCAGCAAGCCATCGGCTACCAGACGGAGTGGCTCTCCCCGGCCGAGATCGCGGCCGTGACGCCCGGTGTCGACGCGACCGCGGTGCCGGACTGCGGAGCGATCTTCAACCCGGGTGAGGGCTGGGTGGACCTGCCGTCCCTGATCGGGCTGCTGGCGGAGGAGTTCACCGGGCTGGGCGGCGAGCTGGTGACCGACGCGGGCCCCGCCTCCGTGCACACCACGGGGGACCGGGTGACCGGTGTGCGCACCGCGTCCGGGCGGCGCTTCCACTGCGACGCGGTGGTCCTGGCCACCGGGGCGGACACACCCGCCGTGCTGCGCACGCTCGGAGTGTCCCTCGCGGACCGCACCCCCATCTCGCTGCTGGTGCGCACCCGGCGGGTCGGCGTTCCGCTGCGCGCCGTGCTGAACACCTCGCGGGTGTCGATCCGGCCGACCCCGGACGGTGCGCTGGTGTTGGACTCGGGCTGGTCGGAGAAGGAGGTGGTGCGCCATGAGGACGGCACCTTCGACATCCGCCGGTCCACCGTGGACGGCCTGCTGGCGGAGGCGTCGGCGGTGCTGGCCGGCACGCCCCGGCTTCCGCTGGAGTCGTACGCGGCCGGGCCCAAGCCGATCCCCGCGGACGGTGAACCCGTGCTGGGGCCGCTGGAGGAGATCGCCGGCTGCCATGTGGCGTTCACCCACAGCGGTGCCACCCTCGGCCTGATCGCCGGTGAGCTGCTCGCCGACGAGGTCCTGACCGGCCGCTCCCATCCGCTGCTCACCGCCTTCCGCCCGGGGCGGTTCCACCCGCGGGAGGACCGGACGCCCGGCACCGACGGTGGTTGAATGTGGCGTTGAGGCGAGCCAACGGCGTGCTGTGACACAGAGAGGGGTACGTGCTGTCGTGACGCGACCCGCGCACCAGTCCGTGACCATCGTCGATGTGGCGGAGGCCGCGGGGGTGTCGAAGTCCACGGCCGGACGCGCGCTCGCCGGGGCCGCCGAGGTCAGCGCGCGGACGCGGGACAACGTCGTCCGGGTGGCGGCGGAACTGGGCTACCGGCCCAACCAGGTGGCCCGCAGCATGATCACCGGCACTACCGAGACGGTCGGTGTGGTGATCCCGGAGATGAGCAACCGCTTCTTCTCGGCCGCGCTACAGAGCATCGCCCGCACCATCCGGAAGCATGACTACGAGCTGCTGGTCAGCAGCACCGAGGGCGAGCCGGCACTGGAGCGCCGGTCGGTGGAGGTGCTGTCCACCAAGCGGGTGGACGGCCTGATCGTGGCACCCGTCGGCGGAGCCGATGCCGATCACCTCCGGCGCCTCACCGAGATCGGCACCGCGCTGGTTCTGCTGGACCGCCCGGCCCCGAAGGCCACCAGCGCGAGCCTCGTGTCGGTCAACAACATCGAGGCGTCACGGCTCGCGGTGGACCATCTGATCGGTCTGGGACACCGTCACATCGGGATCATCAGCGAGGCGCGCCCGGACAGCGCGCCGGCCGGGGCGACGGAGCTCGAGCCCACCGTCCACTGGCCCAGCACTCTGCGACTGGCCGGGTATATGCGGGCGATGACCGACGCGGGCCTGACGGTGCGACCCGGACACATCGCGCACAGCGCGTACTCCAGCGCCGCCTCCTACGCCGCGGCCACCAGGCTGCTGCGGGCCACTCCCCCGGTCACCGCGATCTACTGCACCGACAACGTGCTGTCGGCCGGCGCGTTCGCGGCGCTCCAGGACAGCGGACGGGACTGTCCCGGCGAGGTGTCGCTGATCGGCTTCGACGACCACGAGTGGGCCCCGCTGGTCCGGCCCCGGCTGACGGTGGTGGCCCAGCCCACCGAGGTCATCGGGATCACCGCGGCCGAGGAACTGCTGGCCGCCATCGCCGACCCCATGCGCGAACCGGCCACCCATCTGCTGCCCGCTCGCCTCATCACCCGGGACTCCACCGCGCCCCCTGGCCGCGCCGCGGCCGGCGGCTGACCGCCGGGGACGGGGCGCGGCGCTCACCGCGGCCGGCGGGGACCCCCGAAGACCACGTCCGTCGGACGAAGGGGCAAAGGATCGATCGGTGACCGGTGATTTCACGGGCCCGCACACCACGGAACGGGGGATGACGCATGGGGGCGCCGCAGGTCAGGTGGAGCGCGTTGCTGGAGATGCTGACGCGCGACGGACGGCTCGAGGTCGAGGCCGCCGCCGAGGTACTGCGGGTCTCCGCCGCCACGATCCGGCGTGATCTGGACGAGCTGGCGCGCCAGCAGATGGTCACCCGCACCCATGGCGGCGCCGTGATCAACGCGATCGCCTACGACCTGCCGCTCCGCTACAAAGCCGCGCGCAACGCTCCGGCGAAGGAGCGGATCGCCGACGCGGCGGCGGGCCTGGTGAAGGCCGGCGCCGTGGTGGGCCTGAACGGCGGCACCACGACCACAGCCGTCGCCCGCGCGCTGGCCACCCGACCGGAGCTGGGCACGGAGGACGCGGCGCCCACTCTGACGGTGGTCACGAACGCGCTGAACATCGCCAGTGAACTGGTCGTACGCCGCCATGTGAAGCTCGTCGTCACCGGGGGTGTGGCCCGCCCCGCCTCGTACGAGCTCACCGGGCCGCTCGCCACCGAGGTGCTCGCGCAGATCACCCTCGACCATGTCTTCATCGGCGTCGACGCGATCGACGTCAGGCACGGCGCGACGGCCCACGACGAGGGCGAGGCCGGTATCAACCGGGCGCTGGCCTTGCGCGCCGAGCAGGTGGTCGTCGTCGCGGACTCTTCCAAGCTGGGCCGGCGGGCCTTCGCCCGGATCTGCCCAGTGGAGGACGTCCATGTGTTGGTGACCGACAAGGCGGCGGGCCCCGAGCTGACCGAGCCGTTCGCCACTGCGGGCGTGGAGATCGTCCGGGCCTGAGCGTCGGCGAACGACGACCGGCACGATCAGGCGGGTACCACCTCCCTGCACAGTGATGTTTATTCTTGATCGATGAGCTAGCGAATCGAGCATTTTCGTCCTTGATCCAGCCCGGCATCACCACGAAGGTGCTGGTCCGCCCGGACATTCCAGGGCAGAGGCCGGGCGTGCGGGGCCTACGGACATGGCACGTGGGCCAAGAAATCATGGAAAGCGAGTGTTGACATCTGACGTAAACGGCCAGAGCATCAACACAAATAAGCATGATCTTGCAGTGCTGCTCAACGATGCCGGCCCGCCCCGCAGGAGGACGTGAGTGCGCACCCATCCGCGCAGACCGCGCAAACCCGGTAGATTCGGCACGCTCCTGGCCGCCGTGCTGGCCCTGACACTCGCACCGTCCGTGACCGACCCCCTCGCCACAGCGGCCCGGGCGGACACCGCCGCCCAGCCGAAGGTGACACACCGCGCCGATGCCCTCACCATGTCCGTACCGGCCACCGAGAAGGCCCCCGGCTACACCGTCGACATCGCCACCGACGAACTCGCCGTCACTACCGAGCGCGCCGGGGAGGTCGTGCTCAGCACCGCGGACGGCGGCACGGGGGGCCTGCGATTTCGCTCCGGCGGCCAGTGGCAGCACGCCACCGAGGTCACCGACTGGAGGTGGAAGGACGGCGTCCTCACCCTCACCGCCGACACCACGCTCGACGGCGCCACCGTCAGGGCGCGGCTGACTCCCACGTCCGACCGCTACCAACTGGAATGGGACGTCGAGGGCGGCAGCCCCGACCAACTCGGCCTCGTCTACGACCTGTCATCAGCCGGCCATTGGTACGGCCATGGCGAGGCGGAGACTCCGCAGGGCGGCCCTGGTGTCGATCAGCCCTGGCCGCTCGACACGGGAGAGGTCGTGCACAAGACCTTCGGCCCGGCCTCGTACAACATGATCGACCCGTTCTGGTACACGTCCAGATCGACAGGGCTCCGGGTCGACACGGGAAATGTCATGGACGTGACACTCAACGGAGACGGGGACGGTCTGGGCCGCTTCACCGTCGAGTCGTCCGACACCTACAAGGCCACCGTGTTCGTCGAGTCGACCCCGCTGGAGGTCTACCGCGACTACGTCGGGCTCGTCGGCAGGCCGGTCAAGAGCGATGCGACCTACGAGCAGTACGCCGAGCCGCTGTGGAACTCCTGGGCCCAGTTCTACACGAAGGTCGACCAGGAGAAGCTGCTCGACTACGCCACCGACCTCCATGACAACGGTCTTGACGGGCACACCATCCAGCTCGACGACAAGTGGGAGTCGAACTACGGCAATCTGACCTGGGACCCCAAGACCTTCCCCGATCCCAAGGGGATGTCCAGGAAGATCCACGACATGGGGTTCGACTTCGGCCTCTGGGTGACCCTGTGGATCAATCTGGACTCGGACAACTACCAGTACGCCGTCGACAACGGCTATCTCCTCATGGACGCCGAGGACACCAGCAAGCCCTGCCAAGTGACCTGGTGGAACGGCCAGGCCGGAATCATCGACCTGGCGAACCCCGATGCCAGGGACTGGTACGTGGGCAATGTCAGGAAGCTCATGGGCGACTACGACATCGACGGGCTGAAATTCGACACCCGCTTCTTCGACGAGAAGTGCGCGCCGCGCGAAGGCCACCAGGCCACCGACTACCAGAAGCTCGGCACGCAACTCGCCGACGAGTTCGACCTCCAGGGCGCGGGCATTCGTGTGCACTGGAACCAGACGGCCCACAAGGCCGGCTTCGTCACCCGCCAGGTCGACAAGGGCACCGGCTGGGAGTCCCTGCGCGCCTCCGCCACCCAGAACCTGGCGATCTCCACCATCGGCTACCCGTTCGTCGAGTCCGACATGATCGGTGGCTCCGGCGGCCAGCCCGCACCGTCGAAAGACGTGCTGGTGCGATGGGCGCAGTCCGCCTCGCTGATGCCGCTGATGTACTCCTCGACGTCCCCCGTGGACACCTATGACACCACCACCGGGCAGAAGGTGGACTACGACCAGGAGACGGTCGACCTCTACCGGCGGGCGATCGCGACGCACAGGAAGCTCGCCCCGTACATCTGGGACCAGGTCCGGTCCACCCTGAAGACCGGCGACCCGATCATGCGTCCCCTGTTCTTCGACTTCCCGAAAGATGAGGAGAGTTACACCGTCACCGACGAGTGGATGCTCGGCCCGGCCGTGCTGGCCGCGCCCAAGCTGAGCACGGGCGCCACCCGGACCGTCCACCTGCCGCCCGGCACCTGGTACGACGCCAACCAGGGCACGGTGATCCGCGGCCCCAAGACCCTCAAGGGATACGCGGCACCGCTCGGCGTCACCCCGGCATTCGTCAACCTCAAAGCCAAGGGCGCCGCCAAGGCCATCAAGGCGCTCAAGCGCGACGGCGTCCCGGCCGCTTCGGTCCTGATCAGTCCGGACACCCCGGCCACCGGTTCCGGCACACCCTTCGAAGTGACCACCGAGTCGACCAACTGGTCCACCCGCACCATCAGGAACGCCACGGCGGCCCTGGACCTCCCCGAGGGCTGGACCGCCACAGCGGCCGGCCCCACCACCGCGAAGTCCCTCAAGGCCGGAGGAACGTTCACCACCACCTGGACGGTGACCCCGGCCGCCGACGCGACATGGGGCGGTCACGATCTGACGGCGACGGTGACGTACGACCGTACCCAGCGCATATGAAACTGACCCGGGACGGCACCACGTACACCGCGTATGCCAGTAAGGACGGCGAGACCTGGTCGCGGGTCGGCACCGCCGAGGTACCGTCGGCCGCCGGCCCCGGTGACGCCGGGATGGTCGCCAGCGCGGCCAACGTCAACTACCCGGGCGAGGGCATCGAGGCCGTCTTCAGCGAATTCTCCGTCACCTCCTGACGCCACCGGGCCCAAGTGCACCCGCCTCTTTCCGGCAGGCCCCCGCTCCACCGCCCCGGGGCCTGTCGGAAGCGGCCACCCCCGTGCACTCCCGTGAGAAAGGGAACACCGACCGATGGCACGAATGTCCTCGCTCCTCGCCGGCTTGGTCGCGGGTGTCGTGGTGGCCGCGAGCACCACCGCGATCGCCATCACCGGCGCGAACACCGACACCGGCCCCGATTCCAGGGCCACCACCACCTGGCTGACCGTGAAGGTCGCCGACGCCATGGGCACCAGGGACACCATCACCTGGGTGCCCACCGGATCCTTCGCCAGCTCGGCGGAGGAGCGGGTGCCGCGCTATCCGATGACCCCGATCAAGGGCAAGGACACCAAGGAGTTGGCGCTCTCCGCCGTGCGCAACGAGCAGGTCTCGGCGCAGTTGGCGATCGCGTCCGGCCACGACCTGGGCAATGTCAAGGCCGTGGTCGGCGATCTCACCGGGCCCGGCGGGGCGAAGCTGTCCGGAGACGACACCCAGGTCCGGTTCGTGAAGTACGTCCCTGTGCAGCGTTCCAAGAGCGAGGGCGACTGGTCCGCCACCATCGACCAGGTCAGCTCCGGTAAGGAGGTCTCCGGCGACCGCAACCCCGATGTGGTCGGCGACCCCCTCGAAGAGCGGCCCTCCGTAGACGTGCCCGCGTACGCGGCGCAGCCGCTGTGGTTCACCTTCCATGTGCCCGAGAAGGCCAGGCCCGGTACCTACCGGGGCACCGTGAAGGTCGACGCCGACGGCCGTACCCAGGCCACTTACCCGCTGACCATCGAGGTCGAGGACGCGAGCGCGCCCGACTCCGACGACTACCGCTTCTTCCTCGACGTATGGGCGCAGCCGGAGACCATCGCGCGGGCACACGGTGTGAAGCGCTGGTCCGACAAGCACTGGAAGCTGATCGAGTCCTACGGCCGCGACCTGGCGTCCCGGGGCCAGAAGGTCATCAACACCACCATCGTCGACAACCCCTGGCACCACCAGTGGTCGCTGGGCGCCCGGGAGTCGCAGACCGCCACGCCCTACACCAGCATGGTGGGCTGGACCTGGAACGGAAAGGCGTTCTCCTTCGACTTCAGCCGCTGGGACAAGTACGTCCGGACCGCCAGAGGCGCCGGGCTCGGACCCGACATCGGCGCCTTCTCCATGCTGGCGTTCCAGGATGAGGAGCACCTCACCTACACGGACACCCGTACCGGCAGGACCGTATATGAGAACGTCGATCTGGGCGGGGACCGCTGGCGGCAGGCGTGGGGAGCGTTTCTGCCCGCCTTCGAAAAGCATCTGAGAGCGAAGGGCTGGCTCAAGGACACCTGGCTGTCCTTCGATGAACGCCCCCTCAGCACCATGACGGTCGTCAAGGACTTCGTCCACGAGGTCGCGCCGGTCTTCGACGACCGTATCTCCGTCGCCGGGTCGATCAGCACGGAGGGCGTCGCGTCAAACCTGTCCGTCGACTGGGGCGGCATCGACGCGATGACCAAGGAGAAGGTGGCGGAGCGGCGCGCGGCCGGAAAGATCACCACCTTCTACGTCTACGGATCACCCGCTCACCCGAACACCCTGTCGTACTCCCCCGCCGTGGAGTCGCGCATGCTGCCGTGGATCTCCGCCCAGCGGAACCTCGATGGCTTTCTGCGCTGGTCGTACAACAGCTGGACCAGCGACCCCTTCAAGCAGCCGGTGCACATCTTCACCCAGGGCGACGAATACCTGGTCTACCCCGGCGAGGACGGGCCGATGTCCAGCATCCGCTGGGAGCAGTTGAAGGAGGGCATCGAGGATTACGAGCTCATCGCCCAGCTGAGGGAGAAGGAGGCCGACGGCGCCGACAGCGACGCCCTGGCAGAGGCCCTCGCCACGGCGACCCGGAACCTCGACGGCCGTACGAAGGACGTCACCGACATCGAGACCGCGCGGGCGGCCGTGGTGAAGGGGCTGACATCATGAGACGGCGCTGGAGCTGTCTGCTGCTCGCCGCGCTGCTGGCCGTCATTCCCCTGACGGGCCCGGGCGCCGCGCCACCCGCCCAGGCGAAGCCGCGGGCGCAGGCGCACACGGTCACCTACGACCAGTACTCCGTGAAGGTCGACGGTGAGCCCCTGTACATCTGGGGCGCCGAGTTCCACTACTTCCGGCTGCCCAGCCCCGACGCATGGCGGGACGTCCTTCAGAAGATCAAGGCGGGCGGGTTCAACGCGGTCTCGCTGTACTTCGACTGGGGTTACCACTCGGCCAAGCCGGGCAGTTACGACTTCACCGGCATCCGTGACGTCGAGCGGCTGCTGGACGAGGCCGAGCGCGCCGGTCTGTATGTGATCGCCCGCCCCGGCCCGTACATCAACGCCGAGGTCTCCGGTGGCGGCATGCCGGCCTGGCGCAAGACCCAAGCGGGCGTGAACCGCACCTCCGAGCCGGAGTACCTGGAGGCGGCCCGGGAGTGGATGAGCAGAATCAACCGGGTCATCGCCCGGCACCAGCTCACCCGGGGCACCGGCACGGTGATCCTCTACCAGGTCGAGAACGAGTACCAGGGCGGCCGCCAGGACGCCGACTACATGCAGACGCTCATCGACTGGGCGCGCCAGGACGGTATCGACGTCCCGACCTATCTCAACGACGGCGGCGCCAACAGGAACTGGGTGAGCGGCAAGGGTGCTCCGGACATCTATGGCTTCGACGCCTACCCACAGGGCTTCGACTGCAAGGATCCCGACACCTGGAAGAATCTGCCCGACTACTCCTACGTCAATGAGTGGAAGCCCGAGTCTCCCCTGATCATCCCCGAGGCGCAGGGCGGCGCCTTCGACCCCTGGGGCGGCACCGGATACCAGGATTGCGCGCAACTCACCGGGGCCGACTTCACCCGGGTGTTCAGCAAGATGAACATCGCCGCCGGGGTGAGCGGCCAGTCCTTCTACATGACGTACGGGGGTACGAACTGGGGCTGGCTCGCCGATCCGAACGCGGTGTACACGTCGTACGACTACGGGGCCCCGATCAATGAGTCCCGACAACTGACCGATAAATACCAGGAATTCAAGCGTCTCGGGTACTTCGTCAATGCGGTCCGCTCGCTGGCGCGGACCGACAGGGCCGAGGCGCCCGCCCCTTCCGATGAGGCGCTGCGTGTGGACCGGCGGGTCAACCCCGACGACGGCACCCAGTTCTTCACGATCCGGCACGCCGACACCCGGGTGAAGGACAGGGACGAGACCACCCTGTCCCTCTCGGGGAAGGACGGCGGCTACCCGCGCGTACCGCAACAGGGCGCGATCACCGTCGACGGCCGGGACGCCAAACTCCTCGTCGCCGGCTATGACCTGGGTGACCAGCGGCTCGTGTACTCCACCTCGGAGATCATGACACACGCGCGCGTCGGCGACCGGGACGTGGCGCTGCTCTACGGGCGTGAGGGTGAGGCCGGCGAGACCGTACTGCGCTACGCGAAGCGCCCGAAGGTCACCGCCCTCGACGGCGATATCACCTCCGCCTGGGACGCCGAACGCGGTGACCTGCGGCTGAACTACACGCACAAGGGGCTGGCCCGGGTGCTGGTGAACGGCCTCGAACTGCTGATCGCCGACACCGCCGAGACTGCCCACTGGTGGCGACAGGACACCGCGGCGGGCCCGGTCCTCGTGCGTGGCCCGTCCCTCGTCCGTACCGCCGAATTGGCGGGTAGCACCCTGAAACTGACCGGCGACTCCGCCAAGGCCGCGAGGATCGAGGTCATCGCGGACACCACCAAGGTGACCTGGAACGGCCGCGAGACCGCCGTCACCCAGGCGCCGCGCCCCGTCCGGCTGCCCGCCCTGAGGACGTGGAAGTACAAGGAGGAGGCGCCGGAGTCCGCCCCGGGCTTCGACGACTCCGCCTGGACCATCGCCGACCACCTCACCGCCGACAACCCGGAGCTGGCGGGGTCGCTGCCGGTCCTCGCAATGGACGAGTACGGCTTCCACCACGGCGACGTCTGGTACCGCGGCCGGTTCAGGACCACAGGCAAGCCGACCGCGCTCGCACTCGACGCCAAGACCGGCCCCACCGGCCAGTACGCGGTCTGGTTGGGCGGCCGCTACCTCGGCAGCTCCGGCAACGGCGCGCACACCTTCGACATCCCGGCGGGCGCGCTCAAGGCGAAAGGCGACAACGTCCTCTCCGTGCTCGTCGAGAACGCGGGCCACAACGAGGAATGGGGCCACGACTACTCCAAGGAACCGCGCGGCCTGCTCGGCGCCGAGGTGATCGGCGGAGCCACCACCCTCACCTGGAAGATCCAGGGCAGCCGGGGCGGCGAGAACCCGGTCGACACCGCGCGGGGCCCGTACAACAACGGCGGACTGTACGGGGAGCGGGCGGGCTGGTCGCTGCCGGGATACCCCGACGGCAGATGGGAGAGCACCACCCTCTCCCGGCAGACCGGGGAAACCGGGGCCGGCGTGCGCTGGTACCGCACCTCCGCCCGGCTCGACCTGCCGCGGGGCCAGGACACCGCGCTCGCGCTGGACCTGGCCCAAGCGGAGGGCAGCGGCACCGACTACCGCGCCCAGATCTTCGTCAACGGCTGGCTGATCGGGCGCTACCTGCCGGACACCGGGCCGCAGGCACGCTTCGTCATCCCGAAGGGCATCCTGCGCGAGAAGGGCAACAACACCATCGCCCTGGCCGTCTGGTCCACCGGCGAGGACGCGGGCCCCGGCTCGGCCGAGCTCGTCGACCTCGGTGCCTCGGCGGGCGGGACCAAGGCCGGTACGGTGGCCGCCCCCTCGTACGACGCCAAGACGTACGCCATGCCGGACTCGGGCGCTCAGGTCGCCGTCGACGCCGAGCCGTTCCTGAGCACCGGCACCGCCGCCAAGGTCCCCGTCACCCTCCACGTGCCGAAGGACGCGCCGACCGCCCGGAACGTCGAGCTGGCACTGGAGGTACCGGGTGGCTGGACGGCGACCACCGACGACAGCACCCGTTTCGACCGGGTGCGGCCCGGCGACACCGTGACCGCGGATTACACCGTCACCCCGCCGGGTGACCCGGTCCACTACGCCGTCCTGTCCGCGACCGCCACGCTCACACAAACCGGCCGTCCGGGCACCGTCACCGGGGTACGGGCCGTGCAAGTGCCGCCGCCGGGGCTCTCCGCCGACGCCTATGTGAGCGAC
The DNA here is from genome assembly GCF_039525925.1 of Streptomyces javensis. NCBI lineage: Bacteria > Bacillati > Actinomycetota > Actinomycetes > Kitasatosporales > Streptomycetaceae > Streptomyces > Streptomyces javensis. The sequence goes on along the minus strand of NZ_BAAAIF010000001.1, from coordinate 483,416 downwards.
CTGACCCTGGTCAAGGCGGTCAACGGCTGGGGTCCTGTGGAGAAGGACGCCTCCAATGGGGAGTCCGCCGCGGGCGACGGGCGGAAGCTCTCCATCGGCGGCACCACCTACGACAAGGGACTCGGCGTGCACGCGAACAGCCGGATCCGGGTCTATCTCGGCGGTGGCTGCACCCGCCTCACCGCCACCGCCGGGGTGGACGACGAGGTCGGCGACAACGGCAGCGTCTCCTTCCAGGTGATCGCCGACGGCCGCTCCCTCACCACCAGCCCGGTGGTGCACGGCTCTGACGGCGGCACCAACATCGACGTGGACGTGACCGGCGCCCGATGGCTGGACCTGCTGGTCGACGGGAACGGCGATGTCTCCACCGACCACGCCGACTGGGCCGGCGCCAAGCTGACCTGTACGGGAGGCACCTCGTGAAAGTCGCACGCGTTGGACACCCGCGTACCGCACTGGCCGGGACGCTGGCCGCCGTGCTGCTCGCCATCCTGACCACGGCGGTGCCCGCCCACGCCACCGTCCGGACCGCTGCGGCCGCCAAGGCCACGACGCACACGGTCAGTTACGACAAGTACTCCGTCAAGGTTGACGGCGAGCGGCTCTTCGTCTGGTCAGGGGAGTTCCACTACTGGCGGCTCCCCAGCCCGGACCTGTGGCGCGATGTGCTCCACAAGATCAGGGCGAGCGGTATGAACGCCGTCTCGGTCTACTTCGACTGGGGCTACCACTCCCCCGCGAAGGGCCGCTACGACTTCACCGGTGTCCGTGACGTCGACAAGCTCCTCGACATGGCCGAGGAGGCCGGGCTCTATGTGATCGCCCGCCCCGGGCCGTACATCAACGCCGAGACCGACGGCGGAGGCTTCCCCGGCTGGCTGATGCCCCAGAAGGGACAGGCCCGGTCGACCGACCCCGAATACCTTTCGGCCGCCCGCGAATGGCTCCGGGAGATCGACCGCATCCTCGCCCGCCGCCAGGTCACCGACGGCACCGGACCCGTGCTGCTCTACCAGGTCGAGAACGAGCTGTACGACCCGGAAGGCCGGGACTACATCGTCGAGCTGAGCAAGCAGGTGCGGGCCGACGGCATCACCGTCCCCCTCGTCGGCAACGAGCCGATGCCGCAGTACACGGGCGGTGACGGCCTGGACTTCGTCGGCGAGCTGGACCAGTACAACACCTTCTGCAAGGGCGAGTGGTGGCTGCCCGCCCTCAAACGGCAACAGGACGACGCACCGCTGGCGATCTTCGAGGCGGGCACCGGCTGGTTCCAGACCTGGGGCGACACGGGCTACGAGAAGTGCCGGGAGAAGATGGGCCCGGCCTACCAGAAGATCGTCAACAAGCACGAGGTCATGCAGGGCACGACGATCGAGAACCTCTATATGACCTACGGCGGCACCAACTGGGGCTGGCTCGCCGACCCGCGCCAGGTCTACACCTCCTACGACTACGGCGCACCCATCAGCGAGCCGCGCCAGACCGGCGCCGACTACGACGAGATGAAGCGGCAGGGCCTCTTCTACACCACCACCGCCCCGCTCACCGCGACCGACCCGGCCGACGCGCCCGCCTCGTCCAACGACGCCGTGCACATCGAAGCCCGCGCCAACCCGGACACGAAGACGCAGTTCCTGTACGCGCGCCACACGGACCCCATGGCCGACGCCGATGCCACCACCACCTTCGACTGGAAGACCCCGGACGGCACCTATCCGGTGAGCATGCGGCTGAAGGGGCAGACCGGCAAGATCCTCGTCGCCGGTTACGACCTGGGCGGCCAGCGGCTCGTGTACTCCACCAGCGAGCTGATGACCAGTACGAAGGCCGGCGCGCGGGATGTGGCCGTGCTGTACGGCGGCGCGGGCGACCCCGGGCAGACGGTGTTGCGGTACGCCTCGAAGCCGGACGTCACAGTTCTCGACGGTGCAGCCAAGAGCACCTGGGACGCCCAACGCGGCGACCTACGGCTGGACTACGACCACAAGGGCCTGGCCCGGGTCCTCGTCCACGGCGGTGGCCGCCCCGACCTGCTGCTGCTCCTGGGTACCGACGGGCAGGCGGCCGATTTCTGGCGGCCGGACGGCACGACTCTCGTCCGCGGCACCGAACTGGTCCGCACGGCCGCCGTCCACGGCTCCACCCTCGCCCTCACCGGTGACGCGGCCGAGCCCGGCCCACTGGAGGTGTTCGCCGCCCCCGGCCTACGGGCCGTCACCTGGAACGGCGGCAAGGTGGCCACCGAGCGCACCTCCTCAGGCAGTCTGCTCGGCGAGATCCCCGGCCCCCGCAAGGCCACCCTGCCCGAACTGACCGGCTGGAAGACGTCCGCCGAAAGCCCCGAGGCCGCCCCGGCCTTCGACGACTCCTCGTGGACCTACGCCGACAGGCTGACCACGGCCAACCCCACCAAGCCGGGCACCCTGCCCGTCCTGTACCAGGACGAGTACGGCTACCACTACGGCTACGTCTGGTACCGAGGCCACTTCAAGGCCACCGGCGCCGAGAAATCCCTCTCCCTGTCCGCTCTGGCCACCAATCCGGACACCTCCTCGAAGGCGGTCGGTGCCTACTCGGTGTGGATCAACGGCCGGTTCGCTGGCACCAGCGAGACCGGCCGCCACACCTTCGCCCTCCCCGATGGCCTGCTCGAGAAGGGCGCGGACAACGTCATCTCCGTCCTCGTCGGCACCATGGGCCACAACGAGGACTTCACCTGGAACAGCGACGACCACAAGCAGCCGCGCGGTCTGACCGAGGCGTACCTCTCCGGCTCCGACGCGCAGATCACCTGGCGCGTCCAGGGGGCCCGGGGCGGTGAGAAGCCCGTCGACACCGTGCGCGGGCACATGAACAACGGCGGTCTGTACGGGGAGAGGTCCGGCTGGACACTGCCCGGCTATCCGGACCGCTCCTGGAACGACGCCAAGCTGCCGGTCAGTGACACCAAGCCCGGCATCGCCTGGTACCGCACCACCTTCAACCCCCGGCTGCCGGAGGGCCAGGACGTCTCCGTCGGTGTCACGATCACGGACGACCCCGACCGCGACTACCGCGCGCTGCTCTACGTCAACGGCTGGCTGATGGGCCAGTACATCAACGACACCGGCCCCCAGCACACCTTCCCCATCCCGGCCGGCATTCTCCGCGCTGACGGCAGGAACACCATCGCCATCGCCTCGTGGAGCGAGGACGCCAAGAGCGGCGGACTCGGAAAGGTGAGCCTGACGACCCTGGGCAATGTCACCACCTCGCTGCGGGTCGGTGACGTGGCCTCCCCGGCCTACGACGCCGCCGACTACAAGGCGCCGGTGGTGCCGGCCCGGGTGACCGTCGACGCCCCGGACACCATCGAGCCGGGCGGCGACTACCGGATCACCGCCGCGGTCTCGGTACCGCGCGACGGCCGCCCGCTGCGCGACTCGTCCCTCATGCTCGACCTCCCCGACGGCTGGCGCGCGACTCCGAACAACCCGGTCGAACTCGGCACCCTGAGGCCCGGCCGGTCGGCCGACGTGACCTGGACGGTCACCGTGCCGGACGACCAGAAGACCGACACCGTCGCGGTCTTGCGCGCCACGGCACGCTTCGCCGCCGGTTCGGTGACCGGCGAGGAGATGCTCGCGGCCCAGCCGCCACCGCTCGCCGCGGGCGAGCACTACATCAGCGATCTGCCCTTCCAGTCGTCGAGCAACGGCTGGGGCCCGGTCGAACGCGACCAGTCCAACGGCGAGAACGCCGAGGGCGACGGACAGCCGTTGCGACTGCACGACGTCACCTACACCAAGGGGCTCGGCATGCACGCGGCCGGCTCGGCGCGCGTGTGGCTCGGCGGCACCTGTACGGCATTCACCGCCGCGCTGGGCCTGGATCAGGAGACATACGGCCGGTCGGACGGTCCAGCCACCGTCGTCTACAGCGTCATCGCCGACGGAGTGACGGTCTACGACAGCGGGACGGTGAACCGCGACACCGGGACCAAGGCGATCGACGTGGACGTCACCGGGGCCCGGCGGCTCGAACTCGTCGTCTCGGACGCCGGGGACGGCAACGCCCTCGACCACGCGGACTGGGCCGATGCCAAGGTCACCTGCAAGGCAGGCGTCTGATGCGTGGACGCGGACAAGCGGTGCGCCGCGGCTTGGTGGCGCTGATCACGGCCACCCCACTGCTCGGCGAGGACACGGCGGCGGCCGCCACGTCGGGACCGATCACCATCACGACCCGGACCGGATCGCCGCATCCACCGTGTTCGTCGAGAACACCCCGGCCGAGGTGTACCGCGACCACCTCGCGCTGGTCGGCAAAACCCGAGCGTTCCGACACCCGCTACGAGCAATACGCCACCCCGCTGTGGAACTCCTGGGCGCAGCTCTACGGACATGAGAGGCACTCATGGCAATCAGCCGCCGAAATCTCCTGACCACCGCGACCGCCCTCGGCGGGGCCGTGCTGCTCGGCCCACCGGGGATCGCCCGAGCCCTCGGCCGCAGGACGCGCCCCGACTATGAGCCCACCAAGGCGTCGCTGGACACCCACCCGGTGCCGCGCTGGTACAAGGACGCCAAGTTCGGCGTCTTCATCCACTGGGGCGTCTATTCGGTACCCGGTGGCACGGGACGGCAGAACGCCGCCGAGTGGTATCTGTGGTACCAGAGCTTCAAGGACACCGCCGAGTGGAAATACCACCGCGACACCTACGGCCAGGACTTCGTCTACGACGACTTCATCCCGCAGTTCACGGCCGAGAACTTCGACCCGGACTCCTGGGTGAAGCTCTTCGAGCAGGCGGGCGCGCAGTACTTCGCGCTGACCAGCAAGCACCACGACGGCTTCGCCCTCTACCCCAGCGAGGTCACCGACCGGCACGCGGTGAAGTACGGCCCCAAGCGCGACCTGGTCGGTGAGCTGATGACCGCCGCCCGCGGACGCGGCACCGTACGGCCGGGTCTCTACTACTCGCTCGGCGAGTTCTTCAACCCGGCGATCGGTCGGCCGATGAGGAACTTCTACACCGGCGAGGAAATCCCGATGGTCGGCTACGAGCCGGTCGAGGACTACGTCGGCGACTACGAGCTGAAGCAGCTCTACGAGATCATCGACCGGTACGACCCGGAACTGCTGTGGGCGGACGGCCAGTGGTTCCGGCCCACCGGGGAACCGCCCTGGCGCAGCGAAGAGCCCATGGCCCATTACTACAACCAGGCCAAGAACCGAGCACGGCCCAAGGGGGTCGTGGTCAACGACCGGTTCGACACCCACTTCGACTTCGCGACGTACGAGCAGCGCACCAACCCCACGATGGACCCGCAGAAGTGGGAGTGCTGCATCACCATGGGGTACTCCTGGGGCTACAACAAGCACGAGCTGGACGAGGACTACAAGACCTCCGAGTTCCTGATCCACCTGCTCGCCGACGTGGTCAGTAAGAACGGCAACCTGCTGCTGAACATCGGCCCCAAGCCTGACGGCACCATCCCCGCCATCATGCGGCAGCGGCTGCGCGACATCGGTGCCTGGCTGGACATCAACGGCCCGGCGGTCTACGGGTCGGCGCCGTGGGTGCGGGCGGAGGAGGAGGGCAGCCCACTCGGCATTCGGTACACGGTCACTCCCGGCAAGTTCCACATCATCGTGCTGGGCGCCCCCCGAGGGACTCTCTCGGTGCCGGCCGACATACCCATAAGCGCCACCTCGCGGATCCGGCTGCTCGGCCACGGCGGACCGGTGCGATGGACCCGCCGGAACGGGAAGATCCACATCACCGTCCCGTCCAGTCTCCCCAGCGACATCGCCAACACCTTCACCGTCGACTGGGACCGGGGGCGAGCCTGATGACCGGACGACCTACCGGAACGGAACTGGACACCCGCGGGCCCACGCTCTCCGTCACCACCGAACCGGCGGACCCGGCCGGTGGCGACGCGGTGACGGCCACGACGGTCCTCACCAATGACTGCCCGTTCCCGCTCCGCGACGCCGTCCTCTACCTGATCGATCCCGGGGCGACGACGGCCACGCGGAGCATCGCCCTCGGCGACCTGCGGCCCGGCGCGAAGGTGAGCCGCGGTTGGCGGACTCAGATGCCCGCCGGTGTGGCGGGGGAGGTGTCGTTCACCGCTCACGTGGTTTTCGACGTCTCCGGGCACAGCGCCGACTGCGCCCGGTCCGCCAAGACGTTCACCATCCCGTATGAGGCCAACGGCGTGCGGGAGCCGTATCTGACGCATGCCACCACCGACGATGCCGAGTACGGCCAGTACGGCACCCAATTGGTGATCTGGTCGGGTGGCCGGGACCTGTCAGGCGGCACGGACGAGAAGGGCAGCGTCTATCTTCCCGGCGTCGCCGCCGAGTCCTGCGTGGTGCAGGTCGAGGCGATCAGCCTGACCGGCAGCGACAATCCCTCCGCCAAGTACGGACTGGCCATGGCCAACGACCTGACCGCGCCGGAGGCGGGCGGCTATGCCGTGCTGACCATGTCGAAGCGGTACGGGCTGGAGTTCGTGACGGACAGCGACGGTGACGGGCGCCTGGACACCTGGGCCGGTGGCGGCGCCTCGTACCATCCCGCCTGGCTGCGCCTGGTGCGTTCCGGCACCACGTACACCGCGTACGCCACCAGTAACCCACTCAAGTGGGACGAGATCGGCACCGCGACCGTGCCCTCGGCGAGCGCCACGGGGGACGCCGGTGTCGTCGCCAGCGCGGTCAACCTCAACTACCCCGGCACAACCGTCCAGGCGGTATTCGATCACTTCAGGGTGGAGGCGACGTGAACGGCGGCCCGAGCAGTCGGCCCTGCCGGCCCGAGGAGGACTTCCTCGGCCCGCCCGTCTCGCTGACCGTGTCGCCGCCACGTCCGGAGCCGGGCTCGGCGGTGACGCTGACCGCCACCATCACCAACACCGCCCGGATCGCGCTGCGTGACACGGTGCTCTACCTCGCCGTGGACGGCACCGGGCGGCCGTCCCGTCTGGGCAGCCTGGCGCCCGATGCCACGGCCACCCGCAGCTGGCGGACCCGGCTCGCCGACGACGCCGAGGGCCTCGTCTCGTTCACCGCCCACGCGCTCTTCGACATCCACCACGACGGCTCCGACTGCGCCCGCGCCACCTCGTCGGTGCGGCTGCCGAACCGGTCGCTCGCCGGCGCCTTCGACAACGCGGGCATCGCCTCCGACGACGCCCTCACGGTCGCCGACATCGACGGATCGCGGTCCAGCCTGTCCGCTCAGGCACTGGCCTCGGTCGGGCTGACACCGGGGGCGGTGGTGACGTACGACGGGACGGCCTTCACCTGGCCGGACACCCGGCCGGGGAACAAGGACAACGTCGTCGCCTCCGGGCAGACCGTGCTGCTGTCCGGCTCGGGCTCCCGGCTGGCCTTCCTCGGCACCAGCACCTGGGGCGAGGGCAAGGGCGAGGGAGCCCTCGTCTACGCCGACGGCACGCGGCAGGCGTTCTCCGTCGCCGTCCCGGACTGGTACGGGGCGAACGACTCAGCCGCGGTGGTGGTGCCGTACCGCCACATCTCCACGGGCCGGGACGACACCCCGATCAGCCTCTACGTGTTCGGCGTCGAGCTGCGGGACAAGGAGGTGCGTGCCGTCGTGCTGCCGAAGGTCGGCGACGGCCTGGAGTCCGGTGTCCCGGCTCTGCACATCTTCGCCATGACGGTCGCCTGACAGCGTGTGCCACAGGGAAAGGAAGCTCATGCGAGGCAATGAAGGCGTCAGCCGTAGACGAGTGCTGACCGGTGCGGCCGCCGTGGGCGGCGCACTGCTGCCGACCCTGCCGCAGGCCGCCCCGGCGGCCGCCGCGGACGGCAGCGCCCGGCCGTTCGACACCGCACCGGCCGCCGCCGCGCTGCGACGGCTGCTGCCCAACCACCACCGGCAGGTGACGCTGCGCGCGCTGGCCGCCGGCGGCGCCGACCGGTTCCGGGTCACCGGCCGGGCCGGGACAATCACCGTGGCGGGCACCGGCCCGGCGGTACTGCTCACCGGCCTCAACGCCTATCTCGCGCGGGCGGCGCAGGCCGACATCTCCTGGAACGGCGAACAACTGAACCTGCCGCGGCTGCTGCCCGCCCCCGACGGGGAGATCGCCGGATCGGCGAACGTACCGCACCGGTTCGCCCTCAACGACACCAACGACGGCTACACCGGCCCCTACCGCGACTGGGGCGCGTGGGAGCGCGAGCTGGACGTGCTCGCGCTGCACGGCATCAACAGGGTGCTGGTCTACACCGGCGGCGACGCCGTCTACTACGACACCTTCCGCCAGTTCGGCTACTCCGACGCCGAACTGTGCGCGTGGATACCGGCACCGGCCCATCAGCCGTGGTGGCTGCTACAGAACATGTCGGGGTTCGGCGGTCCGGTGTCCAAGCGGCTGCTCGAGAGGCGCGCCGATCTCGCCCGGAAGATCACCGACCGGGTGCGGGAACTGGGCATGACGCCGGTGCTGCCCGGTTACTTCGGCACGGTGCCCGACGACTTCGTCGCGAAGAACGGCGGCGACGCGGCGGTCGTCGCGCAGGGCACCTGGGGCGCCTTCAAGCGGCCCGACTGGCTCGACCCGCGCACCGCGGCCTTCGAGGAGGTGGCCGCCGTGTTCTACCGGGCCCAGTCACAACGCTTCGGCGACAGCACGATGTACAAGATGGACCTGCTCCACGAGGGCGGCAACCCCGGCGACGTCCCGGTGGGCGAGGCCGCGGGAGCCGTCGGAGCGGCGCTCCGGAAAGCTCACCCGGGCGCGATCTGGGCGATCCTGGGCTGGCAGTCCAACCCGTCCAGGGCACTGCTCGACGGTGTCGACAAGAGCCGGATGTTCATCGTGGACGGCCTGTCCGACCGCTACACCACCGTCACCGACCGGGAGAACGACTGGGACGGCACCCCGTACGCCTTCGGCAGCATCTGGAACTTCGGCGGTCACACCCCGATCGGTGCCAACGCTCCCGACTGGGTGGAGTGGTATCCGAAGTGGCGGGACAAGGACGGCAGCGCGCTCGCCGGCATAGCGGCGATGCCCGAGGGCGCCGACAACAACCCGGCAGCGCTCGCCCTGCTCACCGATCTCGCCTGGACTCCGGGCACCATCGACCTGGACGAGTGGTTCACCGCGTACGCCACGTCCCGCTACGGCGGCGCTGATCCGCACGCCATCGCGGCGTGGCGGACCATCCGCGACACCGCGTACGGCATGACCCGCGCGGACACGTGGAGCGAGGCGCCCGACGGGCTGTTCGGCGCCCGGCCGAGCCTGAGCGCCAACAAGGCCGCCGCATGGGGCCCGGAGGCCGACCGCTACGACACCACGGCCTTCGACACGGCGCTCACCGAACTGCTCCAGGTGTCGCCGCGACTGCGCGACAGCTCGGCCTACGCGTACGACCTGGCCGACGTGGCCCGTCAGGTCCTGTCCAACCGCAGCCGGGTGCTGCTGCCCCAGATCAAGGCGGCGTACGAGGACGGTGACCGCGGCCGCTTCGACCGGCTCACCACCACCTGGCTCAGCTGGATGAAGCTGATGGACAAGGTGCTGGCCACCAGCGGCCAGCACCTGCTCGGACGGTGGCTGGCCGACGCCCGTTCCTGGGGCGCCACCAAGGCGGAGAAGGACCGGCTGGAGTACGACGCGCGATCGATCATCACCACCTGGGGCGGCCGGGCGAGCAGTGCGGAAGGGCTGCACGACTATGCCAACCGGGAGTGGTCCGGCCTGGTCGGCGGCCTCTATCACCTCCGCTGGAAAACATACTTCGACGAGCTCTCCGCGGCGCTCGCGGCCGACCGGCAGCCGGCCGAGATCGACTGGTTCGCGCTGGAGGACCGCTGGGCGCACCAGCACGACAGCCACCCGGTGCGGACATCGGGCGACATCCACAAGCTGGCCCGGCAGGTGCGCGACACCCTGACCGCGGCTCCCCACCAGGTGGCGCTGACCGCGTCCGCCGACCGGGGGGCGGTGGCCGAGGGCCGCCCGGTCACGGTCACCGTATCGTTCACCAACCGCAACGGGTTCGGGCCCGCGACGGATGTGAGCCTGTCGGTCGACGCGCCGAAGGGGATGGCCGCCGAGCCGGTCGGCACCACCACCGCGGCATCCGTCGTCCCGGGCGAGACCTTCTCGGCGAGCTTCCGGGTGACCCTCACCGCGACCCCCGGTGCGCTGGTGTCCAGGGTGCCGGTGGGCGCGTCCTACCGGACCGCCGGGTCGCGGGGTTCGGCCTCGGCGGCGGTCCGTCTGATGGCGGGCACCGACGTACGAGCGCCGTACCGGACCGCTTCCTCCAACGACGCCGTCTTCGGCCAGTCGGGGGACGGACTCGCCATAGAGGGCGGAGGCGCCGATCTCTGGGGTGGCGTCAACGAGTTCGGCACGATCCACCGGGTCGCCGCCTTCGGTTCCGGGTCGGTCGCCATGGTCAAGGTCACCTCGCAGGACAGCACGGGCGGCTGGGCCCGCGCCGGGCTGATCGCCCGTAACGATCTCTCCTCGGACGGCGGCGGCTCAGCCGGGTACGTCAATCTGGCGGTGACTCCTTCCAACGGATGCGCACTGTCCTGGGACGCCGACGGCAACGGCACATTCGACTCGATCGAACTGGCCGGGTCCCTGACCGCCCCGGCGCATCTGCGGCTGACGCGCTCTGGTGCCACCTATACCGGCGAGTGCAGCGCTGACGGCGTGTCATGGACAGTCGTCGGCACCGCCACGCCGGGTGGCGTTGCGGGGACTCAGGACATAGGGGTCTTCATGACCGCCGCCAACGGCTGGACCGGTACCCGCGGGATCGCCGGCTTCCAGGGCTTCTGCGTCACCTGAGCCCGGCCGAGAACCAGCGTCGACGCGCCAGGCGTCGCGGCGTCCCGTTGATCGCGGGCGAGTGGCGGGGCCGCCGCTACGGGGCGGCCCGCGCCCTCGGTCAGCTCCAGGTCATGCAGATCCGGCGTGCGAAGTTGACGTACCCGATGCGCTGGAAAGCGTTCGCCATGGGGGTGTTGCCGAGGTCCGTGGCTGCCCGGATGCGGGGGACATCACGCGTGCTGAGGATCCGGGTGCCTTCGGCGAGGATCTCGTCGATGTAGCCGTTGCCCCGATGCTCGGGGAGTACGGCGAGGTAGCCGATGACGGGGTTGTAGTCGTTGCGAGCCGGGGTGACGAACCCCACGGGCTCACCGTCCGGCAGTGTCGCGATCCGCCACCAGTCCTGCGGGCTCCGGAAGTGCGCGAGTTCCTCCTCGTAGTGTCTGGCCGCCGCTTCGCGGGGGGACATCCGGGTCAGGTCGTCCCTACTGTGCGCGTCCAGCGTTCCGTCCAGGACCCTGGTCATCAGGGCGAGGATTTCCTCGGTGTCGCGGACCGGCCGGAACGCCAAACGCCCCTTCGGTTCGGGGAGCGGCGTCCCGGGACGCCACTCCAGAAGCAGCCGTTCGACGAGCGGGCGGGCGCCGGTCCGTTCCAGGGCGAGCATGCGGTCCTCAACGATGCGCCTGGTCGCTCCGCCCTTGCGCCAATCGGGTGGGACGGTTCGGTTGTACTCGGGTGGACGGGCGTCGGCTCGGACCACCGCGGCCGTGGCAGTCCGCAGCAGCCGCACGCCGATGTCCACGCGATCGCGATCCGCGCCGCTGCCGTCGATGTCGAAAATATCCAACAGGAATGGTGCGTCGTCTCCGGCCCGACCCCACCATGCGACCCTGGCCAGCAGGCGCTCGCCGCGAAGGGCGACCCACATCCATTCCGGACGTCGGCGGCCGGCGGCAAGGTCGTCCGCCAGTTCCTCGTTGAGGGCGTAAGGCAGTTGCGAGAAGAGGACGAGTTCTTCGCGTCCGGTGATCGGACGCATGGTCAGATCGCTCTGTTTCACAGTCAAGCACGCTCCGGTGAAGGCGCCTGCCCGCTCCGAGGTCAGATGTGGTCCGCACCCCGGGAGGAGCCAAGCGCGATGATCATGGGCATCATGGGCTTACCCCTCCTCTCTCTGTCGTGGCCCCTCATTCTCGTGGTGGGGGTTCCGCCGTAAGGTCTAGCCAAGCGCCACCCCGTCCGCAAGCCCTTTTCGATCGCTCTGCGTCCGCCAGTGCCCCGTGGGTCCCGGTCTCTCAGCTGCACGTTCCGATTGCCGTGGTGCGCGGTGCGGGAGGGCGGCTGACCCACGGTGCGAAGTAGCCACGCGGGGCGGCCGGTTACGTGGCTTTCCATGTGCCGTCGAGGCGGGCGTCGGCCGTGACCGGGACCTGCCTGGCCGCCGCGCCGGATTCGCCCCGCAGCCGCGCACGCACGGGCCCGTTCGGGCGCGTGATGCTCGTCGCTGGGGCCGGCGACTGACGTAGATGTCGCCGGTAGCTACCAGGAGCGGCCCGTCACTGGTTGCGGTGGCCGGTGGGGACGGTGACACCTCCCTCTCCTTGTCATCGCATAGACGACATCGTGTTTGTCATCCATTGGACGACATGATACAACGGTGCCAGTGAGGCGCATTGGCAGCAACTGCCTGAACCCGCTGGAGGTGTTTTCACGATGTTGATGCGCACTGACCCCTTCCGTGACCTGGACCGGCTGGCGCAGCAGCTGATGGGCCCGGGCACCTGGTCCCGCCCCTCGGCGATGCCGATGGACGCCTACCGCGACGGCGACGAGTACGTGGTGGCCTTCGACCTCCCAGGCGTCGCCCCGGACGCGATCGACATCGACGTCGAGCGGAACATGCTCACCGTCAAGGCCGAACGGCGGCCGGTGGCGAAGACCGACGGCGTCCAGATGGAGCTGTCCGAGCGGCCACTGGGGGTCTTCTCCCGCCAGATCGTCCTCGCCGACACCCTCGACGCCGAGCACATCCAGGCCGACCTCGACACGGGCGTACTCACCCTGCGCATCCCGATCGCCGAACGCGCCAAGCCCCGCAAGATCTCCATCGGCGCCGGATCCAGCCACAAGGAAATCTCCGGCTGACACCAACCGAACGGGTACGGAGGGCGGACACCCGAATCCCCCCTCACCCCGCCCTCCGCACCCCCCGGACAGCCCGACAACACAAAGGGGCGGCGACCGATGACCTTGCGACGCGAAGCGTTCCTCGAACGCGTGAAGGAACGCGGCGAATACGGCACTGCGGAGGAAGCCGAGCGTGCGGCCCGCGTGGTGCTCGCCCTGCTCGGCGCACACCTGGTGGGCGAGGTCCGCGCCCAGCTCGCGGCACGCCTGCCGGAGGGCTTCGCCCAGATCCTGCTCAACCCGCTACAGAGCGCCGAGCCGCTGTCCCCCGAGCGGTTCGTCCGCGCGACCGCCGCCTGGATCGAGGGCGCCACCGAGCAGACCGCGACCTGGGACGTCAGCGCCGTGCTGTCCATCGTCGCCGACACAGCAGGCGAGGACCTGATGGGGCAGATCCTGCTCCAGCTCCCCGCCGGCTACGACCTACTCTTCGGCCGCCCCCAGAGCACCTGACCAACGGGGTGAACCCGGCGGCATGGACCTCCACGATCACGTCGTTCTCGGCGGCGCGCGGGTGGGGCAGCTCGGGGAGGGCCAGGCCCCTGGCACCGGCGTCACGGTCGTGGACGGTGATGGCTTGCATGAGGGGTTCCTCCGAACATGAGGGGTTCCTCCGAATGGGGGGACGCTCGAGGGAGCGGGCGTCGCGCCTGGTAGGCACAGGCATCGGACCGCAGGAGACCGACCGCCCGTCATGACACCAATCCCAGCGCCGTCCGCCCCGGTCCGCCACCGCACACAGCGGCGGACGAAGGACGGCTGACAGGCGCCGGCGTGGTCACGCCTCCGAACCGGGAGGGAAGCAGCCCAGACACCGCGCGCACCCGTCCCCCTCCATTCGGGCGGCCCACCCGACTTGCACCTGACGCCTACGTCAGCTTTTAGCGTGGTGGGCGTCGGCGTTCGCCGAACATTGACCCCACTGATCTCACGCACGGCCGGGTCAGGCCGCGTGGAAAGGCGAAACTTCATGCGCGCAGTCCGATATCACGAGTACGGCGGTGTGGAGACCCTCGTGGTCGAGCAGGTGCCGGATCCGCATCCCGGGCCCGGCGAGATCCGCATCCGGGTCGCGGCGGCCGGCGTCAATCCCGTCGACTGGAAGGTGCGTTCCGGTGCGGTGCGCGAGGTGTTCCCCGTGGACCTGCCCGCGATTCCTGGGCGTGATGCCGTCGGCGTGGTCGACGAGACCGGCGAGGGTGTGCGGGGGGTGCGGATCGGCGACCGTGTCTTCGGGCTGGGCGGCGTCACCGGCGCGACAGCGGAGCTGGCCGTGCTCTCGGCCTGGGCCCACGCGCCCACCAGGTGGACCGACGAGGAGGCCGCCGGTGCCGGTCTGGCATCGGTGACCGCGATGGGCGGGCTGAAGGCGCTGGGTCCCCTGCGGGGGCGCACCCTGCTCGTCGAGGGCGCCGCCGGAGGCGTGGGCAGTGCCGCGGTCGAGATCGCGGTGGCTCAGGGCGCCACCGTGATCGGGACGGCCAGCGAGCGCAACCACGAGTTCCTCACCTCTCTCGGAGCCGTTCCCACCACCTATGGCAGCGGACTCGCGGAGCGCCTCGCCACCCTGGCTCCGGGCGGTGTCGACATCGTGCTCGACACCGCGGCCTCCGGGTCCCTGGCCGATCTCATCGCGATCGTGGGCGACCCCGCTCGCGTGTCGACGATCGCCGACCACACCAACGCGCAGCGCCTGGGCGTGCGTCTGGCCAATGCGGAGAACGACTCCACGCTCCTCGCCGAAGCGGGCGAACTCGGCCGGCGCGGCCGCTACACACCGCGTATCGAGCGGACCTATCCCATCGAACGGATCGCGGAAGCGCACGCATACGCCGAGCGCGGACACACGCGGGGAAAGATCGTGGTCCGCACCTGATCAATACCTCGAGGCCCAAACCGTCGTCGAGTCGATGACGAAGGAGCGCGGCTCCAGCGCTGCCGTGTCGCGCACCGGTGGTGCCGGGCGTTCTCACGCCCACCCGGGGGCGTCATTCGCCCGCGGCGTCCTCGGCCTCCCAGCGCAGCAGGTCGCCCGGCTGGCACGTGAGCACCTCGCAGAGCGCGGCGAGCGTCGCGAAACGCACCGCCTTGGCACGGCCGTTCTTGAGTACCGCCAGGTTGGCGGGCGTGATCCCCACGCGGTCCGCGAGGTCGCCCACGGACATCTTCCGCCTGGCCAGCATCACGTCGATGTCGACGACGATCGGCATCAGATCACCTCGTCCAACTCGGCCTGCATCTGCGACGCTTCGGCGTCGCGCGCGACGGCCTGGGCGAGCAGCATCCGCAGCACGAACACGATGAGCGCGACCCCCAGGATGGCCACGCCAACCCCACCCATGATGACGGTGACTCCCGGATCGTCCCGCTGCCCCGGTGCGTTGAGGGCCGTGACCGCGAACCACAGGAGGGCAGCCGCCACGATCGCGCCGATCACGGCGTCCACGTACCGGAAGGCGGCGTGGGAGAACACGGTTCCGCGTCGCACCATCGTCACCAGCCGCCACACGCTGACCAGGGCGACCTGGGCCGAGCCCATGCCCAGGATCGTGATCACGCGCAGCGGGGTCAGCGGGAGCGACCCGTCCTCCGGATCGCTCCCGCTGGCCAACACCCACACCATCAATGCCTGCACGAACACGGTGCCGGCCAGCACCACCACGAGCACGGCGCGAAGCGCACGCACTGCCAGCTGTCCCATACCCCATCCTCCCATCGAATTGCGATGGGAATCTATCGAATTTCGATAGGTAAATCAAGGGTTCTCCGTCCCGCCCCGCCGCGTGCCCCGCCCGTGGTCCGGGACTTTCCGGGCGTCAGGGCTGAGCCGTGCCGGGTGGGGTGTTGAGGAGGGTGATACCGAGGGTGGTGGGGCTGTGCAGTGCCGTGTTGCGGTGCCGATCGGTACGGATCAGCTGAGCTGCGCGCAGCGTGGTCGCGTGCTCGCTGGCGCTGGGAGGCGCGATGCCGACGAGGGCCGCGAGTTCCTTGGTGGAGCAGCCGGGGTGCTCGGCGATGGTGTGGAGGACGGCGGCCCTGGTCTGGCCGAGAAGCAGGGCCAACGGCGATCGGGCTCCGGGCGGGGCCGAGTGAGCCGGCAAGACGGACAGGGAGCGTGGGCCCGAGGGCTGATCGTGGCTGATGGCGTAGCGCAGCACGGGCTGTGGCTCAGCGTCGATGTCGATGGCTGGTGCCCCTGCCCCGAAGACCGAGGGGACAAGCATCAGGCCGCGTCCGTCGAGGTGCAGGTCGCCGTCGAAACCTGAGGCCATCGCTATTTCGAGGACGGGTGGATTCCAGCGGATGCGCCCCGGGTGGAGCGAGGCGAGCAAGTGATCCATACCGCCGGCGAGCACCTGCCGCACCCGTCTCCCTCGATCTGCCGCGGCTTCCCCCGCGATGTGTGCCCAGTTAGGGGACAGCAGCACTTCGTAGACGTGGTCCAGGCTGTCGCACAGCTGCCGTAGCAGGTCGGAATCGTCTGTCAGACGGTGCGCCCACGGCGGGAGTGGCTGCCACTCCGCCACGTGGGCCAGATCCTTGCGGATCTGGGAACGGGGTGTGGCCCGCACCTGCTCCAGTAACTCCTGTGGGTCGCCGATGCCGGCGGAGGTGAGAAACGTGGGCGCCCAGCCGCCGGGCGGGACCAGGTCGAGGACCATGCGCGCCTTGGGGTCCAGACGGGTGAGAGCGGCCCGCTTCCAGGCCTGGAAGCGTAACGGGCGGCTGCGGGTCTGTAGGTTGCGCACCGCGGCGCCCAGTTCCATCAGCGGCGGGGGCTGCGCCACTCGTGTCCGCGCCAGATCCTCGAGCGTGAAGTGAAGACGGTAGACCACAGTCCCCCCAGGCCGCATACGGAACGGTCTCGGCTGATTCTTCTGGAAATGCCGTGGTTCGGTCCAGATCGAATCTCGTCGAGAAGCGGCCCGCTGATGGAGAGATTGGGCATCACGCGCCGGCGTGTTCGACACCCGGCCAGTCTCAACCACCGCAGATCGAAGGGGACCATCATGCGCATGCGACGTGCACTGGCAAGCCTGGCCCTGGGGGGTGCGCTCGCCCTCGGAGGCACGGCCGTGACGGCCCAGGCAGCCGATGCCACGGCATCACCGCAGCTCTCGGCGGACAAGACGAACGCTGTTCCGGCCAGCTGGCACTTCTACCGCGCCTACTGGACCAAGGCAGCCTGCCTCACCGAGGGAGACGCTCTCGGCGGCACCTACACGTGCTCCTACGGAAAGGGCAACGACGGCAAGTACAAGTGGTTCCTGTACCGCTGGTACTAAACCTCGAACGCTCGTGACGGCTCGCCGGCACATCTGGCGGGCCGTCACGGCTGTCCGGACCGGACCCGCACCGACATACCGGGCAACGGCCAACTGCCCCGCTTGGGGTATCTCACCCCCAGGGAGCCTGGGAACCGCCGGGATTTCGGCCCCCGGCCAAGGCATGCGCCCCCTTTGTGACGGCGGTTGCGCATGCGGCTCCGGTAGCGAGCCGACCGACGCCGAGCTGTACCAGTTCCTGCTGCGTTACGGCACGGCGCTGCTGGAGCGCGCGCACGCCAATCCGCCGGTCCCGGCGGAAACCCGGCGCGGGGTACGTCCGAACCCCAAACGTGCCATGACGCTCGCCGCCAAGGAGGCGGCCCGGATCGCCCAGGGGTCGCGCGGCACCGCCTCCCAGGAAGCGCTCCGACAGGAACTGGAACAGCGCACATCACGTAGCACCGAGGAGACCAGGCAGCGAAAGCAAGCCGAGTCCGAGCGCAAGTACGCCATCGCCCGCGCGAAGCGCAAGGAACGCAAGCGCGGCCATTGAGCCCGAGCGCCGCCGGTCGAGTCGGCGTTGGTGAGAGGACCGACGCGGCCTTCCCTCGGTGGTGGGGTGTCGCGGCGGACGGTGGCCGCGAGGGGCGCTGGCGGCGCGGGCTATCCCTCCAGCGCGGCCAGCGCCTCCAACGCCTCCTCGTCGAGCACGACGTCGCCGGCAGCGAGGTTCTCCTCGAGGTGGTCGATGCTGCGGGTGCCGGGGATGAGAAGCGTCCGCGGCCCCCGGGCGAGCACCCATGCCAGCCCGACCTGGGACGGGGTGGCGCCCAGCCGCGTCGCCACCTCCCGTACGGCAGGCTGGTCGGCGACCTTCGGCAGTTCCGGGAAGCCCGACCCGAGCGGGAAGTACGGCACCCAGGCGATGCCGTGTTCGCGGCAGAGGTCGAGCACGGGCTCGGACGAACGGTCGACGAGGCTGTAGGCGTTCTGCACGCAGACCACGCCGGCCGGCAGGGCGTGCCGTAGCTGGTCGGCGTCGACGTGGCTGAGGCCGATTCCGCCGAGCAGTCCGGCGTCGCGCAGGGCGATCAGCTCGGCGAGCTGGTCGTCGAAGTCGACTCGCTGGTCGGCGGGGATCCCTGGCGTCCGGTGCATCGGGTAGATGTTGACCACGTCGAGGCGCTCGGCGCCCAGCGTGCGCAGGTTCGCCTCCAGCTCGGTGCGCAGCTCGGCGGGCTTTTGCGCCGGACGCAGCCCGTACTGGCCGCCCGGGTCGCTGGTGGCGCCGACCTTGCCGGCCAGCACCAGGTGCTCGGGGTAGGGGTGCAGGGCGGCTCGGATGTGCGCGTTGACGCGGCCCGCTCCGTAGAACTCGGCGGTGTCGATGTGGTCGACGCCCAGTTCGACGGCCCGACGCAGCACGGCGAGGGCGGGTTCGTCGGCACCGTGTTCGAGCTGCATCGCGCCGTAGCCGATGCGGGCGACGGGACGCCCGGCGAGGGACGTGAGCCCGCCGGGGTGGGGGCGTGCGCCCGAACTGGCGCGGGTGGTGGTCATGGTGGGGCTCCCGTGGGACGGTAGGCTCACAGCTAAGCGGAGGATCCTCCGCAACGTAGCACAATCGGAGGTGCCTCCGCTTCATGACCGCTGCCGACCGTGAACCACGCCTGCGGGCCGACGCCCAGCGCAACCGGGACCGTCTCCTCAAGGTGGCCCGCGCCGCCTTCGCCGCCGGGCAGACGCCGACCCTGGAGGCCGTCGCCCGCGAGGCCGGTGTCGGGATCGGCACGCTCTACCGGCACTACCCGACCCGTGAGGCGCTGATCGAGGCGGTCTACCGCGCCGAGCGCGCGCAGTTGTGCTCCCGCGTGGAGCCGCTGCTCGCCGAGCACGAGCCCGTCACCGCGCTGCGCACGTGGATGGACCACTACGCCGACTTCATCACCACCAAGCGCGGCATGGCCGAGACGCTCAAGGCGATCACCGCGGAGGGCACGGCTGCCTCCGCCAGCGCCCGAGCGAACATCAACGGCGCCGTCGGCGCGCTGATCGCCGCCGGGGCGCGGGAGGGCACGCTCCGGGCAGACGTGCGCCCCGACGACGTCGTCAGCACCCTGGTGGGGATCTTCCTCGCGACCGACGACCGCGGGCAGGCGGGGCGGATGCTCGACCTGCTCGTCGACGGCTTGCGGGCCGGGACGCCGAAGAGGCGCGGCTGACGGGGCCCGGGGCGGCGCCCTGCGCGACTCGCTTCGCGCACTCGGTGGTTACGCCTGTAGGCGCTCGATCCAGGGGTGAGGTCCGTACGTCTTGGAGATCGCGTCGACGAGCCAGCGTCGCCGCTGATCCGTGAGCACGGGCAGGGCGGCGTCGAAGTCCGCTTCGTCCTTGGGCCGAGGTGTCTTGGCCTTGTAGTAGAGCTGCACGTCCGGAGCGAGGAACGGGATGCCGTCGGCCGAGGTCATCCCCAGCGTGCTGATCGGCCTACGCACCCGGGGGTCACGCCGCGACACCCACTCCTGGCCGCGGGACTCGTCGATCATGATCTGGATGCGCCAGCAATCGTCGGCCCCGGCTCGGCACCAGATGTCATGAACCCCCGGGGACAGGACCTCGTCCGAGGCCCACGGACGCAGGGTTCCCGGCGGATCGGCGGCCCACCATTGCCAGCCCGACAGAGCCTGCTGGGCCATCAGCTGGTCACGCCGCAGCAGCAGGACATCGATGTCCCCATGGCTCCGGATCCGGCGGCCCACCGCGAGCTCGATCGCGCATCCCCCAGCCACCCACCAGCAGGACCCCAAGCCGGAGAACCTCGCGACAACCTCGCTCAGCGATGCGGGATCCCACCTGCCGAACGGAGCCCGGAGATGTGTCATGCCGCTCATCCTCCCCTGGCGTCGCCGTTGCCGAGGTGCCGGGCCGCGAGCCCGGTGACCTGGGCGGCCAGGTCCGTCAAGGCGGAGTCGCGCAGTGCCGCGGCGTGCGCGAGCCGGGTCACGTCGTTCGCCCAGTCGCCGGTGGCCCGGTCGTCCTCGCCGATCCGGGCGAACCCCCGGTCCAACAGGCCACAGGCCTCGCCGTCCCTGCTCCGGGCCACCGCCTTGACCGCGCCGACGGCGTTGGCCAGGGCGCTGGCCGGCCGTGACCACTCGTCATCACGGGCGCGCGCTGCCGGGTTCTCCGCGTCGTAGTGCGGGTCGTCCGCGATCGATGCGGTGCGGACATCCAGATCGAGTCGCCAGAACAGCGGCACCCCTGCGAAGCGGACGAACAGCAGGCGGCGGCGGTCGGAGCGGTGGAAGTCCGGGTCGCCGCGTACGCTGTCGACCGGCTGGACCTCGCCCAGCGCCTCCACCCCACGAGCCAGGCAGTCCGGGAACCGCGCGTCCGGCACCACCCACGAGATGTCGATGTCGCTGAAGGCGTCCGCCGCGCCCGAAGCCAGCGAGCCGCTCAGCTCCGCGCTCGAGCCCGGGCAACACCTCTTCAGCGCGGCGCACGCCTCGGCGGCCAGGGCGGCACGATCGGTCTCTCTCGCCATAACGCACACCGTAGTCCGCCCCGCGCACAACGGTCGCCTCGCCAGCGCCTGCCGCGGCACGGTGAGTGCGGGTGTCCTCGGCCGTCGGTCGACCGGGTGACAGGTGTGCCGCGAGTCCGGGCCCGTATCCAGGAGTGAGGTTCTCGCTCATCGGACCGCGCCCGCTCGGGGCGATCGGTGATCGGAAGGGAGAAGGGTGTGGCCACGTTCAACACGGAGATCTTCACCGGCGGAGGGGGCTGGCAGCAGGACGAGCCCCTCAGCATCAGCATCGGCAACCGCGGAGATGTCGTCCCGCAGGACGGTGGCCCCGCGACAGGGACCACCGTCACATGGAGCGGCTCGAACGCCGGGTCGGGCAGCGTCACCTTCTTCGACGGCGGCAGCCGTTTCGAGGGCACCGCCCAGTTCCCGGACGAGGGGCCCGTCGGCTACCGGGGAACCCTGAGCGACTGACAGCCAGCCACCTTCTGGCGGGGCCGCCGTTCCCGAGTGGGTCTTCTTCGTGGGCGGGTTCGTGGGCGAGTCATCGGCCGAAGGGGCCTGAGCTGCCGGAGCCGACGGCTCCGAGTACGCCGGGCCCCTTCCTGCCGTGCGGCGGCGGGAGCTCTCCGAACCCGCCCGGGATCGCTGTCTCCTCGCGTTTGTGAGGATGCTGTGGGTGACGGGACAGAGGGCTTCCGGCTTCCGGAGTCCCTCCCTACCCTTCGGTGTTCGTGACAAAAGACAACGCTCAGCAGTCCCAGGGGTACAACGGACACGGCCGCAGACGCTTCCTGACGGCGAGCGGGGCAGCCGTCGCCGGAGTCGTCGGCGGGGGAACGATCGGCGCCTTAGGGGCCGCCGGCAGCGCGGCCGCGGCCTCCTCCGGCAAGCGCGTCGCCGTCCTCGGCGGCGGTGTCTCCGGTCTCAGCGCCGCCCATGAACTGGCCGAACGCGGCTACGAGGTCACGGTCTACGAGTACTACGACGCCCTCGGCGGCAAGGCCCGCTCCATGGACGTCCCCGGGACCGGAACGGGCGGCCGCAAGCCGCTTCCCGGCGAGCACGGCTTCCGTTTCTTCCCCGGCTTCTACCGGAATCTGCCGGACACCATGCGCCGCATCCCCTTCCCCGGCAACGCGAACGGCGTACACGGCAACCTCCGGGGCGGTACGGAGGAGTTGTTCGCGCGCGGCGCGGGCCGCCCGGACCTGCACTTCCCGCTCCGCCGGGTCACCACCCCGCCCGCTCCCGGCGACCTCACCCCGTCCTGGATCCGCGACCAGATCCTGTCGGTGCTGGATCTCGCCACTCATCTGCCCGCCGACGAGGCCGCCTACTTCGCCAACCGCCTCCTGGTCCACCTCACCAGTTGCGACGCCCGCCGCGAGGGCCAGTGGGAGAAGGTCGCATGGTGGGACTTCATCCGGGCCGGCGAGATGAGCCGCGAGTACCAGGTGCTCCTCGGCATCGGCCAGACCCGTAACCTCGTCGCCACCCGCGCCGAGACAGCCTCCACCCGCACCGTCGGCCGCGTCATCATCGAGGCCCTGATCCTGTGGGGCCTGCTCGGCCGCGGCATGGACGGCGACGCGGACATCGACCGGGTGCTGAACGCCCCGACCAGCGAGGCGTGGATCGACCCCTGGGAGAGTCATCTGCGCTCCCTGGGCGTCGAGTTCGTGCTCGGCACCGAGGTCCGGGAGGTGGTGTACGGCGACGGCCGGGTGAGCGGCGTACGGGTGGCGGCGCGCGACGGCAGCCGACAGCGCACCATCACCGCCGACCACTACGTCTCCGCCCTCCCGGTCGAGCACGCGCGCACGACCTGGGGCCCGGCCCTGCGCGCCGCCGACCCGCAGCTCGGTCGGTGCGACGCGCTGAAGACGGACTGGATGACCGGCGTGATGTTCTACCTGCGCACGCCCACCCCCGTCGTGCACGGCCACATCAACTGCCTCGACTCCCCGTGGGCGGTCACCGGAATCGGCCAGAGCCAGTTCTGGGACGTACGGGACTTCTCGCGCGACTACGGAGACGGGCGGGCCCACGAGTGCCTGTCCGCGATCATCTCCGAGTGGGACAAGCCCGGCATCCTGTACGGCAAGACGGCCCGTGAGTGCACCAAGGACGAGATCGTCGCCGAACTGTGGGCCCAGCTGAAGGACGGGCTCAACGACTCCGGCAAGACGACGCTCAGGGACGAGGACCGGCTCGGCTGGTTCATGGACCCGGCGGTGACGGGCCTGGGCGGCCCCGACCCGCAGAACCGCGAACAGCTCCTCATCCACCCCACCGGCACCCTCTACAACCGCCCGTCGGCGAGGACAGCGGTGCCGAACTTCTTCCTCGCGGGCGACTACGTCCGTACCGATGTGGACCTGGCGACCATGGAGGGCGCCAACGAGTCCGCGCGACGCGCCGTCAACGCACTCCTGGACGCGGAGGATTCGGGCGCCGAGCGGTGTCATGTCTGGGAGTTGTTCCGGCCGCCGGAGATGGAGCCGCTGAAGCGGGTCGACGAGGTGCGCTACCGGCTGGGGCTGCCCAACACCTTCGACCTGGGGTAGCACAGGGCGCCACCGGCCAGTTCTTCGACCGCCTCCGGTCCGCCCACCCGACCGGCGAGGCTTACGACATCGACGAAACAGCCCGCCCACGGGGTCGGACCGATCTGGTGGCCGTGCGGCCGGGGAAGAATGTCGGTAGCGATCGGCAAGGGAGCGTCGTACTACGTGGGGACGGAGACGATGACCGAGGCACGTGGCTACTGCACCCTCTGCAAGTCACGCTGCGGCGCCATCTACACCATCGAATCGGGGGCGATGGTCGGTGTGCGTCCGGACCCGGACCACCCCACGGGTGCGGCGCTGTGCCCGAAGGGCCGGGCGGCGCCCGAGCTCGTGCACAGCCCGGCCCGGCTGACCCGGCCGCTGCGCCGCACCACGCCGCGAGCCGACCCCGATCCGGGGTGGAAGGAGATCAGCTGGGAGGAGGCGATGGCGGAAATCACCGACCGGCTGGCGGAGTTGCGGGACACCACCGGGCCGGAGTCCGTCGCCTTTTCGGTGACCTCGCCCAGCGGTACTCCGATGAGCGACGCCATCGAATGGGTGGA
This sequence comes from Streptomyces javensis, assembly GCF_039525925.1. Taxonomy (NCBI): domain Bacteria; kingdom Bacillati; phylum Actinomycetota; class Actinomycetes; order Kitasatosporales; family Streptomycetaceae; genus Streptomyces; species Streptomyces javensis. Next base: position 459,485 of record NZ_BAAAIF010000001.1, on the reverse strand, counting down.
GCGGTTCATCCACCTCTACGGCAGTCCGAACATCTGCTACTCCACCGAGATCTGCAACTGGCACAAGGACTTCGCGCACGCCTTCACCTTCGGCAGCGCGCTGCCGGCCCCGGACTTCGCCGACACCGACCTGACGGTGCTGTGGGGGCACAACCCGGCCAAGACCTGGCTGGCCCGGTCGGCCGCCCTGGCCGAGGCACGAGCGCGGGGAGCCCGCCTGGCCGTCATCGACCCGCGCCGCCCGGCCGGCGCGACGCAGGCCGACCACTGGCTGCGGGTACGGCCGGGCACCGACGGCGCCCTGGCGCTCGGACTGGCCGACCTCGTTCTGCGCCGCCACGGCGGCGACCAGGAGTTCCTGCGTGCCTGGACCAACGGGCCGCTGCTGGTGCGTGAGGACGACGGCCGCTTCCTGCGGGCGGACGAGCTGACCCCCGGCGGTGTCGGTTACGTGGTGTGGGACGAGCACGGCCGCGGGCCCGAGCCCTACAACACCGCCCGGGCCGCCGTCGCCCCGCGGCGATTCGCTCTGCGCGGTACCTACCGGGTCCGTACGCGCTCCGGCACGATCAGCTGCCGGCCGGCGTTCCAGCTCTACCTCGACGCCGTGGCGGCCTGGCCGCTCCAGCGCACGTCGTCGGTGACAGGGGTGGACCCCGACACGCTCATCGCGTTCGCCGACGAGCTGGCCACCGCACGCTCGGTCAGCTACGGAACCTGGACCGGAGTCGGCCAGCACGCCGACGCGACGCAGACCGAACGCGCCATCGCCACCCTGTACGCGCTCACCGGCTGCTACGACGCGCCCGGTGGGAACGTCGTCCTGCCGCAGCAGCCGCTCGCCAAGGTGGCCCTGCCGCCGACGCCCGAGCAGGCGGTGAAGGCGCTGGGCCTCGACGAGCACCCCCTCGGCCCCCCGGCATCCGGCTGGGTCACCGCACGGGCCCTGTGCGGGTCGATCATCGACGGGAATCCGTACCGGGTGCGGGCCCTGGTCTCCTTCGGAGGGAACCTGCTGCTGTCCCAGCCCGATCCGGTGCGCACGGCCGAGGCCTTGCGGCGGCTCGAATTCGGCGTGCACATCGACCTGTTCGAGAACCCCACGGCGCGGTTCGCCGACATCCTCCTGCCCGCCAATACGCCCTGGGAACGAGAAGGGCTGCGTGCGGGCTTCGAGGTCTCGCACCGTGCCCAGCGGCGCGTGCAACTACGCCCCCGCATGCTCGACCCGCTCGGCGAGTCCCGCTCCGACCTCGACATCGTCTTCGACCTCGCCAACCGCCTGGGGCTCGGAGACGAGTTCTTCGGCGGTGACATCCAGGCGGCGTGGAACCACCAGCTCGAGCCCCTCGGCCTCACTGTGGACGAGCTCCGCGCGGCCCCCGGGGGCATGGACGTGCCGCTGCCGATGCGGTACCGGAAGTACGCCGAGACCGCGCCCGACGGGCAGGTCACCGGATTCGCCACACCGACCAAGCGGGTGGAGCTGTACTCACAGCGGCTGCTCGACCACGGCTACTCCCCGCTGCCCGAATCCGCCGGACCACCCACCGACCCCGGCTTGCCGCTCACCTTGAGCTGCGCCAAGAACGGCTACTTCTGCCACAGCCAGCACCGCGGGCTGTCCTCACTGCGCAAGCGCTCGCCCGAGCCCCTCGTCGACATCGGCGAGCGGGCCGCCGCGGACCGGGACATCGCCGACGGTGATCTGGTGGAGATCACAACGCGCAAGGCCGCCGTGCGGATGCGCGCCCGGGTCGACCCCGGCCTGCACCCCGACACGGTGGTCGCCGAGTACGGGTGGTGGCAGAGCGCTCCCGACCTCGCACTACCCGGGTCCGATCCGCTGGCGGACGGCGAACAGAACTACAACCTGCTCATCGACGACACCTCGCACGACCCGATCAGCGGCTCGGTGCCGTTGCGCTCGACACCCTGTGACGTCCGCCGGATACCGACCGAAACATGGGCCGGGCCGCGCGAGTTCATCGTGGAGTCGGCCGACGACGTGACCGAGGACATCCGGGAGCTGCTGCTCCGCCCGGCCGACGGCAATCCGCTGCCGGAGTTCCGGCCCGGCCAGCACATCACCCTCGCCGAGGCCGGCGCGCCGGACACCACCCGGGCGTACTCGCTGACCGGCACGGCACGGAGCGACGGTCTCGGCACGTACCGGCTCGCGGTCCGACGGATCGACGGCGGCGCGTTCTCCCCGATCGTGCACCGCGGCTTCACCGCCGGAGCCCGGGTGTTGGTGACCGCGCCGTCCGGCCTGTTCGCGCTCCCGGTCGACCATGACCAACCGGTGGTGCTGCTCGCGGCCGGTGTCGGCATCACCCCCTTCCTCGGCTACCTCGAGACGCTGGCGTCCACCGGCGGCTCGGTCCCCGAGGTGGTCCTGCACTTCGGCAACCGCAACCGCAGGACCCACCCGTTCGCGGACCGGTTGCGGAGGCTCGAGAAGGCCATCCCACGGCTGACGGTGATCGACCACTACAGCCGCCCGGATACCGAGGACGTGATCGGCGTGCACTACTCGGCCTTCGGCCGGGTCACCGCCGAGCACATCGACGTGGAGCTGATCCGCCGACGCGCCCGCTTCTACATCTGCGGCCCCCAGGCGATGATCGACACCGTGACCGCCGGCCTGACGGCACGCGGAGTCCCGAAGTTCGACATCTTCGCTGAGCGATTCCAGGCCACTGCGCGAAATGTCGACATCCCGGCGGACGCCACCGCGACCGTGCGCTTCGTCCGCTCGGACCGCGAACTGACCTGGACCCGGGCAGACGGCACGCTGCTCGAACTCGGCGAGAAGGCGGGCCTGACGCTGCCGAGTGGATGCCGCCTCGGCCAGTGTGAGAGCTGCGCCGTCACCGTTCTGAACGGCGAGGTCGCCCACCTGGTGGCTCCCGCCGACGACCTGCCCGCCAGTCAGGTCCTGACCTGTCAGGCGATGCCGGTCACGGACCTCGTGCTCGACATCTAGTGTGCATGGGAGCATGTCGACGGGGTGGCTGAGCGCCTCCGTCGGCCGCCGACGGGGTGGCGGGACTCGTTCAGACGATCTTGGTGGAGCCCGCATCGACAGACAGGTTCACGCCGATCGCATTCGGCATGGTCGGGGAGGCCAGGAGCAGCACCGCCCGGGCGATCTCGGCGGGATCGATCAGGGTCTCGGTGAGCATCCCGGTTTCCTTCGGTAGGGCTGCCATCAGCGTTTCGTGGTCGACGCCCACGTTGTCCGCCACTCGTGCGACGTATCCGTCCGCACCCGTTATCTGGGGTGTGCGCGTCACTGACGGCGACACCGCGTTGACGCGTACTCCGGAGGGCGCCATGCGCTCGGCCAGCTGTCGGGTGAAGGCGTTGAGGGCCGCTTTGGCAACGGAGTAGGGCAGCGGCTCCGTCCCCGGCCGACGGGCGCTGTCGGAGCTGATGTTGACCACGGCGCCCCTGGCCTCGAGAAGCGAGGGCAGCGCCGCGCGGGTGGTCCGAACGGCCGACTCGAAATTGAGGGCGAACCCGTATGCCCAGACCTCGTCCCCGCCGTTGAGCGGATCACCGAACCCCTCCTGCGGCATTTCGCCGCCGCCGGCGTTGTTGACCAGGACATCGATCCTGGGATCGACGGCCAGGACGGCGTCGACCAGCTCCTGCGGACCGTCGGCCGTGGCGAGGTCGGCGGGGACGAAAGCGGCTCCGGTGGCCTCGAGCTCGGGCGTGCTACGTCGAGCCGTCGCGGTCACCAGGGCCCCTTCCTGCTGGAACGCCTGAACGATCGCGAGGCCGATGCCCCTGCTCGCCCCGGTGACGAGGACGCGCTTGCCGGTGAGTTGAAGATCCATGACGTGCTCCTGTGATGGGAAGGACTCAAGCGACATAACTGAAACGCCTGTATCGCAGTTATGTCAATAACTGCATCATGGCGGTCTCATTTACTGTTGACGGGGATAGGGTGGCTCCGAGACAGAGGTGGAGGAGGTGGCATGGGCGAGAAGAGCCCTCCCCGGCGGGTACGGGCGGACGCCGAACGCAGTACGGCCCGCATCCTGGAAGCAGCGGAAACCGTGCTCGCCGCGGACGCCACCGCGTCCCTGGAGCAGATCGCGGACGCCGCGGGACTCGCCCGCGCCACCGTCCACCGCCGGTTCACCTCCCGCGCCGCGCTGCTGGACGCCCTGGCCGAACGGCTCAGTCAGCGCTATCTGGGCGGGCTGGCCGAAGCACGGGTGAAGACCGCACCGCCCCTCATCGCGCTGCACCGTGTCACGGAGATCGTCTTCGATCTCAAGCTCTGCCACCGCTTCGCCATCCAGCTGTCCGCGGCCCTCACACCCGAAGTCCTCGACGGCCTCGACCTGCTCTTCGCCCGCCTGAGAGACACGGGAGCGATCACCGCGGTCGACCCCGCCTGGTGCCGCCAGGTCTATCTGGCCCTTCTGCACGAGGTCCACGAACTGCCCGCGGAGTCTCCGACCCTGACCTCCCCGGCCACCGCGGATGCGACCGAGGCGAAGATCGATCTGCTGGTGCGAACCACACTGGGCGCGCTGGGCGGCAGCCACGGCGCGACAGCCTGACATCGGGTCATCGCGCGGCGTCGCGCGAGCTGTCGTCGGACCCGGCGATGCCGTCGGCGCGGTGCGGCCCTGGCATGTGGAGCCCGTAGTGCGCGCCGACCATCCGCAACGTGAAGCACACAACGGCCGCCCCAGCGCGGTGGACAGATAGTCAGCCCCTGGGGTCCTCCGGCGTTCGCTTGCTCAGGAACTGACGGCCGGCGTGCTCAGATCCTCGGCGAACACCACGGTGTGCGGGATGCCGATCCGGCCTTCGAGGTGGGTATCGCTGTTGCCCATGGCCGACCGCCAGTGTCCCGGGTGTATTCCTTCCGCCAGTCCCCGGCCCCACTCGGCGAGGGCGGCCGCGTTGTCGGCGTTCCACGGCTGGTCCGACGCCCATAGGCGTGTGCGTGCCGTGAAACGGCGCGAGCCCACCCCGCAAGCGGGGTGGGCTCGTCCTCTGAGCGCCGGGCAGGCCTTGCACCTGCATCTCCCCGCAGGAAGCGGGGCGTCTTTCCTTGGACCACCAACGCGTGTCCGGCTGCCCGGAGTTCGGGTGACCACGACATGATCGAGTATAGCGCACTTCACCTGTCGGATCGGTCTCCGGGCTCGGGCCCGGGCCAGGGGCGGCACCGCGCTCGTCGGGCTACAGGCGCCGCAGCAGCCGGTGCATCGCCTCCGCGGACTCGGTCATGGCGGCCAGCGAGCAGGACTCATCGGTGACATGTGCCTGATCCGGGTCGCCCGGTCCGTACACCACCACCGCCGGATCGCCGAGCCGGCCGGTGAGCACCGAGGCGTCGGTGAAGTAGGTCGCGTACTCGGCCGGGTGGGCCGAGGAGCCGGGGGCCAGGAGCTCCCGCGCGGTGGCGGCGGCGGATGGGGCGGTGGCGACGCCGGGCAGGTCCAGGAGCGGTTCCAGGCCGATGCCGTCGCCGCACAGCCGGGCGATCTCGGCGATCGCCTCGTCCCGCCCGAAGCCGGGAACGGTGCGCACGTCCAGCCGCATCTCGGCGTGGTCCGGCACCAGGTTGGGCTGCTCACCCGCGTGGAACGTGCCGATGTTGACCGTGGCCGGGCCGTGGGTCGGGCTCACCGGCCAGTCCCGGTGGGCGTGGATCCTGCTCGCCGCCGCGGCGAGCGCGGCGATCGCGTTGCGGCCCAGCTCCGGGCGGGACCCGTGGGCGGAGACCCCGCGGGCCGTCGCGGCGAGCCACAGCACGCCCTTGTGGCCGAGGACGGTCCGGTTGCCGGTCGGCTCGGCCACGATGAGCAGATCGGTGGGGGTGAGCGACGCCGCGTCGACCTCCTCGGCCCCATGACAGCCGGTCTCCTCGCCGAAGGTGAAGACCAGCTGTACGGCGGTGTCCCGCGGGCTTTCCCGGGCGGCCCGGATCGCCGCCTCGACCTGGCAGGCCACGCCCGCCTTCATATCGCTGCTGCCGCGGCCGAGCAGCCGGCCGTCGCGCAGTTCCCCGCTCATCGGGTCGAACGACCAGCCCGACGGGTCGGCGGGCACGGTGTCCAGATGTCCGGTGAAGGTGACCGGCACCCGTGGTGCCGCGGGCCCGAACCGGGCGACGACGTTGGCCCGGCCGGGTATCGGCTCCTCGACCCGGACGTCGAACCCCGCGCCGTCCAGCCGGTCCGCCACCAGTGCGGCGGCCGGTGCCTCCCGGCCGCCCCGGGTGTCGATCCGCACCAGCCGCCGCGCGAGGTCCGTCGCACCGCGCCAGGTGTCCGCGTCGTCCATGGGGGTCCTCCTGGGGTTGTGGTGAGGCACCGTCATATTCCGGCCGGGGGCGTTTGCGTGGCCCGGGTGCTGTCGCGCACCACCAGGGTCGGCACGAGTGAGATACGCGCGTGGGGTCCGCGCTCGGCGTCCTTGGCCAGGCCCGCAGCGGCCAGCAGCCGTACCGCCTCCGCGGCGATCCGGTCGCGCGGCTGATGGACCGTGGTCAGGGCCGGTTCGGCGAGCCGGGAGAACTCGATGTCGTCGTAGCCGGTCACCTGCACCTGCTGGGGCACCGCGAAACCGTGGGCCCGGCAGGCGCGGGTGGCCCCGAGCGCGATCAGGTCATCGGCGCATACGAGCGCGTCCGGAAGGCCGCCCTCCGCGATCAGCCGGGCCACGGCGGCCTCACCCCACTCCACGCTGTAGTCGCCGAGCAGCACCTGGTCCGGCTTCACCTCGATGTTCAGCTCCTCGGCGCGCCGCCGGAACCCGGCGAACCGCTGCTCCGTGGAGGAGTGGGTCATCAGCGAGCCGATGAAGGCCGCCGACCGCGCCCCGCCGTCGTGGAGGTGGTCCATGACCTGCCGCATCGCGGCGACGTCGTCGACGCCCACCCAGTCGGTGGTAGTGCCGTCGACGAACCGGTCGAGCTGGACGAGCGGCAGCCGGTCCGCGGTCTGCTGCACGGCGGGCCGGCTGTCGACGCCGTGGCTGGGGCTGACGATGATGCCGTCGACGTTGCGCGCGGCGAGCGAGGCCAGCCGGCGCGCCTCGATCCGCGGGTCGGAGCGCGCGTCGCACAGGAACAGCTCCTTGCCCTCCTTGCCCAGGGCGTGTTCCACGCTCTCCACCAGGGAGGTGAAGAACGGGTTGGTGATGCTGGGCACGACCATCCCCACGGTGTCGGTACGACTGTTGCGCAGTGCCCTGGCGATGACATTGACCTGGTAGCCCAGGTCGTCGGCGGCGCGGCGGACCTTGCGCTCGACCGCGGCCGAGACCTGGCCCCGGCGGGAGAGCACCCGCGACACGGTGGCGGTGGAGACACCGGCCCGCTCGGCGACCTGAGCGATCGTGACCCGTTGCAATCGATTACCTTCCTGCCGGGAAACATGGCGGTCACCTGGCTCCAACACCGATGTGACCTGACGCGTTGAATCAGCATAGAGCCTTGACACGGCAGCTGACCCCTGCCTACGGTCCTCCGCAACTCAGCTGTAATCGATTGCATTGAGGTGGCGCGATGACGACATCGGGGAGCACGAGCGGCCTTGGGGTGTTCCCGCCCCGGCCGAACGCGATCAAGGAGCTGTTCGGCACCCCGAAGGTCGTCATCGGCGTGGTGCACCTGCCGCCGCTGCCCGGCAGCCCGCATTACGAGGGCGCCCCGCTGGACGAGATCCGCGCCTTCGCGGTCGAGGAGGCGCGCGCCTATCTGGAGGGCGGCTGCCACGGGCTGATCGTGGAGAACCACTGGGACATCCCGTTCCTCAAACCGGGCGAGCACGGTTATGAGACATCGGCGGCGATGGCCGTGGTGACCGACCGGGTGCGGCACGCCGTGCTGGACGGGACCGGCGGCAGGCTCGGGGTCAGCGTGCTGTCCAACGCCGCCGAGTGCTCCATCGCCTCCGCCTGGTCCGGCGGCGGCGGATTCGTGCGGGTCAACCAGTGGGCCAACGCCTACGTCGCCAACGAGGGCATCATCGAGGGCCAGTCGGCACACGCCAGCCGCTATCGCAGCCGGATCGGCGCCGGCCCGGTCAAGGTCTTCGCCGATGTGCACGTCAAGCACGGTTCGCACGCCATCGTCGCCGACCGCACCCTGGCCGAGCAGACCGAGGACGCCGAGTTCTTCGGCGCCGATGTGCTGATCGCCACCGGTTCCCGGACCGGGGACGCCGCCTCACTGGAGGAGGTCGAGGGCATCTCCGCGCACACCACCCTGCCGGTGGTGATCGGCTCCGGCATCACCGCGGGCAACATCGGCGGCCTGCTGCCCGCCTGCGACGGGGTGATCGTCGCGTCCTCGGTGAAGGACAACGGCCGCTGGTGGGGCCGGGTCGACCGGGCCAAGGTCCGCGAACTGACCACCGCGGCGGCCAGGGCCGGAGTGGTGCTCCCGTGATCGTCTTCTGCGGGTACGCCAACATCGACCTGACCGTCGGTGTGCCGTCGCTGCCCGCTCCCGGTGACCGCGTGCAGGCGACCACCGTCCGCGAGGGCCACGGCGGGATGGCCGCCAACGCCTCGGCGGCCGCGGCCCGGACCGGGGCCGACGCGTGGTTCGCCGGTGTCGTCGGGCCGGAGCCGCGGAGCACGGCGTTCCTCGCCGCACTCGCCGCCGACGGGGTCCGTACCGACTGGACCGCCCGCACCGGCACCCTCACCACCGCCGTCGTACTGCTCACCCCGGACGGCGAACGCGCCGTCATCAGCCAGGACGACGAGCTGGACGCCCGGCACATCACCCGTACGGCACGGGCCGCGCGCGAGGCCGGGGCGGACTGGCTCTACCTCGACGGCTACCGCTTCCCCCAGGCCGCCGCCGCGCTGGCCGAGGCCGCCGCCGACGCCCCGCCCGGAACGCCCGGACCGGGCCTGGTGGTGGACCTCGACGGCTGCGACCGGCCGGAGGCGATGCGCACCGCGCTCGCCGCGGCCGATCACGCCGTGGTCGGCCGGCCGCTGGCCGTCGCGCTGCTGGGCGGAGAACCGGCCCTGGTCCGGGCCGCCGCCGACTGGGACGTCCATCTGGTCGTGACCGACGGTTCGCGCGGCTGGACCCTGCTGACCCCGGCCGGTGAACGCCACGACGGTCCGGCGATCGAGGTGGACACGGTCGACGCCACCGGGGCCGGAGACTGCTTCACCGGCGCGTACTGCGCCGAACTGGACCGGGGCCGGTCCCCGCTGGAGGCGGCGCGCTTCGCCACCGTCGCCGCCGGCCTGTCCTGCACCCGGCCCGGCGCCCGCGACGGGCTGCCCGACCGGCGGGCCATCGACTCCTGGCTCGCGGCCCACCCCACCCCCGAAACCCCGGAGCCGACCCGAACCAGGTAGGACAAGGAGAGCAGATGCGCCAGAAAGTGACGGCCGTGGTCGCGCTGGGCCTGCTGCTGACGACCGTCGGCTGCGACACCCAGGCCCGCCGCGAGATGGCGGCCGAGAAGAAGACCACCGAGCAGGGCCCGCCGCCGCCCGCGGAGATCGCCCGCTCCTGTACCGTCCGCGGCCACGCTCCGAAGATCGGTATCGTGCCCATCAACCTCCAGGCGCTGTTCTTCAACCAGATCAACACCGGCGCCCGGACCGTGGCCCGCAAGGCCGGGGTGAAGACCCAGATCGTCAACGGCAACGACGACTCCGCCACCCAGTCCAACGCCATCGACGACCTGGTGGCCAACCACTACGACGCCATCGTCGTGGACGCGGTCGACACCGAGGGCATCAAGCCCGCCATCCGCCGGGCCAAGGCGGCGGGTGTACCGGTCGTCGCCGTGGACGCCACCGTCGACGACCCAGCGGTCTCCGTCCAGGTCGGCGTCGGCAACGCGGAGGGCGGCCGGCGGATCGGCGAGGCGCTGCTGAAGACGGCCGGCAACCGCGGTGGGATCGGCGTGGTCGGCGCGCTCAACAGCACCATCCAGAACGAGCGGCAGAAAGGTTTCACCGAGGCCGTCACCGCCAAGGGCATGAAGATCCAGAACGTGGTCGACGGCCGCAACATCCAGGAGAACGCCCAGACCGCCGCCGAGAACCTGCTCACCCGCGACCCCGGACTGAAGTACGCCTACGCCACCGGCGAGCCCGCCCTGATCGGCCTGGCCGCCGCCGTGGTCAGCCAGCACCGCACCAAGGACCTCAAGGTCGTCGGATGGGACCTGTCCAGCCAGGCCGTCGACGGGCTGCGGGCCGGCTGGATCACCGGTGTGCTCCAGCAGAACACCTTCCGGTTCGGCTACGAGGCCATGAACTCCGCGATCGACCTGGCCTGCGGCCGCACCGCCCGTAAGAACGTGCCCGTTCCCACCCAGCTGGTGACCCCGGACAACGTCAAGAACTACCTCTACTACCTGGAGAAGTGATGGGCGAGAGCGCGCTGGTCTCCCTCCGAGGAATCACCAAATCGTTCGGCGCCGTCCGCTCGCTGCGCGGCGTCGACCTGACCCTGGCCCCGGGCGAGGTGCTCGGCCTGGTCGGCGACAACGGCGCCGGGAAGTCGACCCTGATGAAGGTGCTGGCCGGTGCGGTCCAGCACGACAGCGGGCAGATCTCCATCGACGGCCGTGCCGTCCGCTTCACCAGTCCCGCCGACGCCCGCCGCGAGCGGGTCGGCATCGTCTACCAGGACCTCGCCCTGTGCGACACCCTCGATGTGGCCAGCAATCTGTTCCTCGGCCGTGAACCGCGCAGAGGCCCCTTCATCGACCGCGCGACGATGCACGCCCAGGCGGCCGAAACCCTCTCCGAATTGCACGTCCGGGTGAAATCCACCTACCAGGAGATCGGTGAGCTGTCCGGAGGACAGCGGCAGGCCGTGGCGATCGCCCGTGCGGTGTCGTTCCGCCCCCGCGTGCTGATCCTGGACGAACCCACCGCCGCGCTCGCCGTCGCCGAGGTCCGGCAGGTGCTGAAGATGATCCGCGACGTCGCCTCCCAGGGCGTCGGCGTCATCCTGATCACCCACCGGCTTCAGGACCTGTTCGAGGTCTGCGACCGGATCACCGTGATGTACGAGGGCCGCAGCGTCGAGGACGCCCCGATCTCCGATCTCGACATCGAACGGCTCGTAGCCATGATCACCCGATCCGGCGCCACGAACGGCGGGCCCAACACCGAGGAGATGGCCTGAGATGAGCGCCGACACCGCGATGCGCACCACCGCCGTACTGGGCCGGCCGCCTGGCCGCTGGCAGCGCGCCAACAAGGCCACCTTGGCCATGCTCGGCGTGGGCCTCGCGCTCTTCCTCGGCTTCGGTATCGCAGCCCCGAACTTCCTGACCTTCAACAACCTGGCCAATCTGGCCACCCAGGTGGCGATCACCCTGATCGTGGCGGTCGCCATGACCTTCGTGATCAGCACCGGGCAGATCGATCTGTCCGTGGGATCGATCCTCGCGTTCACCGCCACCTGCTCCGCCGAGATGCTCCAGGCCGGCTGGGACTCCTCCGTGGTGATCGTCGCGGCGCTGCTCGGCGGGCTCTTCTGGGGCGCCGTCAACGGATGGCTGTCGGCATATCAGAAGATCCCCCCGTTCATCGTCACCCTCGCCACCATGTCGGTCGTCCGCGGCCTGGCACAGCTGTGGACCAAGGGGTTCTCCGTCCCCATCGACGCCCGGCTCTTCGTCGCCAAGCTCGGCGACGCCACCTTCCTCGGACTGTCCGCACTGGCCTGGATCGCCCTGGCCACGGTCGCCGTCGGAGCGGTCCTGCTGTCGAAGCTGCCGTTCGGCTCCTACGTCAACGGCATCGGTTCCCAGGAGGAGTCGGTACGGCGAGCGGGGGTGAACACCGCCCGGATCAAGATGATCACCCTGATGCTGACCGGTGTGGCCGCCGGTATCGCCGGGCTGCTCACCGCGGCCAGGCTCGGCTCCGGCTCCGCCAACTCCGGACAGGGCTTCGAACTCACCGTGATCGCCGCGGTCGTGCTCGGTGGCACCAATCTGTTCGGCGGCCGGGGCACCGTGCTCGGTACCGTCATCGGCGCCCTCATCACCGGAGTCATCGCCAACGGCCTCAATCTGCTGGGTGTGAGCCCGTTCCTCACCCCCATCGTCACCGGGCTGGTGCTGCTCGCCGCGATCTGGCTCAACCTGCGCGGCCGGGCGATGGCCGACCTGTTCGCCCATCTGACGGGCCGCTCATGAGCGGCCCCTCCCCCACCACCGTGACCACGGTGACCGGGCCCGTGCCCAGCACCGGGCTCGGTCTCACCCTCACCCATGAGCATCTGCGCAACGACGTCCGCAAGGCCGTCACCACCCCGGCCGACCCCCGGCTCGGTCGGCTGCGCGACGCCCGCACCACACCCGAACTGGCCTGGCTGCTGCGCGAGCAGCCCTACGCCTGCCTCGACCACTGTGTGCTCGACGACACCGAAGGGATGCTGGCCGACCTGCGCGCGTTCGCGGCCGGCGGGGGCGGCACGATCGTCGACGTCACCCCGGGCGGACTGGGCCGCGATCCGGCGGCGCTGCGCGCGTTCTCCGAGGACAGCGGCGTGCGTGTGGTCATGGGCAGCGGCTGGTACCTGGAGCCCTACCATCCCCGGCCACTGTCGCCATCGGACGAGCGCGGCCTCGCCGTGGCATTGCTGGCCGAGTTCACCGAGGGCGCCGACGGCACCGGGATCCGGCCGGGCGTCATCGGCGAGATCGGGGTCTCCCCGCGGTTCACCGAGGGCGAGCACACCGCGCTGCGCGCCGCCGCGCGCACCCAGCGCGAGACCGGTGTCCCGCTCTACATCCATCTGCCCGGCTGGCAGCGCCGCAGCCACGAGGTCCTCGACCTGGTACTGGGCGAGTACGGGGTGGCGCCGGGCGCGGTGGTGCTGTGCCATATGGACCCCTCGCACGCCGACCCGGACTATCAGCGGTCGGTGGCCGATCGCGGTGTCTGGCTCGAATTCGACATGATCGGCATGCCGTTCCGCTACCCCGGCGAGGGGCAGTCCCCGGCACCCCACGAGACCGCGCACGCGATCGCCGGGCTCATCGCCCGCGGACACGGCGACCGGCTGCTGCTCAGCCATGACGTGTTCCTCAAGAGCATGCTCACGGCGTACGGCGGCAACGGCTTCCGCTACGTACCCGAGCTGTTCCTCCCCCGCCTCGTCGAGCACGGCGTTCCCCGGCAGGCCGCCATGGAGCTGCCGCGCACCAACCCGGCCCGGCTGTTCGAGAACGCCGCCGCGTCCTGAGCACGCCCCACCGTGCTGAGCACGCCCCACCGTTTCCCTCACTTCCCGTTCGAAGGAGCACCCTGTGAGCCGCGTCCTGATAGCCGGTGAGAGCTGGATCTCCCAGTCCACACACATCAAGGGGGTCGACTCGTTCACCACCAGCACCTATGTGACCGGAGTCGAGCCGTTGCGCCGGGCGCTGGAGGGCCGCGGGCACGAGGTCACGCACCTGCCCGCGCATCTGGTACCCGGGCAGTTCCCGGGCGACGCCGAGGCGCTCGCCGGCTACGATGTCGTCGTCCTCTCCGACATCGGGGCGAACTCCCTCCAGCTCTCCCCCGAGGTGTTCGAGCTGGGCACGCCGGGGGCCGACCGGATCGACGCACTGCGCGGATGGGTCGGCGACGGCGGTGGGCTGCTGATGGTCGGCGGCTATCTCTCCTTCACCGGCTTCGAGGGCAAGGCCGCCTACCGCAACACCGCGCTGCACGAGGTGCTGCCGGTCGAGCTGCTGCCCGAGGACGACCGCGTCGAACTCCCCGCGGGCGGCCGCCCGTCGGCGGTCGGCACCGGCCATCCCGCCCTCGGCGGGGTGACCGGCGAATGGCCGCCGCTGCTCGGCTACAACCGCGTGCGGCCACGTCCGGGCGCCGAGGTCCTGGCCACCCTGGGCGACGACCCCCTGGTGGCGGTGGCCGAGTACGGCGCGGGACGCTCGGCGGTCTTCACCTCCGACTGCTCCCCGCACTGGGCGCCCGCGGCGTTCTGCGAGCGGTGGGACGGCTACGCCCGGGTCTTCGGCGGCCTCGTCGAATGGCTCTCCCGTTGAACCGGTCCGAGCGGCTCCTGAAGGCCGCCGCCCCGGTCATGGAGCAGGCGTTGCGCATGCGCTTCGTCACCGAGGTCACGGCCGGCACGATCAGCGAGGCCGACTACGCCGACTACCTGGAGATCGAGGCCGCGTTCGTGGAGACGGCCACCCGGCTGCACGGACTGGCCGTGTGGGGCGCCCCGGACCGGACGGCGCTGGAGCGCAACGCCCGTGCGGTCCACGCGCTGACCACCACCCAGGCGGACTACTTCCGCGAAGCCCGCGCCGTCTGGCCCGTACCCGCCCGGCCGGGCGCCGCCCGGCGGGCCGAGGTGCTGTCGCGGTACGCACTCGACGTGGCGCGGGACGGCGGCTACCCGGCGGTGATGACCATGCTGTTCGCCGCGGAGAGCCTCTACCTCACCTGGTGCACCCGGGCGCACGAGCGCGGCGCCGTCCCCGGCGGCGCGATGAGCGCCTGGGTGGCGCTCCACGCCGACGAGGCGTTCCGGGACGGGGTGCGGGCGCTCGCGGCGGAGGTCGACGCCCTGCCGGACGACATCCCCCAGGAGCGGCTGATCCGCTGGTTCACCGGCATGCTGGAGGCGGAAATCGCCTTCCACGACGCGGTGTTCGGGTGACCGGGCCCCGGCGGGGGCCGATCAGTCGTCCGCGGTCTCCTCGTGCAGCCGCTGGGTGAGGTCGTCGGCCCAGTCCCGAGCCCAGGCCCGCAGGGTGGCCGTGTCCGCCTCGGTGAGGCCGTAAGCGATGAATTCCTCGTCCTCGTACCACTCCGCGCCCGCCAGACGCGCCTGGAGTTCCTCGAGGCAGAACTCGTCGCGGGCGTGGCGGCGGCCGAGTCGCTCCAGGTCCACGGTGGTGTGGAGGCGGGAAGCGGCGTGGACGTCGATCAGGTCCCGCACGGCGCCGCGGTCGGCCAGCGCGCGCACCTTCGTGCCGATGACATCGTCCAGGGCGAGGACGGGACCGTACTCGGTCGCTGTGGGTGGACGCCAGAACGCCTCTTTGAGGATGTCGACCTCGCACTGCTCACCACTGGCGGGATCCGTGACCACGAGGCGGCCGGAAAGCGGGTCCACGCCCACCTCCCTCACCTGCCAGCCGCGCTCGGCCAGCCCGGCGATGAGGGAGCGGGTGATCTCCGCCATGGGTGCGGGGTTCTCCGTGGCCACGTCGAGGTCCTGGCTGAGCCGGTCGACCAGGCCGTGCGCCTGGACCGCGTACCCGCCGGTGATCACCAGGGGGTAGGGGGTGCCGATGGCCAGGACGTCGGAGAGGAGCCTGCGGTGGAGATCGCTCAGGTTCACGCCGCGGCTCCCGAGCGAGCCGATGCCAGTTCGGGGAAGGCCTCCTCCCACACGTCACGGATGGCCCGGCTGATCAGCGTGCGCAGGACGGGCCACTGGTCGATGAGGAGATCCCGGTTCAGCAGGGCGATCAGGTCATCGTGCTGCCCTTCGGCGAGCACCGTGCGGTACATGCTCATCCTCGACCGCGGTCGGTCCAGGTCGAACCGCGTCAGTCCCGACCACGCCACATGCAGCGGCAGCTGGACGGAGCCGTGGGCCGGCCCGGCCAGCCGGCCGAGCGTGTCGGGGAGCCTTCGCGCGTAGCGCTGCCGCAGCACCTCGGCAGCGGGCGGGGACGGCTCAGCGGCAGGCGTAGCGGACATGCGACCAGTATGAATGACACAGGCCGTCCCGGTCCTCTCCCCGGCGAGGCGCCCATCGGTTCTTCGTCATCGACGGCCCGGTTGTGGATCGTCGGCCCGGTTGTGGATCGTCGGCCCGGTCGGCGACACCGCCGACCGGACCGGTCCTACTACCCCCTACCGGCTGCTCGCCCACCAGAGCCGTGCACGGGCCGGGGTCAGCCAGCCGTCTTCACCTTGGTCGCCTTGGCAACCTGGCAGGTCTTCGGCATGGCGGCGGAGTCGCCCTTCCACGCGGCGGAGGCGAGCGCGCTCTTCATGGCTCCGGCTTGGACGGGCTGGTTGGTGAGGGTGGTGTAGACCGCCTGGTCGGGATGTGCGGAGTTCAGGAAGCGGACCTTGACGGTGTAGGCGTAGTCCGCCGCGCCGTTCGCGTTGTCGAGCTGGACTACCGCGAACAGCTTGGACGCGTCGCGCAGCTGGCACGACTTGATGCTGACCTCGACTTTGGAGGTCACCGCCTGAGCGGTGCCGGATCCGCCGGCCGCCCCGCTCGCCGAGGCGGACGGCGACGATGTGGTCGTCGAACTCGGCGCGCTGCCGCTCGTGCCCTTCTTCCCGCCCTTCCCGGCGTCGGACGACGCATCGCCCGATCCGCCGCTGGAGCAGGCCGAGAGAGCGAGAAGGGCGGCGGCGAGCGTACCGAGAGCGGCGGCGCGAGGAAGATGCATGGTGAAAGGTCCCCCGTTAGGACACAGGTTCGCCGGACGGACCGGCCGAGTCCGCTTCACGCTACACCTGCCGCACCAGCCACCTGCCAAGCGGCTGAGCGATCAGCTGGGTGCTCCCGGAGACGGTCGAGCCCGCAACGGGTGGCATGTGGTGTACACCGCGGGTGGCCGTGGCGCCCGCAACGCGGGCGCCACGAGCTGCACGGTGTCGGCAGCTGTCAGACGAGGGATGGCGGTGTTCCCCGCTTCGCCTAACCCGCCACCTCGTACTGCCCCACCTCACGGAAGTAGCGCAGGGCCTCCGGGGAGCCGTCGTCGAGGGCAGCGTTGGCCGCGGCGCGCAGCGCATCACTGATGTCCGGATCCGCGAGCATGCGGGCTATGTAGACGGCGTCGTCCTCGGCTTGGGCCAGCCGGTAGCCGGTCTCCAGCCAGGCTCGCATCTCCTCCGGGGAGTTGTTGTCGAGGAGCTCGTTGGCCTCCTCGATGACTCGCTTGTCATTGTTCTGCGTTGCCGCGTGGAGGATGCGCGCGATGGCGACCCGGTCGTCCTCGGCCTGAGCCAGCCGGTAGCCGGTCTTCAAGAAGGCGCGCATGTCATCCACGGTGCCGTTGAGGGCCTCATTGGCCTCTCGGACGACCCCCCGACCGCTGTCCTCGTCCGCCAGGATGGCGGCGATCGCCGCACGCAGTTCGTCCTCCGACATCTCGTCCACCGGTGTGTCGGACACGGTCGCCACGGTGGTGGTGACCGGGGCCGCCGAACCGTCGGCAAACGCCGGGGCGGTGAAGAGGAGGGCCGGGGTCAGGGCGGTGGCCACGACGAGCAGAGCGGCACGCGTCGGTCTCATGAAAATGCGCCTCCATGTTCGAACTTCGGGTACGCAGATGATCACGCATGCGCACCGAAATCGCACCAGGAATCGGTTAGTCCGGAAAAGCGCACTCACCATCACATCGACCGGCCGCCGGTCACGAGCGGGAACTCGCCCTGAGGGAGGCTTGGTTGGACCGCCCGTAGCCTCCGGGCGACTGGCGGCCGGGCGGGCACTGGTGCTGTGTGTGGGCCGCCGTGCTGCTGGGGCGCCGTAGCCGGGTGCTGGTGGGCGGCGTGTACGCGGGGTGTGTGGTGCTGCTCGCCTGGTTCGGGGTCGTGGCCGGGCTCGGGCCGCTGTACTGGCCCGTGGTCGACGCCGTAGCCGCCCACCTCGGGGGCGTTGACGTTGTCGAAGGACAGCTGGACGCAGTAGTCCAGTGGCGTCCGGATCGGCGGTCGCGACCCCCAGGGCGGCGGGCACGGTCCAGCCCAGCGGCCCGACCTGGCCCGCGTTGATCCAGTGCCGTGGGTGGTAGACGTGGAGCATCTGCGCGGCCTGGATCTGGGAGAGGCCGATCGTGGAGACGTAGCGCGTGTCGCGCCCGAACGCCTTGTTCAACTCCTCGTAGACCCGCTGCGGCTTGACCGGCACCTGGTCGAAGTGGGTCCTGCGGAGCATGGTCGCCTTGCGCTGCCGGCAGCTGTCGGCCCAGTCGCCGCGGTCCCTGAGGGCTCCGGCGCCCTTCAGTTCCCTCGCCGCCTCGACGAAGAGCTCCAGCGCGGGCCCGGCGTCGGAGACGATGCCGTAGTCGGGGGGAAAGACCCGGCCGATCTGGGTGGGTTCGATGTCGACGTGGACGAAGGTACGGCCCCGGGTGTACGTGTCGAGGCCGCCGGTGTGACGGTTCGCCCAGCGGTTGCCGATGCCGAGGACGAAGTCGGACTCCAGCAGGGTGGCGTTGCCGTAGCAATGTGGAATAACAACCCCCCGCTCGCCCCTCACCCCGGGCACCCTCGCCGCACGTCCCGCACTTCGGTGGCAGACTCATCGAGGCGGTGACGACGTCCGGACGGACGGGCGGAGCGGAGGCACGAAAGGCCTTGACAGGCCCGCATGGCGGACCTATACATCTGCCAATCGAAAAATACATTCCGCATGGCGAAACACGCTGCGGCTCCCAACAGCCCCGTCCCGACGGCCCCGTCCCGACCGCACCGCACGAGACGTGCCACCCGCCCCCAGACGGCCTCGCCCCACCAGTGGAGTACGGCCCGGCCCAGGAGGTTCTCGACGTGAAACCCATCCATCTGCTCGGCGCGATCCCGTTCCTCGGGATCCTCGGGGGAATCTTCTTCACGAACCGGGTGACGCCCTACGTCCTCGGCATGCCGTTCAACCTCTTCTGGCTGGTCATGTGGGTCGTGCTGATCTCGGCGACGATGGCCGTCATCTACCGCCTGGACCCGGCGAACCGCGAGGAGCAGAGCTCATGATCGCCCTCGCCGTCATCTTCGCCTTCCTGCTCGCGGCCCTGGGCCTGGGGCTGCGCGCCCGCCGCGGCAGGGACATGGATCTCGAGCAGTGGTCGGTGGGCGGCCGCGGCTTCGGGACGGTCTTCGTCTTCCTGCTGCTGGCCGGCGAGATCTACACGACCTTCACCTTCCTGGGCGCCTCGGGATGGGCCTACGGCAAGGGCGCGCCCGCCTACTACATCCTCTGTTACGCCTCACTGGCCTACGTCCTGTCGTACTGGCTGCTCCCGGCCGTGTGGCGCTACGCCAAGCAGCACCGGCTGATCTCGCAGTCCGACTTCTTCGTCGCCAAGTTCAACAGCCCGCTGCTCGGCGCGCTGGTGGCCCTCGTCGGAGTCGTCGCGATGGTGCCCTATCTCGTCCTTCAGCTCAAAGGGCTGGGGATCATCGTGTCCATCTCCTCCGACGGCCGGATCTCCTCCCACTGGGCCATCGTGATCGGCACGGTGGCGCTGACCCTCTATGTGACGATCTCGGGCATCCACGGCTCGGCCTGGACCTCGGTGCTCAAAGACGCCGTCATCCTCGCGATCGTCCTCATCCTCGGCATCTACCTGCCGATGCACTACTTCGGCGGCGTCGGGGAGATGTTCCACGCGGTGGACAAGGCCCACCCCCAGCTGCTCACCCTGCCCTCGAGCGGCATGAGCGCCTCGTGGTTCGCCTCCACCGTGCTGCTCTCGGCGGTCGGCTTCTACATGTGGCCGCACAACTTCAGCGCCTCCTACAGCGCCCAGAACGAACGCGTCTTCCGCCGTAACGCCATCTTCATGCCGCTGTACCAGCTCATCCTGCTCTTCGTCTTCTTCGTCGGGTTCACCGCCATCCTGGTCGTGCCCGGCCTCAAGGGCGCCGACGCGGACCTGTCCCTGCTGCGCATCACCACCGCCGCCTTCCCCTCCTGGTTCGTCGGCATCGTCGGTGGCTCCGGGCTGCTCACCGCGCTGGTCCCCGGATCCCTGCTGCTCATGACCTCCGCGACCTGCCTGGCGAAGAACGTCTACCGCCTCGCCCGGCCGCACACCAGCGAGCAGCACATCGGCCGCCTCGCACAGCTGCTCGTCCCCGCCCTCGCCCTGGTCTCCCTCTACTTCACCTTCAACGGCGGAAGTTCCATCGTCTCGCTGCTGCTCATGGGCTACGCACTGGTCACCCAGCTCTTCCCCGCACTGCTGGCGAGCCTCGCGCCACGGCAGTTCGTCACCAAAGAGGGAGCGGCGGCGGGCATCGTCGTCGGGGTCACCACGGTGGCCGTCGTCACCCTCTCCGACGTCACGGTGGGCAGTCTCCTGCCGGGACTCCCCCAGGCGGTGAAGGACCTCAACGTCGGCATCATCGCCCTCGCCCTCAACACCGTGGCCATGGTGGCCACCTCCGCCGTCACCCGCACCGCGAGCCCCGTCCCCGCGACCACCGCCGCCCCGCGCCCCGGATCCGAAGCCGCGGCCGGCACCGGCTGACGCGCTCCCCCGGGCCGGAGCCTCACACGGGCGCCCCCGGCCCGGGGTTCCGGGGCTCTTGCGGCGCGCTGCCCGGCCAGGAGCCGGGCAGCTCAACCGCCGGGTTGTCGCCGGGCAGCCCCATGCGGCGGGTCGTTGCCCACAGGAGCAGGGCGGCAAGGCTGAAGGACGCGCCGAGAACCGTCACCGCGGGCCAGCCCGCCGTCGCGTAGGCGAGGGAGGAGCCGAGGGCGCCGAGGCTGCTGCCCACCGAGTAGAAGACCATGTAGCCGCCGATGATCCTGCTGCCCGCGTCGGGCCGTACGGCGTGGATCAGGGTCTGGTTGGTGACGTGGACGGCCTGTACGGCGAAGTCCAGCAGGACGGCGCCGATCGCCAGCGCCCACAGCGACTGCCGGGTCAGGGCGATCGGGAGCCAGGAGAGCGCCAGCAGGGCGAGGCCGACACCGGTCGTGCGCTGGGCGAGCCCCCGGTCGTTCCAGCGCCCGGCCACTCCGGCGGCGACCGCCCCGGCCGCCCCCGCGAGCCCGAACGCTCCGATCGCGGTGTGCGACAGCGACCACGGCGGACCGCTCAAGGGCTGCGCCACACCGCTCCACAGCGTGCTGAAGGCCGCGAACACCAGCAGGGCGAGCGCACCCCGGATCCGCAGCAGCGGATGGCGGGCGAACAGGGTGACGGTCGAGGCCACCAGTCGTCCGTACGACGCCTCGCGCACCCCGGCGGACGGCGTGCCCGGCGGCAGGAGGCGACGCAGCGACACGGCGAGGACCGCGATGACGCCCGCGGACGCCAGGTAGACCGCCCGCCAGCCGGCGAGGTCGGCGAGGACGCCGGCGGCGGCGCGGGCCAGCAGGATTCCGGTGACGATACCGCCGGTGACCGTCCCGACGGCACGGCCGCGCCGGGCGGGCGGGGTCAGCGCGGCGGCCGCCGCGACCATCGTCTGGGCGACGACGGCGAGCAGCCCGACCATGGCGAGCGCGCCGCGCAGCGCCGCCACGCCCGGCGCCAGCCCGGCGGCCAGCAGCGCGAGTGCCAGCAGCCCGAGCTGACCGGTGACCAGCCCCCGGCGGTCGAGCAGGTCGCCGAGCGGCACCAGCGTCAACAGGCCCAGCGCATAGCCGAGTTGGGTCACGGTGACGATCACGCCGAGCAGCCCCGAGCCGACCGCGAACCGCTCGCCGAGGGTCACCAGCAGCGGCTGGGCGAAGTAGACGGTGGCGACGGAGCTGCCGCAGGCGAGGGCGAGCAGGGGCACGAGCCTGGCGGGGGGCGACGCGTGGACGGGGGGCGACGCGTCCCGCGCCGACGTCGTGGCAGGCGCCTGGTGGCCGCCGGTCCCCCCGGTCCCGTCGCACCCGCCGCCCGCATCGGAGCATTCGATCGCCATACCGGCCCCACCTTCCATCGGTTGCATCTTGCTACCGCCGCGACAGTAGACGCGCGAGGTAGCATGTTGCAACCATCCCTGGAGGGCATCCGGGGAGCTGGAGGAGAGGAGCCACGGATGGTCGCCCGCACCCGCTTCGACGCCGACCCCTGTCCCGTCGCCCGGACGGTGAACGCCATCGGCGACTGGTGGTCGCTGCTGATCGTGCGGGACGCCTTCGACGGCAGCCGCCGCTTCGGCGAGTTCCAACGCAGCCTCGGCATCGCCAAGAACATCCTGGCGGCGCGGCTGCGCGCGCTGGAGGAGGCCGGGGTGGTGCGCGCCGAGCCCGCGCCGGACGGCGGGTCCCACCGCGAGTACCTCCTCACGGACAAGGGCCGCGCCCTGTTCCCGGTGATCGTCGCCCTGCGCCAGTGGGGCGAGGAGCAGTGCTTCACCCCCGGCGAGGACCACTCCCGCCTGCTGGACCGCCGGACCGGCCGCCCGTTGCGCCCGGTGCGGATTCAGTCGGCGGACGGACGGCCGGTGGAGCCGGAGGACACGGTCGTGGAGAAGGTGCCGGAGAAGGAGGACCGGAGGCGAGGGTGATCTCCGGCGGGTGACAGGGTTGTTGCCGCATCCGAGTCCCGTGCGCACACCGGCGGCCCTACGATGCGCTCACCCGACCCCGCCTCTCCGTCAGGTGGCCTTCATGAACAGCGTGTACTCGCCCATCCAGGAGCTCAATCTCCTCAGGGAGTTCGACGACAAGTTCGGGACGCACAGCTACGCGGACGGCTTCGAGCTGCTCGACTACGACGACAAGAGCGAGCTCAAGGGCTGGCTGGACGATCCGGAGAACCCCAGCCGCGCCGAGTTCTTCGACCAGCTGATCCCTTTCGCACGGGCCACCGGCAGCGGTTCGGGCTACGCGCTGTGGCGGCTCGACGACCGGGCCGACCTCGCGGACCTTCCCGTCGTGTTCCTCGGCGACGAGGGCGACGTCTGGGTCCATGCGCGCAACCTGCGAGAGCTGCTCCGGCTGCTCCCCGTCGAACGCGACGTCGCCTACGAGGACGAGGATCTCGACGAGCTCTTCCCGGCGCGTCAGGAATACCTGATGTGGCTGGACCGGAACTTCGGTCTCACCCCGCCCGACGAGGACGAGGAAGCGGCCATCGGCAAGGCGGCCATGTGCGCTTTCGGCCCGCGGTTCGCAACCTGGCTGGCACGGTTCATGAACGAGGGCGTGATCGATGACATGGTCAGGCTGCTGGCCGGGTGAGCTCGGCGCTCCCCCGGCTGCCGCGGACCGTCCGCGCCCGTGCTCTCCGCACGCGCCGACGCGCTGCGGCTGACCGCGAGCGAGCGGTCCACCTGCACCGGCTCTCCAAGGGCGCCGACGGCGGGTTCACCTGCCGGGGCGGGGCGGTGCCCGGCGGTACGGGACGGCCCACCGTACGGGCGCTACTGGACCGTCTCGAGCCCGCCCCTGCCGTTCTGCGCAACGGGCTGGGCGGGCTCCTGGCCTCGCGCGCGGTGTCCGGCTGGGACCGCCGGGGACGGCCGTCGACCCGGCCACGGCGATCGGGGCCGTAGCGGTGTTCAGCGCGGAACCACCCAGTCCGGTGCCCAGGTGCCGACGGCGTCGTGGCCGGTCGCCGTGGTGGCGAGGTGGGCGCGGAGGGTGGTCAGCGCCGGGTGGGGGTTGTCGCGGTGCCAGAGGAGCGAGTGCGGGTAGACGGGTGTCGGGTCGGTGACCGGGATGCGGCGCAGGCCGTGACCGGCGGGCCAGACGAGGCGGGTCTGCTCGCTCATGAAGGTGGCCAGGGCCGGGGTGTCGGCGATGGTGTCGAGGAGTGCGTCCGAGCCGAAGTTGGGGCCCGTCGCCTCGATGGTCAGCCCGAACTCGGCGGCGAGGTCGTCGTAGTAGGCGGCCCATTCGGTACCGGGGACGATGCCGGGCATCCAGATCCGGTGCCCGGCGAGTTGAGCGAGGGGCACCGATCGCGCGCCCGCCAACGCGTGCGCGGGACCGGTGAGCAGCTGGAGCGGCTCGTCGAGCACCCGGACGGACTCGATGTCCTCGGGAAGGGGCCGGCCGGGCATGGCGACGGCTCGGAAGGAGGCGTCGATCGTGCCGGACCGGATGGCGGCGACGGCCGTCGCGACGTCGAACAGCATCACCACGTCGAGGTCGATCTCGGGGTGCGCGTGGTGGAAGCCGCGCATCAGGCTCGACTGCGCGCTGCGCGAGGCGATCACGTCGACGCGCAGCGGACGGCGGCCGGTGCGCACGGACGAGACCGCGCGCTCGGCGACGCGCAGCAGATCGCGCGCGTGCGGCAGGAACGCCTGCCCGTCGATGGTGAGCTCGGCGCCGCGCGGGGTGCGGGTGAAGAGCCGCACGCCGAGGTCGCGCTCCAGCGCGGCGATGCGCTTGGAAACGGCCTGCTGGGTGACCGCGAGCTCGGCGGCCGCGTCCTGGAACCGCCCCGCGTCGGCGGCGGCGACGAAGGTCCGGACGGTGTCGAGGTCCATGCCGAGACTCTACGGCCACAACGATCGGTTGTGGCAGGGGGCCTCGCGGTTGTTTGATCCCAGGCTCCGGCGCTCGCTTTGATGCTTCCGATCGCGGATCGGTTGTGCGAATGAGTGGCGAGGGGGCGTCGGACATGCGGAGCGGGCACTGGCCGGGACATCTGCTGGGACATCGGCTGGGGCGGCGGTTCGGGTGGCTCTGGGGGGCGTACGGGATCAGCGCGCTCGGCACCTGGCTCGCCTTCGGCGCGTTCCCGCTGATCGCCATCCGGGTGCTGCACGCCGGGCCGGCCGAGGTCGCCGCGCTCTCCTCCGTCGGCGCCGCGGTGGGCGCGGCCGCGGCGGTGCCGCTCGGCCCGTGGGTGGAGTTCCGCCGCAAGCGGCCGGTGCTGATCGCGACGGACCTGGTGCGGTGCGCGGTACTGCTGACGGTCCCCGCCGCGTACGCGCTCGGCGCGCTCACCTTCCTCCAGCTCCTGCTGGTCTCGGTCGTCGTCGCGGCGGCCGACATCACCTTCCGCGCCGCCTCCGGCGCGTACCTGAAGACGCTGCTGCCGGCCGAGGACCTGCTCGTCGCCAACGCCCGGTTCGAGTCCACGGCCTGGACGACCACGATCATCGGACCGCCGCTGGGCGGCGCCGCGATCGGGTTCCTCGGCCCGGTGGCGACGGTGGTGGCCGACGCGGTCAGCTACCTGCTCTCGGCGCTGGGCATCCGCGCGATGGGCGGGCACGAGCCGCGCCCGGAGCGCCGGGAGGCGGCGCGCATGCGGGCCGGGGACCTGCTCGACGGGTGGCGTTACATCCTCGCCGACGCGGCGCTGCGTCCGCTGTTCTTCAACACCGCCTTGTTCAACGGCCTGGTGATGGCCGCCCAGCCGCTGCTGGCCGTCCTGATGCTGGGCCACCTCGGGTTCGCGCCGTGGCAGTACGGCCTCGCCTTCGCCGCGCCCTCGATCGGCGGGCTGCTCGGTTCATGGCTGGCCCGACCGCTCGTCACCCGGTTCGGGCAGCACCCGGTCCTGGTCGCGGTCGGGGCGCTGCGCGCGATCTGGCCCGTCGGCCTGGCCTTCGTGGAACCGGGAACCGGCGGACTGCTGCTGGTGATGGGCGTCGAGCTCGGCCTCATCTTCTGCTGCGGTGTCTTCAACCCCGTCTACGCCACCTACCGCCTCGAGCGCACCGCGCCCGATCGGGTCGCCCGCACGCTGTCCGCCTGGGCGGTGACGACCAAGGCCTCGGCCGCACTCCTGACGGCCGTCTGGGGAGTGCTGGGCGGCCTGCTCGGCCCGCGTACGGCCATCGCCCTGGCCGG
Organism: Streptomyces javensis; assembly: GCF_039525925.1. Taxonomy (NCBI): domain Bacteria; kingdom Bacillati; phylum Actinomycetota; class Actinomycetes; order Kitasatosporales; family Streptomycetaceae; genus Streptomyces; species Streptomyces javensis. The sequence goes on along the minus strand of NZ_BAAAIF010000001.1, from coordinate 434,020 downwards.
CGTCCTGCTGCTGGCGACCCCGCTGCTGCTCCCCCGCCGCGCGGCGGCGCATCTCCCGGATCCGGAACCGGAGTCGGGGCCGGAACCGGAGCCGTACTCGAGCCAGTCGAGCGGCAGCGCCTGACGGGCCACGCCGAGGCCCGGCTCAGTCCCGGGCCGCCTCGAACCCGCCGGAACGAGCGTCGCAGGTGGCACGTGGTGGCCGGCCGCGGCGTCGGAGGATGCGGTGAGCGGTGGAGGCGGCGACGGCGGCACGGGCGGCCAGTCGCAGTGGGCCGACCCGGTGTTCTTGACGCATCCGTAGTACCTGATCCTCCACACAGGCGGGTGTCCGGCGTGGTGAGTGGTGGGGGCGGCTGGAACGGTCGGTCATGCCTGCCGCCCCGTGGTGGCGGTAGCGGTGGGCCCAGCGGGCGGCGGGTGAGGACGTAGCGGAGCGAGATGGTCACGCCGCCGCAAGGGCCGACGCGCGACCGGATCACCCGGACCCTCCCGGAAGCAGCTCACACCGCCTGTCCCCCCGGAGTTCCATCGAGGGACGGGCATGGTCCGGCGACCGAGACCTCCCGGCCGGTTCACCTCCGCCCGCGCGGAGCGGGTGGGCGGGTCAGAAGCCCACGTCGGCGGGGCGGTAGGTCGGTGCTCTGCGGACCCGGCCGGCCTGCTCGTAGGCGTAGGCCAGGCGCAGCAGGGTCGGCTCGCTCCATGCCGTGCCCATGAACGTCAGGCCGACCGGCAAGCCGGAGGCGAAGCCCGCCGGGACGCTGATCGCGGGGTATCCGGCGAGTGCGGCGGGCGTGGAGGCGCCGCCGCCGTAGCTGTCCCCGCGGATCAGGTCGATCTTGGCCGGCGGGCCGGTGGTCGGCATCACCAGCGCGTCGAGGCGGAAGCGCCGTAGCACGGCGTCGATGCCTTCGGCGCGCGACAGCCGGTGGTTGGTGGCCAGCGCCTCGCGGTACTCGCTCTCGGTGAAGTCCAGCCCGTGCACGGCCTCCAGACCGTCCTGCCGCACATAGCGGAGCTCACGGTCGGCGTGTGCGCGGTTGAACGCGATCAGCTCCGCCAGGCCGCGCGGGTGGTCGCCGGGGGCGCCGGCGAGATAGGCGTTCAGCGCCCGCTTGATCTCGTACACCTGGACGACCTTCGAGCTGGGGAGGTCCTCGAGCCGCTCGGCCGTCGGGATGTCGGCCGGGTCGACCACCGTCGCACCGGCGGCGCGCAGTGTGGCGATCGCCCGCTCCGCGATCTCGTCGGCGTGGTCGCTGTAGCCGAAGTACACGGTGCGCGGTATGCCGATCCGGGCACCACGCAGTCCGTCGGCGTCCAGGAAACGGGTGTAGTCACGGTGGAAGTGGCCACGGCCGGCCCCGGTAGCCGGATCACGGTCGTCGACGCCGACGAGGACGCCCAGCAGGATCGCGGCGTCGCGGACCGTGCGCGCGATCGGGCCGACACTGTCCTGGCTGGGCACACCGGGGATCACTCCGCCGCGCCCGACCAGCCCAACCGTCGGCTTCACCCCGACGACGCAGTTCGCCGAGGCGGGGTCGATGATCGAACCGTTGGTCTCGGTACCGATCCCGGCGACACACAGGTTGGCCGCGGCGGCGGCCGCCGTACCGGAACTGGACTCGTTCGGGGACCGATCCAGCTTGTAGGGGTTCCGGGTCTGCCCACCGCGGGCGCTCCAGCCGGCGTGGTGGGTGAGCGACATCCCACCGGCCCACTCGCTCAGGTTGGTCTTGCCGAGGATGACGGCACCGGCCGCGCGCAACCTGGCCGCGACCGTGGCGTCCCTTGCCGGCCGGAGGCCCTCCAGGGCGAGTGACCCGGCCGTTGTGCGCATGCGGTCCGCGGTTTCCACCAGGTCCTTCAGCAGAACGGGCATGCCGTGGAGGGGCCCACGGGGATGTTGCCCGGCGTCCAGACGCCGGGCCTCTCGCAGCGCGTCGGGATTGACCTCGATCACCGCGTGCAGGAGCGGATCGATACGTTCGATCCGCTCCAGGTAGTAGCGGGTCAGCCGTTCCGCGTCGAGCCGCCCTTCGTCCATCCGCTCGCGAAGCTCGGTCACGCCCAGTTCGTCCAGGCTTCCGCCGGCGGGGCGGGCCTGGGCGGGGGCCGCACCGAGCCAGGGGGTGGCCGCCGCGGCGGTGCCGAGCGCGAGCATGCTCCGGCGCGTGGCGTTGATCCGGTCAATTCGGTACGGAGTACTCATGGTTCGGCACGCTAGAGGTGCCACCGGTGCAGCGCGCTCCGGCTGTCCCCCGGCTCTTCACTGGTGATATCCCCCTGCCGCACCGGCGGTACCGGTCGGACGGTGCAGATAGGCGCCGAGGGGTGGGCCCACGACCCTGCCCGCCCGCAGGATGTGGTTGCCCCGCAAGAAGGTGTCGGTGACCTGGGCGGTCAGCTCGAAGCCCTCGAACGGGGTGTACTGCTGCGTCGACTCCGACTCCGCGGCGCGCACGGTCCAGGTGCGGCCCGGGTCGACCAGGGCGATGTCGGCGTCGAAGCCGGGGGCGAGGCTGCCCTTGGTGCGCAGCCCAAAGCGCCGGGCCGGGTTCCAGGAGGTCAGCGCGGCGATCCGGCCCAGCGGCAGGCCGCGTTTCGTTCCCTCGGTGAGCAGGCCGGGGAGGAGGTACTCGGCGCCGCCGAAGCCGGCCCTGGCGACGAAGACGTCGTCCTCGGGCTCGCCGAACTTCACCTCCTCGCGGCAGCACGCGTGGTCGCTGACGACCCAGTCGACGGTGCCGTCGAGCAGGTGCTCCCAGAGCGCCTCGACGTCTTCGCGGGGCCGCAGCGGCGGGTTGACCTTGCCGCCGAGGCCGTGTGCGGTGGTGATGTCGGCGAGCAGATGGCCGATGGTCACCTCGCGGCGGAAGTCGATGTGCGGGAACGCCCGGCGCATCCGCACGGCCGCGTCGACCGCCTTGCGGGACGACAGGTGCAGCAGGTTGATCGTGGGCAGCCCGGTCTCGTGCGCCAGGTACGAGGCGACGGCGACCGCGAGCCCTTCGGAGTGCTGCGGCCGGGAGGCGCTGTAGGCGGCGAGCCCGGTCAGGTCGCCCGCCTCCTCGACCAGCCTGGTGTACGCGGTCATGATCTCGGCGGTCTCGCAGTGCAGGGAGAGGGAGATCTCGTCGGCGAGGCCGGGGAACCGCTCGCGGGCGGCCTGCACCCCGCGCATGACGAACTCGAAGTGCGCGTAGTCGTACCGCTCGTCCTCGTCGAGCATCAGGAACGCGTTCTGGTCGGCCGACCTGCCGTGGAGGCCGTGGCTGCCGTAGAACATGAAGACCTTGAACGAGGTGACGCCGAACCGTTCGATCAGGTCGGGAATCTCGTCGATGTGAGCGCGCGCGATCGGCGCGAGGTGGAAGCCGTAGTCGACGTGGGCGCGGCCGGAAGCGGCGGCCAGCACCTCGGGGAAGAAGTCGGCGTACGCACCGGCCTTGTTGAGGTAGTAGCGGCCGGTCCGGGTGTAGGTCAGGGCGCTGGTGACGCCTCCCTGTGCGCATGCGCGGCTCTCGCTGACCGCGTCCTCGGGCAGCGGGTGGTAGATCCCCCAGTGCTGGTGGGCGTCGACGACACCGGGGAACGCCAGCCTGCCGCCGGCGTCCACCACCCGACGGGCGCCTTCGGTGGCGATGTCGGGGGCTACGGCGGCGATCCGGCCTCCTTGTACGGCGATGTCCGCGGGGCGCGCGTCATCGTGGTCGTGGCTGACGACACGGGCGTTCCTCACCACCAGGTCGTACGCGGTCATGCCGGCCTCCTGCCGCTGTCGTCCTCGGTTCGTCGTCCTCGGTTCGTCGTCCTCGGTTCGTCATGCGCCGATCACCCGGTTCTCCTCGGCCCAGAAGACGAGCCGCTTCCTCGCGAACCGGATGATGAAGTGGGCGATCAGCCCCAGTACGGAGAGCACCACCAGCACGGCGAACATCCCGGCGATGTCGAAGTTGTAGTTGGTCTGCAACAGGAGGTATCCCAGGCCCTCCTTCGCGCCGATGAACTCGCCGACGACGGCGCCGAGGATCGAGAAGACGATCCCGATGTCCAGGCCGGCGAAGATGAAGGGGAGCGCGCTCGGCAGCCGCACCATCCGGAACACCTGGAACCTGCCCGCGCCGAACACCGTGAGCATCTGGATCCGGTCGGCGTCGGCCGAGCGCAGCCCCTCGATGACGTTGACCAGCACGGGGAAGAACGAGATCACCGCCGCCATGACGACCTTGCTCGTCATGCCGAAGCCGAACCAGACGACGAACAGCGGCGCGAGCGCCACCTTGGGCACGGTCTGGAAGGCGACGACGTACGGCATGAAGGTGCGCTCGATCAGCCGCACCTGGGAGATCGCGGTGCCCAGCACCAGCGCCGCCGCCACTCCGAGCAGGAAGCCGTAACCCGACTCCAGGACCGTCACCTTCAGATGCCCCCAGAACAGCGGGTCCGCCAGCTGTGTGCGGAGGGCGTCGAAGATCTGCGAGGGGCGCGGCAGCACGTAGTCGTCGATGCCGAAGGCGGGGACCGCGAACTCCCAGGTCAGCATGGTGACGACGAAGACGGCGGGAGCGAGCAGCAGTTCGGGGCGCGCTCGCAGGTCCACGCGGAGCCGCCGCTCACGGAGTCGCGTCATGACGCGCTTCATGACGCGCTTCAAGGGTCGATCACCCAGGTGGCGTTGAAATGCCTGCGGATCCGCTCGACGAAGACTCCGGCGCGGTCCGAGGCCATCGCGCCGAGTGTGCGCGGGCGTTCGAGCTCGATGCCGACGATCTCGGCTATGCGGCCGGGACGGGGGCTGAGCACCACGACCCGGTCGCAGAGGAAGACCGCCTCGGGGATGGAGTGGGTGACGAACACGACGGTCTGGCCGCTCTCCCGCCAGATCCTCAGCAACTCGACATTCATCGATTCGCGGGTCAGGGCGTCGAGTGCGCCGAAGGGCTCGTCCATCAGCAGCACGGCCGGGTCGTGCACCAGGGCCCGGCAGATTCCGGCGCGCTGCTGCATCCCGCCGCTCAGCTCATGCGGGTAGCTGCCCTCGAAGCCGTCGAGGCCGACCGTCGCGAGCAGCCGTTCGGCCCGCTCCCGGTAGACCGAGGCGTCGAGCTTCCGTACCTCCACGGGCACCATCACGTTCTGTAGTACGGTGCGCCAGGGCAGGAGGGTGGGCGTCTGGAAGACCATGCCCACCTCGGGCAGCGGCCCCGTGACGTCGCGGCCGGCGACGCGGACCGCGCCCTGGCTCCTGGAGACGATCCCGGCGAGGATCTTCAACAGGGTGGTCTTGCCGCACCCCGACGGGCCGACGACCGACACGAACTCGCCGCGCCGGACCGTGAAGGTGATGTCCGACAGTGCGTGGGTCGGCTCGGACCTGCGCGGCCGGTAGGTCTTGTGCAGTCCGGTGACCTCGATCCAGCGGTCTTCGTCCACGGTCCCCCGCTCTCCTGTTCTCCCCGCTCCCCGGTTCTCCGGCCTTCCCGCGTCACCCTGCGGCCTTGGCCTTCGCGATCACGGCCGCCGGGTCGAAGTCGTTCGCGCCCCCCAGCAGGCTGTCGTCCCACAGCTCCGGGAGGGGGACGTCCTTGGTGATCTGGCCCGCCGTCCTGGTGTAGGCGACCGTCTTGTCCCACTCGACGTCGCTGATCGCGCCCCAGTCCCTGAAGTCCTCGGGCTCACCGGCGGTGGGGACCGCGGTTTTGATCCACGCCTCGAGGGTCCTGGTGTCGTCGGCGATGCGGTCGTCGGCCTTCTTGCCGGTCAGCAGCTGGGGGAAGGCCCGGTAGCCGTCGCGCATCGCGGCCTCGGGGTTGGCGGCGGAGAAGAGCAGTGCCTGGTAGGAGGCGCGCAAGTAGCGCGTCAGCACGTCCTTCTTCGCCCTCAGGGTCTTCTCGGTCACCACGTAGGTCAGGGAGCGGATGCCGTCGAAGGCATCGGAGTTGTCCAGATAGCGCAGATCGGTGCCCGCGTTCTCGATGGTGGTGTACGCCTGGGTGTACAGGGCGAGCACATCGACCTTGCCGTCCTCCAGGGCGGTCAGGGCCTGTGCGCCCACCCCGACCGGCAGCAGGTCGATGTCCTTGGCCGCGTCCAGTCCGGCGTCGCTGGCGTACGCGCGGGCGTAGCCGGCCGAACCGGAGGCGAGGCTGATGACCCCGATCTTCTTCCCCTTGAGGTCGGCCGGGCTCCTGACCGCGCTGCCGGGCCGGACGGCCATGCGCCACGGCCAGTTCCGTACCAGGCCCCCGATGGCCTTCACCGGGACGCCCTTCTCCCGTGCGGCGAGGATGGCTCCCGCATCGGCCAGTGCGATGTCGGCGCTGTTCGAGGCGACGGCCTGGACCGCCGCCACCGACCCGTCGGTGTTGATCACGTCGACTTTCAGCTTCTCCTCGGCCAGATAGCCCTCCGCGTCGCCCACCGCGTAGGTGGCGACCTCTTCCTTGGGGGCGATCACGGCCGAGGGAACGGCGAGTCGGAGCGTGGCCCGGTCGCCCGAGCCGCCTTTGGAGGACGACGAGGGCCCGTCCGCGCAGGCCGAGAGCGCCGCGAGGACGGCGACGCCGAGGCCGAGCCGTAAGGACAGCTTCATGTTCCCTGCCTTTCGTGGCCGTGCCGCTCGATGAGGTCGGCGGCGGTGCGCAGCCCGTCGCGGCCCCGGATGGTCGTGGAAGCTTCCGTCAGCCTGTGCCGCAGGCGGGTGTCGCCGAGCAACTCCGCCAGCGCGCCGTGCAGTTGGGCGTCGGTGAAGCGGTACGGGTCCAGGCGGACGCCGTAGCCGAGTTCGGCGACCCGCTGTGCGTTGTCGTACTGGTCCCAGAACAGCGGAAGCACGATCATGGGCTTGCCGAAGTGGAGGCTCTCGGTGGTCGTGTTGTTGCCGCCATGGGTGATGACGAGGTCGACGAGCGGGAGGATCCGCGTCTGCGGGAGGAACTCCGCGCCCCACATGGTGGGAGGCAGCTCGATCTGGTCGTGCAGCGGCCCCTTGGAGACGATGTAGCGGTGCGGGGTGCGCGCCAGGGAGGCGATGATCCGGCGCATGAGGCCGACGTCGGCGGAGCCGAGGGAGCCCAGGCTGAAGTAGATCAGCGCGCTGCCCTCGGGCCGCCCGGCCAACTCCGGCGGCAGGGTGAACTCCTCGTCGGTCTCGCGGACCGAGGAGTCCAGCCGGTGCCAGGCGGGGCCCAGCGGGCGGGCTTCGGCGTAGTCGGCGATCTCCGGGTAGACGTACAGGTTCAACTCGCCGTCGTGGATGAACTCCAGGTCGGGCAGCGGCCTCGCGCCCTGGTCCACGACCCAGGCGTTGAACCCGTCCCAGACCTCGCGGTGCGTGCGGTCGTACTCGGCGCGGAACTCGGCCCAGCCCGCTCGGTCACCGGCCGGGTACCCGGAGAAGGGCGGGGGGACGTGTTCGCCCTTCACCTCCAGCGGGTTGCAGGAGACGATCCGTACGAAGGGCACGTCCGCCGTGGTCAGCGCGGGGAAGCAGACGACGTTGTCCTCGACGATCACGTCCGGCCGGACCCGGTCGACGATTCTCCTGAGCTGGGGTTCGCAGTACCGCGCCCCGGCGATGAGCTCCTGCCAGACCGGTCTGACCCAGGTGCCCAGCTGTTCGATCGTGGGCTTCTGGAACTCGGGGGCGGTGTCCCGTACGAAGTCCTTCCAGAACTGGCCCGCCTCCTGGGGCTCTTCGGGCGGCGGGGCCAGGTCGACCAGGTCCTCCTCGAAGCCGAGCGGGGCGAGCCTGCCCTTCCAGGACGCCTCCGCCGCGAACACCACGCGGTGGCCCCGTCGGCGCAGTACGTCGCCGATGCCGACGCAGTTGTTGGTCGGGCCGTACGCGCTCTCCGGCGCGAAGAGGATGGTCAGGGGTCCGCTCAAGGGGTGTCTCCCGTCGTCTCGATCAGTACCGCGCTCTCCGGGTCCCACGACAGCGCGACGCGCGCCCCGGAGACCACCGTGGCCGGGCCCGGAACGGTCAGCAGGACCGGCCGGTCCAGACCGGGGACCGTGACCGCGATCCTCGAGGAGCCGCCGAAGTAGCTGATGTCCAGCACCGTGCCGTGCAGGTGGGCGTCCACGTCCCCGGCGGCGAGCCGGATGCTCTCGGGACGCACGCCGACCAGCCCCGCCGCCTTCCCGGCCGGGGCGGGCAGGACGCCGACGCCGGGTACGTCGAGTCCGCCGGAGGGCAGCAGCCGTCCGGAGAAGAGGTTGTTGGCGCCGACGAAGCCCGCGACAAACCGGCCCCGTGGGCGTCGGTAGAGCTCGACGGGGGTGTCGACCTGCTGGACGCGCCCGGCGTCCAGGACGGCGATCCGGTCGGCGAGCGACATGGCCTCCTCCTGGTCGTGGGTGACGACGAGGAAGGTGATGCCCACCTCGTGCTGGAGGCGCTTGAGCTCCAGCTGCATCTCGGCTCGGACCTGTTTGTCCAGCGCCGACAGCGGCTCGTCGAGCAGCAGCACACGGGGGCGTTTGACGATGGCACGGGCGAGGGCGACCCGCTGCCGCTGCCCGCCGGACAGCTGGTGCGGCCGTCTGCGGGCCTGCGCGGTCAGCCCGACGGTGGCGAGCACGGCCGCGACCCGTTCGCGGATCTCCGCCCGGGCGAGCCCTTCCCGCGCCAGCCCGTACGCGATGTTCTTCTCCACGGTCATGTGCGGGAACAGCGCGTACGACTGGAACATGAGGTTGACCGGCCGCCGGTGCGCGGGCACGCCCAGCAGGTCCCGGCCGTCCAGGGCGACCGTGCCGCTGTCCGGGGCCTCGAATCCGGCGAGGACGCGCAGCAGGGTCGTCTTCCCGCAGCCGCTCGGGCCGAGCAGGGCGAAGAACTCGCCCTCCGCGATCTCCAGGCTCACCTCGTCCAGGGCGGTGACCTCGCCGAACCGCCGGGTGACGGCGTGGATACGGATCACAGCGCCTCCGTCAGCCGGCTGACGCGCTGGGCGGCGATCACCACGGTGAAGCTGACCGCGAGCAGCAGGGTGGCGAGCGCGTTGATTTCCGGGGTCACCCCGAACCTGATCATCGAGTAGATGACGATCGGCAGGGTGGGGTCCTTCGGTCCGGCGGTGAAGAAGGCGATGACGAACTCGTCGAGCGAGAGGGTGAACGTCAGCAGCGCGCCCGCCACGATGCCGGGGGCGAGGGTCGGCAGGGTGACGCGGAGGAACGTGGTGACCTCGCCCGCGCCGAGGTCGCGTGAGGCCTCCTCCAGGGAGGGGTCGACATGGGCGATCCGGGTCCGCACGACGGCCGTGACGAAGGCGAGGCCGAAGACGGTGTGGGCGAGCAGCACCGAGTGCAGGCCCAGGGTGGCCGAGACGAGCGAGTAGAAGGCGAGCAGGCCGATCGCGAGCACGATGTCCGGCAGGACGGCGGGCAGCACGGACAGGGCGGGCAGCAGCCGCGACCGGCTCGCGTGGCGGGCGAGCCCCACGGCGAGCAGGGTACCGAGGACGGTGGACAGGGCGGTCGCGCCCGCGGCCACGATCAGCGTGTTGACCAGGCCCCGCAGGACCTCGTCGTCACCGGCCAGCGTGGCGTACCAGGCGGTGCTGAACCCGGACCACTGGTAGGGGCTGGCCGAGCGGTTGAAGGACATGACCACGAGCACCACGACGGGCGTGTAGAGGAACGCGTACGTCAGCCACAGCGGGAGGAGCGTCACCCGGCGCATCAGCGGCCGCCCAGCCGGCGCCCGGCCCAGGCCTGCGCCATGAGCAGCAGGACCAGGAACGCCATGAGGGCGAGGGCGAGCACCGAGCCGAACGGCCAGTCCCGTGCGGTGAGGAACTGGTCCCTGATCAGGTTGCCGACCATGACCGTATGCCCGCCGCCCAGCAGTTCGGGGACGACGAAGTTGCCGAGGCTGGGCACGAAGACGAAGACGCAGCCGGTCAGCACGCCGGGCAGGGTATGCGGGAGGGTGACGCTCAGATACGTGCGGGCCGGGCGGGCGCCCAGATCGGCCGAGGCTTCGAGCAGCCGGGGGTCGACCCGTTCGATCGCCGAGTACAGCGGCAGCACCATCAGCGGGAGATAGGCGTAGAGCAGCCCGAGGACGACGGCGGGTTCCGTGTAGAGGAGTTTCAGCGGCCGGTCGATCACCCCGATGCCGGTGAGGGCCGAGTTGACCACACCCCGGCTGGACAGCAGCACGATCCAGGCATAGGTACGGATCAGGAAGTTGGTCCAGAACGGGAGCACCACCAGGACCAGGGCGACCGTGCGCCATCTGCCGGGCAGCCGGCTGATCGCGTACGCGGCCGGGTAGCCGAGGAGCAGCGCGAGCAGCGTGGTGACGGCGGCGATGCGCAGCGAGTCGGTGAGGACACCGGTGTAGAGCGGGTCGGTGATCCGCGCGAAGTTCTCGGCGGTGGTTCCGTCCTCGTAGGCGATCCCGCCGAAGCGGCCCCGCCGGAAGGCCGTGTAACCGATCAGCAGGGCCAGCGGCAGCAGGAGCAGGACGGACAGGTAGGACAGGCCCGGGCCGAGCAGGACGAGACGGGCTCGCACGCGTGGTCCTCGGACCGCCCTCCCCCGGCGGGCCATCAGCCCGCGGTGACTTCCGTGACGATCCGGGTGTACGCCGCCGCGGCGTCCCCGAGGTCGACGGCGGACTCACCCTTGAGCAGTTGCTCAGGGGCCATGGCGAGTGCGGGGTGGCTCTTCAGCAGGGCCGGGTCGAGTTCGGCCATGGCGGCGGTGTTGGGGACCTTGTAGAAGATGTTCGAGGCGACCCAGGAGTGGGTCTTCGCGTCGAGGACGTAGTCGATGAAGGCGTGCGCCGCCTCTTTGTTCTTCGACGACTTGAGGATGACCATCGTGTCGGTCCAGAGGTCGCTGCCCTCCTTGGGGACGACGAAGCCGATCCTCTTGTCGTCGGTCGGGCACCACCCGTCCCAGGCCTCCGCCAGCACGGCCTCCCCGGACGTGAGCCGGTCGCCGAACGTGGTGTCGTCATAGGCGAGGAGGCCGTCCTTCGCTCTGAGCAGCACCTCTTTGACCTGGGCGAGCTCTTGCTCGTCGGTGGTGTTCACCGAGTAGCCGAGCACCTTCTGCGCGGGGAGGAAGAGCCAGCGTTCGGTCTTCAGCATGGTGGCCTTGCCCTTGACCGCGGCGCGCGGCTTCAGCAGGTCGTTCCAGCTGTCGGGGGTGTGACCGACGAGGTCCTTGCGGTAGCAGAGCCCGGTGGTGCCCCAGGTGTACGGGACGGAGTAGACGTTGCCCTTGTCATGGGCGAGCCGGGCGGCGAGCGGGTCCAGGTTCTTCAGGTGCGGGACCAGATCGTGGTGGATGGGTTCGAGCAGCCCCTGTGCCGCGAGCGCCTGCGCGTACTGGCCCGATACGAACGCCACGTCGATACCGCTGTCGGCGGAGGCGGTCAGTTTGGCGACGATCTCCTCGTTGGTGCTGTGCTTGGCGACGGTCATGGGTGTGCCGACGGCCGACTTGAACCGGGCGGGAAGGTCCTTCGGCATATAGCCGTCCCAGTTCGAGACGGTGAGCCGCTGCTTGCGTAAGTCCGCCTCGGGGTCGAGCGACGCGGAGGCGGCGGGGCCGCTTCCGCCGGGTTGGCCGTCGCCGCCGCATGCGGGGAGAAGGAACGCGAGGACGGCCGCCGTCGCCGCCATGGACACGTGCCTGAACCTCAGTGCGCCTAACACGCCACTCCCTTGCTGTCGAGATCAGCCGGCTGAGCGTGGTGGGTCGTGCCCAGTTCGCCGAACGGCTCACGGGCAGGCATCGATTTCCGGAGTTTCGCATCATTGGCATGCACCGGGCAAGATGGCCTATTCGCCCGGCCTCGTTCCCGCCCTGTGCGGACGCGCCGCCGTCACCCCATACGGGCGTAATGTGGGCATATGGGTGATGTTCGGTGTCAATGGTGCGATGCGTTGCTACCGGACCAGGGCAGCCACAATCGGCGGTATTGCAGCCCGGCTCACCGACAGGCGGCCTGGCGGGCGCGGCGCCGATGGTCGGCGGCGGCCCGGACCCGGCAGACCATGGTGCTCGCGGGCGCCGACCTGCTGGCCAGGGTCCAGGCGGCGGCGCGGCAGACGGGCGATCCGTCCCCGGCGCGGGATGCCGGGGCGGGCTGTCACTGCGCCGCGGTGGCGGAAATTCCCGGGCTGGCCGAGCGGTTGGTGCGGTATGCGGTGCTCGCCGATCGGCAGGCCGGAGCCAGCTGGGCGCGGATCGGCACCGCACTGGGGACCAGTGGCGAGGCGGCCAGGCGCCGCTTCGGACGGGTGCGGGACGTCCCGGGAGAGGGGTGGGGGCCGCGGGACGACACCACGCCCGCCGTCGGCTCCGGTACGGAGCCGCTGGACGCGCTCTTGTGCGAGACGGTCCGGGAGACCGGCGCGTCAGCGGGTCTGGTGTACCTGCTGTCGCCGGGTGGGCAGGTGCTGCGGCTGGCCATGACGACCGGGGTGCCGCCGAAGATCACCGCGCTCTGGGAACGGCTGCTGCTTCCGGCCCCGGGTCCCGTGGCGGACGCGGTCCGTGAGCGGTGCCTGGTGTGGCTCCCCAGCCAGGCGGAGCTCGCGCGCCGCTACCCGAGGGCAGCGCTGGTCTGGCCCTACCCCGTAGCGCTGGCCGCCGCGTCGCTCACCTCCGGTACCACCGCTTGGGGCGGACTGGTACTGCTGTGGCCCGAACCGCGCCCATCCCACCTGAGCGCGCATGAGCGTGCCGTGATCCGCTCCACCTGCGACCGTGCGGGCGCGCTCCTGCGGCATGCCGCCGCGGACGGGCACCCGATATCACCCGAGGAGCCGCGTGTGGCGGCCCCGCAGCGTGGCCGGACCGCCGCGCGGACCGCGGTGGACCTCGCCGACCGCCTCGCGGAAGGCTGTTGTGTACTGGACGCGGAGGGCCGGATCGCCTTCATCAGCACCACCGCCGCCGACCTGGTCGGCGGCAGCGTCCCGGATCTGCTGGGCGCACCGCTGTGGGAGGCGCTGCCATGGCTGGACGACCCGGTCTTCGAGGACCGCTACCGGGCCGCGGTCCTCGGCCGCCGGCCCACGTCCTTCACCGCCCTGCGCCCGCCGGACCGGTGGCTGTCCTTCCGGCTCCGTCCGGACGCATCCGGCATCAGCGTGCGCGTCTCCCCCACCGACCGCACCACCCCCGTGGACCACCCGGAGCCGGCGCGCCTGTCGGACGTCGCCACACCGACCCGGGTCGGCACGCTGTACGACCTGATGCACCTGGCCGGCGCGCTCACCAAGGCCGTCAGCGTGCGGGACGTGGTCGAGCTGACCGCCGACCTGGTCCTGCCGGCCTTCGGCGCCCAGGGCTTCGTCCTGTCCGTCGCCGAGGGCGACCGGTTGCGTGTCGTCGGCCACCGCGGCTATCCGGCCAAGGTCATCAACCGCCTCGACATCCCTCCCTTCCGGGACGAGTCGGCCCCTACCGTGCGCGCCGTGACCACGGGAGTACCCCTCTTCTTCGCCTCCCCCCGCGAGATGGAACAGCTCGCCCCCGAGATCCCGCGGCTGACCAAGAGGGCGGCCTGGGCCTTCCTGCCGCTGCTGGCCTCCGGTCGCCCGGTCGGCTGCTGCGTGGTCTCCTACGACCATCCCCACGGCTTCACCCCCGACGAACGCGCCGTACTGACCTCGCTCGCCGGACTGATCGCCCAGGCCCTCGACCGTGCCCGCCTCTACGACGCCGAACACCAGCTCGCCCACAGCCTCCAGAGCGGCCTGCTCCCCGCCGCCCTCCCCACCGTGCCCGGCCTGGAGGTGGCGGCCCGCTATCTGCCCACGGCTCGCGGCATGGACATCGGCGGCGACTTCTACGACCTCATCCGCTGCGACGCCACCACGGTCGCCGCGGCCATCGGAGACGTCCAGGGCCACAACGTGAACGCCGCCGTCCTCATGGGACAGGTCCGCACCGCCGTCCACGCCACCGCCGGCGCACCTCCCGGCGAAGTCCTGGCCCGCACCAACCGCCTGCTCACCGACCTCGACCCCGGCCTGTTCACCAGCTGCCTCTACGCCCATATCGACCTGGCACACCACCGTGCCCACCTGGCCACCGCCGGCCACCCGCAGCCACTCCTGCGCCACCCCGACGGCCATACCGAGATCCTCGACCTGCCACCGGGCCTCCTGCTGGGCATCGACCCCGACACCGACTACCCGACCACGGAAATCCCCCTGCCGCCCGGCGCCGTGCTGGCCCTCTACACCGACGGCCTCGTCGAAAGTCCCGACGTCGACCTCGACGACGCGACCACCGACCTCGCCGACGAGCTCACACAAGCCCCGGACCAGCCCATGACCACCCTGGCCGACACCCTGATCCGCCACGACCCGCGCACCGGCCCCCGCAGCGATGACATCGCCCTCCTCCTGCTCCGCCTGGAACCGGACGACGGATGAGGACTGCCGCTGCGCTCGGACGATTACCTTGCCGAACTGGCGTTCTTGCGATTGTTGGCGTTGAAGCGCGCCTTCTTCTGACGATTCCCGCACGTGTTCATCTCGCACCATTTACGGGTGCGACTCTGACTGGTGTCGAAGAAAGCGGCTTGGCAGGTTGGCGATGCGCACAAGGCCAATTTTCCGTCTCGTTCGCCCGCGATGACGCTGATCGCGTCGGCGGCGATAACGCTCAGGGCATCCTCCACGGAAGAAGCCGAACCAAGTCCAAGTCGCCATTGCCGATTGCCCTCGGGCGTCAATACGGCCGCGGCCCGACCCTGAAAGCTGCACTCATTGATGATCTGGACAGCAGACCCGGGAAGCGGGTCTCGGCGCGCGGCCGCTGTCGCGGCGGCGTGAATCGCTTCCCTCAGCTCCCAGGCGCGTTCGAGCTGGGCGGTGGTGCAGGACTCCACGGCGAGGCCGCTCACCGCCAGCCAGTCGACGAGTCGGTTCGGCGTGGGGATGCGCTCCACGGCGTCGCCATGCCGCTCCGACAGGGTTCCCGTGAAGCTGGTCGCCAGCACCTTGCCGAGACGGAAGTCAGGGAACCGAGGACTCATGGAACCACCTTAGCTGGTTGCACGCCGACATCGAGAGCTGCTAGAACCGTCTTAGCCGGTTCCGGCAGATCCCAAGCCGGCCGGTTCCACCCGATGACCAGGAGGCCTCATGTCCACACACTGGTGCGTCACCGAACCTGCGGCCGCCATTGATCATGGCGTCGTCACCACGTCACCTCACCCCGGCGGGGCCATCTCATGAACCCTCGAACCAGCGACGTGGAGGCATTCGAAGCCCACGCGACCGACACCGACCTCGACGACCTGCGGGCGCGGCTGGCCGCGGCGCGGCTGCCGGAAGCCGAGACGGTTTACCGCGTCGCGCCCGATCCTCGCCGATGGGAGCAGGGCGTTCCGCTGGCCGACCTCGTGGACGTCGTGAACTACTGGCGCACCGGGTACGACTGGCGGTCGTTCGAAACGCGCCTCAACGAGATCGGCCAGTTCCGCACGACCATTGACGGTCTGGGAATCCACTTCCTGCACCGCCGATCCACCCGTGCGGACGCCACCCCTCTGATCTTGACGCACGGATGGCCGGGCAGTATTGCCGAGTTCACCCATGTCATAGACGAACTGGCAGATCCGGAGAACGCAGACGCACCGGCGTTCCATGTCGTGGTCCCGTCGCTGCCGGGTTTTGGTTACAGCGACAAGCCGGCCACCCCCGGGTGGGGGATCGAAAAGATCGCGGCCGCCTGGGTGACACTGATGGAAAGGCTCGGCTACGACAAGTTCGTAGCCCACGGCGGCGACTGGGGAGGTGTGATCACCACGATCCTCGGCGGCAGGTTCCCGGAGCACGTTCTCGGCATCCACACGACGGTCGCGCAGGCACCACCCGGGTTGACAACGGACGGGCTGACGGAGGCCGAGCGCGAATGGACCGAGGAAACCCGCGATTTCTGGAGCCACCGCGCGGCGTACGCGAAGCAGCAGGCGACCCGGCCGCAAACCATCGGCTACTCGCTCGTCGACTCACCGGTCGGTCTGCTCGCCTGGATCCTTGACAAGTTCGCCGAGTGGACGGATACCGAAGACAGCCCGTTCGAGACGATCTCCAGGGACAGCGTCCTCGACAACGTCACCTTGTACTGGCTGACCAGGACCGGCGCGTCGGCAGCCCGCATCTACTACGAAAGCCACAACTCGCTCGACCCCGAACTCCGGGTCGACGTCCCGTCAGCGATCAGCATGTATCCCCGCGACATCGAGAAGAGTCCGCGCGGCTGGGCACAGGAGCGGTACCGGCGGATCGTCCGATGGAGGTCGCCCGAAACCGGGGGACACTTCCCGTCGTTGGAGGTTCCCGAGTACTTCGTCAAGGATCTGCAAGAAGGCCTCGCGGCAGTGCTGGCCGCCACTCGGTAGACGCGGCCGGGTCCGAGTGCGACGATGCGCAGGCCGTCCGGCTCCGTCCCTCCGGCCGGTCAGAGCCCTGCCAGGGCGATTCCATCTTTCGAGTGAATAAGGCGGAATACTCACCGTATGAGCAAGCCGTCGGCCAAATAGTGGGCATGGCGGCCGGACACGAACGTCCGGTCGCGCCCGAACACGGCGGTGGTTCCTGTCTTCCGCCCGACCGCCCCGCACAGCCCACGGATCGAAGAAGGGTGACAACATTCATGCGCACGGAGGCCACCAACCGGATCGCACACGTCTTCACCCTCTTCGACGCCAATGGCAACGGCGTCCTCGAAGCCGATGACTTCGACCTCATGGCGAACAACGTCATCGAGGCCGCGCCCGACGCGGACAAGGCGGCGAAGGACGCGATGCGCACGGCGTTCCGCCAGTACTGGACGACCCTGGTCACCGAACTGGACACCAACGACGACGGCAAGATCAGTTACGAAGAGTTCGAGGCCTGCGTGCTCTCGCCCGAGCGCTTCGACTCGACGATCGCCGTGTTCGCCGAGGCGCTCGCCGCGCTCGGCGACCCGGACGGCGACGGACTCATCGAACGCCCCGCGTTCGTCGCGTTGATGACGGCGATCGGCTTCGGGCGCCCGAACATCGACGCGCTCTTCGACGCCTTCGATCCCACAGACCTGGACCGGATCCAGGTGGCCGTCTGGGTCGCCGCGATCAAGGACTACTACGCCCCGGACAAGGCAGGCATCCCCGGCGACCTCCTGGTCCCGGGCCCGGCGATCTGACGAACTACCGTCAGTCGCTGACCAGTTTCCGGAACTTGCGCACGAGCTTGACGACACCCCAGACCACGAGGCATCCCAGGACCAGCAGAAACAGGATCGCCTGCCACAGGGGCATCTTCTTCTTGCCGGTGGACGAACCACTGTCGTCGCTCGAGGAGTAGCCGCCGCTCCTCGACTTCTTCTTATAGCCACCGCTCTTGCTCACACCACCGCCGCCGCTGCTGCCGCCGACTCGCTTCGACGACAGCGCGACGTACGAGGCGGAGTGACGCGTGGGCGCCGCCCGGGCCGTGGCGGGAACCACCGCGAACAGGGCGCCGATCAGGAGGAGTGTGATTGCCGAACGCATGAGGGATCCCCGTGGTGGTAGGCCGGAAGGTTAATCGCGCCAGGGCGCGGCGTCGCACCCTAGGCCATGGATCGGTGCCGGCGAAACTCGGGTCCCGGTCCACGCGGTTCCGCGACCTTGCGCGATGTGCCGCGACCCTGCGCGATGTGGCCGCCCTCGCCGGTGTCTCGGTGAGCACGGTGCCGAACATGGCCCGCGGCCGCGGGATCGTCCGGGAGGAGACCCGGCAGCGGGTGCAGGACGCGGTCGACGAGCTCGGGTACCGCCCCAACCTGGCCCGCGCGGCGGCCGCGATCGGGACGCTCCCAAGTGCTGGGGCTCGCCCTGCCGAGCGTCACGGTCCCGTACTTCCGCGAATTCGCCGACTCCGTGCTGCGCGAGGCCCAGGGGATGTCCGTGCGCATCACTGAGGAAGCCATCAGTACAGCTGAACCCGACTACTTGGGATCGCAGGCGGGACATTCTCCTACCGGTGGTGCGCCCGGGGTCCGGGGATGCGAGCGGTCGGTTCACTGCGCAGCAGCTCAAGGCGGGTGTCGGCGATCGCGAAGGCCCGCCTGAGCCTTTCCACCAACGCCCGGTCGATCTGGTAGAGCCGGGCGCGCTCGTCCCGCTGCATGCGGCAGCCGGGGTGCACCGATCGGGCGGCAAGTCTCATCGTCCGACCTCACGCCGGGCGAGTTCCTTGAGCTCCATGCGCGCGGCCGGTGTGCCCGACGGCCCACACCAGTACGGGTGCCCGGCGATCTGTTTCGACAGCTGCTGTAGGCGTCGACGGTCCGTGGTGGTGCTGGCCGTCGGACCGGATTCGGCGAGCTGCCAGTACGTGCGGTACCAGGCGGTCTGCGCCTCCACGAGGTCGAGGGGGAAGTCATGCTGGCTCATGCCTCATATTAGATCGCTTGTTCGAATTCGAGGCAACCAGTCGCCCCGAGGGATGTGCGGCAGGAAGTCGGTGCGGGATGTTTCCGGTCGATATGCCCGCGGGCTCACCCGGGGCGCGATCGGGGTGCGTGGCCAGGCCGGGGCCGCGAGCTGGGAGCACATGACCGTCCCCCGGAACGGCTGTGCCCTCGCTGTGCCCTCGCTGTGCCCTCGTGCGCCGAGGGGTCGCCGGACGAAGGGCGGTCCCTCGGCCCGGATCAGCGAAGATTCCCGTCCGGGTCAGGGAAAGAGCTGTTGGCGCCCGCCGCTCGTGGACTCCCTGGCGTGCAGCCAGTGCGGAGCGGTGTGCACCTCGAACGGCAGGGGCACGTCCGAGCGGATGCGGGCCGCCAGGCACTTCACGGCGAGCGAGGCGATCGCGGCCTTGTCGGGGACCACGGACGTCAGGGACGGCGCGTTGTAGAGCGCCTCGTCGGAGCCGTCGATGCTCGCCACGGCGACGTCGTCCGGGATCTGCAACCCGGCTTCGAACAGCGCCCGCTGGGCCCCGATCGCCAGCAGGTCGCTGAAGCAGAAGACCGCGTCCGGCCGCACGCCGACCGGCAGGGCGGCGAGGGCGCGCATGGCCAGCAGGCCGTTGAGCCGGTCGAACTCCTTGACGGAGGGCGCGAGCCGGGGGTCGTACGTCACCCCGGCCTCGTGCAGGGCGAGCTGGAAGCCTTCCAGGCGCTGACGACTGGTCGCCGACGCCTGCCGGTCCACACCGATGGCGGCGATCCGGGTACGGCCGAGGGCGGCCAGGTGCGCGGTGGCCTCGCGCGCCGCCGCGACGTTGTCGATCAGAACGTGGTCGGCCCCCACCTGGTCGCGCTCGTAGCTGCGCTCGCCGAGCAGGACCAGCGGGAACTCGTTGGCCACGGCGGCGAGTTCGTCGGGCGAGACGCCCAGGGGCGACAGGATCACGCCGTCCAGCAGTGCCGCGCCGACGCCGGTCGCCAGGCGCAGTTCCTCCGTCGCGTCGCCCGATGTCTCCTCGATCAGGACGGTCAGGCCCAGCTGCGCGGCTTCGGCCCGTACATGCTGGGCGAGCTCGGCGAAGTACGGGGTGGCCAGATCCGGGACGGCGAGGCCGATCAGGCCGCTGTGCCCGGTGCGCAGACGGCGGGCCGACGGGTTCGGCCGGTAGCCGAGCTCGTGCACGGCCTTCAGTACGCGCTTCCGGGTGGCCTCGGATACGCGGGGAGCATTGCGTACAACGTTGGACACGGTCTTGATCGAGACCCCTGCCCGCTCCGCCACGTCCTTGAGTGTCACCGCGGCCACTGACCGAACCCCCTCACCTGTGTTTCTCCGCATTATGCATGGACTTCGGCGGGCTGTCAGTGCCGGGACGGCCCGGAATCCCGTTCCTGACAAGGGGTTGACCGTGGCGAGATTGCGCGGTTACAACGTTGGAACCGATCGATAGCAAGCGGTTGCTACCGAGGGCGTCACGCGGGGCGGCCGACGCCCGTCCGTCGGGCGGTCCGGGCTGCCCGTCCATGCCCACGGCGCCGCGCTCACCACCCATCTCATGAGAGGGCCCGCATGTCTTCGCACCGCTCCACCACTCCACTGCGCACCGCCGTGGTCGGCACAGGGGGCATCGCGCGCTCCAGTCATCTGCCGGCCCTGCGGACCCTGGCAGACGCCGGTGAGGTGGAGATCGTCGCCGCCGTCGACGTCGACATCCACGCGGTGCGGGCGTTCACCGCGGGCGCCGGGATCCCGTACGCCTCGACGGACCTCGACGCGACCCTGGCCGAACTGCGCCCGGACCTCGTGGTGCTGTGCACCCCGCCCGCGGTCCACCGCGACCAGGCCGTGGCCGCGCTGGGGGCGGGCGCCTGGGTGTGGTGCGAGAAGCCGCCGTGCCCGTCCCTCGCCGACTTCGACGCGATCGAGGCCGCCGAGCGGGGCGGGGACGCGGGACCGTACGCCTCCATCGTCTTCCAGCACCGCTTCGGCTCCGGCGCTCGCCATGTACGGCGGCTGCTGCGGGAGGGGGCGTTCGGCCGCCCGCTCGTCGCGCACTGCCAGACGACCTGGTACCGGGACGCCGCCTACTACTCCGTTCCGTGGCGCGGGCGGTGGGCGACCGAGGGCGGCGGTCCCACCATGGGGCACGGCATCCACCAGACGGATCTGCTGCTCGACCTGATGGGTCCCTGGAGCGAGGTGCGGGGGATGGCGGCGCGGCTCGTGCACGACGTGGAGACCGAGGACGTGTCCACGGCACAGGTGCGGTTCGCGAGCGGTGCCGTGGCCACCGTGGTCAACAGCGTGCTCAGCCCGGACGAGGTCAGCCGCATCCGCGTCGACTGCGAGCTCGCCACGATCGAACTGACCCATCTGTACGGCTACCGCAACGCGGACTGGCGCATCACCGCGGCCCCCGGCGTCCCCGAGGAGACGGTGGCGGCCTGGCGCGACTTCGGCACCGACGAGCCGAGCTCGCACCTGGCCCAACTCCGGTCCCTCGTGGCCGACATCAGGGCGGGACGGCGCCACGCCACCAGCGGCGCGGGCGGGCGTCAGACGCTCGAGTTCATCACCGCCCTGTACAAGTCCGCGTTCACCGGCACACCGGTCCGCGCGGGGGAGATCGCCCCCGGCGACCCCTACTACACCGAGTTGCACGGCGGCGCCCGGGGCTGGGCCCCCGCCACCACCCGCAAGGAAGAGGCCCCCGCATGACGCTCGCCCCGCACCCGAGCCGCCGGGCCGTACTCGCCGCGGCCGCCATCGGCCTCGGTACGGCCCTCATCGCCACGCTCTCCGGCTGCTCCGCCGCGAGCGGCGGCGCCTCCGGCGGCATCACCCTCACGTTCTCCTGGTGGGGGAACGACGACCGTGCCGCGCGCACCGAGAAGGCGGTACGTCTCTTCGAGAGGGAGCACCCGGGCGTCAGCGTCCGCACGTCCAACGGTGAGTTCGGCGCCTATCTACAGAAGCTGGCCACGCAGGCCGCGGGTGGCGGGATACCCGACGTGGTCCAGCTCGACTACCGGCAGGTCTCCCAGTACGCGGGCGGCGAAGCGATCATGCCGCTGGACGACGTCATCGAGGCCGGGACGATCCGTACGTCCGAGATGGACAAGGGCCTGCTGCGCACCGGCACCTACGAGGGCGGGCAGTACGCCCTGCCCATGGGCCGTGGCATCACCGGATACGCCTACGACTCCGCCGTCTACAAGAAGGCCGGAATCCCCACGCCCCGGCCGGGCTGGACCTGGCAGGACTGGGGGGCGGCCAACAAGAAGATCGCCGCCCTGGGCCTGAAGTCGCCCGACGGGCGCCCCTACACGGGCTCCAACGACGGCGGCACGAACGAGGACGTCTTCGAGACCTGGCTGCGCAGCCGAGGCGGGAAGCTCTACGCCGGGCAGACCGAACTCGGCTTCACGGAGGACGACTTGGCCGCCTTCTGGTCGTTCTGCGACGGACTCCGCGAGGACGGCGCCATCGCTGAGGCCAGGGACACCGTGCAGGCCAAGAGCACCGAGACCAGCCCCATCGGCCGCCGACTCGCGGCCGCCGACTTCACCTGGGACGCGCCGTTCCCCGGATACACGGGCCTGCTCGGCAAGGACATCCACTTCGCGCCCGTGCCCACGACCGACGGCCACCAGGGCGCGTACTTCAAGCCGAGCATGCTCCTCGGCATCGGTGCGAACAGCGAACACCCCAAGGAGGCCGCCCAGTTGATCGACTTCCTCCTCAATGATCCACGGGCGGGCGACATCCTGGGCTTCTCCCGCTCCACCCCGCCCAACCGAAAGATCGCCGCCCGGGTCGCCAAGACGCTCCAGGGGCCGGAGCGGGAGATCTACGACTACGCGCAGACGATGGAGAAGTACGGCCTGGACGACCCCCCGACCGCGCCGCCGCCCGGCGACCTCGCGATCCAGACGGCGTTCAAACGGGGCTACCAACGCGTGATGTACGGCATGGCCACCCCGCGGCAGGCGGCGCGCGAACTCATCGACGAGGCGAACCGGGAGCTGAGGTCATGAGCACGGTGTCGACGACGAGGGCGCCCGCGCGCGTCGACCGCGCGACGGATCCACGCCCGCGGAAGAGCAAGCGGCGCCAGGTCCGTGAACGGCAGTGGCCCGCCTATGTGTTCCTCTCCCCGTGGATGATCGGCGCGGTCGTACTGACCCTGGTGCCGATGGCCGTGTCGCTGTACCTGTCGTTCACGGACTACAACCTGTTCGATCCGCCGCACTGGGTGGGCCTGCGCAACTACCGGGAGATGCTGTTCGAGGATCCGCGCTACTGGCGGTCGGTCGGCACCACATTGCTGTACGTCGTCGTGGCCGTCCCGCTGAAGCTGGGTCTCGCCCTCGGCGTGGCGATGCTGCTGAAGAGCCTCGGCCGGGGCCGGGGCTTCTACCGCTCCGCGTTCTACGGGCCGTCGCTGCTCGGGGCGAGCATGTCCATCGCCCTGGTGTGGAAGGCGCTGTTCAACGACGGCGGCACGGTCCCCGACCTCCTGGCCGCGGTCGGCATCCACACCGGCGGCTGGGTCGGCGACCCCGAGCTCGCGGTGTACGGGGTCGTCCTGCTGACGGTCTGGCAGTTCGGCGCGCCCATGGTGATCTTCCTGGCGGGCCTCCAGCAGATCTCGCCCGACCTCTACGAGGCCGCGGCGCTCGACGGCGCGGGCCGCTGGCGGCAGTTCGTGTCCATCACCGTGCCGATGCTGTCCCCGGTGGTCTTCTTCAACCTGGTCCTCGAGGTCATCAACTCGTTCCAGGTCTTCACCCCGGCCTTCGCCATCAGCGGCGGCGACGGCGGCCCCGCCGACTCCACGATGTTCTACACGCTCTACCTGTACGAGCGCGGCTTCACGGCCTCGCACATGGGTTACGCCGCGGCGATGGCCTGGCTGCTGCTGATCGCCATCGGCGCGATCACCCTGATCCTGTTCCGGACCTCCCGGTCCTGGGTCTTCTACGCCGACGAGGAGGGACGATGAACATCGCCACGAAGCGGTGGCTGCCGCACACCGTCGCGGCCGTGTGCCTGCTCGTCCTGCTGTACCCGCTGGTTTGGCTGCTGGCCACCTCGCTGAAGCCGGCCGACGAGGTGGTGACGAGCCTGGACCTGATGCCCAGCCACCTGGAGTGGTCGAACTACACGACCGCCCTGGACGGGGTCTCCGGCGTCACGGTCACCCGTCTGCTCGGCAACACCCTGCTGATCGCGGGGGGCGCCGTGCTCGGCAACGTCCTGTCCTGCTCGCTGGCCGCCTACGCCTTCGCCCGGCTGCGCTTCCGCATGAGCAAGGTGATGTTCGCCTTCATGGTGGCGACGCTGATGCTGCCGCACCACGTCGTGCTGATCCCGCAGTACATCATCTTCAACCGCCTCGGCCTGGTGGACAGTTTCTGGCCGCTGATCCTGCCGAAGTTCCTGGCCACCGAGGCGTTCTTCGTCTTCCTCATCGTCCAGTTCATGCGCGGCCTGCCCCGCGAGCTGGAGGAGTCCGCGCGGATCGACGGCTGCGGTCCCTTCCGCGCGTACTGGTCGATCACGCTGCCGCTGGCCCGGCCCGCGCTGATCACCACGGCCATCTTCACGTTCATCTGGACGTGGAACGACTTCTTCACGCAGATGATCTATCTCTTCGCGCCGGAGAAGTTCACCATCACGCTCGCCCTGCGCAGCTTCGTCGACCAGTCCAGCACCTCCGCGTACGGGCCCATGTTCGCCATGTCGGTGATCTCGGTGCTGCCGATCGTGCTGTTCTTCCTGGTCTTCCAGCGCTATCTGGTGCAGGGCATGGCCACGTCCGGACTGAAGGGGTGAGGTACACCATGGCCCACGCACCGATCGCGCACCGGCGCGAGCGCCGGGAACCCGGAGAGGTCTTCGGCTCCGGCTTCAGCCTCTTCGCGGACATGCTGCTCGTCGGCCTGCTCACCAGCCTCGCCTGCCTGCCGGTCGTCACGGCCCCGGCCGCGTTCGCCGCCGCCTCCGCGACGCTTCGGCAAGCGGCGGACGATCGCGTCCACGTCAGGGCCGGCACCTACGGCGCCCACTTCCGCGCCCACCTGTCCGTGCGGTCGGCAGCCCTGGGTCTGGTGCCGCCGCTGCTCGCGGTGGTCGTCCTGATCGATGCCGCGCTGCTGCGCGCCGCGCTGCCCGGAGCGGCCGTCATGGCGCCCGCCCTGGCCCTGCTCGTCCTGGGCGCCGCGGTCGTGGCGCTGCGGGCGACCGCGCTCAGGGCACCGCACCCGCTGTCCGCACGCGAGGCGCTGCTTCGCTCGGCCGCGGACCCGCGCGGCAGTCTCCTCCTGGCCGGTGCCGTGCTCCTCGGCGCGCTCCTGGCCTGGTCGATTCCGCTGCTGATCCCGCTGCTGCCCGGCCCGCTGGCGTTCGCCGCCACGGTTGTGGACCTCCGCTCCCCAGCGGGCCTCCGCTCCGCGGCGGACGCCCCGGAGAGCTGAACCGCGACGCGCCACCTCCCCACCCTCCCCCACGCATCACACCACCGGAGTTCACGCATGCCCTACCCGCACCTGGACGCCGCAGGCCATCCGAGGCCGCAGCTGGTCCGCGATCCCGACTGGCGCGACCTCGGCGGTCCCTGGCGGTTCGCCCACGACGACGAGGACCGCGGCCGCGCCGACCGCTGGATGGACCCGGCGACGTCCGCGCCGTTCACCGGCACCGTCACCGTGCCCTACCCGCCCGAGTCCGCGGCCTCGGGTGTGGCGGACACCGGCTTCCACCCCGTGCTCTGGTACCGGCGCACGATCGACGTGCCCCGGCCGACCGCCGGGCGGCGACTCCTGCTGCACTTCGGTGCGGTCGACCACCGGGCCGAGGTCTGGCTGAACGGCCGCCCGGTGGGACGTCACGAGGGCGGGCACACCGGCTTCACCTGCGATCTGACCGACGCCGTCGAACGGGACGGCGAGCAGACCGTCGTCGTCCGCGCCGAGGACCAGCCGCTCGACGCCGCGCAGCCACGCGGCAAACAGGACTGGCGCCGGGAGCCGCATGTCATCTGGTACCACCGCACCTCCGGGATCTGGCAGCCGGTGTGGCTGGAGGAGGTCCCGGCCGAGCACATCACGCTCCTGCACTGGACCCCCGAGGTCGCCCACGCCCGCGTCCGCTGCCGGCTGCGTCTGGGCCACTGGCCGCGGGGCCGGCTCACCGTGACGGTCCGCCTCACGCGGGGCGAGCGGGTGCTCGCCGAGCAGCGGACGCTGATCGAGGGCCAGGAGGCGGAGTTCGACGTCGCGCTGCCCGCCCTGCGCCACGGGCAGGATCTCGACGGCCTCCTCTGGAGTCCGGAGTGTCCCCAACTCATCGACGCGGTAGTGGAGTTGTGTGACGCGGCCGATGGCACACCGGTCGACCGCGTCATGTCCTACCTCGGTCTGCGCGACATCGGCTGGGACGACGGTGTCTTCCTCCTCAACCACAAGCCGTACTTCCTCCGGTTCGCGCTCCAGCAGGGCTACTGGCCCGCATCGCACCTGTCGGCCTCGGCCGACGAATTGCGCCGCGACGTCGAGCTGGCGAGGGAGATCGGCCTCAATGGGCTACGGGTCCACCAGAAGATCGAGGACCCGCGCTTCCTGTACTGGGCCGACCGGCTCGGGCTGCTGCTGTGGGAGGAGATGCCGTCGGCGTACGCGTTCGGCGCGCAGACCGTCGAGCGCGTGATCGCCGAGTGGACCGAGGCCGTCTCCCGCGACCTCAGCCACCCCTCGATCGTCGCCTGGGTCCCGATCAACGAGTCCTGGTCCGTGCCGAACCCGGCGCTCGTCCCCGCGCAGCGCCACTTCATCGACGCGCTCTACCACCTGACCAAGGCCCTGGACCCGTCCCGCCCGGCAGTCTCCAACGACGGCTGGGAGATCTCCGCCGCCGACATCTGGGGCGTCCACGACTACACCCAGCACGGGGACGTACTGCGCGAGCGCTACGGCCACGCCTCGCTGCGGCAAGGCGAGATCGCCGAGCGGTGGCCCGGCGCCAAACGGCTGATCCTGGACGGCGTCCGCCACCAGGGGCAGCCCGTCGTCCTCAGCGAGTTCGGCGGCGCGACCTTCGAACCGGCGGAGGGCGCCGAGTGGTTCGGCTACGACACCGTGGTCACGAAGGAGGACTTCGCCGAACGCCTCGCCGACCTGGTGGCCGCCGCGGTGGACTCCGGGCTCGCGGGGTTCTGCTACACCCAGTTCACCGACACCGAACAAGAGATCAACGGCCTGCTCACCCCGGACCGCCAACCGAAGATCCCCGTGGCCGAACTGCGCGAAATTCTCACCCGAACCCGTGCATGAGGAGAAACCGCAATGGCGCGATCCGAGTACGAGCACAGCCGTCGCCGAGTGCTCCAGGCATCCGCTCTCGCCCTCGCCACCGTGCTGAGCCCATGGAACACGGCAGCCGGCTTCGCCGCATCGGCGGGCATCCCCGATGAGGACGGCTACGACCTATGGCTGCGCCACCGCCCCACCGGCAGCGCACCGGCCCGGGTTCCCGCCGGTCGAGGTGCTGGTACGCAACACCGGCGCCACGGACCGCGACATCACCGCCCGGCTCGTCACCCCCGACGGCTGGTCCGGCACCGAGCGGACCGTGACGGTCGCCGCCGGAGCCGAGCGAGAGCTGACGGTCACCGCGACCCCGGTGTCCACTCCGGGATTCGCCACCGTCGAGATCCGGCTCACCAGCGGCGACGAGGAGATCGAGCGCGGCCGATCGGTGTCCGTGGTCACTACGCCGCACCCCGATGACGTGGCCTCGGCCTTCGACGCCGACCCGCCGTCCAGCCCGCTGCTGACCGGGTACACCAGGCTGTCGCTCGAGGACGACCACACCGACGACCGCGGTTTCGGCTGGGTCGGCGACCGGCCGCTCACCCGTGACCGGGGCAACGCCGACGACCTGCGCCGCGACATCGTCATGCAGAAGGGCAAGCCCACCGTCCTGCGCGTCCCGGTGCCGGCCGGGAAGCACACGGTATGGGTGCTCACCGGCGACTCCCTCACCGATTCGGGTGTCACCACCATCTCCGAGGACGGCACGGTCCTCGGACGCTCCGGCGCCGTACACCCGACCAGTTCCTCCGGGCGCGGTCCGCGCCAACGCATCTCCGTATCCACGGCATCTACGGCAGCTACGGCACCTACGGCATCTCCGAAGGAGAGCTCCCGACATGACATCGAAGTCAACACGATTCCCCGCGGTCCGCGGCAGACGCGGCAGACCCGGCGTCGTCCTCCTCGCACTGCTCATGGTCCTCGGCCTCGGCGGCGCACATCCCGGGTCGGCCGCGGCCGACCCCGCCGATCCGCCCGGGACGTACCAGAACCCCGTGATGGACGACGTCGCGGACGCCTTCTCCGACCCGTCGATCATCCGGGGCAAGGACGGCTACTGGTACGCCTACGCGACCCAGACCAGCATGCGCCGGGACAACCAGGGAGGCCCCTGGGAGTCGCAGCACTTCATGCCGATCACGCGCTCGGCCGACCTCGTCGACTGGACCTACGTCGGTGATGTCTTCGGGCCCGACAACCACCCGGAATGGCGCGACTTCAAGACCACCTACTACTGGGCACCCGACATCCGGTACGTCAACGGCAGGTACTACCTCTACTATTCGGTCGCCGGGGACGACGAGAACACCATCGCGCTGGCCACCGCGGACCACCCGGCCGGCCCGTGGAAGGACATCGGCCATCCCGTGCTGCCGTACGGGACGACGGTCAATCAGATCGACCCGTCGGTGTTCCTCGACTCCGACGGCCAGAAGTACCTCTACTACGGCTCGTTCCGCGACGGCGGCATCCAGGCGGTGCGCCTGAACGAGGAGGGCACGGCGCCGACCGGCGATCCGGTGCAGGTGGTCGGCGCCCGGCGCGGTGAGGCCGCGTACGTGGTGAAGCGGAACGGCTGGTACTACCTGTTCTACTCCGGCCTGGGCTGCTGTGCCCGCGACAAGGGCGCCTATCCGGTGTTCGTCGGGCGGGCGAAGGACCCGATGGGCCCGTTCACCGACGCCGAGGGCGTCGGCCTGGCCGACCTGAACCCCGGTGGCACGATCGTCAACGCGCCGAACGGCAACAAATGGGTCGCGACCGGCCACTCGGCGAACGTCGTCGACAAGTCCGGCCAGGACTGGATCCTCACCAACGGATTCGACCGCCACGAGAGCGATCCGAACTGGGGCGGGCGGCCGACGATGATGGACCGGCTCGACTGGATCGACGGCTGGCCCACCGTGCGCGCGGGCGCCTGGACCAGCGAGGGCCGGCAGACCGCACCCGCGGGCGACTGGGGCTCGGGGAGCACCTTCGACAACGGCCTGGTCGACTTCGACATCCTCGGACACGGCTCCTGGACCACGGGGTCGGATCCCGACTCGGGACGCT
The DNA here is from genome assembly GCF_039525925.1 of Streptomyces javensis. Taxonomy (NCBI): domain Bacteria; kingdom Bacillati; phylum Actinomycetota; class Actinomycetes; order Kitasatosporales; family Streptomycetaceae; genus Streptomyces; species Streptomyces javensis. The sequence goes on along the minus strand of NZ_BAAAIF010000001.1, from coordinate 405,148 downwards.
ATGCCCGCGGCCGGTCCCGGACCGCGGTACCGCAGCTGCTGCTGCCACGGCGGGCCCCGGACGGCGATGTGAGGATCGAGGCCGATGTCCGGCTGCGCGGCGACGACGGCCGGGTCGGACTTGTCCTGGCCTCCGCGGGCCGCTCCAACCACGCCGTGGCCTGGCTGGATTCCACCGGCACCCTCTCCGTCGAGATCACCCGGGACCGGAAGGTGGTGCGGAAGCGGATCGCTCACCTGCACGCGAACACCGATCCGCGCAACTGGCACTCGCTCACGGCCGAGATCCGGGACGGGGCGGCGTACGTACAGGTCAGCTCGGCCATGCTCGACATGCCGCTGGCCGAACTGAAGGTGGACGTACCGAAGGACTGGCGCCGCGGCGGTGTCGCCTCGACCCGCGGCGCCGGCGAGGCGGACAACGCCGGTGTGACCCGGCTCCACACACCGGTGACCGTCAAACAGCCGGACCCCCGGATCGGAGCCCGACTGCCGGAGTACGACGAGGACTTCGACGACAGCCGACTGGACGGCTGGAAGTGGTTCGGCCCCGCGGACGGGCGGGTCGCCGACGGCCAGTACGTGTGGCCGACGCAGGACGCCGACTTCTCCGGCAAGGGGACCATGGCATCGGCGCTGCTGCGTGACGCACCGCCCGGCACCTACACGGTCGAGACCAAGCTGCACTTCCCGATCAGCGACGCGCCCGACGGGCGCAGCCAGGCCGGGGTGATCGCCTTCCAGAGCCCGGAGGACTCGATCCATCTGGCTCCGACACGGACCGGCCCGTCCCGGCAGGCCTTCCTGTGGATCGGCCGGGACCGTGACAGCTGGCCGGAGATGCAGCTGGGCCCGTCGGCCGACACCATGTGGCTGCGGCTGCGCCACACCGTCGATCCGAAGACCGGCGAGCACGCATTCCAGCCGGCCACGAGCCGGGACGGGAAGCACTACATCTGGGGTGGGGTCTGGCATCTGCCCGCCGGCTCCGACCCGTCCATCGGCCTCGTCTCCCTGGCCGGCAAGGGGGTGACCGCACGCTTCGACCATGTGCGCTTCTACTCCTGACGCCGCCCCGCTCGCCCGCACCGGCACCGGCTGCCACGCATCGGAGTCCAAGATCGATTGTCAGTGGTGGGTGAGAAGGTAGGAACGTCGAGAAGGAAAAAGAGGGGGCGCGGCATGTCCGGAGACCAGAACTACATCAATCACGTTGCTCTTGTGCTGGACGCCAGTTCGTCCATGTCACACCTGCGCGGAAAGGTCGTCGAAGTCGCCGACCAGCAGATTGCGTATCTGGCCCGCCGATCGAAGGAACTGGACCAGGAAACCCGCGTTACGGTCTACGTCTTCGCCGACAAGGTGGAGTGCGTCATCTACGACAAGGACGTGCTGCGGATGCCGTCCCTGAAGCAGCTTTACCGGGTCGGTGGAATGACGGCTCTGCTGGCGGCCACACTCACGTCGCAGCGGGAGCTGGCGCAGACCGCTCAACTCTACGGCGACCACAGCTTCCTGACGTTCGTGCTGACCGACGGCCAGGAGAACGCGAGTCACCGCTGCCCGGATGCCCCCACCAAGAACCCGCGTGAACTGGTGCGGGCCGTGGCCAAGCTGATGGAGACGCAAGAGGACAACTGGACGCTGGCCGTCCTGGTGCCGGACCAGATGGGCAAGCGCGAGGCCATGCAGTGCGGCTTCCCGAAGGACAACATCGCCATCTGGGACGCCACGAGCACGCAGGGTCTGGAGGAGGCAGGGCAGGTTATCCAGCAGGCCACCGAGAACTTTATGGTGGGCCGCACCCAGGGCATCCGGGGATCGCGGGCGGTGTTCTCCACGGGTGCGGAGGCGGTCAACAAGGACACCATCAAGGCAGCCGGCCTCACCCCGGTGGACCCGTCGAAATACCAGCTGATTCCGGTGGCCCGCGAAGCGGCGATCCGGGAATGGGTCATCGAATGCGGGCACACCTTCCGTACCGGCTGTGCGTTCTATCAGCTGAGCAAGTCGGAGAAAATCCAGGCGCGGAAGCAGATAGCGGTGCTGGAGAAGAAGACGGACCGGGTGTACACGGGACCGGAGGCCCGATCCCTGCTCGGCCTGCCGGACACGGAAGTTCGCGTCAAGCCGGATCACAACGACGACTTCACGATATTCGTGCAGAGCACCAGCGTGAACCGGAAGCTGACACCGCACACGCGGCTGCTGCTCATGATCTGAGACGGTGGGGGCCCCGCCGGTCCGACCGGCGGGGCCTCCTCCCCCGGGAACGGCTACCCCCGTGCGGCGGCCTGCTGCGCATGGCGACTCACATCGCCGATCAGGTTGATGCGGACCCGTCGCTCTGTGAAGCGCCACCGCCCGTCACGGCGCTCGAAGCGGTCGTGGTAGCGACCGGCGGCGATGGGTTGCAGCGGCAGGTCGGGCAGCGCCTGGAACACGGTGACGTACGAACGCGAGACCGCCGTGTTCGCTTGCTCATCGACCTCGATGGCGACATTGGTGGTGACGTGGTGGGTTCGCGGCGTGCCGTCGGCGTAGACGATCAGAGTGTCCTTGAACATCTTCTCGATCGCCTCGCGCCCGCTGGCCGGCTCGCCACTGCCCATGAAGGTGGCGTCGGCGAGAAGCGTGCCGAGTCCCGCGAAATCGCCGTCGTCCACGAGTTCGGCGTAGCGTGCGATCAAGTTCTCGATGGCTCGATGGCTCAACGCCGGATCGGCGGGCATGCCGATGGGTGTGGACATGGTCCCCTCCAAGCGAAGCGTGAGATCTTCAGCGTGCTGTCCCCGGCGACAGCAGGACCTCTATCGGCCGGTTGCGACACGTCAGCTTGCCACGTTCGATGACACCTGATCGCGTCGTACGGGCTCCCGGCCGGGCTCATACCGGGAAGCCGGTGCCTCTTTGGAGGATGCCGGGGGACGGACACCGGCACGGGTGGCGCCGACGCTGGCCACGACCACGAGAACCAGGCCGAGTGTCGCGGCCGTACCGGGACGCTGGCCGAGGACGAGCAGACCGACCATGAGGGCGATGGCGGGCTCGAGGCTCATCAGCGTGCCGAACGCGGACGTGGTCAGATGCCGCAGGGCGAGGAACTCGAGGGCGAAGGGGATGACGGGGCTGAGCACCGCCAGAGCCAGCATGGTCCACAGCGGTGCCCAGGTGAGGCGGTCGGCGAGGTCCGGGGCGGCGATGGCCAGCCCCGCCACCGCGGCGACCGGCATGGAGACGGCCAGTCCTTTCAGGCCGGTGACACGATCACCGACCCGTTGGGTCAGCAGAATGTACGCGGCCCAGCATCCCGCGGCGAGCAGCGCGCTCCCCACCCCCAGGAGGTCGGCGCCGCCGTGCCAGGGCTCGGTCAGCAGCACGACGCCCGTCGCCGCCGCGGCCGCCCAGATCAGGCGTCCCTTCCTCGGCCCGAAGAGGGAGACCGTGAGCGGTCCCAGGAATTCCAGCGCGCTCGCCGTTCCCAGCGGGAGACGGGCGATCGCCTGCATGAAGAAGACCATCATTCCGGCGGTCACGAGACCGAGCACCATGCAGGCGAGAAGATCCCGGGAGCTGAAATCACTCGGCCGGGGGCGGATGGCGACCAGCAGGATCAGCCCCGCCCAGCCCAGGCGCAGCCCCGCGGTCCCCAGCGCGCCGAGCTGTCCGAACAACGGAACCGTCAGAGCCGATCCGAGCTGCACGGTACACATCGCGGTGGCGGCCATGAGGAAACCGCCGCCGGCATGGCGCGAGTGGCGGGAAGGAAGAGCCTCGGGCGGTTCGGGAGCGTTCATGGGCTCCAGTAGAGAGCCTTGACACCGTTCACGTCCACGTGCCGATCCCGAATGATTCGTTCGGGATTCATGGACAATGGAGGGATGGAAACACGCCGCCTGCACATGCTGGCCGAGCTGGCCCGTCGAGGCTCGATGCGCGCCGTGGCCGAGGCCACCGGCACGACCACCTCGACCGTGTCCCAGCAGGTCGCCGCCTTGGCCCAGGAGATGGGCACGGCGCTGATCGAGCCGCATGGGCGCAGGGTCAGGCTCACACCGGCGGGCCGCCGGCTGGCGGAACACGCCGTGACGATCCTTGCGGCGGTCGAGGCCGCACAGCGGGACTTGAGCCCCGACGCCCCGCCGACCGGCACGGTGCGCGTGGCAGGCTTCGCCACGGCCATCCGAGCCCAACTGCTGCCCATCATCGGCAACTTGTCGGCGAGCCATCCTCAGCTCAGCATCCTGGTCCGTGAGCACGAACCCGCCGAGGCCCTCCAGTTGCTGGCGAACGACGAGGCCGACCTCGCGCTCATCTACGACTACAACCTGGCACCGGCCGAGCCGGACCCCGCGGTCGTGATCACCCCGCTGTGGACCGCCCCCTGGGGTCTGGGCATTCCCGACCACGCCGCCCGCCCCTCAGTACCGGGCGCCCCGGAGGTCTTCCGCTGGTTCCGCACGGCGGACTGGATCGGCAACTCGCGCAACCCCGGTGACGAGACCGTCATCCGGACGCTGGCCTCCATGGCCGGTTTCACCCCCCACCTCACCCACCAGGCGGACAGCCTCGACCTCGTACAGGGCATGATCGCGGCAGGAATGGGCGTAGGTCTGCTGCCGATGGGCACCTCCACGTTGCCCGGCGTCCGGCTGGTGCCGCTCACCGCGCCGGACGTTGCCTTGCGCGCCTTCGCCGTCGCCCGCCGGGGCCGCGACGGCTGGCCTCCGCTGGCCCTGCTGACCGACCTGATCATTCGGCAATCGGCGCAGAGCGCATAGTCTCCATCGCCGCACCGGCCACCGGCGTGGACGGCGCGCCGGGGGCGCGGAGAGTCATGACAACGCCCCGTCCGGACTCCGCGCGCCCTGCCGTGGGCCGCGGGACGCGGCAATGATGAACGGACCGCGCGTGATCCACACGACTCCGCATGGCTGCCCCGTGGGCAGGTGGTATGCGGTGGAAGGAAGCCACGTTGTTGCTTCTCATCTCCCCGGACAGCGTCGAGGAGGCCCTCGACTGCGCGAAGGCGGCGGAACACCTCGACATCGTCGACGTCAAGAAGCCCGACGAGGGCTCGCTCGGCGCGAACTTCCCCTGGGTCATCCGGCAGATCCGCGACACGGTCCCGGCGGACAAGCCGGTCTCCGCCACCGTGGGAGACGTCCCCTACAAGCCCGGCACAGTGGCCCAGGCGGCGCTGGGCGCGGCGGTCTCCGGAGCCACTTACATCAAGGTCGGCCTCTACGGATGCACGACGCCCGCACAGGCCATCGATGTCATGCGCGGGGCCGTCCGGGCGGTGAAGGACTACCGGCCGGACGCGTTCGTCGTCGCCTCCGGCTACGCCGACGCCCACCGCATCGGCTGCGTCAACCCGCTCGCGCTGCCCGACATCGCCCGCCGCTCCGGCTGTGACGCGGCCATGCTCGACACCGCGATCAAGGACGGGACACGGCTGTTCGACCACGTTCCGCCCGACCTCTGCGCGGAGTTCGTCCGGCAGGCCCATGAGGCCGGTCTGCGCGCCGCCCTCGCGGGCAGCGTCAAAGCCGCGGACCTCGCCGCCCTCACCCACATCGGCACCGACATCGTGGGGGTGCGCGGCGCCGTCTGCGAAGGCGGCGACCGCGACACCGGAAGGATCCAGCCGCGGCTGGTGGCGGCCTTCCGGGCGGAGATGGACCGGCACGCCCGGGAATCCGCGGCGTCCGTCGCCACCGCAAGCTGACCGCCGGTATGCCGACCAGCCCGTCCCCTCGCCTGCCCGGGACCCGTGGCGGATGCAATCTCAGCCCGTTCGTCGTACACCGTCCGGTCGAGGTGCGCGGATGAGGTTCGCCGCGGCGGTACTGCGCTCCTACGAGAGCCGGTTCACCCTCGAGGAGGTGATGCTGCACGCGGGGCCGGGCGACGGCGAGGTCCTGGTGAAGATCGCGGGCTGCGGGATGTGCCGGACCGATCTCGCGGTGCGGCGCTCGGCCGGCCGCTCACCACTGCCCGCGGTGCTCGGCCACGAAGGGGCCGGAGTCGTCGTGGAGACAGGCGGCCCGGACACCGGCCTGAGCACCGGCGACCACGTCGTGCTGAGCTTCGACTCCTGCGGACACTGCCGGAACTGCATGGGCGCGGCCCCCGCCTACTGCGACTCCTTCGCCACGCTCAATCTCTTCGGAGGACGCGAGGAACACGCGGCGCGGTTCACCGACGCGGACGGAGGCGCACTGGCCCCCCGCTGGTTCGGCCAGTCCTCCTTCGCCGAATACGCGATGGTCCCGGCCCGCAACGCCGTCCGGGTCGATCCCACGCTGCCCGTCGAACTCCTCGGCCCGCTCGGCTGCTCCTTCCTCACGGGCGCCGGAGCGGTCTTCCACTCCTTCGGTGCCGGCCCCGGCGACACCATCGCGGTCTACGGCGCCGGAGCGGTCGGCCTGGCCGCGGTGATGGCCGCCACCGCCGCCGGAGCCGTGACCGTGGCCGTCGACCGGCACCCCGAGCGGCTGGCCCTCGCCGAGCGGCTCCACGCAATCCCACTGCACGCCGCATCGGGCGACCTGCCCGCCCTGCCCGACCGCATCCGGCAACTGACCGACGGCGGCACACACTACGCACTGGACACCACGGGCTCCCCCCAGCTGATCAACAACGCCCTCCGCGCCCTGCGCCCGACCGGCCACCTCGGCCTCGTAGCACGCCTCCACACCCCACTGCCGCTCGAACCGGGGACCTTGGACCGGGGCCGGAGGATCTCCCACATCTGCGAAGGGGACGCGGTCCCCGGGCTGCTGATCCCGCGGCTGACCGGGCTCTGGCAGGCCGGGCGGTTCCCCTTCGACCAGCTGATCCGCACCTACCCCCTCGCCGACATCAACCAAGCCGAACGCGACTGCGACGCGGGCCGCGTGGTCAAACCCGTCCTGATTCCCGCGGGGCCAAGGGAGGACCCATGACCGACACTGCGCATCACAACACCGGTGTGGAAGGCGTGGAAGGGGGTGTCGGTCTGACCGCTCTCATGGTCGCCGCGGCCCGGGCGATCGAGACCCACCGCCACGACAGCCTGGCACAGGACGTCTACGCGGAACACTTCGTCCACGCCGCACCGGCCTCCGCGGACTGGCCGGTGCGCATACATGAGGTCGCGGACGGGGACGCGAACCCGCTGTGGGGGCGCTTCGCCCGCTACTTCGGCCTGCGGACCAGGGTCCTCGACGACTTCCTCCTCCAGTCGGTGCGGGCGGGAGGAGCACGCCAAGTGGTGCTGCTCGGGGCGGGGCTGGATTCACGGGCGTTCCGGCTCGACTGGCCTCCCGGCTGTGTGATCTTCGAGATCGACCGGGAAGGCGTGCTGGAGTTCAAGCACAAGGTGCTCGGCGGACTGCCGACCACCCCGAAAGCGGCCCGCGTACCGATCCCCCTCGACCTGCGCGCCGACTGGGCCGCGGCACTGACCGACGCGGGCTTCGACGCGGCCGCACCGACCGCCTGGCTCGCCGAAGGGCTGCTGTTCTACCTGCCCAACACCTCCGAGACGAATCTCATCCACACGGTGGACCGGCTGAGCGCGGGCGGAAGCACACTGGCGTTCGAGGTCAAACTCGACAAGGACTTGCTCGCATACCGCGACAGCCCCCTCTACACCGCGACGAAACACCAGATCGGCATCGACCTGCTCGACCTCTTCAGCCGGGAACCACGCCCCGACTCCGCGGGTGACCTCGCGGGCAAGGGCTGGACCACAACCGTCCGGACCCCCTTCGACTACACCCGCCGGCACGGACGCGGCCCGCGCCCCGAGCACAACGACGCACTGGCGGGCAACCGATGGGTGTTCGCCCACAAGCCCCGCCCCGGTCAGCTGCGATAGCACGGCACGAACGGGGTACCGGTGGGCGCATGCCTGCCACGTTGAATCCGACGAGAACCCGCGCCGCGCTCCGCCTGTCAGCGCGAATCTCCCTCGAGCTGCTTCTGATCCTCGCCATGGCGGCGGTGGTCCTATGGGCTCTGGGCCGGATGTGGCCGGTCCTCTGGCCACTTGTCCTCGGCCTGCTCCTCACGACCCTGACCTGGCCCCCGGCCCGCTTCTTGCGCGGGCGCGGGTGGCCTCCAGCGCTGGCCGCCTCGGTCGTGACCGTGCTGTTCCTCCTGGTCGCCACGGGTATCGTGGCGCTGATCGCCGTACCGGTGGCCTCCCAGTCCGGCGAACTGACCGACGGTGTCACCGAAGGCATCCACCAGGTACGCCAATGGGCCGCCGGTCCACCGCTGAACATCGGCGACGCCCAGATCGCGAAGGCCTCCGACACCGCGGCCGCCCGGCTCCAGAGCAGCACCGGCAGCATCGTCACCACGGTCGTCACCGGGGTGAGCACCGTGGTCGACGGCCTGATCACCACCGTCCTGGCGCTGTTGCTGATGTTCTTCTTCCTCAAGGACGGCCCACGGTTCCTGCCCTGGCTCACCCGCCAGCTGCCCGGCCGGCTCGCCACCGACATCCCCACCGTGGCCGCACGCGGCTGGGACACCCTCGGCGCCTTCGTGCGCTCCCAGGCGCTGGTCGGCCTGCTCGACGCCGTCCTCATCGGGCTCGGGCTGTGGGCCCTGGGAGTACCACTGGTGCTGCCCCTGGCGGTCCTGACCTTCATCTCCGCGTTCGTCCCCATCGTGGGAGCCCTGTTCGCGGGCGCGGTCGCGGTGCTCATCGCGCTGGTGTCCAACGGCTTCACGGACGCGCTGATCGCGCTGGCCATCATCGTCGTGGTGCAGCAGCTGGAGGGCAATGTGTTCCAGCCCATGATCCAGAGCCGCGGCCTCGGTCTCCACGCCGCGGTCATCCTGCTGGCGGTCACGCTGGGCAGCAGCCTCGCCGGAATCGTGGGCAGCCTGCTGGCCGTACCGGTCGCCGCGCTGATCTCCATGATCTGGAACTACCTGCGCGAACAACTCAGTAACCCACCACGAGGCGCAGAAGACGACGAGCAGCCCGCCAGTGGCACGGTCACGTCGTAGCCCCTCAGCCGCCGCGGCATGCGGCCGGAGCCGCGGGGTACCCGGCAGAAACACCTCACACTGGGAGTACTTCGCCATGATCTTCGCCATTGTTGGCATCTGTGTCGTCCTGGCCGTGCTGGCCTTCCTGGTCCCACGCCTGTCCCGGCACCCCGAACGCGGCACCCAACGCACTCTGGGCGCCGGATCACGCGTCGGCGGCAAGGCGCCCGGCCTCCTGGGACGGATCCTCAGCAAACCCTTCCGCAGCAGTTCCAAGGCAGTGGGCCGCAGCGGCTCCGCCGGGCGGCGTGCCCGGGGTCACATGCCGTTCTAGCAGGACTCCGTCAAGTGTGTCCCGGTCTTGGCGCGACCCCGCCGCCACGGCCGAGTTCGTCAACACCGCGACCCGGGGCCCGCCGCAGACCCCGCGCAGCGGGCCCGGTCGTGCTGGACGACCGGGCCCGGGGCGGCTGCTGAGAGCCGCATGGGTCCGTCAGGCGGAGGCGGGACGCAACCGGTAGGCGTAGCTGTAGGTGCGCCCGGAGTGCAACAGGTACTTCTCCAGCGGGGCCGCGCCCCAGGAGTCGATGCCGCCGACGCCCATCTGGCGGTGGTTGACGAGCAGGATCGTCTCGTCGCGACGCCTCAGCTGATACGGGTGCCTGGGGGCGTCCAGGTCCGACGGCGTGAAGTGCAGGGCGCTGGTCTCCAGCAGCGGCTCGCTCTCGGCGGGGTCGGCGACGACGGTCAGACCCTCGCCGGAGCGGTCGGTCAGCGACAGTCGGCGGACGTCCGTCTGGTTCCCCGTCTGCTGGGGCCGTACGTACGGGGCAACCTGCTGATCGACCGTGGAGCGCCACCGCCCCACGAACGCGGACGTCTTGCGGTCCTGGTAGTTCTCGTGGGGGCCGCGCCCGAACCACTCGAGCCGTTCGTGGCCCTCCGGCACGGTGAGCAGGGCGCCGACCACGGGCAGATCCGGCAGCCCGGCCGGGGCGTCGAGGGTGTGGCGCACCCGCACCTCACCGTCGGCCCGCACCCGGAACGCCGTGTTCCAGGTGGCGGTCCTGGGCGAGGTGGGCAGCGTGCAGGCGACGTCGACGACGACCTCGCCGGGCGCCGGCTGCGAGGCCGTCACGGAGGTCACCGTCCGCTTGCTTCCCGCGTCCCGCCAGGTCGCGGCCGTCTTCTGGAAACCGCGGCCGATGTCGTTGTCCGTGGGGCCTCGCCAGAAATTGGGCACGGGTCCCTCGGCGAGCAGGGCCCGTCCCTTCCAGGTGTACGTGGCCAGGGTTCCGGAGGACTTGGACACCACCACCTCCACCTCCGGGCCACTCACCGTGACCTCGGTCGCGGTCTCGGTGACCACCAGCCTGCCGGTCACCGGGGCCTCGCCGGGGGCCGGGGCGCGCCAGTCCAGCGCCAGTTGCTCGGCGGCGACCTCGTGCCCGGCCGGGGCCCAGCGGGTCCGCTCGCGCAGCAGGAAGGAGAGGTTCAGAAAGTACTCGCCCCCGGACTCGGAGGGCGAGGGTTTGCGGTACGGGATGCGTACGACGCCCTCCCTGCCGGGAGCCACGGCCGGGGCCGGAAGCGTGCCGTGCTGCACGGTCTCACCGTCCTGGGTCACGGACCAGCGCAGCGTGTAGGCGTCCAGGCCGCTGAAGAGATGCTTGTTGCGGACCTTCACGGTGCCCCCGGACCCGCCGGAGAGGTCGTCGGCCGCGATGCCCACCGGCTGGTAGCACTTCTTCAACTCGATCAGCCCGGGGTGGACCGACCGGTCCGCGGCCACCAGTCCGTTGCAGCAGAAATTGCCGTCCGTGGGATAGCCGGCGTGCCAGTCGCCACCGTAGGACAGATACGTGTGCCGGGAGTCGCCCGGCACCGGCAGTCTGATGGCCTGGTCGACCCAGTCCCAGACGAAGGCGCCGTGCAGGTTGGGATAGCGCTCGAAGACGTCCCAGTACTCCTGGAGGTTGCCGCCGCTGTTGCCCATCGAGTGGTTGTACTCGCACAGCACGAAGGGGGTCTGGTTGCCGGACCTGCCGTAGGACTCCACGCCTTCGGGGCTGGTGTACATCTCGCTGTGCAGGTCGGCGACGGAGTTCATGCCCTCGTAGTGCACCGGGCGCGAGGCGTCGCGGGCGTGCGCCCAGTCGGCCATGACCTTGAAGTTCGTTCCCTGCCCCGCCTCGTTGCCGAGCGACCAGACGACGACGCACGGATGGTTCTTGTCCCGTTCGACCATGGACCGCAGCCGATCCACACAGGCGTCGGTCCACTCCGGCAGGGAACCGGGCACCGTGTCCCGCACGCCGTGCGTCTCCAGGTTCGCCTCGTCGATGACGTACAGTCCGTACTCGTCACAGAGTTCCAACCAGCGCGGGTGGTTGGGGTAGTGCGAGGTGCGGACGGCGTTGATGTTGTGCTGCTTCATCAGGCGGATGTCCTCGATCATCCGCGCCTCGTCGACGGCCTGGCCCCGTTCGGGGTCGCTCTCGTGGCGGTTGGTGCCGCGGAACATCACCGGCTCGCCGTTGACGGTGAACCGTCCTGACCCGCACTCCACCTGCCGGAATCCGATCCGCGTGCTGTGGACGTCGGTCGTCCGGCCGCGTGCGTCGGTGAGCGTCACGACGAGCGTGTACAGGTTGGGGTCCTCGGCGGACCACAGCGCGGGAGCCCGCACATCGCCCTTCAGGGACGCCGAGCCGTCGCCCGCGTCACCCGAGAGGCGGACCACCCGGTGGCCTCGTGCATCGAAGAGGTCCGCCGCGACGCGGTGCCCCGCGGTGCCGTCCCCGCCACGGTTCCGCACGGTGACGCCGACGGTCAGCGCGGCGTCGCGGTAGGCGGCGTCCAGTTCGGTGTGGACGAACAGGTCCTGCACGTGGACCGGGGGGATCGAGTACAGGTAGACGTCCCGGAAGATCCCGGACAGGTCGATCATGTCCTGGTCCTCCAGCCAACTGCCGTCGGACCAGCGGTGGACTTCCACCGCGAGGACGTTGTGGCCCTTGCGCACATGCGGTGTGATGTCGAACTCGGCGGGCGTGTAGCTGTCCTCGCTGTAGCCCACCCGCTCACCGTTCACCCACACGAAGAACGCCGACTTCACCCCCTGGAACGACAGCAGGGTGCGCCGCCCCGACCAGTCGGCGGGCACGGTGAAGGTACGGCGATAGGAGCCGACCGGGTTGAAGTCCTCGGGCACCTGCGGGGGGTTCGGCGTCTCATAGCCGATCCACGGGTACTTGATGTTGAGGTAGATCGGCTCCGGGTAGCCCTCGATCTCCCAGTTGGAGGGCACCGGTATGCGGTTCCATCCACTGTCGTCGAAGTCCGGGGCCTGAAACCCGGTGGGCCGCCGGTCCGCGTTCCGCGACCATCGAAAGCGCCAGCTTCCGTTGAGCGAACGGTAGTACGGGGAATCCTGGAACCGTCCCCGCATCGCGTCGGCGGGGCCCGCGTACGGCACGAGGCGGGCTCGCGCCGCTTCACGGTTCACCTGGAAGATCCGCGGCGCGGCGTCCCACGGATCGCCGTCGGCGGCGAACGCCGACTTCTGGGCGTTGAAAGCGGCCCACCCCGCCAGGGCGCCCGCGGCGAGCACCGTACGACGGCGCGGATGGTTCGATCTGTTTCTCTCTGCGCTCATTCGCGACTCCGAACTCAAGGCATCAAGAAACGGCAGCATCGAACAGAAAGCCCCACGGCACAAGACCGTCGACGGTCTCCTGTCAGACGAGGCGGCGGGCGCCGCCGAGGCGGATTTCGGTGCGGCGGGGGGCAACAGCCGCGATGGCAGCTCACCGGAGACGGTGCTCACCGATGCCGGGGCCGTCACGGTGACGGTGCCTCCTCGGTGACGGTGCCTCCTCGACCGCGACGATCCTCACGCCCGCCGCCCGCCGTCGTGAGCTGCTCGAGCACGACCCCGCCGTGCCCGTGCACGATGCCCTTCGGCCGTCCCGTCGTGTCCGAGGAGAACGCCCACAGCGGGTGGTCGAACGGGACCGGTACGGGGGCCAGTTCGGGGTCGCGCCCGGTGAGCGCGGACCAGGAGAGGGCACCGGGCACCGCCCCTGCCGCGTCCCCCACGACGACGGTCGCCGTGAGGGTCGGCAGCGCGTCGCGCAGGGCGCGTACATCGGCCCGGCGGTCGATGTGCTTTCCGCCATGGAGACAGCCGGTCGCGGCGATCAGCACGGTCGGCCGGAGCTGCCACACGCCTCCCGGCAGCGCCACGGCCGCCAGCGCGGGCCCCGCCGGGCGCGCAGCCACAGCGCACCGCGCTGCCAGCGGGGACCCTCCCCCCACCTCATCCCGGCCGCGTACTCCTTCATGCCACCGCCCCCTGTATCGATACCGTCCGCGCCAGGTCGCGGGTGGCCTGCTCCAGTTCCGCCGTGTCGGTGGCCAGCGCGAGGGTGTAGCGGTCCGGACGGATGATCGCCGCGGCAGCCGAGTGGGCGGCCAGCCAGCGGTCGACGGCCGGACCGGTCTCCGGGACGACCACGGCGTGCAGCCGGCGCCACATCTGCCGCACGTCCGCGGACACGGCGGAGGTCACCCCCGGTTCCCCGACAACGGTGAAGCCGTATCCGCTCGTATCGTCCAGCCTCTCCCCCCTGGGGCCGCGCGGCTGCGGGCTCAGCTGATCCGTTTCGTGCGACCGACCGCGCGGCCCACGGCGTTGCGCACCGCGAGGCCGGGCCGGGTGCGGGGCACCATGAGCCTGGAGAGCAGACCGACGCGTCGCTGCCGCGGGCCTACCTCACGGCGGAGCCGCGACTCGTAGGCGGCGAAGGCGCGGGTGTGATCACCGGGATGGGCGGCGAGCTCTTCCGCGAGGGCGTACGCGCCCGCCATCGCCATGCTGGACCCGTCGCCCAGCAGGGCTGTCGCCGCCGCCGCGTCCCCGAGCAGTACGACCCGTCCCCGGGACCACGAGGGCATCCGGACGGTGGTCAGGGGGTCGAAGAACGGAGCCGGGTGGTCGAGGAACGCCGCCACGAGTTCCGGTGCCCGCCACCGCACGTCGGCGTAGGCGTCGGCCACGGTCTGCTTGTGAAGGGCGATGTTCTTGCGGTCGTGGGGCGCTAGCCGTGCGGCCCGGAAGGTGAAGATCGCGAGCGGAGTGGTCCGCGAGGGGTGGAGGACCAGCATCCGGTTCGGCGCGGTCAGCATCGTCATCTCGGTCGGGTCCTCGATGGCGTCGGGTTCCAGCGGGACGGTCGCGCCGTACAGGCCCAGGTCGCTCACGAACTGCCGCTCAGGGCCGAATACCAGGCGCCGTACGGTGGAGTGCATCCCGTCGGCACCGACTATCAAGTCGAAGCGCCGTGGCGCGGACCGCCGGAAGGTGACGTTCACCCCGCCTTCGTCCTGGTCGAGAGCGGTGACCGTGTCGTCGAACAAGAACTCGGCCTCGGTCTGCGCCGACCGGTGGAGCACCTCGGACAGGTCGGCTCGGGTCACCTCGACCGTCGGAGCCTTGTCCGAGGTGAGCGGGAGTCGCAGGATCCGCCTGCCGCCGGGGTCGAGCAGGGTCAGCGACCGATTGCGGGTGGCGAGCCCGCGGAGCTGCGGAAGGATGCCCATGCGGTCGGCGACCGGGATCGCGGGCCCCTTCACGACGATCGCGCTGCCACCGGAGCGCAGCTGCCGGGCGTGTTCGACGACCGTCGGCCGGTATCCATTGTGGGAGAGCCAGTATGCGAGTGCGGGCCCTGCGATTCCGGCGCCGACTATCAGCACCTCGGGCTTCTTCATGACGATGACCTCACGGAGTGTCAATGACCAGGTCCCCGGCGAGTGCCGGGCCGGGTCTCAGGGGGCGTCGACACCGGGCAGCGCAAGCGGGTCAAGGTACGATCAATTTCGTACCTCAGTGGAGCATATCTTTGAGGTACGATGCAAGTCGTACCTGAAGGGAGTGGCGCGTGGCCGGGATGAACCTGGTCGGCCCCGAGGCCGATGCGCTCGATCTGGGTGCGGTATTCCGCGCCCTCGCCGACGAGCACCGTCGTTCGGTGATGACGGAGTTGGCCGCCGACCGCAGCGACAGCGAGCGGGGCTGCAACTCGTTCAATCTTCCGATCTCGAAGCAGACCCAGACCCACCACTTCCGGGTCCTGCGCGAGGCAGGTCTCATTGACGAGATCGACTACGGCAACCGCAAGGGCATCCGACTGCGCCGCGCGGACATCGAGAGGAGATTCCCCGGGCTGCTCACGCTTCTGGGCGCAGAGTCCCCGGGCGGCAGTGCTCCTCGCTGAACACAGCTGAGCGCACCGGAAGGAGTCCGAGTCGGCCCTGAGCCCTCTGCGCTTCCTCGCCCGCGAGTTGACCGCACGTCGTCTTGCGCAAGGGACACGATGGCGTCGGCTGGCCACCGCCTACCGGTACATCGCCGAGGCCGTCGACATCCTGGTCGCTCTGGCTCCAGCCCTCGCCGAGACGGTGAGGACAGCCTCCGGCAAGGCGTTCGTGATCCTGGACGGCACGTTGCTGCCGATCGACCGAATCGTCGCCGACCGACCCTCCTACTCCGGGCAACATAAGAAGCACGGCATGAACGTGCAGGTGATCGCCGACCCGGCGGGACGGTTGCTGTGGGCCTCGCCCAAGGTCATGGCGCTCTTCACCAAGTGGGGTCCGCACATGCGCAATGAGGTACGCAAGATCGACGTACTCAACGAGAGAGACCCACCGGGCCTGAGACTCCGGCATCAAGGCCGGATCGCGTCGGCACCGCCGCAGACGTCCCAGCCCGGACATCGTGTCCTCTGAGAGCGTCGTCGACGATCTCACCATGCCACCGCACCGATCTTCAGGAGTCCACGCCTCCCGATGATCACGCGGTGGCCGTACCCGTTCCCAGCCGGGGCCGCGACAAGATCGCGAAACCAGACTGGAGCACTAGGAGCGGGTCCGGCACAGTTCCTGGTCCACGAGCGTGCTCATGGCGTGCTGGGTGTCCTTGTCGCCGTCACCGGTGACGTACACCACGGCGGTCCGGGTCCCGTCTCGGGTGACACCGCCCCAGGTGTGATAGCCGAGCAGCTCCCCCGGGTGACCGAAGTAGCTGCCGCCACAGGAGAGCGGGATCTCGCCCAGGCCGAGCCCGTACCTCACGCCCAGCTCGGGCGCGGGCGTGGTGGTCGTCATCTCGTCGAGCCGCGCCGGAGCCAGCAGACGGCCGCCGAGCAGTGCGGCGTAGAACCGGTTCAGGTCCTGCGTGGTGCTGATCATCGAGCCGGAGCCGACGGCCATACTCGGGTTGAGCGTCGTGACGTCAACGCTGGTGTCGGTGGCGAACGCGGCGTAGCCGTGGGCGTGCGGGCCGAGGATGAACGGGAAGGTGCCGGGCGTACTGGTCTCCCCCAGGCCCAGCGGGCGGATGATCCGGTCGTTCACCTCCTGTGCCCAGCTCCGGCCGGTGACCTTGTGGATGATCATGGCGGCGAGAATGTAGTTGGTGTTGGAGTACGACCAGTCGGCGCCCGGGGGGAAGTTGGGAGGGTGCCGCATCGCCAAGCCCACCAACTCCTCGGGGGCGTAGGTGCGGAACCGCTCGGCTCGATAGTCGTCCGCGCTGTTCATCGCGGGTATCTCCGGCGTGACGTCAGGGATGCCGCTGGTGTGTTGCAGCAGCTGCCGTACGGTGATCCGGCCACCGTCGTTGCCGTTGCCCCGGACCACTCCCGGCAGCCACCGCTCGACGGTGTCCTCCAGGGATATTCGCCCCTCGCCGACGAGTTGCAGCACGACCGTGGCGGTGAACGTCTTGGTGGCGCTGCCGATCCGGAACCTGCCGTTGTGCGGCATCGGCCTCCCGGTGCCCCTCTCGGCCGTCCCGGCGCGTGCGCTGTCGCGTGTGTGCGGCGATGTCACCTCGGCGAACACACCGGTGGCCCCGGTGCCGTAAACCGCGTCCACCCGCTGTTGGAGCGGATCGGCCCGCTGGGGTTTCGCCGACGCCGTCGGCCCGATCGATGCGGTGAGGAGGACCGTGGCCAGGCCGGCCAGGACAAGTGGGCCCCGCCGACGCGTTCCTGACACATGCATGGCGCTCCCTTTTCCGTTCGGGTCGCCTGCGCGGTCAGGGACCGCGCAGGCTGTGGCGCGCGGCGGTTTCCCCCCGGAGCCGGTGGTCGACGACCATCTCACCAGCGGAGCGGGGATCGGCCCATCCGGCTTTCCCCCGACGTGCCGACGCGCTGTCCTCAGGGCGGTGCCTGGGGTTACCCCTACCGGACCCGACCGCAGCCGTCGACGAGGCCGTCGTGCACGTTGCAGACCCGGAAGCGGATACCGCGCACGCTCGTATCGGCCAGCTGTCCCGGACAGTGGGGCCCTCGGAGCCTCCTCGGGCAGAGCCGGATCCCTGATCCCGCCTCGTGATACGGCGCTGTGGCGGCACGGCGTACCGTCACGGGGTGCGGAAGCCGCGAAACGTCACGGGCGTCCGGCTCACGAAGCCGAGCCGTTCGTAGAGCGCGATGGCGCCGGTGTTCGTCTCGGCCACGTGCAGGAAGGGGCGTTCGTTCCGAGCCAGGATGCGCGCGACGAGGGCGCTGATCAGGCGGGCGGCGTGGCCTCGCCCGCGTGCCTCGGGGGCCGTGCAGACGGCGCTGATCTCGGTCCATCCCGGGGGCCGGAGCCGTTCGCCCGCCATGGCCACCAGTCTGCCGCCGTCGCGGATGCCAAGGTAGGTGCCGAGTTCGAGGGTGCGCGGCCAGAACGGTCCCGGTTGGGTCCGTGCGACCAGGTCGAGCATCTGAGGCACATCGGCCGCACCCAGCTCCACCACGTCGGTGCTGTTCGCCGCATCAGGCTGATCGGGGCGGCTGCCGCCGGACCAGATCATCTGCCGGCCTTCGAGGACGAAAACCTGCTCCCAGTCCGGAGGAGGGGACGCCTGGCAGCTGAACATGTCGGCGAACGCCTCCCGTCCGAGGAGCCGTGCGAGACCGGCCCAGTCCGCCGCGTCAGCATCGGCGGGTACCGCGGAGAAGGTCGCGACTCCCGGCAGGTAGGTGGCGGCCCGGCCGAGCCTGCGCCCCAGACCCGCGTGGTGGCCGCGCAGCGACTCGCCCACCGGATCGTCGAGTACCGCGGTGTGACCGCTGCCACCACCGTAACCACCGTCACCGCTCGTCATCGTGATGTGCCCTTCCCACTGTGCGCGGTCGGCCGAGCGACGCGATACCGCCCGGGCGCATTCCCCGGCTGGATTCCTGCCGACGCGTCCGGTAGTGGCGCCGGGGTGATGGGAACCCTAACCGCCCCCGGCCGTCGCGTGGCGAGGGGGTCGCGAAGGTGGCGCGCTCGTCGAAAAGCCGCGGTGTCGGTCTCACATCGGTGGCTGTCGGTCCGTTGTCGGTGGTCGGTCGGCGGGCCCTGGAACCTTTCACATCGATCCTGCCGGGTGCCCATCCGGCAGGCGTGCGACAGCGAGGAACCACCATGACCACTGACGTCACGATCATCGGTGCCGGACTCGGCGGCCTCACGCTCGCCCGCGTCCTGCACGTCCACGGCATCCCGGCCACCGTCTACGAAGCGGAGGCTTCCGCTACGGCGCGCACGCAGGGCGGGATGCTCGACGTCCACGAGGACAGCGGACAGCCGGCTCTTGAGGCGGCCGGTCTGACGGATGAGTTCCGCGGCCTCGTGCTGGAGGGCCGCCAGGCGATACGGGTCCTCGACCAGGAAGGGACCGTCCTGTTCGAGAAGGGCGACGACGGCACGGGTGGCAGCCCCGAGGTGCTGCGCGGCGAGCTGCGGCAGATGCTCCTCGACTCGCTCCCGACCGGCACCGTCCGGTGGGGGCACAAGGTCAGCGGGGCCCGTGCCCTCGGCGAGGGCCGCCATGAGGTGACCTTCGCCGACGGCGCCACCGTCACCACCGGCCTGCTGGTCGGCGCGGACGGCGCGTGGTCCCGAGTCCGGCCACTGCTGTCCGCCGCGATCCCCGAGTACATCGGCATGTCGAGCGTCGAGACCCATCTGTTCGACGCCGACACCCGCCACCCGGCCGGGGCTAAAGCGGTCGGCGGCGGGTCGCTGTTCGCGCTCGCGCCGGGCAGGGGATTCCTGGCCCACCGGGAGAAGGGCGGCACGGTGCACACCTACGTGATGCTCGCCCGGCCACGTGCCTGGTTCGCGGACATCGACTTCACCGACTCCGCCGCGGCCACCGCACGGATCGGGCAGGAGTTCGCCGACTGGGCACCGGAGCTCACCGCCCTGATCGCCGACGGTGACACCGCCCCGGTGCTACGCCCCCTCTTCGCCCTGCCCGTGGACCACCGTTGGGCGCGGGTGCCGGGGGTGACCCTGCTCGGGGACGCCGCCCACCTCTCGCTCCCGAACGGCGAGGGCGCCAACCTGGCCATGTACGACGCCGCCGAACTCGGCAAGGGCCTCGCCGCGCACCCCGACGACATCGAGACCGCGCTCGCCGAATACGAACGGGCCATGTTCCCCCGCAGCGCCGCGGCCGCCACCGAAGGCATCCGCGTTCACGAGTTGTTCTACGGAGACGACGCACCTCACGGCCTGATCAGCATGTTCACGGGCGGCGAGCAGACCCCGTGAGCCCACTGATACATGACCAGCCGATATCGGATGGCCTCAGCCGGATGTGCGCTGGCAGGCTGCCCCCATGGATCACGCGGAAGTACTGCTCATCGGAGGGCGGGCCGGAGTCGGCAAGACGACGGTGGGGTGGGAGGTGTCGGCCGTACTGCGGGCCGCGGCCGTCTCGCACGCGGTCATCGACGGCGACTTCATGGGGCAGGTCCACCCGGCCCCGGAGGGAGATCCCCACTGCTCGGAAATCACCGAAAGCAACCTGACGGCCGTGTGGGCGAACTTCGCCCGACGCGGCTACCGCCGACTGATCTACACCAACACCGTGAGTGTGCTGCCCGAGTCCACGGGAATGTTCGAGCGGGCTATGGGAGCGGGGACACGGATCATACGGGTTCTGCTCACCGCCTCCGATGCCACCGTCGAAGAGCGGCTGGTGCGCCGCGAACTCGGCTCCGAGCTCGAGCAGGAACTGGAAGCCAGCGCTCGCAAGGCGCGGCTGCTGGACCAGAAAGCCACCGCGGAGACCGTACGGGTGGTGACGGACGGGCGTGCCGTCGTGGACATCGCGCGCGAGGTGGTGACCGCGACCGGCTGGGCCGAGCGGCACTCCGCGAGCAGCCCATGACACCTCCTCGAGACGGTCAGGTGATCAAGGAGTTCAGGAGCCGCCGGCCGCCGTGACGAGTCCTGATTCGTAGGCGCTGATGACCAGTTGCGCACGATCGCGCGCTTCCAGCTTGCTCAGCAGCCGCCCGATATGTGTTTTGACGGTGCCGTGGCTGAGGTGGAGGTACTCGGCGATGTCGGTGTTGGACAGGCCACGGGCCACCAGCAGCAGAACCTCTCGCTCCCGGTCCGTGAGGTTCTCCAGCGAGGAGCCGGGCGCCGGACAGGCGTGGGGAAGGCGGGCGAACGCGGCGATCAGGCGCCGGGTCACCGAGGGCGCCAGGAGGGACTCTCCGGCGGCGACGGTGCGGATGCCGGTCAGCAGGACCTCGGGCGAGGTGTCCTTCAGCAGGAACCCCGCCGCCCCGGCCCGCAGCGCGCCGTACACGTACTCGTCGAGGTCGAAGGTGGTCAGGATGAGAATGCGGGTCCGCGCTGTCTCGGGCGAACGGGCTATGTGCCGCGTTGCCTCGATCCCGTCCATGCCGGGCATCCGGATGTCCATGAGCACCACGTCCGGGCGCAGCCGCCGGGTGCTCTCGACGGCTTCGGCGCCGGTGCCGGCCTCACCCACCGCGGTCAGCCCGGGCGCGGTGTCGATGAGCACCCGGAAACTCCCCCGGAGCAGGGACTGGTCGTCGGCGACCAGGACCCGGATCGGTTCGGTCACGGGGTCGGCTCCCTTCGGTCCGGTACGGTCCCGTGCGCGGGTTCGGCCGGGAGACGGGCCGAGACGGCGAACCCGCCGCCGGGCCGCGGCCCGGCCCGAAGTGTCCCCCCGTACATCATCACCCGTTCCCGCATCCCCACCAGTCCGTGACCACCCCTGAGCTCCCCTCGACCGGGCACGGCCGTCCTCCCCGCCCCGTCGTCGGCCACCCCGATGTCCACCTGGCCGCGCGAGTCGGCGGTGACGGTGACCTCGCAGCGCGTTCCGTCGCCGCCGTGCTTGACGACGTTGGTCAGGCCCTCCTGGACGATGCGGTAGACGGTGAGCGCCGTCCCCGCGGGGAGGTCGGCCGCCAGCCGGGTACGGAGCCTGACGCGGATGCCCGCCCGCTCGGCGCGCCGGACCAGGGAGGGCAGGTCGTCCAGTCCGGGCGGGGGTGCCATCTGCGCCGAACCGGCTCCTGACGGATGCGGTACGGCGTCGGCGCCCGGCGGGTGCGGTGTGGCGGTGTCGCCACGCAGCACACCCAGGGCGCGCCGCATCTCGGTCAGCGCCTCCCGGCCGGTCCGCTCGATCGCGCCGATGGCGTCGCGTGCCTCCTCGGGGCGCTCCTCGGCCACGTGGTTGGCGACGGACGCCTTGACGACGATCACGCTGAGGCTGTGCGAGACGATGTCGTGCAACTCCCGGGCGATGCGCAGCCGTTCCTCGGCCAGCGCCTCCTCGGCCAGGCGCCGCTCGCGCCGCGCCGCCCGGGCCCGCCGCTCACGTACGGCACGGCCCGCGCCCCATGCGCCACCGACCACCAGCCACACCAGCGCCGCGGTTCCGACCGCTTCCGGCCATGGGCCGGACGGGGTCAGCACCGCCTCCCCGCTGATGACCGCTGCCGCCGAGACGGCCAGGGTCAGTGCGAGCGCCGCCACGGCTCGGCGGGGCGGTACCAGGAGCGCCACCGCGTAGAGGGTCAGGGCGGTGGAGACGTAGGGGTCGCGGGTGATGTCGAGGAGCGTCGCCGCCGCCGTGGCGCCCAGCACCACCGTCAGGGCGGGCAGGGGCCACAGGCGCCGGACGGCCGGCGGTACGCCCACCCCCACCGCCACCAGCCAGCCCGCCCACACCGGGCCGAAGAACCGGGGCAGGCCGTCGGCCCCGCCCTGCCCGGCCAGTGCCACATACGCGGCCGTCACCACGCCCGCCACACAGGCGTCGACTGCCAGCAGATGCGGCCCGGTCCGCGGGCGCCACCGCACGATGCGCACCGCACGACAATACCGAGCGCTCATCCCGCCTGCCCGAAGCAGAACATGGCGGCGCCCACCACACCTACCAGCACCAGCCTCCCGACGACGGTGGCCGCCCGCGGAGTTGGCCCCGCGCGCCACGCGGCCACGCCCAGCGGTACGAGCGCCACGCACAGCCCCGCGGCAGCCGCGACCGACCACGCGGTCGTCCCCTTCAGCACCCCCAGTGGCATCCCCGATACCAGGCCCAGGGCCGCCGCACGCAGGGGTCCGAGCACCCGTGCGCGGTAGGCGCCGACCGCCAGCAGGATCCAGCCGCCCATGATGGCCGCGTTCAGGACGCTGAAGACGTGGAAAGCGCCATAGGTCTCGCTCACGGTGCGGGCCGCCGACGCCGCGCCACCGGCGGTCACCAGTTGGAAGTCGGCGTGGTCCACACCTGCGTGAAACGCCCGGGCGAACAGGCCCAGGACGGTGAGCACACCACCCCATACGGCCGGCTCCCGGAAACGCTCACCGATCCGGGCGGCCAGGAGCGCCACTCCCGGCCAGAGCAGCACCCACCCCGCCGCGACAAGGCTGTACGAGGCGGTCATGAGATGCGGATGGCGTTCGTACGCGCTCAGCTGCGCGGGGAAGAAGAAGCTGAAGCGCAGACGGAGCAGCACACCGGTGAGCACCAGCAGGGGCCCGACCACGAGGGACGCGCCGCCCACCCAGCGCCCCGGAAAGAGAGCCTGTGACGCGGCGGTTGATGGAGAAGTGACGGTCATGGGGCAACGATGTCGCCACCGCACACGCCACGTCGTCGGAGCACGGACCACACTTCCGGATCGGACCGTGGTCGCACTCCCCCGCCGCGCCTCAGCCCCTGGTCCGACCGCGCCGTCACAGGGGGAAACTGACACGGCGATAGGCTGCGGCGGTTCCTCAGCCAATGAGCCCTTGGGAGTAATCGATGAAGGCATTCCGGTACGTGGCACAGGGCGCCCCGCTGGAGAGTGCCGAACTGCCGGACCCGGTGGCCGGTCCGGGCTGGGTCGTGGTGGACGTCGAGGCCGCCGGGCTGTGCCACTCCGACGTCCATATGATTGACGGCCTGATCGAGCCCATCTGCCGCCCGCCCTTCACATTCGGCCACGAGGTCGCAGGCACCGTCTCCGCCCTCGGCGAAGGCGTGGAGGGCTATGCGACAGGCGATCGCGTGGCCGTCGCGATCATCGCGCATCCGCAGGTCCAGGCGTCCTACGCACCGGGCATCGGCATCGACGGCGGTTACGCCGAACGTCTGGTCGCCCATGCCTCCACCCTCGTACCCCTGCCCGACAACGTCTCCACCGTCCATGCGGCCGTCGCCACGGACTCCGTCGTCACCGCCTACCACGCGGTCCGCACCGAGGCCCGGGCCAAACCGGGCGAGGTGATCGCCGTCATCGGCCTGGGCGGCCTCGGCCTCAATGGAGTCCGTACGGGGGTGATCGCGGGGGCCACGGTCTACGGCGTGGACATCAACCCCGACACCTTCGAGGCCGCCCACGCGGCGGGCGCCCGCGAATGCTTCACCGACACCGCGGCACTGGCTGACCTGCGGCCCGATGCCATCATCGACTTCGCGGGCGTGGGCTCGACCACGTCCGACGCGATCGATGCCGTACGCCGCCACGGCCGCGTGGTCTTGGTCGGTCTCGGCACCAGGACCACGACCTTCTCCAACGGCAGCCTCATCCACAAAAGCGTGCGGCTCCGCGGCTCCTACGGCGCCAGCAAGGACGAATACCGCCAGGTCCTGAGCTTCATCGCGGACGGCCGGATCGAACCGGTCGTGGAGGAGATCCCCTTCGCCGACCTCAACCAGGGGTTGGACCGGCTCCGCCACGGCAAGGTCCGCGGCCGCCTGATCACCCGCCCCAGGGGCTGAAGCCGCATCGCTGGGACGCGGTGGGCCACGGTCCGACGGAGGGACCGCTCGCCGTCACGCGGAGCGGGAGAGCTGTTCGCGTACCCATGCGGGGTCGGGGTTGGTGTGCGGCCGGCCCGCCACGACGACGGTCGGCACGGTCTCGTTGCCGTCGTTGGCCGCCCTGACCGTTGCCGCTCCGGCCGGGTCGCGCCAGATGTTGACCCAGTGCGCCTGGCGGGCGCCGCGGCCCAGGCGGATGCGCAGACGGATGCAGAACGCGCAGCCCGGTCGCCAGAAGACGACCGGACGGCCGTCTGCCGCGCTGCGTCGTTGTGCCTCCGGTGCGCTGATCGACCTGGGGAAGATCAGTGGCGAGTTCACGCCTGCGAGCAGGACGAACACCAGCAGGACCGATACGGCTGTGCCGGGGTCTCCGCTGGAGGCCAGCCCGGTGGCGAGGGCTACGCCGCAGAGCACGAGGAGTATCGGCAGGATCCAAGCGCGCGTCATAGCGGCCAAGGCTATCGGTGTGCCGGGACCGGCCTCGGGGCTGCATGCCCGGGGCCGGACCGTCCCCGCTGTAACCCGGTCGAACGCTGTGTCCGTTTCACGATCGTCCAGCTCCCGGAGGACGATGTCGCCCCTCGGCCCCCGTGTCAGATCGCGGCGCGAATGGCCCGTTCGAAGCCCTCGACATGGCTGTGGGCGAGCTCTGCCGCCTTGTCGGCGTCACCGGCGACGACCGCCTCGATCAGCGGCCCGTGCTCTCCGATGTGACCGGCCATGTCGAACAGGCGGTCGATGAACAGGCACCAGATGCGGGTCGCCAGATTGTCGTGGCGGACGAGCGTGTCCTCCAGGTACGGATTGTGCGTGGCGGCGTAGATCGCGCGGTGCACCTGGAGGTCCAGGCGCATCAGCTCGGCGGCGTCGCGCTGAGGTGAGTCCGCGCCCGCCAGCTCCCGCAGGGCGGCCGTCAGGGTCGTACGGTCCGCGGTGGTGGCGCGCCGCGCGGCCAGGGCGGCGGCCAGGGGCTCCAACTCCTGGCGCACCTCGGAGATATGGGCCAGGTCGGTGATGTTGACTTCGGTGGCGAAGGTACCGCGCCGGGGGTAGGTCGTGATCAGGCGCTCGTACTGGAGCCGCTTGAGCGCCTCGCGCACCGGTGTGCGTCCGACGCCGAGGGACTGCGCGAGCTGGTCCTCGTTGATCGGTGCGCCCGGGCGGATCTCGAGCATGACGAGCCGGTCGCGGATGGCGCGATAGGCGCGCTCGGCGAGGGAGAGCTCCTCGCCCGCGGGTTCGGTCGCCACCTGCCGCATGAAATGCCCCCTTGACCTGTCTCGCAAGCTCTCATACCTTACCGCAGAGGCTGATATATCAGTTGCCCATTAGTTGGCTCTCAGAATGGTGCACAGATGGCAATCACCCCGTCGACCAGCACATTCGCCTCCCCTCTCACCCTCCCGCTCAGCGAACTCGACCCGGACATCGCCGCCGCGGTGGGGGCCGAGCTGCACCGTCAGCAGTCCACCCTGGAGATGATCGCCTCGGAGAACTTCGCTCCGTCGGCGGTCATGGAGGCCCAGGGCTCGGTCCTGACCAACAAGTACGCCGAGGGCTACCCCGGCCGCCGCTACTACGGCGGCTGTGAGCACGTCGACGTGGTCGAGCAGATCGCCATCGACCGGGTCAAGGAGCTCTTCGGCGCCGAGGCGGCCAACGTCCAGCCGCACTCCGGCGCCCAGGCCAACGCGGCCGCGATGTTCGCCCTGCTCTCCCCCGGCGACACCATCCTCGGCCTCGACCTCGCGCACGGCGGCCATCTGACCCACGGCATGAAGATCAACTTCTCCGGCAAGCTCTACGACGTGGTGCCGTACCACGTGCGCGAGTCCGATCTGCGCATCGACATGGACGAGGTCGAGCGGCTCGCGCTCGCGCACCGGCCGAAGATGATCGTCGCGGGCTGGTCTGCCTACCCCCGGCGGCTGGACTTCGCCGCGTTCCGCCGGATCGCGGAGGAGGTCGGCGCGTACCTGATGGTTGACATGGCACACTTCGCCGGGCTGGTGGCCGCGGGCCTCCACCCCAACCCAGTGCCCTACGCCGACGTCGTGACGACCACCACGCACAAGACCCTCGGCGGCCCGCGCGGCGGGGTGATCCTCAGCCGTGCCGGTCTGGCCAAGAAGATCAACTCGGCGGTCTTCCCCGGTCAGCAGGGCGGCCCGCTGGAGCATGTCATCGCGGCGAAGGCGGTGGCCTTCAAGGTGGCGGCGGGCGAGGAGTTCAGGGAGCGCCAACGGCGCACCCTGAACGGCGCCCGCATCCTCGCCGGACGGCTGCTGGCCGACGATGTGGCCGAGGCCGGGATCACGGTGCTCACCGGCGGCACCGAGGTCCATCTGGTCCTCGTCGACCTGCGGAACTCCACGCTCGACGGGCAGCAGGCCGAGGACCGGCTGCACCGCGTCGGCATCACGGTCAACCGCAACGCGGTGCCGTTCGACCCCCGCCCGCCGATGGTCTCCTCGGGGCTGCGGATCGGCACTCCGGCCCTGGCCACCCGCGGCTTCGGCGAGACGGAGTTCCGGGAGGTGGCCGACATCATCGCCCAGGCCCTCAAGGACGAGCGGCTCGACGACGAGCGCGCGGGCCTGCTGCGCGACCGGGTCGAGAAGCTCGCCTCCGCCTTCCCCCTCTACCCCCGCCCGAACGGAGCCGCGGCATGACCGCCCAGCCGCTGCCGGAGCACCCGGACTTCCTCTGGCGCAACCCCGAGCCGCGCTCCTCGTACGACGTCGTCATCGTCGGCGCGGGCGGCCACGGCCTGGCCACCGCCTACTACCTGGCCCACAACCACGGCATCACCAACATCGCCGTCCTGGAGAAGGGCTGGCTGGCCGGCGGCAACATGGCACGCAACACCACGATCATCCGCTCCAACTACCTGTGGGACGAGAGCGCGGCGATCTACGAGCACGCGCTCAAGCTGTGGGAGGGCCTCCCGGAGGAGCTGGACTACGACTTCCTGTTCAGCCAGCGCGGCGTCCTCAACCTCGCGCACACCCTTCAGGACGTCCGCGAGGGCGCGCGCCGGGTGGGCGCCAACCGCCTCAACGGCGTGGACGCCCAGTGGCTGGCGCCGGACGAGGTCGCCGAGGTCTGCCCCATCCTCAACGTCTCGCCCCGCACCCGGTATCCGGTCCTCGGCGCCACGTTCCAGCCGCGGGCCGGTATCGCCAAGCACGACCATGTCGCGTGGGCGCTGGCGCGCCGGGCCGACGCCATGGGGGTGGACCTGATCCAGGGGTGCGAGGTCACCGGCTTCCTCAAGGACGGCGACCGGGTGGTGGGCGTCGAGACCAGCCGTGGCCGGATCCGCGCCGGCCGGGTCGGCCTCGCGGCCGCCGGGCACAGCAGTGTGCTGGCCGAACTCGCGGGGTTCCGGCTGCCGGTGCAGTCCCATCCGCTCCAGGCACTGGTCTCCGAACTGCATGAGCCGGTGCACCCGACCGTGGTGATGTCGAACCATGTGCACGTCTACGTCTCCCAGGCGCACAAGGGCGAGCTGGTGCTGGGCGCGGGCGTCGACTCGTACAACGGCTACGGGCAGCGCGGCTCCTTCCACGTCATCGAGCAGCAGATGGCCGCCGCCGTCGAGCTTTTCCCGGTCTTCGCCCGCGCGCATGTGCTGCGGACCTGGGGCGGCATCGTCGACGTCACCCCGGACGCCTCCCCCATCATCGGCACCACCCCCGTCGAGAACCTCTACGTCAACTGCGGCTGGGGCACCGGCGGTTTCAAGGCCACCCCGGCCGCCGGCTGGACCTTCGCGCACACGATCGCCACGGGCGAGCCGCATCCGCTGAACGCCCCCTTCGCGCTCGAACGCTTCGCGACGGGCGCGTTGATCGACGAACACGGCGCCGCGGCCGTGGCCCACTGAGAACCCGGCCGAGCGCGCCCGCCGAGCACCCGGCCGAGCGCCCGCCAAGGACCCGCCGAGAACCCGGCTGAGCACCCGCCGGGAGCCCGCTGAGAGAAGGACACCGTGCTGCTGATCACCTGCCCATGGTGCGGTCCTCGCGACGAGGCCGAGTACCACTACGGGGGACAGGCCCATGTCCCCTACCCCGAGCGCCCCGCCGACCTCGACGACGAGCAGTGGGCCGCGTACGTCTTCTACCGGGACAACCCCAAGGGCCCCTTCGCCGAGCGGTGGATGCACGGCACCGGCTGCCGCCGCTGGTTCAACGTCCTGCGCGACACCGTCAGCTACGAGGTACTGGCCTCCTACCGGCTCGACGCGCCCCGCCCCGAACTGCCCCAGGCCGGAGGAAACCGATGACCGACCAGCCCCACCGGCCCGATCAACCCCGTCGGCTCCGACAGGGGGGCCGTATCGAGCGCGACACCGTGCTGCGGTTCACCGTCGACGGACGGGAGCTGACCGGGCACCCCGGAGACACCGTGGCCTCGGCGATGCTGGCGAACGGGGTCGCCGAGGTCGCCCCGTCGATCTACCGCGGCCGCCCGCGCGGCATCGTCGCCGCGGGTGTCGAGGAGCCCAACGCCCTGGTGCAGCTCGGTGGTTCGTGCTCGGAGGGCATGCTTCCGGCGACGACCGTGGAGCTGTACGACGGGCTGTCCGCCACGACGCTTTCGGGGATGGGGCGGCTCGACCCGACCCCCGACCCCGCCGGCTACGACAAGAAGTACGTCCACACCGACGTCCTGGTCATCGGCGCCGGACCGGCCGGGCTCGCGGCCGCCGCCGCTGCCGCGGGCTCCGGCGCCCGGGTGATCCTCCTCGACGACCAGCCCGAGCCCGGCGGTTCGCTGCTCTCCGGGCGCGCCGAGAGGGTCGGCGCACAGACCGCCCTCGAGTGGGTCGCCGAGGTCCGCGCGGCCCTCGACGCCGCCCCGGAGGCCGTCGTCCTGCGCCGCGCCTCGGCGTTCGGCTCCTACGACGACAACTACGTACTGGCGGTGCAGCGGCGCACCGATCACCTCGGGCCCGACGCGCCCGGCCCCTCCGAGGGCGTCTCGCGCCAGCGGCTGTGGCACATCCGGGCCCGCCAGGTGGTCCTGGCGACCGGCGCCCACGAGCGTCCGCTGGTCTTCGCCGGGAACGACCGGCCCGGGGTGATGCTCGCCGGGGCCGTGCGCTCCTACCTCAACCGGTACGCCGTGGCTCCCGGCTCGCGGACCGTGGTGAGCACGACCAACGACAGCGCCTATGACACGGTCGCCGATCTCCACGCCGCCGGGCTCGACATCGCCGCCGTCGTGGACGCGCGTCCCGAGCTGTCCCGCCGGGCCGCCGAGGTCGCCACGGCGACCGGGGTGCGGGTGCTGACGGGCGGTGCGGTGGTCGGCACCGCGGGCGGCCACCGGCTCACCGGCGTCACCGTCCAGGCCCTCGACGAGGAGGGTCGACTCACCGGCGAGCCGGAGTCGTTCGACTGCGACCTCCTCGCCGTCTCGGGCGGCTGGAGCCCGGTGGTGCACCTGCACAGCCAGCGCCAGGGCAGGCTGCGCTGGGACGAGGACCTGGTCGCGTTCGTGCCCGACGGCACCGTACGGGACCAGCGGGTGGTCGGCGCGGCCCGGGGGACGTACGATCTCGACGGCTGCCTGGCCGAGGGGGCACGGGCCGGTGCCCGGGCGGCGACGGACGCCGGGTTCCCGGTTCCCCTGCCGTCGTCCCAGGACGCGCGGCCCGGGCCCGGCCCGATGCGCGCGCTGTGGCTGGTGCCCGCCCCCGAGGGCGAGCCCGGCAGCTGGGACACCCACTTCGTCGACCTCCAGCGCGATGCCACCGTCGCCGACATCCGGCGGTCCACCGGGACCGGCATGCGCGGTGTCGAGCACGTCAAGCGCTACACCTCGCTCGGCACGGCGAACGACCAGGGCAAGACCTCCGGCGTCAACGCGATCGGTGTGATCGCCGAGATGCTCGGCGCGGGCGCGTCACCCGGAGAGATCGGCACCACGGCCTACCGGGCGCCGTACACACCGGTGGCCTTCGCCGCCCTCGCCGGGCGGGAGCGCGGCGAACTCTTCGACCCGGAGCGCCTGACCTCCATTCACCACTGGCATGTCGCTCAGGGAGCGGTGTTCGAGGACGTCGGCCAGTGGAAGCGCCCCTGGTACTACCCCCGGCCGGGTGAGGAGATGGACGCGGCCGTGGCCCGCGAGTGCCGCGCCGCCCGCGAGGGGGTGGCGTTCATGGACGCCTCCACCCTCGGCAAGATCGAGATCTGGGGCAGGGACGCCGGGGAGTTCCTGGGCCGCGTCTACACAGGCGGCTTCAAGAAGCTCAGGCCCGGCATGGCCCGCTACGGCGTGATGTGCAAGCCGGACGGCATGATCTTCGACGACGGCGTCACGCTGCGCCTCGAGGAGAACCGCTACTTCATGACCACCACGACCGGCGGTGCCGCCGGAGTCCTGGACTGGCTGGAGGAGTGGTTGCAGACCGAGTGGCCCGAGCTCGACGTCCACTGCACCTCGGTGACCGAGCAGTGGACGACGATCGCCGTCGTCGGCCCGCAGTCGCGCGAGGTCGTCGCCCATCTCGCCCCCGACCTCGACCTGTCGAACGAGGCGTTCCCCTTCATGGCCCTCCGCGAGACCACCCTGGCCTCCGGTGTCCCGGCCCGCATCTGCCGGATCTCCTTCTCCGGCGAACTGGCCTACGAGATCAACGTCTCCGCGTGGTACGGCCTGGCGGTCTGGGAGGAGGTGTACGCGGTGGGCCGACCGTACGACATCACCCCGTACGGCACCGAGACCATGCACGTGCTGCGGGCCGAGAAGGGCTACATCATCGTCGGCCAGGACACCGACGGCACCGTCACCCCACAGGACGCGGGCATGTCCTGGGTGGTCTCCAAGCAGAAGGACTTCATCGGCAAGCGCTCGCACTCCCGCCCCGACACCTCCCGCCCCGACCGCAAGCACCTGGTCGGCCTGGTGCCGAGCGATCGCAGCACCCGGCTGCCCGAGGGCACCCAGCTCATCGCGCCGGACGTGCCCGTCACCCCCGAGGCCGGGCCGGTGCCGATGCTCGGCCATGTCACCTCCAGCTACCACAGCCAGGCGCTGGGCCGTCCGTTCGCCCTCGCCCTGGTCACCGCCGGCCGGGACCGCGTCGGGGACACCCTCCTCGCCCCCGTCGGCGACGACCTCGTACCCGTCCGGGTCACCGAACCCGTGCTCTACGACCCCGAAGGGACCAGGCGAGATGGCTGAGCTGACCGACACGAGCCCGGTGGCGCTGCGCACCAGCCCCCTGGCACATCTGGCGGACCGGATGCACGCGGCCGCCGTCACCGGCGCCCGTGGCGTCACCCTGGCCGAGCGGCCGTTCACCACCATGGTGAACCTGCGCCTCGACCCCGCTTCGGAAGCCGCCGTCCGCGTGGAGAAGACCCTGGGGGCGCCGCTGCCGCGAGAGTGCGGCCACACCACCGCGTCCGGCGCCCACACCGTCGCCTGGCTCGGCCCCGACGAGTGGCTCGTGCTGTCCGAAGGGCCCATCGACACCGTCGAGTTGCGGCAGGCACTCGCGGGAGACCCGGGCTCGGTCGTGGACGTCTCGGCGAACCGCACCACGCTGGAGCTGACCGGCCCGGCCGCCCGGCAGGTGCTGGAGAAGGGCTGCCGGCTGGACCTGCATCCCCGTGCCTTCGGCCCGGGCCGGGCGGCGTCGACCACGGTGGGCCCCGTCCCGGTGCTGCTCTGGCAGCTCGACGACACACCCACCTACCGGCTCCTCCCGCGGTCCTCGTTCGCCGACTATCTGGCGCGCTGGCTCATCGACGCGATGAGCGAATACCGCGGACCGGAGGTGCCCTGACAAGCCCGGCCTCGCCGTGCCGGGCCCGCGATGGCCCAAGCAGCCGAATACGCATGGCCCATATCCCGGGGTCGACCGGCCCCTCCCCAGGACAGACCCCATCTGATAGCGCGCGCTCATCGCTCCACCACCAGGAAACCCCGAATTCACCTTCGCTCTGAAGGCGCCTCTGATTCGGCCATACCTGGCCGATATCCAGCTTGCCGCTCATCCCGACGTGGCCTGGATAATTCTGCCGTTGTCGCCGTGGCCTGCCGGAGCGGCGCCGCGGTTCGGGGAGGGCCCATTCCGCCTTCCCGTCTGCTCCATCTGATCCGTCTCAGTTTCCCTCTGTTCCTCTCCGCTCCTCCCTGCTCCGCCCTGTTCCAACGCACCAGCCAGGAATTCAGTGATGGTCATGAGCGCTCGTGGAACGGTTCGGCACCTTTTCGGCATCAAGCGAAGACACCCTGGGAGACACACATGAGAAAGCTGAAGCTGGGCAAGAGATCGGCCCGAATGGGATCCGCGCTGGCGGTCGGTTTATTGATGGTGAGCGGCTTGACGGCCACGTCGGCCAGCGCCGCGCCGTCCTCCGCCAACGCCTCGCCCGAGCTGGGGGTTCGTTTCTACCCCGACGGCGACGGCCAGTGCGACGGGCCGACGAACCCGCCGGAGCGGTGGGTCACCGCGCCCGACTGGTCCACCGCCATCCGCCTGGACACCGACAATCGCGCGGGCGGCTGCCAGCTGGCCTTCGGCATCTATGACCCGTCGAACTCCCTCGCGGGTCTGACCGCCACCTACACCTGGGAGCCGGAGCCCGGCAGCGACGAGAGCCAGTGCCAGAACGGGGGCGCGCACTCGATCCCGATCAAGCCGTTCAAGACCTTCGGCGACAACATCCGGGTGGACACCGATGGCCGAGCGGGCTGGTGCAACCTCACCTTCACGCTGTCCGGTCGCTCGGACGTCGGCCTCGACGTGCAGTTCTACGGAGATGGCGGCGCCGACGCCGGGGGGCAGTGCAAGAACTACCGCCCCAAGGACACCTATGACACGGCCTACGAGGGCCACTCCGTGACCGTGAGCGACGACACCGACGGCCGCGCCGGCGGCTGCTACCTGTCGCTCCGCCTGAACCGCCTGTTCTAGGCTTCCGGGCCGCTGAGCCCCTCGGCCCGGGCCGTCCGCTCATCACCATCGGTGTCACTCGGGCCCAGCCGCACACAGCATTCACCGGGCTGGGGAGCCAGCACGGCCTGGACCCCGCCCACCTCAAGGCCGCTGAGGTAGCCACCGAGGAACGCGTGGTTCATGCCGCACACCAGGTCGGGGGCCTTCGCGGTCAGCGGATGGAACGGGCAGTTGCGCAGCCGGAGCTCGGTGGGAGCCTTCCGGACGGGTTCGTAGCCGTACTCGTCCAGCAGGCGCTCACAGACGGTCAGCCCGCGCTCGGGGCCCAGGCGGCCCGGCCGGGTCTCGTCCCGCGCCGCCTCACCCATCCGCCGGCCGCGCCGCTCGGCGGCCCGCACCGCCGCCTGCGCGGCGTTCTCGTCGGTCCCCTCGGTGAGGACGGCATCCAGGAGCAGGTCCGCCAGGAGCTCATGGCGCCGCTCGGGGATGCTGTTCAGCCCGCGCCCCTTCGACCTGACCACCTTCCCCAACGACGAGGGCTACGACGAACTCGTCCTGGCCCGCCGCATCCCCGTCCGATCCAGGTCGCCGACTGGCTTCAGACCCATCTGGAGCCCAAGGGCGTCGGTGTGGTGATCGAGGCCGAGCACTCCTGCATGACCCTGCGCGGCGTCCAGGCCACCGGATCGAGCACCATGACCTCCACCCTGCTCGGGCTGCTGCGCTCCGACGCCCGCTCGCGCGCCGAATTCCTGGCCCTGACCGGCGCGACCTCGTGACCGGCGGCCCGTTTCCCGCGGGCCGGTCCGGACGACACCGCGGCGTGCCGCGTCGTCAAGAGTTGGCGAGCGCCGGTACCGGCACCCCCGAAATGTCTCCAACTCTGAAGCGGAGCGATCGATACTTCCGCGGCGGTGCGGTCAAGCCAAGGGCTTTCGTTCAACTAGTGAATTGGGCAAGGCCCTTGACCGACAAGGGCGGGGTCCAAGACAGTCGTTCCGTGTGAGCGCTCTCTCGACTCCATGGGCGCTCGCTCTGTCCACTGTGCCCGAGTTCCCGTAGCCCGATCTCCCCTCACCCCCACGCCGGGAGCGGGCTACGGGGGCTCGCACATCCCGTCACCGCTGTTCCTTCGAACGAAAGCAGCCCCCCACATGTTCAGGATCACTTCCTCAGATACGACGGCGGAGGCCAAACCCCGCCGACGCCGACGACGCGTTCTGGCCTTCGTGGCCGCCCTGTCGCTTCCGGTGACCGGACTGCTCGCTCTCACCGTGTCCTCCAACACCGCCGCCGCGGGCGAGCCCACGGCCAAGGCCGAGTGGACCACCGTCTTCCAGGACGACTTCGACGGCGCGGCCGGCACCGGTCTGAACAAGAACGACTGGCTGTACGACATCGGCACCGGCTACCCGGGCGGCGCCGCGAACTGGGGCACCGGCGAGATCGAGTCGGTCACGGACTCCACCGACAACGTCTACCACGACGGTGCCGGGCATATGGTGATCAAGCCGATCCGCGACGGTTCCGGCAAGTGGACCTCCGGCCGCGTGGAGACCCAGCGCACCGACTTCGAGGCGCCCGCCGGTGGGCAGTTGGAGATCAGCGCCTCCCTCAAGCAGCCCAACCCGGAGAAGGCCCTCGGGATTTGGCCCGCCTTCTGGGCCATGGGCGCCGACGCCCGCCCGGTCGGGGCCACCAACTGGCCGAGCATCGGTGAGCTGGACATCATGGAGGACGTCAACGGGCTCAGCAAGCACTCGAACACCTTCCACTGCGGTGAGTGGGCCGGCGAGTGCCACGACCCGGACGGGATCACCAGCGATCTGCTGCCGTGCGACGGCTGTCAGACCGACTACCACACGTACTCCGTGATCGTGGATCGCACCGACACCTCCGCCGAACAGCTGCGCTTCTACCGCGACGGCAAGGAGACCTTCACGGTGAAGCAGAACCAGGTGTCCGCCGAGACCTGGAAGAAGGCGGTGGACCACGGGTTCTTCGCCATCTTCAACGTCGCGGTCGGCGGCTCGTACCCGAACAAGGTCTGCGGCTGCACCTCGCCGGCAGCGGACACCACCTCCGGCGAGGGGATGAGCGTGGACTGGTTCTCCGTCAAGGTGAGCAAGTAACGCCGCGCGCATTCATCCAGGCAGTGGTGCGCCCGCTCCCACCAGCGCGGCGGGAGCGGGCGCATCCGGGTGGCTAACGGGACTGGTCGAAGAGCCAGTCGATGACGACGTCGTTCTCGTATGTCTGGGCCCACGCGAAGTGCGCGCTCACCGGCGTCGTTCCGGGCGGGTAACTCGTGAACAGCACATGGCTGCCGGTCCGGCGGGCCCGGTTCAGCAGGGCCCTGGAGCGGGCTTCGAACTCCGCTTTCGGCAGGTCGTTGGCCCACTCCCCGCGGGTGACCCGCGCACCGGCGCTCTCCAGCGCGCCCATCAGCGTCCAGGTGCCGGGCTTTCCGAACCGTCCCTCGCGGTAGGGGACCACCGGGTCGTCAATGGAGTGGTCGGTCCACATCGGGATGTGCGTGATTCCATCCATGGTGGACGGGTCGCCCCAGCCGGCGGTGGCCAGGGCCGCGGCGAAGGTGTGGGGACGCCTCGGGAGCAGGTTGAAGATGCCTCGCGCACCCGATGACAGGCCGACGAGATAGAGCCGATCCGCGTCGACGGGGCGCTGCGTTGTGAAGGCGTCGATGAGTTCGACCAGCGCCGCGCGGACCTTGGGGTCGGTCCAGTCCGTTCCGTCGGGTCCGTCCATGGGGCGGGGCAGTGGGATCTGGGGTGCGAGCACGAACGCCGGGTGCCGACGCTGGCGTTCCGGCTTGGCGAAGGTGACGGCGACGCGATTCGCGGTGAGCTGGGTCATGTTGTTGTCGGCGACCTCGCCACCGCCGTGCAGGGTGACGACGAGCGGATACCGCACGGCCGCCCCCGGACTCCGCACGAACCCTTCCGGCTGGTACAGCCGGAAGGCCAGTTCGAACCCCGTGGAGTCGGTGAACGATCCCGCTGTGAAGTCGTCGACCACCGGGGTGATGACATCGTCGTTCCGGATCGCCAGCGGACCGGCCGCGAGCACCAGTTCGCCACCGGGGGTCCGCACATCGGCCACCTGCCTGACGGTGTAGGCACGTTGGAGCGGAAGCGGGTCGGTGCCGGAGGCCCGTGCGTTGGCGTCGTCCGGGTCGAGCTCGATGACGAGGTATCTGCCCGGGCGTCCGGCGCCGGGGAGGTCGTCCGTCCCGGCCACGGTGTTCGGGTAGACCCGGGTGACCGTTCGGGCCGCGCTCTGCCCACCGAGGTCGGCGGTGACCTGGAACGCGGAGGGCGGGATGACGCCGCCGCGCATGTCGATGGGGTCCGCGTGGCGGATGGCGACGGCGGTCACCCGCCAGTTGTCCCTGGGCGTCACCTGTGTGATGAGGGCGGTCCGCAGAGCGGGATTGGCTCCGGACGCCGCCGGCCGTCCCGGCGCGGGGGCATCGGCTGACGCAGTGGCCGTGTTGATCACCAACGAGCCGGTGACGGTACCCGCCGCCATGGCGAACGCCGTACGTCTGGTCATCTTTCTCATGGGTCCTCCGTGAGATGTCGGCGGCCCTGGAGGGCCGGATGTGGAGCCGAGCGCCTGGTGCGGGGGAACCGAGAATGAGTGGTGCGGCGGGGGTACCCGTGAGTCTCCAAGCCGCGTTCGAACGATGTCCAGCGTCGGAACCGGGATCTGTCGATGCGTCATCCGCATCAATCCGGCCGCGACGGTCTTATGCGCAAACGACAGCTTCATATCCAGGGGCGAGGGGTGGCCCTGCCGCCGCACGCACCTGAAGCTTTGCTGTAGGCATGTCAACGCAGGCCTCCTTTGTGCGGCACACGGCCCATCCGCCGAAAGGATCCCCAGATGCGTTCAGCGCCGCCTCCACCTCCGCCCGGCGGCGCGGCCGCCGGGCGGGAACCGGCCCCCCGCTCGGTGGCCGGCCGGGTTCTCAGCGTGCTGGACGCGTTCGCGGGAGAACGCCGTCGGCTGACCCTCTCGGACATCAGCCGGCGAACCGGGATGCCGCTGGCCACCACGCACCGGCTTGTCGGCGAGCTGCTGTCCTGGGGGGCGCTCGAACGGGACCGGAACGGCCGCTACGAGATCGGCCTGCACTTGTGGGCGGTCGCGGCCATGGCCCCACGCTGGCTGGAGCTGAGGGACGTGGCGATGCCCTTCCTCCTGGGCCTGTACCGGAAGACCGGGCGGCAGCAGGTCCGGCTGGCGGTGCTGGACGGCATGGAGACAGTGCTCGTCGAGCGGATCGGCGCCCCGGACACCGGCGCGACGGGCGAACCGGTCGGCGGTCGGCGCCCGGCGCACGCCACCGGTGACGGCCTGGTGCTCCTCGCGTACGCGGGGGCCACCGTCCAAGAGCGCTATCTGGTCCACCACGCCCCGGCGACCGGCCTGCGTCGGGTGCTCGCCGAGGTGGAGGGGACAGGCTGCGCGGTGAACGGCCGGTGGCCCGGGCCCGGGGGCACGGTGTCGGCCGCGGCTCCCGTGCGGGACGCGACGGGCGAGGTCGTCGCGGCCGTGTCCGTCGTGCCGGGGACCTCCGGTGCCGGACAGAGCGCGCTCGCGCCCGTGGTCATGGCCACCGGCCGGACCATCTCCCGCGCGTTGTTCCACCGGCAGAACGGCGCGTGAGCCGACGCCTCCAGGGGGGCGCCGCACGCGGAGTGGGCGAGCGCGGGCTCGTGAGCAGGGCTCCCGCGGCGGACCGCGGGAGCCCTGCGCGGGGGCCGTACGGGGAATCCGCTCAGAACGGACAGGTGTCCTGCCAGCGCGAGACCAGGGAGGGGTTGCCCTTGTCCGCTTCCCGCGCGGCACCGCACAGGAACGGGCTGAAGCGGGTGTCGCCGTACAACCAGCGGCTGAAGAACGACACGATCCACTTGCCCTGCTTGGCCTTGTTGCCGTAGCCGGTCATCGGGCAGAGATGGTCGCCGGGAACCTCGACGAAGAGCTTCTCGGCCCGGGACATGGAGTTGTACCAGGGCAGCGCGTAGGTGTTGGCGTGGGCGACGGGGTCGCTCTGACAGGTCATGAAGAAGGTGGGGTCGGTGACTCCGGAGAAGTTCTGGCTGGGGTTGTACGGGGCCAGGGGCACGCCCGCCTTGAAGCGGGAGTCGTCCCGCAGAGCCACCATCACACCGCCGCCGCCCATCGAGTGACCGGCCGCGCCGAGCGTGCCATTGACCTTCCCGTAGATCGGGTTGCCGACGGTGGAGCCGAACGAGAGCAGTTGGGTGCCGGCGGCGCTGATCTGGCGACCGCGCGACGCGGGATCGTCGCCCAGCGCAAGGGTGCCGACGTTGATGACGACGAAGCCCCAGGAGGCGAGGCGGGGCGCGAGCCATTGCAGGTTCTGCTGGGTGCCCTGGTAGCCCGGCATCAGCACGACGCCCGGATACGAGCCGCCGGCCGTCGGGTAGGTGATCGTGCCGGACCCGTACCCGTTCGGATGGGGAACGGTGTAAGTGGCGGTGGCCAGCGGCCCGTTCGTGGCCTCGAGTGAGGCGGTCGTCGGATCCGGGATCGCCGCGGGGACGGAAGCGTTCTCGGCGGGCGAGCCGGCCGCGGAGTTGCTCCGGGACGGCCGCTCTGCGGCCGCGGTCGGTGTGACGGAGACGGTCAACAGCGCCGAGATGAGGGTGGTCGCCAGAGCGATCAGCACGGCCATGGCGCGGGACCGGGACCGTAACGGGGAGGTCGATCTGGACGGGCGACGGGTTGGACGCATCGATGTACCTCCAGGATGCGGCGCGGGTGCGCGCTGCGGAAGCGCAGCGCGACCGCACCGTAGATTGCGCCAGGGACACCCGGAAGTCGACTTTCTGCCCAGCGGAAGGAAATACCGCGTGCGGGGTTCTTCGACGGTCCTTGTGTGGTCAGGGCGTGGCCCTGGCCCGCAAGGAATCGGCCGGCCTCGGCGGTGCCGGCCACGGGTGCTCGATGATCACCTTCAGCCGACCTACGAACACCGCCGCGGATGGGCGGGACCGCCGCCTCACATCACCAGTTGGCGTGTGCCTGGGAGCCGTCCGGTACCGTGGGCTCGCCGCCCGCTTCGGTGAACGCCTGCAACGCGTCGATCAGATGGCGACGCTGGCCCGGTGGCATGGCCTCGACGATGCGGGCGATCTCCTGCCGCCGCCGTTCGGTGGCCTCGCCCACGATCCGCCGCCCGCCTTTGGTCAGCGAGATCACGCTGGTGCGCCGGTCCTCCGCCGAGACGCCGCGCGCGGCCATCCCCGCCGCGACCAGACGGTCGATCATGCGCATCGCGGTCGACGGCTGCACCCCCAACTCCCCCGCCAGCCCGGACAGGCTCAGCGGCCCCCGGCCGTCGAGCACCACCAGCATCCGGAACTGCGGCAGCGTCAGGGATTCCGCCACCGCGGCCAGCGATCGGGCTGAGACGGCGACCAGCAGACGGGACGCGGTCAGCAAGGCGGAGACCATCGCCTCGGCATCGGACTCGGAAGCTGGAGAGCGGCGCTGCATACGCCCTTTCTACCTTTAATCTTGGCCAGTGCTCCGGCGTTTACGCCGGGGGTGAAGGCCATCTCAGAATTGCTCTGACCCGCGCATGAGCACGGGTCCGCGGTATTCAGCTCAGCCCACGGGGGGCTTCTGGTTCTCGATGTACTGCTTCACGAGGGTCAGGGGCGCCCCGCCGCAGCTTCCGGCGAAGTAGGAGCCGGACCAGAAGTGTCCGCCCCACAGGTACCTGCGGACGTGCGCGTCGTACTCCTTGCGCAGCAGGCGGGCGGAGACTCCCTTGAGTGAGTTGACCAGCTTGGAGAGCTGGACTTTCGGCGGGTAGTGCACGAGCAGGTGTACGTGATCCTCTTCGCCGTTGAACTCCTTCAGATCGGCCTCGAAGTCCGCGCAGACCTCCCGCATGATCTCTTCGCAGCGCGTCATCATCTCGTTGGTGAATGCTTTGCGCCGGTACTTGGTGACAAACACCAAGTGGACGTGAAGGTTGTAGACGACGTGGCGACCGGTTCTGACATCAGGATTCGGATTCCAGCGAGGTGACATAAACCAAATGTAGTACAGTGATTACCATGAGTGAACTCGGCCTGGCGAAGCGGCGGTTCGGGCACCATGCCCGACTGGCGCTCAGCCCTGCCGAGATCCGGGTCATGGACGATCAGGCGCACGCGGCCCGCACGATGTGGAACTGCCTGCACGCCTGGTGGCAGATGATGCCGAAGGACAAGCGGACCCTCGCCGCCGCTGATGCGGCGATACGCGAAGCCCGTAAAGAGCTCGACTTCCTCGCCGAGCTGCCCGCGCAGGCATCCCAGGCGGTGCTGAAAACGTACTTCCGGGCCTGGGTGAACTGCTGGGAAGGCCGGGCGGACGAGCCGAACTTCAAGGCCCGGTTCCGGTCGGCGATGTCTGTGGACATCCCGCAGGGCCGTGACCTGAACATCGTCCGCGTCCACCGCCGCTGGGGCATGGTCAACCTGCCGAAGATCGGCCGCGTCCGCTTCCGCTGGACCAAAGACCTCCCCGTGGGCAAGCGAGCAGGCACCGACAACCGGATCACCGGCGCCCGCCTGGTGAAGGATGCGCTTGGCTGGCACATCGCCTTCCGTATCCAGACCCTCGAAGCCAAGCCGCAGCCCCACCAAGGCCCGGAAGTCGGCATCGACGCCGGAGTGAACATCCCCCTCGCCTTGTCCAACAAGGACCACCAGGACCACGGACGTCCGCCACGCCTGCCGGACGGCACCGCCGACCGGGACACATGGCTCACCCCGAAGGAGAAGGCCAAACTCCTCAAGCTGGAACGGCAGGCCGCACACCGCAAGAGCCTGCGCAAGAAGGGGAAGAAGACCTCCCACCGCTTGCAGCACACCTACGACCAGATCAAGCAGCTCCGAGCAAAAGCCACGCGACGAGCCTTGGACTGGCAGCACAAGACGACCACCTACCTCGCCCGTACGTACGGCGTGATCGTAGTCGAACAGCTCAACATCACGAACATGGTCAAGTCCGCCCGGGGCACCATCGAGGAGCCGGGCAAGAACGTCAAAGCCAAAGCCGGTCTCAACCGCTCCATCGCACAACAGGCGTGGGGACGCACGGTCACGATACTGACGTACAAACTCGCCCGCTACGGCGGCCGGCTCGTCAAGGTTCCCGCCCCGAACACCTCCCGACGCTGCTCCGCATGCGGATTCACCGTCCCCGGCAGCAGGGAAGACCAGGCCACGTTCGTATGCAAGAACCCCGACTGCGACTTCCAGTGCAACGCCGACTGGAACGCAGCGAGGAACATCTTGCACCTGTACCGGATCGGCCACGACATCGTGGAGGTCCCGGCCGCCGGAAGGCGCGGTCGCAGGGCGGCTAAAACCGTCAAGCCCGTCGCCGCAAGGTAGACGGGAATCCCCATCCTGAGCTTGCGAAGGGAGGGGAGAACTTCAACGTCTCGACCCGCCGTACGGGCACCGGGCAGCCTCCCCCGCCCGCGCTCGAGCAGGCTCGCTCAGCCCTCGCCGGGCCGCACGACGACGGCGTTGGCCTCGAGACGTCCGCTGTGTTCGAAGCGGAGGGTGAAGGGCACCAGGTCTCCGGCCCGCCAGCGGGCCGTGGCCGGGACGGTCACATCACTGGTGAACGGTGACATGTCGAGCGTGCCGCCCGCCGGAACCGGCAGGGACTCCGCGGCCTGCGGGTAGGCCGATCCCCGCCCGGTCATCCGGTGGCGGCTGAGCGAGATCCCCCCGGTGACCGCGGAGGACGTCACCTCGACCAACCGGTCCCGTACGCCGCCGGTGTTGGTGATCCGGAAGAAGGCGGCGGTCCGGGGCGATCCCGGGGCGGGGAGGAAGAGCCGTGCGTCGGTGACGTCGATACGCGGGGGCCTGCCCGCGTTGCCCGAGGCGGTCCACACGGAGAGGCCGCCCAGGGCGAGGACACAGGCGCAGACCGGGGCGACCGCGGCCCGCAGGGAGTCCGTGAGGCGGCGGTGGCTGGGCGTCCAGGAGGGATTGGTCATCGGGCGGGTCTCCGGCTCGGTGTCGGGCCGTGGCCGCGGGCAGGCGGTCCACAAGCGGCGAACAGGGGCATCACAGTGGCGTCCGGGCGGCGGGCCGGGAAGGACGTCCGCCGCTCGATCCGCCGGACGGTCCGCCGCTCGATCCGCCGCTCGGTCTGCCGGACGGTCCACCGCTCGGTCTGCCGGTCGGTGACGGCTGCCAGACACGCAGTCGCAGGCTGTTGCCCACCACGAGCAGCGAGCTGACCGACATCGCGGCCGCGGCGAGCATGGGGTTGAGCAGCCCGACCATGGCCAGCGGCACGGTCACCACGTTGTAGCCGAACGCCCAGATCAGGTTGGCCCGGATCGTGCCCAGCGCACTGCGGGCGAGGCCGACCGCGTCCGCCAGGGTCTCGATGTCACCGCGTACCAGGGTCACGTCGGCCGCCCCGATCGCCACGTCCGTGCCCGTGCCCATGGCGATGCCGAGGTCGGCACCGGCCAGGGCCGCCGCGTCGTTGACACCGTCGCCGACGACGGCGACCCGGTAGCCCCGCTCCCGCAGCTCGCGGACGAGCGCGACCTTGTCCTCCGGGGTACAGCGGGCGTGCACCTCCTCGATGCGGAGGTCGGCCGCGACGGCGCGGGCGGGCGCCTCCCGGTCGCCGGTGGCGAGCACCGGTCGCACCCCCAGGCGGCGCAGCCGGTCCACGGCCCGGTAGCTTCCCGGTCGCAGGACGTCCCCGATCTCGATCAGTGCCTCGGTC
The DNA here is from genome assembly GCF_039525925.1 of Streptomyces javensis. Lineage (NCBI taxonomy): Bacteria > Bacillati > Actinomycetota > Actinomycetes > Kitasatosporales > Streptomycetaceae > Streptomyces > Streptomyces javensis. Next base: position 362,265 of record NZ_BAAAIF010000001.1, on the reverse strand, counting down.
TCGCCGTCGACGCGGACCACGACCGGTGTGCGGGCGGCGGTCTCACCGGCCGCCGGCGCCCGGGCCAGGGCGGGCGGCAGCACGTCGTCCGGGGCCAGCACCTCGATCAGCCGTCCCGTCACCCGCCCGCGGACGCCCCTCCCCGGCAGCGCGAGGAAGTCGGTCACGTCCGGAAGCGGCTTCCCGGGGAGGGTTCGCCGGGCATACGCGGTGATGGCACGCCCCAGCGGATGTTCCGATCCCCGTTCGACCGCGCCCGCCAGCCGGACCACTCGCTCCTCGCCGAGTCCGCCCGGCACGGCCGTGACCCGGGCGACGCTCATATGCCCGGAGGTGAGGGTGCCGGTCTTGTCGAGCACCACGGCATCGAGGTGCCGCAGTCCCTCCAGCGCCCGCGCCCCGCTGACCAGGACGCCGAGTTGGGCGCCCCGGCCGGTCGCCGCCATCAGCGCGGTGGGGGTCGCCAGGCCCAGCGCACAGGGGCACGCCACGACCAGGACGGCCACGGACGCGGTGATCGCCGCCTGCGGCTCGGCGCCGGCCCCGAGCCAGAATCCGAGCACCGTGACGGCCAGGGCGAGCACGACGGGGACGAAGACCCCGGCGACCTTGTCGGCGAGCCGCTGCGCCCGTGCCTTGCCCGCCTGGGCCTCGGTCACCAGCCGGGTGATACGGGACAGTTGGGTGTCGGCTCCCACCGCGGTGGCCCGTACGAGAATCAGCCCTCCGGCGTTGACGGCACCGCCGATCACCGGCGCGCCGGGGCCGACCTCCACCGGCTCGCTCTCCCCGGTCACCAGGGAGAGATCGACGGCCGAGCCGCCCTCCACGACCGTGCCGTCGGTGGCCAGGCGCTCCCCGGGCCGGACGACGAAGACCTGACCGACCCGCAGTTGTCCGATCGGGATCAGGCGCTCGCCGTCACCGTCGCGTACCGAGACCTCCTTGGCGGCCAGCCGGGCCAGTGAGCGCAGTGCCGCGCCGGTTCCGCGCCGGGCCCGTGCTTCCAGGCAGCGGCCCGCCAGGACGAACAGCGGTACGCCGACGGCGGCCTCCAGATAGATGTGGGCGACGCCGTCGGAGGCGGAGGGCACCAGGCTGAACGGCATCCGCATGCCGGGATCGCCGGCGCCGCCGAGGAACAGCGCGTAGGAGGACCAGGCGAAGGAAGCCGCGACTCCCAGCGACACCAGGGTGTCCATGGTCGCCGCCGAGTGTCGCAGTCCGCGCGCCGCCCGCAGGTGGAAGGGCCAGGCTCCCCAGACGACGACGGGCGCGGCGAGTACGAAACACAGCCACTGCCAGTTGCGGAACTGCGTACCGGGAACCATCGACAGGACCAGCACCGGCACCGCGAGCAGGGCCGTGACCACCAGCCGGGCGCGCTCCCGCCGGGCGTCCTCCGCTTCATCGCCTTCGTCCCCGTCCTCGCGCCGCTGCTTCCTGGGCGGCTCGGGGAGCGCGGCGGAATAGCCGGCCTGCTCGACGGCCGCGATCAGCTGGTCCGGGCCGACCCCGGGCGGGTGGTTCACCCGGGCCCGGCCGGTGGCGAGGTTCACCGTCGCCGTGACCCCGTCCAGCCTGGCCAGCTTCTTCTCGACGCGCCGCACACAGGCCGCACAGGTCATTCCGCCGACGGAGAGGTCGGTCATGACCGTCCGGGAAGTCGATTCGGCGGCCATCAGCGTCGCCCGCTTCCGTGGTCCGTGCCCATGCCGTCCATCTCCATGCCGCCACCGTCGTGGCCGTCGCCCGAGCCGTCCTGTGTCGTGCCGGTGCGGTGCATGCCGGGGGCGACGGGCCCGACGCCCGTGCCGGCGGCGTAGGAAGCGGCGAACACCACCACGAGCAGCAGGAGGAAGCCGCACAGCGCCGGCGGGGGCAGCGCTCCGGACAGCGACGCGGCCGCCCGGCGGCGGGCAGGTCGGTGGTTCTGCTCCATGTGACGAGACTCCGATCGCTTCGTACGGCCTCGGCCGGTCCGGCCGCACCGGTAGAGGAGTCGGAGCGGCCGGCGCCCGAGTTCCGGTGCATTGCGGTGACGCGTGCCACAGCAGGGGTCGGGGCTCAGCCCTGTTCGTAGTGGCTCGGTCTGCCGTGACGGTGGACGAGGCGGCCGAGCTGCCGCGCGCGGGTGCGGGGCATGAGGGTCCAGGTGCCGTCGGCGCGGCGCAGGGCGGCGGAGTGCCAGGGCGTGGTCCAGACGTCGGGAGCGTCGAGGAGGCGGATGCCGAACTTCGGGGCGCCGATGGGCTGGGGGTGAATGGACAGCCGGACGGCGCGGGGGTGGTGCTCGGCGATCAGCTCGCCCCAGGCGCGACTGCGCTGAATCACGCCGTACGCGCGTTGGCGGCATTCCCGCTGAAGGGCGGAGCGGGTGCCGGTGAAGTCGGCGGTGTCGTCGACGAGGAATCGGGTGATGCCCCGGTACAGGGCCAGGGTGTGGCCCTCGGAGCGGACCTCCGCCCGCAGCGCCTCGAGGGTGGGGGCGTAACCCTGGTGCACCCGGGCGCGCTTGGCGCCGTGCGGCAGATCGCCCAGCACGTCGCGCAGGTCGAAGACGGAGAGGCGGCGCAGGTCCGCGTCCCGGATGAGGTGTCCGAGTGCGTCCGCGTAGGCGTCTATGTGGTCGTCCGGAACGCGGATCAGGTCGCCGAAGACATGGCCGTCGGAGCAGATGATCACGCGGGCACCCGGTGGGTGGATCCGCTCGATCTCCTCGCACAGGGTGTTCAGGAAGCCGAGGGAGAGGCGTTCGCCCTGGTCGGGGAGGTGGCCGAGGACCTTGGCGGGGTTGGGGGACTTGCAGGGGAAGCCGGGCAGGGTGAAGACCACGGGCTCTCCGGCGCGTACGAAGTCGGCGATCCGGCGCAGTTGGTGCGGGAACGCCACCACTCCCCCGGGCGCGGCGGCGGTCGTGCGGTGGTGCGGCAGGAGCAGGTCGAGGACGGCGGCGCTGATGCCGCTCGTGGAGCGGGTGCGCGGTGTGGTCGTCAGCGGCATGGGGGCCTCCATGAAGGCGTGTGCGCTGCGGGCATGCGGGCATGGCCGGATGGCGCCTCGGCCAGGTGCGCCGGGCGCCTACGGATGGGAACGGGGGTCGGCCGGACCGGTCGGGGGAAGCCGGCGGTCACCGGCGCCGGGTCATACGCGCCGGTCGTAGCCGACGGGCAGGTGGTTGGTGCCCCGTCCGAGGACGGCCGGGATCCACTCGATGTCGGCGTCGTCGATGGCCGGACGCAGTCCGGGGAGGCGGGCCAGGAGGGTGTCCAGGGCGATCTGGAGCTCGGCGCGGGCGAGGGCGGCCCCGGGGCAGAAGTGGATGCCGTGACCGAAGGCCAGATGGGGGTTGGGCGAGCGGTCGAGGTCGAGTGTGTCCGGGTCGGGGAAGCGGCGCGGGTCGCGGTTGGCGGCACACAGCGAGATGATCACCGAGTCGCCGGCCGGGATCCTCGTACCGTGCAGGTCGCCGTCCTGGTCCAGGAAGCGCCATGTGGTCAGCTCGAAGGCGCTGTCGTGGCGGAGGAGTTCATCGACCGCGCGGGGCGTCAGATCCGGGTTGTCGCGCAGCCGGGCGAGCTCGGCGGGGTGGCGGAAGAGGGCGATCAGGGAGGTGGTGATCTGGTTGGTGACCGGCTCCTGGCCGGCCACCAGGAGCTGGAAGATCATCGAGTCCAGCTCCTCCCGCGACAGCTCTCGGCGGTCGCGGGCCACCACGAGGCGGCTGAGCAGGTCGTCCTCCGGGTGTTCGCGCTTGTGGGCGACGATGTCGGCGATATAGCCCTGGAGTCCGTGCAGGCGGGCCTCGTACAGCGGGCGTCCGGGGTCGGTGGGGCCCACCGGCTGGACGACCTTGCCCCAGTCGCGGTCGAAACGGGCGGCCAACTCGGGCGGCAGGCCGATGACCTCGGCGAGGACCCGGAAGGGAAAGTGGGCGGCGAAGCCGGGGACGAGGTCCGTGGGGCCGGTGTCCGGGAGGGCGTCGACGAGGGTGTCGGCCAGTTCCTGGAAACGGGGCCTCAGCCGCTCGATACGGCGCGGGGTGAAGGCGTCGGTGACGAAGCGCCGCATACGGGTGTGCCGGGGCGGGTCCTGGTGCAGGAGGTGGACCTGGAGCTGGGAGTGCTGGGGCTCGGGCATGATCGAGGCACGGGCGCGCCAGTGGTCGTTGCCGCGGTCGTGGTTCTTGCCCAGGCGGTCGTCGTTCAGCGCGGCGTGGGCGGCCTCGTAGCCGGTGACGAGCCAGGCGCGCACACCGCTGGGGAACAGGACGCGATGGACGGGACCGCTCTCGCGCATCCGCTCGTACAGCGGATAGGGGTTGGCCTTGTACGGGCAGCCCATGAGCGGGACCGGGTCGGGCAGGGGCTCGGGTGGGCGGTCCGCGTCCGTGGCGGGCAGGGGCTCCTGGAGGGTCATGCGGGGCGCTCCTCAGAGGGCGAGGTCGGGCTGGTGGTGGTCGAGCCAGAGGGCGAGGTCGACGACGCGTTCGAGGCGGAGCCGGTGGTCCCACCGGAGTTGCTCGGGCGGGGCGTCGAGGCAGGGCTTGACGCGGGTCTCGTCGGCGAGGGAGCGGACCCGGTCGTCGGCGAGCGCGTCGCGGGCCATGTCCTGGAGGCCGCGGTTGTAGTCGGGGTGGTGGGTGGCCGGGTAGTGGTTCTTGGGCCGGTGCAGCACCGACGCGGGGGCCAGGCCCGTGCCCGCCGCCCGCAGCAGGCTCTTCTCCCGGCCGTCGAAGCTCTTCAGCGCCCATGGGCAGGTGAAGGCGTACTCGACGAGCCGGTGGTCGCAGTAGGGGACGCGCACTTCCATGCCCTGTGCCATGCTCAGCCGGTCCTTGCGGTGCAGGAGCTGGCGCAGCCAGCGGGTGAGCGACAGGTGCTGCATCTCGCGTTGCCGGTGCTCGGTCTCCGACTCGCCTTCGACGTGCGGTACGGCGGCCAGGGCGTCGCGGTAGGTGTCGTCGCGGAACTCGCCGATGCGCAGGTCGAGTTCGGGATTGAGCGGCATGGCGGCCTCGTCGCCGGTCACCAGCAGCCAGGGGAAGGTGGGCGCGGCGAGCGCTTTGGGATCGTGGAACCAGGGGTAGCCGCCGAAGACCTCGTCGGCGGCCTCACCGGACACGGCGACGGTGGAGTGTTTCCGGATCTCCCCGAGGAGGAGGTAGAGGGAGGTGTCCATGTCGCCGACACCGATCGGCGAGTCGCGGGCCGCGACCACGGCCTTGCGGTGCTCGGGGTCGAGCAGGGCACGCGGGTCCAGTACGACCGTGCTGTGATCGGTGCCGATGAACGCGCCCGCTTCCGTGGCGTACGGGGTGTCGTGGCCGGTGCGCAGGATGTCGCCGGTGAAGCTCTCGGCCTGGTCGCTGTAGTCGACGGCGTAGGAGCGGATACGGGCGTCCGGGCCCTCGCGCAGGCGCAGTGCGTCGGCGAGCAGGGCGGTCAGGACGGTGGAGTCGAGGCCGCCGGACATCAGGGAGCACAGGGGGACGTCGGCCTCCAGCTGGCCGCGGGCGGCGGTGCTCACCAGGTCGTGCACGCGGGCGACGGTCGCGTCCCGGTCGTCCGGGTGGGCACGGGCCTCCAGCCGCCAGTAGCGGCGTTCGCGGATGCCGTGCCGGTCCAGGAGGAGCAGGCCGCCGGGCTCGACCTCGCGTACGCCCGACCACACCGTCGGACCGGTGTTGAACAGCAGGCTGTACGCCTCGCGCAGCCCGTCCGCGTCCACCCGCGGCCGTATCTCCGGGTGGGCGAAGAGCGCCTTGGGTTCGGAGGCGAAGGCCAGACCGCCGTCGACGGCGGCCCAGAACAGGGGTTTGACACCGAGCCGGTCGCGGGCCAGGAGCAGCCGCCGCTCCCGCTCGTCCCAGACGGCGAACGCGAACATGCCGTCCAGGTGGTCGGCCACCGCCTCGCCCCACTCGGCGTAGGCGCGCAATACCACCTCGGTGTCGCTGCGGGTGCGGAACTCGTGTCCCAGGTTTCTCAGTCGGGCGCGGAGCTCATGGTGGTTGTAGATCTCACCGCTGTAGGTGAGGACGCTCGACGGGGTATCCGGCCGGTCGGTCATCGGCTGTGCGCCGCCTTCGATGTCGATGACGGCCAGGCGGCGGTGGCCGATCGCGGCGTGCTCGCCGAGCCAGACTCCGCCCGCGTCGGGCCCGCGCGGGGTGAGAGTGGCGGTCATGGCCTCGATGACCGGGGCCTGGGTGCGGGCGTCCTGGTGGAAGGACACCCAGCCGGTGATTCCGCACATGGGTACGACTCCTCGGTGAGGGCTTAAAGGATCGATGGCTCAGCGGGGTGTGGCGGGTGCCGCGTCGGTGGCGCTCCCGGAGCGGTTCGCCGGGCCTCGGGCGGGCAGGGCGAGCAGTGGCACGGCGAGGCAGGCGGCGGTGGCGGCCAGCGCCAGGCCCGTCCGGGCGCCGCCGTCCGGGCCGGTCACCCTCCAGGCCGCGGTGGCGAGAGCCGGGCCGAGCGTGAAGCCGAGGCTGCGAGCGAGCTGAACCGTCGAGCCGACGGTGGCGGTGCGGCCCGGCGGAGCGGCGCCCATGACCAGGGCCTGGGTGGGTCCGCCGGTCAGCCCCATGCCGAGTCCGGCCAGGACCAGCCGCCAGGCCACGTCGGGCGGGGACCAGCCGTCGCCCGGCAGGACGAGCAGCAGCAGCCCGGTGGCGGTGAGGGCGGCACCGGTGACCGCGACGGGCCTGGCCCCGTAGCGGTCGGCGAGCCGTCCGCCGAGGGGGCCCGCCAGCCCCATGCCGAGGGGGAAGGCGAGCACGGTCAGGCCCGTGGTGGTCGCGCTGACGTCCTCGTCGCGCCGGAGGTGCAGGGCGACCACGTAGTGCATGGCGGCGAAGCCCACCGCCAGCGCCAGCACCGCGCCATGCGCCCGCAGCAGCCCCGCGGCCCGCAGCACATCGGTCACCGGACGGCCGCCCGGGCCCCGCAGCCACCACCACAGCGGCGGTACGGCGACGAGGGCGAGGGCGAGCCAGGCGGGCGCGTCGGAGACCAGGGTCAGGGACAGCAGCAGGATCGTTACTCCGGTAGCCACCAGGGCCGTATCGACAAGCGAGCGCCCCTCCGGGGCGCGCAGCCGCCCGGACCGGGGCATCGCCCGCCACACCACCGCCAGCGCCACCAGGCAGAGCGGGATCTTGACCAGGAAGATCCAGCGCCAGCCCAGATGGTCCAGGACCAGCCCTCCGACCGCCGGTCCGATGACGGCGCCCAGGGGACCGAGGGTCGCGGGCACGCTCATCGCGCGCCCGCGCAGCTCCGGCCGTACGGAGCGGATCGCCAGCACCGGCATCAGCACGAACAGCACGGCGCCGCACGCGCCCTGTCCGATCCGGGCGGCGATCAGCCAGAAGGCCCAGGGGGACGCGGCGGCGAGCGCGCTGCACAACCCGAAGCCGGCGGTCGCGGCCAGCAGCGCGGGGCGGACGCCCAGGTCGTCGAGCCAGTGACCGACGGGCAGCAGAAGGGCGACGACCGGGAGTTGGTAGCCAAGGACCACCCACTGCGCCGCCGCGGCCGACACCCCCAGGCCCTCGGAGATGTCCGCGAGCGCCACGTTCACGATGTTCATGTCGAGCATCGCCACGAACGACAGCACGCCCGCCACGGACACCAGGAGCCAGCGGTCGTGGACTTCGGGTACGTCCCCGGGCCGCTCCGGCACGTCCACGCGCGGCTCCGGCACGTCCCCGCGCCGCTCCGCACCGGAAGCATCGTCCGTCATGGGCCCTCCCGGTGGTCGAAGGCGATCAGCGGGTCCCCGGTCAGCGGGTGCTCGACCACGGCCGCGCGCACGCCGAACACCTCCGCCAGCAGGGCCGGTCGCAGCACATCACGGGGTGCGCCGGAGGCGACCACACGGCCCTCGTGCAGGACGTGGAGCCGGTCGCACACGGATGCGGCGGCATTGAGGTCATGCAGCGAGACCAGGGTCGTACGACGGCGACCGCGCAGCAGGGCGAGCAGTTCGACCTGGTGGCGGATGTCGAGGTGGTTCGTCGGCTCGTCCAGGACCAGGACGTCCGCCGCCTGGGCGAACGCGCGGGCCAGCAGCACGCGTTGGCGTTCGCCGCCGGACAACTCGGTGAAGCGGCAGGCGGAGTGGTTCGCCATGCCGACATCGGCGAGGGCACGGGCGACCATGTCCCGGTCGGCGGCGTCCTCCCCGGCGAACGCCCGCTTGTAGGGGGTGCGCCCCATGGCGACGACCTCACGCACGGTCAGCTCGAAGTCCTCGCCGCGCTCCTGCGGAAGGGCCGCGATGTGCCGGGCCGACCGGGCGGGGCTCAGCTCGCGGATGTCGGTGCCCTGGAGCAGAACACGCCCGGCGACGGGCCTCAGGTGCCGGTACACGGTCCGCAGAAGCGTGGACTTGCCGCTGCCGTTGGGCCCTACCAGGCCGGTGATCTCGCCGGCGGCCGCGATGAGGTGGGCACCGGCCACCACCATGCGTCCGGCGTACGCGACATTCAGGTCCTCGATGTCGATCCGCAACCGACGCTCCCCCGGTCCGTCCTCGGCTCCCGCTCCCTCGGGCAGGACCGCCGCTCCCGCCCTCCGTCCGGCCCTCAACTCCCGCTCCCCAACCGCCGGTCCAGCAGATACAGCAGCGCCGGAGCGCCGATCAGCGAGGTGACGACCCCGACCGGCAGTTCCTGCGTGTCCATGGCCGTGCGGCACACGAGGTCGACCACCACCAGCAGCAGCGCGCCGAAGAGCGCCGCCACGGGCAGCAGGCGACGGTGGTCACCGCCGACGACCAGGCGGCAGACGTGGGGCACCATGAGCGCGACGAAGGCGATGGCCCCGGAGACCGCGACGAGGACGCCGGTGAGCAGGCTGGTGACCGCGAACAGCTCACGGCGCAGCCGTACGACGTCGATGCCGAGCCCGGCAGCCGTCTCATCACCCATCAGCAGCGCGTTGAGCCCCCGGGCCCGGGCCTGGAGCAGCAGCAGGACCACCGGGACCGCCACCGCCGGGGCGGCCAGCAGGGGCCAGCTCGCGCCGCCCAGGCTGCCCATGAGCCAGAACAGCACACTGTGCGTCTGCTGCTCGTCCCCGGCCTGGAGGACGAGGTAGCTGGTGAAACCGGACAGGAACTGCCCGATGGCCACCCCGGCCAGCACCAGTCTGAGCGGCGCGAATCCCCCGCCGCGCCGGGCCACCGCCCAGACGAGGGCGAAGGTGGCCAGGGCTCCCGCGAACGCGGCGGCGGACAGGCCGAGACCCAGCGCGCCCCCGGTGCCGAGGCCGAGGACGATGGCGGCGACGGCGCCGAGGGAGGCGCCGTTGGAGACGCCCAGGAAGTACGGGTCGGCCAACGGGTTGCGGACGAGGGCCTGCATCGCCGTACCGACCAGTCCGAGCCCGGCACCCACCAGCGCGGCCAACAGCGCGCGAGGCAGGCGCAGTTGCCAGACGATCAGATCGTTCGTGCCGGGCCTGGGGGCATGGCCGGTCAGTCTGCGCCAGACCACGCTCCACACCTCACCCGGCGGGATCGACGTGGAGCCCCAGGCGACCGCCGCTGTGAGGGCCGCGAGCAGCGCGCCCCCGAGGAGCAGCGCCAGCGGCCCGGCGGGCACGGAACGCCGCGTGCGCGCGGGGGTGTCGATGGCGCCATCGCCGGTGCTCTTGCCGCTCACCGTGACATCGAGCACGGTCAGCCGACCTTGCCCGGGTAGAGGGTCTTCGCGATCTTCTGGACGGTGTCGGCGTTCTCGACACCGGCGATGGTGGTCTGCTCGGAGCCGATGCGCAGGAAGTGGCCTTCCTCGACGGCCTTCAGGCCCTTCGTGGCGGAGTTCGACTCGAGCCACTTCCGCGCCTCGTCGAACGCCTTCTCGTTCGCCGCCTCGCTGTCCCGGTCACGGACGCCCAGCTGGATCCAGTCCGGGTTCCTGGAAATGACATCCTCCCAGCCGACCTGCTTGTAGTCGCCGTCGCAGTCGGCGAAGACATTGCGGGCACCGGCCAGAGTGATCACCGCGTTGGCGACCTGCCTCCCGCATACGGCGGTGGGCTGCTTGGTACCGGCGTCGTAGTCGAAGAAGAAGTACGTCGGCCGCTCGTCCTCCGCCGTCCCGCCGACCGCCTTCTGGACGGCGCCCACCTTCTCCTTCATGCCGTCGACGAGTTCCTCCGCCCTGGCGCTCGTGCCGGTGACCGCGCCGAGGGAGGTGATGTCGGCCTCCACCGCGGACAGGTCGGTCAGCGCGCGCTTGTTCCGCGCCGCACAGGCGGTGGACTTGAGGTAGATGTGCTTGATCCCGGCCGCCTTGTACTCCTCCTCCGTCGGAGCATCGCCCATGCCGCCGCCCATGTTCATCGAGGCGAAGGTGTCGATGTACACATCCGCACCGGAGCCGAGGAGCTTCTCCTTCGGGATCACGGATCGGGCGAGCACCTTCACCTTCCGCGCCCGCGCGTCGAGTTCACCGGGCAGCGTCCCCTTACCGGGCGGGAAGCCGGTGCCGAGCACCTTGTCACCCGCGCCCAGGCGGAGCAGCAGCTCCAGACTGGAGGCATTACTGGTGACGATCTTCTCGGGGGCCTTCGAGAACGTGGTCCCGGCGCCCGTGCAGTCGGTGACGGTGACCGGGTAGTCACCGGTGGCGGGCTTCTCGGCGCCGGCGCTCGCCTTGTCGCCGTTCCCACTGCCGCCGCCGTCGCCGCAGCCCGCCACGAGGAGGCCGCCCAGCACGACAGCCGTCGTGCCCCACCACACACGAGAACGCATCGAAACTCTCCTGGATCCACTTGCCACACGGGGAGGGAACGTCACCCCGGTCCAGTAGTCGTGGCGGATATGGCCTCGGTTCCCGCCTGTTGGGAGGCGTGCGCATGCCGCCCCGAGGGAGAGCGGCCAAGCCAGTTGAGAGCTTCAGCAATGCGCCCCCGCTGCGAGAGCGGCGGCGGCGAGCGGCCAGTACGGCGAGTGGCCGACCGAATCGGGCGGTCGGCCACGCGGACGGCGTGTTCAGCCCTCCGAAGGAGTGCCCCAGCCCGGTACCGGGTCACCGACATCGTGCGCGGCGAAGAAATCCGCGACTTCGGCGGCTTCTTCCGCGTCCGGCTGATCATTGGTGCACTCGGGGCCGGCCCAGGCGCCGGACATCACCTTGGAGCAGACGCTGCCCGGTCCGAGGTCGCTGAGCGACAGAATGTGCCCCAGTTCATGCACGGCGATACGGGACGGCTTGTACTTCTGGGCATCCCCGGTTTCGAGGTAGACCCAGCCCCTGCCCAAGCCGTTGACAAAGGAGTGGGAACCGGTTCCGTTCGCGGTCGTGTATTCCTTGACCCGTAAAGCCGCCGGGGTGTCCTGCTCGACGAACTTGATTCCCGGAACGGCTTTGTTCCATATGCCCATCGCATCCCGGACCGAATCCGCATAGGATCCAGCCAGCAGGAGGTCGATCGGAATGACTTCCGGCTCGGACTCCACCGCATTCGCCGGAGCACCGGCACCCACCACGACGGCACCGGCACATACCACGGCCGCCATCAGATTCATCGCTCGTCTCTGCACTGCCACGATCTCCATCACGCCTATGGGCTTCCGTTGACGTCGCGCACGGAGAACAGAAAACAACCCGATGGTTTTTCACGGCCGTTCCCGTGGCGCGCACCAGCAGGAATCTACTGGAGAGGTTCCGTGGCAGCTACCACGAAAAAATATCCGCAATCCGAAAAATACTTATAAGAGATGGTGAGCCGGACCCGTTTCCGGGTCCGGCACCCGAACATCCGGCGACCCCCGTACGGCTGCGTGGCCCGACAACTCGTCCTGCCCGGCAGCCGGCCGGTTGTCAGCTGCCGGTGGACCGGACGGTGCTCATGATCTTCTTGATCTGTGCGTCCGTCAGTGCCTTCGGAACACCCTGGTCCGCGTAGATCACCCAGCCGTGCATCGTCCCGTCGGGGAGCTTCTGCGCGATGCTGTGCACGACGGCCTTCGGCGGAACGCACGAGCTCGGGCGGTTGGTGACGGTGACCTGGGCGGTCGCGGTGTAGCCGTCAATACCCCCCTGCTTCCACGGCTTGGCCTCGCTGACCTTGATCTTGGGCTTGTGGTCCGCGCCGCCGTACGCGGCGAAGCCCCAGTTGCCCGCCCAGTTGCGGGCGTTCTCCTGAAGCGTGCCGTCCTTGCCGCCGCCCGTGGTGCCGACCGTGGCGAGCTGCCCCTTGCCCGCCTCACCAATGGCCTTGGGATTGGGGCTCGACGCGCAGCCGCCCTCACGGTAGTTGCCGGCCGCGGTCATGACGACGATCGGCCGGCCGTTCTCGTCCGTGTAGGAGAGGGCCGTCTCCTCGTCGAGGATCTTCCACTTCTCGGCCTTGGTGGGCACGTCGTACTGGAAGTGGTGCTTCTGCGAGGTCTGCGTCTGCCACTCCTTGAACAACGGCTGATCGCCCGAGGGGCTCGCCGGGGCGGAGGACTGGGACGACCCCGCGGAAGGCGCCTTCGACTCCGCGGCACCGGTGTCCTTGTCCGTGCCGCTGCCGGTGTCCTCGTTGCATCCGCTCAACGCGAGGGCCATGCCGATGCCGACGGCCGCGATCAGGGTCTTCTTCATTCGCCGGGTGGGTATCGAGGTGGACTGTGGGTGCTGAGCAAGGTTCTTGAAGATCTTTGGCTGAGACATGACGGGCACTCTAGGCGAGCCGCATCACCACACATCCCCAGGTGGGCGCCCCACCGCAAGACGGATACCCACTCGTGACACATCACATCGAGCTGATACGCGCGGGTGGGGCCTCGTAGGGTACGCCGACCTTGGCGGCCAGGCCGGAGATCATCAGCTCCAGGCCGTACTGGAACTCCGCGTCGTGATCGCTGTCGGCCAGATAGGGCGCGGTCGCGGTCAGGATCGGATCGCCGGAGGCCGCGATGGCTTCGGTGCGCTGCTGGACCTGGTCGCTGTCCATGGCGCCCAGATAGATGGCGTAACCCAGTTCGCGCATGATCGAGCCGACCATGAAGGCGGTGTAGCCGCGCAGGACGTGGACCATCTCCTCGGGGGCGAGGCGGAGTTCCTCGAGGCAGGCCAGCGTGGAGCGCATGGCCTCCAGGGCGGCGGGCGACTGTGTGGGCCGGGTCAGCACCAGGGGGAACGCCTTCGGGTGCCGCTTGGCGGCGGCGCGGAAGGCGGCGGCGTGCGCCCGGATCCGCTTCTGCCATGATCCGCCCTCCTCTTCGGGAAAGGCGATACCGGCCAGCAGCGCTTCGGCGACGCCGTCGAGAAGGGCCTCCTTGTTCGGTACGTGGTTGTAGAGCGACATGTTCTCGATGTCGAGCTCCGTGGCCAGCTTGCGCAGGGAGAAGGCGTCGGGGCCAGCGCGGTCGATCATCGTCACCGCTGCCGCGATCACCTTTTCGCGGGTCAGACCGACCCGCCTGCCACGACCGGTTCCTCGCGCCGTCATGCGTCACCTTCCCTTGACATCACTTACGCCGCAAGTCTAGCGTTCCGGCCCACAAGACTTGCAGTGCAAGTGTCGCTGTGGGCGATCGCACTGGGTTCACGAGCTGACCAGGGAAGAAGGACTCGACCGATGAAACTCGCCTGGCAGGACACCGATGTCCTCGACATGCCCACGCCCGGCACCCCGATCACCACCCTCGACGGCCTCGCGGACATACCCGGCGGCTACGGCGCACAGCTCGGGTGGGCCCGCGCCCGGGCGGAGGCGCTGCGCACCGAGTTCGCGGCGACCGGTACCCCGGACACCGTCACCACCTGCGACCTGGTGACCCTGCCGTATCCGACGAGATTCGGCCTCTTCCGCGCCTCCCGGGCCATCGCCCCGTTCCTCGCCATCACCAACCGCATGCTCGTCATCCGCTGGACCGAGAGCGACGGGCGGCGGCGGGTGCTCCTGTTCGAGCCGAGCGATGTCCAACTCGGCCGCAGCACCCCGTATTTCGCCGCACTGGCCCGTCGCACACCCGGCCCGGTGCGCTCCCTGATGGTCACCGAACACGGCACCGTCCTCGGGCATCTGGCCCGGCTCGGCATCGCGCCAGAGGATGTCGACTATCTCCTCTTCGACCATCTGCACACCCAGGACCTGCGCCGGTGGATCGGCACCAGCACACCTCAGCCCGGCCTCGGCGACGCTCCGGTCGAGCCGGTGTTCCCCCGCGCCAAGGTGCTCGTGCAGCGGCATGAGCTGCTGGCCATGTCCGAGCTCCACCCGCTTCAGCAGCCCTGGTACCAGCCCGAGACCTATCGGGATGTGCGGCCCGAGGCCTTATCCGCCGTCGACGGCTCGCTGCTCCTCGGCCCCGGTGTCGCGGTCATCGCCACCCCCGGCCATGTGCTGGGCAACCAGACCCTCCTGCTGAACACCTCCAGCGGCATCTGGGCGTCCAGTGAGAACGCCATCGCCGCCGAGTGTCTGACCCCCGAACACTCCCGCATGCCCGGCATCGCCCGCTGGGCCCGCGCCTGGCAGCAGGAGGTCGTCCTCAACGCCAACACCATCGAGACGACGGCCGAGCAGTACAACTCGCTCATCATCGAGAAGACGCTCGTCGACCGCGCCCAGGCCGACCCCCGCTTCCTTCAGTTCTTCCCCTCCAGCGAGCTGACCGCCGCCTGGACCAACCCCGGCACCGGCCCCACCTTCACCCACAAGGCAGTGACCCACCCATGACCACCGTGATCAGCGACGAAATCCTCGCGTCCCGCCAGAAGCTGGTCCTGGACCACTTCCATGACGAGGTCCGCCAGGAGTGGGACGACGTCCTGGCCACCTTCCCGCATCCGCGCTACGAACTGATCCCCACGATGACGGTCCACGACGGGGACACGGCCGTACGCGGCTACTACCGCGACAGCCGCCGCGCCTTCCCCGACCAGGACCACGAGATCATCGCGCTGCGCCACAGCCGCGACGCCGTGATCGTCGAATTCTGGCTGCTGGGCACCCACCTCGGCCCGCTGGGCGCGATCCCGCCCACCGGAAACCGCTTCCGAGTGCGCATGACCGCCTACTTCATCTTCGAGGACGACGGAGACGGGGCTGAGAACCTCGTCTGCGAGCGGATCTACTTCGACAGCCTCACGCTGCTGAAACAGCTGATCGGCGGCCTGAATCTGCGCAAACCGCGCAACTGGCCCCTGGCCGTCCGCTGTCTGCGCGGACTCCTCAGGGAAGCGGGCGGCACCCCGCACCCCGCCCTCGTCAACACACCGGAGGCGGACCTGTCGTGAAGGTCCACCACCTCAACTGCGGCACCATGCACCTGCGCGGCGGACCGAGGCTGGTCTGCCACGTCCTCCTCCTCGAGACGGACGCACAGGGGCTCGTACTCGTCGACTCCGGCTTCGGCCTCATGGACATCGCCACCCGAGGCCGCCGCGTGGGCCCGGCCCGCCACTACATCAAACCGGCCCTGGACCCCGAAGAAACCGCCGCCCGCCAGGTCGAACGGCTCGGCTTCCAGCGCGCCGACGTCCGCCACGTCGTCCTCACCCACTTCGACGCCGACCACATCGGCGGCCTCGCCGACTTTCCGCACGCCACCGTCCACGTCACCGCGGCCGAGGCACACGGCGCGATCCACGCCCCCTCCTGGCGCGAACGCCTCCGCTTCCGCCCGGCCCAGTGGGCGCACGGCCCGAGCGTCGTCGAGCACAGCCCGGACGGCGAGGCATGGCGCGGGTTCGCCGCCGCCAAGGAGCTCGACTCCATCGCGCCCGGCATCGTCCTGGTCGCCCTTCCCGGCCACACCCGCGGCCACGCCTGCGTCGCGGTCGACACCGGCACCCGCTGGATCCTGCACGCGGGCGACGCCTTCTACCACCCCGGCACCCTGGACGGCCGCACCCCCGTCCCCGTGGCCCTCCGCGCCATGGAAGCGGCCGTCGCGTACGACCTGAAACAGGTCCGCGCCAACCACGCCCGCCTCGGCGAGCTGCACCGGCGCGCGGAGCCCGACCTGGCGATCATCTGCGCCCATGACCCGGCCCTGTACGAAAGGATGCGCGAGGGAAGCCACCGGTGTCGGTGACTTGATCACCCTGATCCGGGAGTACTGCGACACTATTCCCTGAACGCCCGAAAGGGCGGATAAACTCCCTTATAAGATCACATGGTGGGTAACCGGGTACGGCGGCGCGCCTTCGCGATCGTGTCCTTCCTCGTACTGGCGGTCACGACCGCGCTGCTCGGCCTCTGGGTCAACGCACCGGCAGCAGGGGTCATCGCCTTGTTCGCGGCCTTCTCCTTCACCATCTCCGCCGCGGCGGGACTCTGCGCGGTGTATCCGAGCGAAATGTTCCCCACGGCCGTGCGAGCGTCGGGCGTAGGGCTTGTCACCGCTCTGAGCCGCATCGGGGCGGCGGCCGGGACGTTCCTGCTGCCCATGGCCATCGACACCGTCGGGGTCCACGGCACCACCTTGATGGTCGCCGGACTCCTGACCGCCGGGCTGCTCGCCTCGATCGTCTGGGCGCCTGAGACGAAGACCATCGCGCTCGGGGAGGCACGGGAGCACGTTCCGGGCCAGGCGAGCCCCAGCCCATAGGACGACACGGGCGTTATCTCCCCGGCCGTCCGGGGGCTGAGGCTCGCCACCTGTCGCCGCCGGGCTACTTCCCGTTCAGCGTCAGGTGATCGTTCAGCTTCCACTTGGTGAGGATCTTCTTCGTGGTGCCGCTTGCCCGGATCGCCGCGATGTCGGCGTTCAGGGCCTCCCCCAGGGCGGTGTTCGACTTGCGGTAGGGCATGTTGACGCCGTAAATGGGCTCCAGGTTCGTCGTGGCGGAGTTGGGCTTCAATCGGGTCGCGTTGAGCCCGGTGTACTCGGCCTTGGCGAGTTGGTAGTTCGCCTCGCCAGACGCCGCCACCGCGACGTCGAGCCGCCTGTTCTGTACATCGGCGAGCAGGTCCGCGGTCGACGGGTACTCACGGACATTGCTCGTCCCGAGCCAGGTACGCAACGGCTGGACATACGCCGATCCCGATAGCGCGCCGATCTGGTAGCCGCGCAGCTGGTGTACGGTGCCGATGGACGTACGGGATACGACCACGGTGTACTGGTAGTAGAGGGGATCGGTCTGGCCGACGACCTTCCCTCGCGCGGGTGTGATGTAGGCCCCCGCCGACAGCAGGTCGATCTTGCCCGAGTCCAGGCTCTGGATCGCGTCGGCGCCGCTGACGGCGACCGTGGACACGGTCAGGCATTCCTTCGCCGCGATAGCGGTGCCGAATTCGGCGTCGATTCCCTCCCACTTCCCGGAGACCGGGTCGATCGAGGAGTACGGCAGCGAGGCGATCACCCCGACCGTCAGGGTCTTCGGCTTGACGGTGCGGAACTCGTGGGCCGGCTTGCAATTGGCAGCCACCTTGCCGGAGGGCCCCGCGGTCGAGCCGCCGCACCCGGTCAGGAAGAGGGCGATCGACACGGTGGCGGCGACACCGGCCGCCGTGGCAGTGATACGTGGGTGCATGCTGAATCCGCCTTGGGAATGAGGTGGAGAGAGCCGTCAGGCCGGTGCGGCCTTCGACGGCCGGACTCGCGATCGCATCGCGTCACGCAGGCCCCGACCACCGCGGCGCCGCTGCACACGCGCGGCGAGTGCGAGGAAGGGAATGCTGAGCCCGGCGTAGAGCACGGCTGCGAGGACGATGTAGTAGGTGTAGGCGAACTGCTGGGCGCCGAGACTCGTGGCCCGGGCGAACAGGTCGGAGGCGCCGACCACACTGGCCAGTGCGGTTCCCTGGAACAGGATCACCGTCCAGGAGATCAGCGGCGGGAGCGATGCGCGGATGGCCTGGGGCAGGACGATCCTGGTGGTCACGGTCCAGCGCGAGAGCCCCAGCGCGTCGCCCGCCTCGATGTGCTGGCGAGGCACGCTCGCGATCGCCGCGGACAGGAAGGGGGCGGTGTAGGCGACGAAGGTCAGCCCGAAGGCGGCGCAGATGCTCAGGGTGTCGTTGAGTACGACATCGGCCGCGGGAAGGCCGTAGTACACGAAGTACAGGGTCACCAGGGCCGGCATGCCCCTGATCACCTCGATCACGACGATCAGCGGGATGGTCAGCCACCGGCTGCGGCTGCGCAGACCGACCGCGATCACCACGGCGAGCGGCAGCCCCATCACGAGGGTCAGGACGGTGAGCCAGACGGTCGTCATGAAGCCCGGGAGCAGCAGGGCGAAGTCGTGGAGCAGCTTGTCCATCAGCGCCCCTCCAGGATCCGCTGCTCGATGTGGCGCGCGGGCACGGCCACGAGCACGCTGAGGATGATGTAGAAGGCCGCCGCGACGGCGAAGACCTGGATCGGCTGGCCGAGCGCCTGGCGGTACTGGTTGGCCCGGAAGGTCAGCTCGGCGACGGAGAGCAGCGAGGCCAGCGCGCTGTCCTTGAGCAGGGAGATGGCATACGAGGCGGTGGACGCCGCCAGCAGCGCCGCCGTGTTCGGCAGCATCACCAGCCGGTACTTGTCCCAGCGGCTGAGGGCCAGCGCGTCGGCCGCGTCGACCTGTCCCTGGGGCACGGCCTCCAGCGCCGCCCGGTAGATCTCCGACATGTAGGCGGCCCCGATCAGCCCCAGCGCGACTACCGCGGCCCCGAGCGGGGGCAGGGAGACCACTCCGCCGAATCCGTAGTACGCCATCAGCAGCCAGGCCACCGGCGGTACGCCGCGGAATACGGCCACGTAGACCCCGCCGACCATCCGCACCGCCTTCGCGCCACTGCGCCGGGCGGTCGTGATCAGGGCGCCGAGCACCACCGCGACGGCGAAGGCGCCCAGCGTGACCTGCACCGTCGTGACGATGCCTCGGGCCAGGAACTCGATCATCGTCAGTCACCGTTCCCCAGCGCGCCACTGACCGCGGTCAGGAAGTGGCGTACGCGCTCATGCCGTGGCCGGTCCAGGACCTGCTCGGGAGGGCCGCATTCGAGGACCGTGCCGGCGTCGAAGAAGACGATCCGGTCGGCGACTTGCCGGGCGAACTGGAGTTCGTGCGTGACGACGATCATCGTCATGCCCGCCTCGGCGAGTCCGCGCATCACCCGGAGGACCTCGATGCGCAGCTCGGGATCGATGGCCGAGGTCGGCTCGTCGAAGAGCATGACCTCCGGATCCAGCGCCAGTGCCCTGGCTATGGCGACCCGCTGCTGCTGTCCGCCGGACAACGTCTGCGGCCGGGCGTTCGCCTTGTCGGCGAGCCCCACCTTCTCGAGCAGTTCCAGGGACCGGCGCTCGGCGTCGGCGCGGCCGCGGCCGAGGCTGCGGACCTGGGGCATGGTGACGTTGGCGAGCACCGACATGGTGGGGAACAGATGGAAGCCCTGGAACACCATCCCCACCCGGCGCCTCAGATCGCGCAGTGCGCGTACGGACGGGCCGACGGCGGGGCCGGTGTCGGAGGCCTCGAAGACGGGCTTCCCGTCGAGTCTGATCGAACCGCTGTCCGGCCGTTCGAGCAGGTTGATACATCGCAGGGCGGTGGACTTGCCCGACCCGCTGGGGCCGATCACGGCGATCGCCTCGCCGCGGCGCACCTCGAGGTCCACCCCCCGCAGTACCGGAAGCGCGGCGTGTCGGCGTGGGTGGAACGTCTTGGACAGCCGCGACAGACTGAGCAGCACATCGGGCGCTCTCGTGGGCGCGACGGCTTCCAGAGTTGTCGGGGCTTCCGTGCTGTCGTGCATCATGCCTCCGCTCGCCCGCGTCTGCCGGGCTCTGTGGCGCGCTGCCGCTGTGATGTCGGGGAATCCTCGCAGTCGGGCACCCCGAGGACGTCGTGTCTGTGTCGGAAGATGACACCCCCGCCTTCGACAGTTGTCGGAGTCCGGCGGTGTCGTGGGCCCTCTCACCCGGCCCGGCGCCCGGCGGGTGGCACGCCCACTCCGCGGCGCAGCCGGCCGAACACCCTGGGGCGGTCGAGTGCCACCACGGCGGTCGTGACGGCTCCCGCCGGTGTCGTCCTGGAGTAGGTGCCGGCGAACCACTCACCAGCCAGCTCACCGTCGACAATGCTCAGTGTGTCGCCGGGGCGCGGGCGGCCGGCCAGTTGCAACCGGTGCTGGTACTGATCGGACCAGAAGTACGGGGGATCATCTCCCACCGCGCCGCCCGGTACCCCGAGCAGGGCCGCCGCCGCCACATACGCCTGCTCCATGGCGTTGGACCAGTGCTCGACCCGGGCGGGGCCGCCCAGGAAACGGTGCTCGGCCGACGCGACATCGCCCACCGCGGACACCGACGGCACCGTGGTCCGGCAGTATGCGTCGCAGACCACCCCGCCGTCCCGCGCGAGCGCCACACCCGACCTCCGCAGCCAGCCGGTTTCCGGAACCGCGCCGACGGCCAGGAGCACGACGTCGGCCGGCAGCTCGCGCCCGTCCTCGAGTACCACGCCGGTCGGCCTGTCCGACCCCCGGATCGCCGCGACTTCGACGCCGCACTCCACCCGGACCCCCCGGTCGCGGTGCAACCGCAGCAGGCGGCCAGCCACCTCGGGTCCAAGCGCACCGGCCAGTGGCAGGGGCGCCGCCTCCACGATGGTCACCGCCAGCCCTAGCCCGCGGCTGGTCGCGGCGACCTCGCAGCCGATGAACCCGCCGCCGATCACGACCAGCCGGGCACCGGGCCGGAGGTCCGCCGCGAGCCGGCGTGCGTCGTCCAGGGAGCGCAGAACGTGAACACCCTGGTCCGGCGACGGCAGCGGAATCCTCCGGGCTCGGGCACCGGTCGCCACGACCACCGCCTCACCGCTGACGACCGACCCGTCGTCCAGCCGCACGGCCTTGTCACTCGGTCGCAGCTCGACCGCGCGCCGACCGAGGATCCACCGTACGCCGAGGTCCTCTTTCGCACCGACAAGGCGGAGGTCCGCGGCGTTGGCCTGCCCCGCGAGCAGTGCCTTGGACAACGGAGGCCGGTCGTAGGGTTCATGCCGCTCCGCGCCGATCACGGTGATGGCTCCGTCAAACCCGTGTCCGCGCAGGGCTCGGACAGTGTTGACGCCGGCCAGGGAGGCGCCGACGACGACCACCGAGCCGATCACGGCGCCCCACCCGCCGCGGAGACGAACACGGATCCGTCCCGCACGATCACCGGGTGTGTCCGGACGGAACGCACCGCGGGAGGGCCCGACGGATCGCCCGTACGCAGGTCGAAGTACGAGGCGTGGAGCGGGCATTCGACCGTGCAGTCCTCGACGAAGCCATCGGAGAGACGGGCCTCCTGGTGGGTGCAGCGGTCGTCGATGGCGAAGAACTCGCCGTTCACCCTGAACACCGCGACGCGGACGTCCAGTTCGACGACCGTCACGTCCCCGTCGGCCATGTCGTCGACGCGCGCGACGTACACCTCGGTGTGCCGCGTATCCATCGTCCCGCTCACGTCTCGTCTCCCAGCGCGGACAGGTACCACTGATAGAAGACGCCGATCTGGGTCTGCTCGCTCGGCACGAGCACCCCGCCGTGCCGGTAGGCACGGGATGCCATGTTCGGCTGGCACCACTCGGCCGCGTCAAAGTCCTGCTCGTTGACCTTGCTGAACAGCTCCACCGCGTCATCCAGCTCGTAGTCGCCCGATTCGACGACATCCGCCGGGAAGAGCCACTCGCAGACCGCCGTGGTCCGGTCGTGCGCGACCGGCTCGAAACGGTGGACGACGACGTGGTCCGACACCAGCGAGATGAAGCAGTTGGGCCGGACGACCATGCCGTAGAAGAGCCGGTCGTCCTCGGGCAGCAGGTGGGGCAGCCTGGGCAGCACCGTGTCGCCGCTCAGCGAGAATGATGCGAGGTCATCGGCGATGGCGTAGCCGGTGGGATCGTAGCCTCCCGTGCCCATCGCCGGGGACTGGAACTCGGGGATGGTCCGTACCAGCTCCGGGTGGATCGTGCCGCAGTGGTAGCACTCCTGGAAGTTCTCGTAGATCAGCTTCCAGTTCGCCGCGACGTCGTACTCCACGCGCCCGCCGACCTTCAGGCCGCCGAGGCCGTACCGCTCGAACTTGGCGTAGTCGGCGAGCCGGGCCTCGATCTGGGGGCGCAGCTGGTCGATCAGCGGGGCGGGGTCCGGGGCGAGGTTCACCCACAGCAGCCCCTCCCACTGCTCCACGTGCACGGTGTGCAGCCCGTACTGCCCGCGATCCAGGCTGTCCATCGCCTGCCAGTTCGGCGCGGTGATCAGCTTGCCGTCCAGGCCGTAGGTCCAGGCGTGGTACGGGCACCGGATCGCCTTGCCCATGTCACCGCTGTCGGCGAGGCAGAGCTGGGCGCCGCGGTGCCGGCAGACGTTGAGGAAGCCGCGGACGGTCTGGTCGCTCCCGCGCACCAGGATCACGGTCTCGCGGCCGACCTGTCGGCGCAGGAAGTGGCCGGGAGCCGGGAGGTCATCGGCGCGGCCGACGTAGTACCACTGGCGCTCGAAGATGCGTTCGTTCTCTGCCTCGAACACGGCGCTGTCGGTGTAATAGCGGCTGCTCAGCGTAGGGGTGAGGACGGAATCCTGGATGGCGGTCACTGCGTCTCCCGCGTCGTTCGAGTGGGCTGGTGACAACCCGAGACGCTAGTGAGACGGGTACCTCACCGGCGTCCGGCAGAAGTCGGGAGTTGCCCGGAGCCGTATCGACAGATGTAGGAATCGGCGCACAAGAGACACGATGGTTATGTCACGCCTCTCGGCAGGCTCCCCAACGACACCTATCGTTGCGCTGACGTACGCAAAAGCGGTGGTTGAGGAGCGTTCGATGCTGGAAGACCGCCTTCAGTTCATCGTCGAGCAACTCGCCGAGCGCCTGGAGCGGTCGGTCGTCATCGACGATTCGGCACTGCGCCCCCTGGCTGTCAGCGCCCAGCTGGGACAGCTCGACCAGTCGCGGATCGACTATGTGCTCCAGCGGCGCACGAGCGGCGAAATCCGTTCGATCATCTCCGCACACGGGGTTCAGCGCGCGCGTGGGCCGGTCCGTATCCCGGCCAACGACGAGCTGGGTACGTTGCCCCGGCTGGTGATCCCCCTGCTGGACCAGGGGCTGCACCTGGGTTCCCTGTGGCTCATCGACGACCCCGTCCTCACCCCGGGCCAGGTCGACGAGGCACTGGCACGCGCGGAAGAGGCGAGCCGTCTGCTGAGCGACCGTGTCGCGCAGGAGTCCCAGGAGGCGGACGCGGCGCGACGGCTGGTCGACAACCTGCTGCGACCGGGCCTCCAGGCGCGCGAGCGCGCCGCGGAGGGCATTCGCGAGCTGGACGTGATCGAGGACGCCCCGTCGTACGTGGTCGCCGTCGTCCGCGCCCGCCGGACGTGCCCGGTCGGGGCGGATGGCCCGAGTGCTCTGACCGATTTGCGCCGGCTGGCGGGCGAAGTGCGCCGCCGCGTCCCGCGCCGAGCCGTTCTCTGTGGTACGCCGCGTGACAGAGAACTCGTACTGATCGCCTCCGGGACACAGCGCGAGTCCGCCCTCGGCGCTCTGCGGTGGAGCGCCCGGGACCACATCGTGGGCACGCGCAGTGGCGTCGGCTCCCTCGAAGGGGTGCGGGAGGCCCGCGAGGACGCGCGGTACGCCGCGGACATCAGCGGTGTCGCGGCCGGTTCCACCGGGATGTCCGACTGGTCCGAGCTCGGTCCCTACTCCGCGTTCCAGCACCTCGAACGGAGCCTCGGCGGGCTGGAACGGCTGTGTCCGGGCGTCTCCGCGCTCTGGGAATCCGGCAACGAAATGTACGCGTGCACGGTCCGCTCCTACCTCGGCCACGGGGGCAATGTCCAGAAGACGGCGGCCGACCTGCACATCCACCGCACGACGCTGTACTGGCGGCTGACCAACGTCGAACGTGCGCTGGGCGTCGACCTCTCCAGCGGCGACGACCGCCTCCGCCTGCACATGGCTCTGCTCTTCGCCGAACTCGTCCCGCAGGTGACCCGCACAACCGGGCTGCCCACCGCCGATCACGCGGCCCCCGCACGCACGATGGCCTGAGCCCCGCACTGCGACAGGTGTAGGAAGCCCTCCCCCGCACGTCTCGACGGTCGGCCGAGTCGGCGCCGTCGTCGTGAGCCATACCGTCGACGCACCGTGCGGGCCCCGCGCCCGCCGGTTCGCGAGGAGAATGGAGTGCTCATGACGACAGTGGACGCACAGACCGTCGTAGTCGGTGCGGGAGCGATCGGAAGCGCGACCGCCTACTGGCTCGCCGAACGGGGACAGACGGACGTGGTCGTCCTGGAGCAGTACGACCTCGGCCACGGCAACGGCGCCTCGCAGGACCATTCGCGGGCCATCCGGCACAGCTACCACGACAACGCCTACGGACGGCTGACCCAGGCCGCCTTCGACAACTGGGACCGGCTGGTCAGGATGAGCGGGCAGCAGGTTCTCCTGCGCACCGGTGGCGTCGAGATCGGTCTGAAGGGGACCGTCGGTGAGGAGATGATCGCCCGGTACCGCAAGGTCCTCGACGACCGGGGACATGCCTACGAGCGCTGGGACAACGCCCGGCTCGCCGAGCACTACCCGCAGTGGCACGTCGACGAACCGGCCGAGGTGACCTTCCAGCGCGACATGGGGCTGGTCGACATCGGCCGGGCCGGACAGACCCACCGTGCGCTCGCCTCGGCCCTCGGTGTGACATTCCGGCCCCGTACCCGGGCGATCCGCATCGAGAGCCTCCCGGACGGCGTGCGGGTGCACACCGACGGCGGCGGCTCCGTCACCGCACGTCATGTGGTGGTCGCCGCCGGCGCGTGGTCCGACACCATCCTGGCCGAGGTGGGCCAGACCTGGCGCACCACGATCAGCCAGGAGCAGGTCGCCTACTTCGTACCGAGGGCGCTGCGGGACTTCACTCCCGACGCGTTCCCGGTCTGGGGCTGGTACGGCCCGACGCTCTTCTACGGCTTCCCGGTCTACGGCGAGGTGGCGGTCAAGATCGCCCGCGATGTGTCCGGCCGGTTCGTCACCCACGAGACCCGCTCACTGGAACCGGTGGCCGACGAGACCGAGCTGCTGGAAGCGTTCCTGCGGGAACGGCTGCCGGACGCGGCGGGCTTCGAGCTGTACAGCAAGACGTGCGTCTACGACATGCCGCCGGACCGCAACTTCGTCATCGACGCGATGCCCGGGAATCCCCGGGTCGTCGTCGGTATCGGGGCCGGCCATGCGGCGAAGTTCGCCGGGCTGTTCGGGGAGATCCTGTCCGAGCTGGTCGTCGAGGGAACGTCCCGGTACCCGATCGAGCCGTTCACGGCCGACCGTCCGGCCCTGACCGACCCCTCCTACAAGCCGGTCTTCGCCCTGTGACGTCCTTGAGTCAGCGCGGCCCGTGGAGCACCCTTGCGGCGTGGGCCGCCGCGGGGGTGCTCAGCGCGGTGTTGAGTCGGTCGAACAGTTCGCCGGCGGCCACACCGTTCCACTCCGGCGGCAGCAGTTCCAGGGGCAGTCCCGGGTCGCGGTAGGGCATGCGCCGCCATTCGGTCAGCATCGGCAGGTAGATCCGGAACGCCTCCAGCGGCTGTGGCTCGCGGCGCGTCACCGCATCCAGGACGGGACGGTACCGGTCCAGGAAGTCCGCGTACATGGCGGTGAGTTCGTCCAGGTCCCACCACGAGCGGACCTTCGCGCCCAGATCCCCGGAGGCGAAGTGATCACCGGTGAAGAGGTCGACGTACCCGGACAAGCCCCGGCGCTCCAAGGTCCGCCGCGCCTCGTCCGCCAGGTGTCCGGGGGCCACCCAGACACCCGACGCGACGGTGCCGAAGCCGAGCCGGGTCAGGGCGGTGCGCAGGGCGTGCCGCTTCTCGCGCTCGGACTCGGGCACGGAGAACACCACGAGGGTCCAGCCGTCCTCGCGGGACGCCCTGGCCCGGTGGAAGATGCGTACGTCGCCCTCGGCGAGCGTCTGAAGGGTGGAGTCGGCGAGCGAGTACCCGGCGACGCCCTCGCGGCGCTCACCGCGCAGCACCTCGCGGCGTTTCATCCGGGAGACCGAGGACCGCACGGCCCGGCTCTCCACGCCGAGGTCCGCCATGAGGCCGATCAGCGAGGCGACCGAGAGCCAGTTGTGCTCGCCCCGGGCGTAGAGGCCGTAGAGCGTGAGGATGAGCGGGGCGTGGCGGGATTCCCGTTCGCCTGTCGCCGTGGTGGCCGATGTCGTCTGCGCCGTCATGTCCCGCCACCCTAACGCCTGGCGCCTCGTGGATGATCACCTGCTCCCGCCGAGGCTAGGTGAGACGGGTCCGCCTCACCCTGTTGCGCAGTTCGCCGAGCCCGCCGACCCGGGTGACGACCAGGTCGCCGTCGCCCAGGAAGATCTGCGGCTCGCGGGCGTTGCCGATGCCGCTCGGGGTTCCGGTGAGTATCACGTCCCCTGCGCGCAGGGTCATGCCGTGGCTGAGTTCGGCGATGATCCGGGCGAAGGAGAAGGCCATCTGGGCGCTCGAGGCGTTCTGCAACAGGCGGCCGTTGACCTCGCACCGCACCCGCAGATCCGCGAGGTCGTCGATCTCGTCGGCGGTGGTCAGCCAGGGGCCCAGCGGCATCGTGGCGTCGATGCTCTTGCCCTTGAGCCACTGGCCGCCGTGTGCCCGTTGGAGGTCGCGCTGGGAGACGTCGTTGGCCACGAGGTAGCCGACGACGTGGTCCAGCGCCTTCTCCTCGGGGATCGACCGTCCGTCACGGCCGATGACGAGGGCGATCTCGGCCTCGTAGTCCCACTTCGCGGACAGCTCGGGGTCGTGGGCGATGTCGTCGAAGGGACCGATGACGGTGTTCGGTCCCTTGGTGAAGAACGTGGGGTGCTCGGGGCGCGACACGGGGTCCTGGCCCTCACGCTTGCCTCGGGACTCCTCGAAGTGGTCCCAGTAGTTCCAGCCGGTGCACAGGATGTCGCGGTTGAAGCGGTGCAGCGGGGATTCGAGGCGGACCTCGGAGAGGGGGCGCACGTCGTCGGCCCCGGCGGCCGCCATACGCGCCACGGCGAGGGCCGCTTCGCCACCACGGACGATGTCGTCCACGGTGCCGACTTCGGCGGGCAGCACCGCGACGGTCCGCGCGGCCTCGTCGACGACGCCCGCCCGGCGCACGCCGCCCGCGGTGAAGGATGCGAGTTTCACGGTGACGTCCTGCCTTTCCTACGGGCGCGGCGCCACGAGTCGTTCTTCGGGTATCACGGCCACACCGAGGATCTCGATCACGGCTTCGGGCTGCCACAGCGCCGTGCAGCCGATGCCCGCCATGGCCGGGTAGACGGGCCCGGCGAGCTCGCGCCAGACCTTGCCGATCTCCTTGCCGTGCGCCTGGTAGTCGGGGATGTCGGTGAGGTAGATGGTCACGCTCACCAGGTCCTCGGGCCGCCCGCCGGCCTCGCGCAGCGTGGTGAGCAGATTGCCGAACGCCTGCCGGAACTGCTCGACGACACCCCCCGGAACGATCTTCATGTCGGCGTCGAGGGCGGTCTGTCCTCCCAGGTAAAGGGTGTTTCCGGCGAGTGTTCCATGCGAGTAGCCGCTGGGCTTCGGCAGATCGGGCGGGTTCACGGGGACGGGGGTCATGGCGCCTCCGGTCGATTGCGTTCCGTCCTGCCGCAGGGCCGGGCAGGCGTATTGACTTTAGATGACGACCGTGAAAAATACGAGACATCGGTTCCTGTCGGCGCCACGATGGCTCGCCGGCGGAAATCGCCCCGTGGCGGGCCCCGCGATCAGCAGGCCTGCCAGGCGGCACCTCCTCTCACCCGACTGAACGGAGCCGACCCCATGGAGCCCGATCTGAGCAAGTACCGCCTCGAGGGCGACAATTCGATGTACCGGCTGCCGAGCGGCGTGGTCGCCCCCGTGGTGACGCGCGGCGGCCTCGAAAGCGCGAACACCGCCGACTCGGGCGGTGCCGTCCGGGTCTCGGGGGTGAGCATCCAGCACACCCCCGCCACCCGCCTGTGGTTCGGCAAGGTCAGCAACGAACCGGGCTATCGCTCGGTGACCCATCACCACGGCGAGGCCGAGACCGGTGGCTATGTCCTGTCCGGCCGGGCCCGCATCTACTTCGGCGAGGAGCTGCGGGACTACGTCGACATGGAGGAGGGCGACTGGGTGTTCGTGCCTCCGTTCATGCCGCACGTGGAGTGCAACCTCTCCCGCACCAAGCCGCTGACCTGGATGACCACCCGGACACCGGAGAACATCGTGGTCAACCTGCCGGACATCGCCGACGCCGAACTGCGCGACTGGCTGGACCGCCGATGACCGGGACGCCCGCCACCTCGGCGATCTTCACCGCCGCCGTCACCCTCAAGCCCGCCCAGCCCGAACACTTCGACCTCGCCTTCACCGCCACCACCCAGCCCTGCCCCTGGCCCAAGGCGTACGGCGGCGACCTGGTGGCCCAGGCCGCGGCGGCGGCCATGCGGTCGGTCACCGACGGCAAGTCGCCGCACTCCATGCACAGTTACTTCCTGCGCCCCGCCGACATCGGCGCCGAGGTGCGCTACGAGGTGGAGGTGGTGCGCGACGGCCGCGGCTACAGCACCCGGCAGGTGCGCGGCTACCAGAACGGCAAACCGCTGTACGTCTGCCTGGCCGGATTCGCCGCGGGCGAGGCCGGCGCGGACTTCCACACCGACTTCGCCGAGGACATCCCCGACCCGGAGGGCCTGCCCAGTTCGGCCGAGTACCTCGCCGAGCGGAGTGGCGGCTCCATGACCGAGGAGTCCAAGGCGTACTGGTCCGGCGGCCGCGGCTTCGACATGCGGCACGTCCCCGGCCCGGTCTACCTCACCGTCGAGGGAGAGCGCCTTCCGCACCAGGCGGTCTGGCTCAGGCCCTTCGACCCGCTGCGCCCGGTCGACGGGCTGACCGACGCCCAGCGGGACCTGGCCGCCCTGGCGTATGTGTGCGACTACACGATCCTCGAACCCGTGCTGCGGGTGCTCGACCTGCCCTGGGCCAGGCCCGGACTGGTCACCGCGAGCCTCGACCACGCGATGTGGTTCCACCGCCCCGGGCCGGTGGACGGCTGGCTGCTCTACGTCCAGGAAGCCGTCGCCGCCGACGCGGGCCGGGGCCTGGGTACGGGGCGCTTCTTCACGCGCGATCACCGCCACCTGGCCACCGTGGTCCAGGAGGGCCTGATCCGCCCCACCTGACCCGCCGCACTCCCCGGCGGGCTCCCGGAAGGACACTTCCGTGACTCTTCCCCTCTCCCCCTCGGCACACCTCGACACCTTCACCCGCGACCAGCTGCCCCCCGCACACCTGTGGCCGACCCTCGAGTTCACCACGGCGGAACTGCGCTACCCCGACCGGCTCAACGCGGCCACCGAGCTCATCGACACCCCCACCGCGCTGTTCGGCCCCGACCGCCCCGCCCTGCGCACCCCGTCCGGCGAGATGTGGACATACGGCGAACTGCGCATCCGCGCCCATCAGGTGGCCCAGGTGCTCACCGAGGACCTGGGCCTGGTGCCGGGACAGCGCGTCCTGCTGCGGTCCCCCAACAACCCCTGGACCGTGGCCGCCTGGCTCGGCATCCTCAAGGCCGGCGGTGTCGTCGTCACCACCATGTCCGCCCTGCGCACCCGCGAGCTCACCCCGATCGCCGAGCGCACCCGACCGTCGATCGCCCTCGTCGACCACCGGTTCGCCGACGACGTGTACGCGCTGCGGGACTCCGTCCTGCCGTCACTGACCGTCGTGGAGTACGGCGGCACCGGCGCCCAGGATCTCCTGACCCGGGTAGCCGCGAAATCGGGTGAGTTCACCACCGTCGAAACCGCCGCCGACGATGTGGCGCTGCTCGGCCCCACCTCCGGATCCACCGGCACCCCCAAGATCACCATGCACTTCCACCGGGACATCCTGTCCATCGACAACACCTTCGGCCGCCACACCCTGGGTCTGGCCCCGGACGACCTGGTGGCCTGCACCGCGCCCCTGGCCTTCACCTTCGGCCTCGGCATGCTGGTCGTCTTCCCGCTGCGCGCCGGCGCCTGCGCCCTGCTGACCGAGGCGGCCACCCCGCTCCAGCTCGCGGAGATCGTGCGGAGCCAGGGCGTCACCGTCCTGGCGACGGCACCCACGGCCTACCGGGCGATCCTGCGCGAGGGCGCCGAGCGGCAGCTGACCGGGCTGCGCATCGGCGTGTCCGCGGGCGAGCACATACCCCGCGCCACCTGGCAGGAGCTCCACGAACACATCGGCTTGCGGATCATCGACGGCATCGGCGCCACCGAACTGCTGCACATCTTCATCTCCGCCGCCGGAGACGACATCCGCCCCGGCTCCACCGGCCGTCCGGTCCCCGGCTACCGCGCCACCATACTCGGCCCCGACGGCACGGAACTCGGCCCCGGCGAGCCGGGCAGACTCGGCGTCATCGGCCCGGTCGGCTGCCGCTACCTCGACGACAAGCGCCAACGGGACTACGTCCTGGGCGGCTGGAACATCACCGGTGACATCTTCCACCGGGACGAGGACGGCTACTTCCACTACCACGCCCGCAGCGACAGCATGATCGTCTCCTCCGGGTACAACATCGGCGGCCCCGAGGTCGAGGCCGCCATCGACACCCACCCGGACGTCGCCGAATCCGCCGTCGTGGCACGCCCCGACCCCCAGCGCGGCTCGATCGTGTGCGCCTTCGTGGTACTGCGCGACGGTGTGCCCGGCGACGCGGCCAAGGCCAAGGAGATCCAGGACCACGTCAAGCAGGTCCTGGCACCCTACAAATACCCGCGCGAGGTCCGCTTCCACAGCGCCCTGCCGCGCAACACCAGCGGAAAGCTCCAGCGCTTCGCGCTCCGCAGGATCATCGAAGACGAGCAGGCCTCCACCGAGGCCGTCGCCGAGAGTTAAGAGGCACACCCTTGAAAATCGCGATCATCGGCGGGGGTCCCGGCGGGCTGTACTTCGCGGCCCTGATGAAACAGCTCGACCCCGCCCACGAGATCACCGTCTGGGAGCGCAACGCCCCCGACGACACGTTCGGCTTCGGCGTCGTCTTCTCCGACGAGACCCTCGGTGGCATCGAGAACGCCGACACCACCATCGCCCAGGACATGGCCCGGCGCTTCGCCCGCTGGACCGACATCGACATCCACTACCGGGGCGAGAGCCACACCGTCGGCGGCCAGGGCTTCGCCGCCATGAGCCGCAAGGAGCTGCTCCGCCTGCTCCAGGAACGCTGCCACGACCTCGGCGTCACCCTGCGCTTCTCCACCCCCGCCCCGGACACCGGGCGGCTGTGCGCGTCGTACGACCTGGTGGTGGGGGCCGATGGCGTCAACTCGGCCGTACGGGCTGCCCATGCGGAGGTCTTCCGCCCCTCCCTGGACCGTCGGCACAGCAAGTACATGTGGCTGGGCACGGACCGGGTCTTCGAGGCGTTCCAGTTCTTCGTCAAGCGGACGGAATGGGGCGTCGTGCAGGTGCACGGCTACCCCTACTCCGCCACCGGCTCCACCTTCATCGTCGAGATGCACGAGGACGTCTGGCGGCGCGCCGGTTTCGACGCCACCGAGGGAGCCGATTTCCCACCGGGCGCCTCCGACGAGCACGCGGTGGCGCGCGTCCGCGAGCTCTTCGCTGATGAGCTCGGCGGCCACCAGGTGTTCGCCAACAACTCCAAGTGGCTGAACTTCACGACCGTGCGCAACGAGCGCTGGCACCACGGCAACCTCGTGCTCATCGGGGACGCCGCCCACACCGCGCACTTCTCCATCGGCTCGGGCACCAAACTGGCGATGGAGGACGCACTCGCCCTCGCCGCCTGTCTGCACGAACACCCCGACACCGAGACCGCGTTGACCGCCTACGAGACCGAGCGGCGCCCGGTCGTGGAGTCCACCCAGCGGGCCGCGCAGGCCTCGCTGGAGTGGTTCGAGAACATCGGGATGTACGTCCACCAGGAACCGACCCAGTTCTGCTTCAATCTGCTCACCCGCTCCCGCCGCATCACCTACGACAACCTGCGCACCCGAGACCCGGAGTTCGCCGACCGGGTCGATGCCGCCTTCGCCGCCGCGCAGGGCCTCGACGGGGTGGCACCGGCGATGTTCCAGCCGTACCGGCTGGGCGAGCTGGAGCTGAGGAACCGGGTGATCGTGTCCCCGATGGACATGTACTCCGCCATCGACGGCGTGCCCGGCGACTTCCACCTCGTCCACCTCGGCTCCAAGGCCATGGGCGGCGCCGGACTGGTGATGACCGAGATGGTGTGTGTCTCGCCCGAGGGCCGCATCACCCCCGGCTGCACCGGCCTGTGGAACGACGAGCAGCGCGATTCCTGGCAGCGGATCGTCTCCTTCGTCCATGAGCGGAGCACCGCCCGTATCGGCCTCCAGCTCGGCCACTCGGGCCGCAAGGGCTCCACCCGGCTGATGTGGGAGGGCATGGACGACCCGCTGCCGCAAGGCAACTGGGAGGTGGTCGGCCCGTCCCCGCTGCCGTACGGCCCCGGCTCGGCCGTGCCGCGCGAGCTCACCCGCGCCGATATGGACCGGATCGCCGAGGACTTCGTGGCCGCCGCCCGCCGGGGCGCCGGCGCCGGGTTCGACCTGCTCGAACTGCACTGCGCACACGGCTACTTGCTGTCCTCGTTCCTCTCCCCGACCGCCAACCACCGCACCGACGCGTACGGCGGCCCGCTGGAGAACCGACTGCGATTCCCGCTGGAGGTCTTCGACGCCGTGCGGGCAGTCTGGCCCGCGGAACGGCCGATGATCGTGCGCATCTCCGCCACCGACTGGGTGCCGGACGGCAACACCGAACACGACGCCGTCGAGATCGCCCGCGCGTTCATCGCCCACGGCGCGGACGCCATCGACGTCTCCTCCGGCCAGGTCACCAAGGACGAGCGCCCCGCCTTCGGACGCTCCTACCAGACCCCGTTCGCCGACCGCATCCGCCACGAAGTGGCCGCCGCCACCGGAGCCGCGGTCATCGCGGTGGGCGCGATCGCCTCCTACGACGACGTCAACTCGCTCCTGCTGGCGGGCCGCGCCGATCTGTGCGCCGTAGGGCGCACCCACCTGTACGACCCGCACTGGACCCTGCACGCGGCGGCCGAGCAGGAGTACCGGGGGCCGGGCGCCGAGTGGCCGGCGCAGTTCGGCGCGGGCCGCCGCAAGCCCCCGGCGGCGCGCACCGACGCCGTACGGCCCCGGCTGTCACTGCTCCACCCCGACCCCGCCGACCAGCCCGTTCATCTGCGCTGGACGCCGACGCGTGAACCAGCCCCCGTCTCCTGACCCGGTGGACGGCACAGACGCCTTCGCCCGTGTCGTCCACCGGTCCCGTGTCGAGTGGTCGGACACCGACGCCTCCGGCCACCACCACAACACGGCGACGGTGCGGTTCGTGGAGGCCGCGGAGGCGGCACTGATGCGCGAGCGCGGCGTCGTCGGCTATTTCGGCGCCGCGCCGCGCGTGCGCCATGAGGTCGACTTCGCGTCTCCGCTGTGGTTCGGGCAGGAGGTGACGACCCTCCTCACCGTGGAGCGCATCGGCACGTCCTCGATGACGTTCCGGTTCGAGGTGTGGGGCGAGGAGACCGACGGCCATCCGCGGCGGCTGGCGGCGTCCGGCCGGTACACGGTGGTGCACGTGCCGCCTCGGGGTGAGCGCGCCGGCGCACCCTGGCCCACCGAGTGGATCACGGCTCTCACCATGACTCCTACAGATGTCGACACCGCCGGTCGGAGCCCTCGACACCCGTAGCTGCTCTTCCGCCGCGTCCGTCAGCAGACTCTTAGACGTCCCCGTCCTCGTCCGGAAGGCACCCGATGTCCGATCAGAGTTTCGACGCGGTGGTGATCGGGGCAGGCGTCATCGGCTGCTCCATCGCACACGCCCTGGCCGCGGGAGGGCGACGCGTCCGCGTCGTGGAGCGGGGGCCCTCGGCCGGAAGCGGATCCACCAGCGCGTCCTCCGCCGTCATCCGGTTCAACTACTCCACCTGGACGGGTGTCGCCGCCGCCTGGGAGTCCAAGCACGCCTGGGAGGAGTGGGCCGATCACCTCGGAGGTGGCGGCGAGGCGGGATTGGCACGGTTCATCAGGACCGGCGGTCTGCTTCTGGACTCCCCCGGCCAGGACCGCGCCACGGTGTACGAACTGTTCGACCGGGCGGGCGTGCCGTACGAGCGCTGGGACGCGGCGACGATGCGCGAGCGCCTGCCGCTGCTGGACACCGGCCGGTACCACCCGCCCAAGGCCATCACGGACGAGGCGTTCTTCGACGAGCCGACCGGTGAGCTGACCGGCTGCTGGACCCCCGACTGCGGATTCGTGGACGACCCACAGCTGGCGGCCCACAACCTCATGACGGCCGCCGTACGCCACGGAGCCACCTTCCGGTTCCGTACCGAGGTCACGGGCATCGTGGCCCGGGGCCGGGTCACCGGCGTGGACCTCGCCGACGGCACCCGGGTGTCGGCTCCCGTCGTGATCAACGCCGCTGGGCCCCACTCCGGAGCGGTCAACGCGCTCGCCGGAGTCGGCGATGACTTCGCGGTCTCCACCCGGCCGCTGCGCCAGGAGGTGCACGAGGTGCGCGCGCCCGAGGACTACGGGCAGGACGGCAGGGGGCTCCTGGTCGCCGATCCGGACCTCGGCACCTACTTCCGGACCACCCCGAGCGGCGGGCTCATCATCGGCGGCACCGAACCGGAGTGCGATCCGCTCCAGTGGCTCGACGACCCCGACGACTACCACCTGCATCCGACGAAGGCGGTCTACGACGCCCAGCTGTACCGGACCGCCCGCCGCGTCCCCAGCCTCACCGTGCCCCACACCCCACGCGGGATCGCAGGCGTGTACGACGTGTCCGACGACTGGATCCCGATCTACGACAAGACCGCGCTGCCGGGCTACTACGTCGCGATCGGCACGAGCGGGAACCAGTTCAAGAACGCCCCCGTGGCCGGGCTGTTCCTGGCCGCCATCGTCGACGCCTGCGAGAACGGCCGGGACCACGACGCCGAACCCGTCCGGCTCACACTTCCCCGTACCGGTCACGAGGTGGACCTCTCGCACTACAGCCGCCGACGGCGGATCAACCGGGACAGCAGTTTCAGCGTCATGGGGTGACCAGTCATGAGCCAGAGGACGTCACGGCACAACACCAGAGAGATCGAGCAGGGCATCCACACGGACCTGCGCAGGAAGACCACCTACGGCGGCTACCTCCGACTCGACCGGCTGCTGTCCGCGCAGCAGCCGCTCAGCGACCCGCCGCACCACGACGAGCTGCTGTTCATCATCCAGCACCAGACCTCCGAACTGTGGTTCAAACTCATGATCCACGAACTGCGCGAGGCCATGCGCAGGATGGCGGCGGACGACCTCCGTCCGGCGCTGAAGTCCCTCGCCCGCGTCAAGCACATCCAACGACAGCTCATCGAGCAGTGGGCCGTGCTGGCCACCCTCACGCCGAGTGAGTACGCCCAGTTCCGCGGTGCGCTCGGGTCGGCCTCCGGCTTCCAGTCGGCGCAGTACCGGATCGTGGAGTTCCTGCTCGGCAACAAGAACGCGCGCATGACCGAGGTCTTCGCCCACGACCCGCGGGAGCGCGACGCGCTGGAGGACGCCCTGCGCCTGCCCACGCTGTACGACGAGTTCCTCCGTTACCTCGCCCGCGCCGGACACCCGGTCCCCGTGGAGCTGCTGAAACGGGACGTCACCCAGGCCCATGAGTTCCAGGACGGCCTGCTCCCCGTCCTGAGGGAGATCTACGACAACCCCGAGGCCCACTGGGAGGCCTACGAGACCTGCGAGGAACTCGTCGACATCGAGGAGAGCTTCCAGCTTTGGCGCTTCCGCCACCTGAAGGTGGTGACCCGGGTCATCGGCTTCAAGCGGGGCACCGGCGGCTCCAGCGGAGTGGACTTCCTCAAGGCCGCGCTCGACCTGACCTTCTTCCCCGAACTGCTCGCCATCCGCACCGAACTCGGCTGATCGTGCCGGACCGGAACCACTGAAGGAACTGACGTTATGACACAGGAAGTACGCGCGGTCATCGCCCGCGCCGAGGGCGCGCCGGTGGAGACCGTGACGATCGCGGTCCCGGATCCGGGACCGGGCGAGGTGGTCGTCGACGTGCGGGCGTGCGGGGTGTGCCACACGGACCTGCACTACAGGCAAGGCGGGATCAGCGATGACTTCCCGTTCCTGCTCGGGCACGAGGCGGCGGGAGTGGTGGAGTCGGTGGGGGAAGGCGTCACCGATGTCGCACCCGGCGATTTCGTGGTTCTCAACTGGCGTGCGGTGTGCGGCCGGTGCCGGTCCTGTCTGCGCGGGCGTCCCTGGTACTGCTTCAGCACGCACAACGCCACACAGAAGATGAGGCTGCCCGACGGCACCGAACTGACGCCCGCGCTGGGCATCGGTGCGTTCGCCGAGAAGACACTGGTGGCGGCGGGGCAGTGCACCAAGGTCGACCCGGACGCGTCGCCGGCCGCCGCCGGTCTGCTCGGCTGCGGGGTGATGGCGGGCATCGGCGCCGCCGTCAACACCGGCCAGGTTGGACGCGGCGACAGCGTGGCGGTCATCGGCTGCGGTGGCGTGGGAGCCGCGGCGGTCGCCGGGTCGAGCCTGGCGGGCGCGGCGAAGATCATCGCGGTGGACATCGACGACCGCAAGCTGGCCACGGCCCGGAAGCTGGGCGCGACCCACACTGTGAACGCCAAGGAGGTCGACCCCGTCGAGGCGATCCGCGAGATGACCGGTGGCTTCGGCGCCGACGTCGTCATCGAGGCGGTGGGCCGCCCGGAGACGTACCGGCAGGCCTTCTACGCCCGCGATCTCGCCGGCACGGTGGTTCTGGTCGGTGTGGCGACCCCGGAGATGACACTCGAACTGCCACTGCTGGACGTGTTCGGGCGGGGCGGGTCGCTGAAGTCGTCCTGGTACGGCGACTGTCTGCCCTCCCGTGACTTCCCGATGCTCATCGACCTCTACCGCCAAGGCCGCCTGGACCTGGACGCCTTCGTCACCGAAACCATCGCGCTGGACGAGGTGGAGAAGGCTTTCGAGCGGATGCGCGACGGTGACGTCCTGCGCTCGGTGGTGGTCTTCTGATGACCGGCGCCCGGATCGAGCACCTCGTCACCTCGGGGACGTTCTCCCTGGACGGCGACACCTGGGAGGTCGAGAACAACGTGTGGATCATCGGCGACGACGCCGAGGTGATCGTGATCGACCCGGCCCATGACGCGTCCGCGGTCGCCGACGCCGTCGGCGGACGCCACCTCACCGCGATCGTCTGCACCCACGCGCACGACGACCACGTGGGCGCCGCGCCCGCGCTCGCCGACCTCACCGGCGCACCGGTCCTCCTCCACCCGGACGACCTGCCGCTGTGGAAGCTCACCCACCCCGACCGCGCCCCGGACGGCGAGCTGGCCCATGGCCAGCTGATCACGGCGGGCGGCGCCGAACTCACCGTGCTGCACACCCCCGGCCACGCTCCCGGCGCGGTGTGCCTGTACGCCCCGCGGCTGGGCACCCTCTTCAGCGGCGACACGCTCTTCCAGGGCGGCCCTGGGGCGACCGGCCGTTCCTACTCCGACTACCGGACCATCATCGCCTCCATCCGCGACCGGCTCCTGGTCCTGCCGCGGCAGACCGTCGTGCACACCGGTCACGGCGGCTCCACGACCATCGGCGCGGAGAAGGCACGACTGCCGGGACAGGTGACCCCGTGACGATCTCCCTGGACGACGCCCGCCGTCTCGACGAGAAGGACCCCCTCGCCCCCTTCCGTGACCGGTTCATCACCCCCGCCGACGACGGACTGATCGCCTACCTCGACGGCAACTCCCTGGGCCGCCCGCCGAAGGCCACCCAGGAGCGCCTGAACTCACTGCTCACCCAGGAGTGGGGGACCCGGCTCATCCGCTCCTGGTCCGAAGGCTGGATGGAACTGCCCGAGCGCGTCGGCGACGCGCTCGGCGAAGCCGCCCTCGGTGCGTCCCCCGGCCAGGTGGTCATCGCCGACTCCACCAGCGTCTGTCTCTACAAACTGCTCCGGGGTGCCCTCGCCCTGCGCCCGGGACGCACCGAGATCGTCACCGATCGGCGCAACTTCCCCACCGACAGCTACATCGTCCAGGGCATCGCCGACGAACTGGGCCTGACCGTACGGTGGATCGACTCCGACCCGGACGCGGGCGTGACGGCGGAGGAGCTCGCCGCCGCGCTGACCGCGAACACGGCCGTGGTCACCCTCTCGCACGTCGCCTACCGCTCGGCCTGGATCGCCGACATGGCCGCCCTCACCGCCCTCGCCCACGAGCACGGCGCCCTGATCGTGTGGGACCTCTGCCATAGCGCGGGCTCCATCCCCGTCCATCTGGACGCCACGGGTGCCGACCTCGCCGTCGGCTGCACCTACAAGTTCCTCAACGCCGGGCCCGGCGCCCCCGCCTTCGCCTATGTCCGGACCGCACATCAGGAAACCTTCCGCCAGCCCGTGTGGGGATGGATGGGCGAGGCCGCACCGTTCGCCATGGGCCACGGCTACCGCCCGGCTCCCGGGGCGCGCCGTGTCCTCTCCGGCACCCCGCCCATCACGGGCATGATCGGTGTCGAGGAGGGCGTGGCCCTGACCGCCGAGGCCGGCATTGACCGCATCCGGGCCAAGGGGATGGCGCTGACCGAGATGGTCGCGGAGCTCGCCGACGACTGGCTGGTACCGCACGGGGTGCGCATCGCCTCGCCGCGCGACCCCGGCCGGCGCGGCGGACATGTCACCCTCGCGCGTGCCGACGCGGCAGAACTGTCACAGCGGTTGATCGCGGCGGGTGTCGTCGTCGACTTCCGTCCACCGGACGGCATCCGCGTCGGTCTGTCTCCCCTCACCACCGGGTTCGCCGAGACCTGGCGGGCGATGGACGTGACCCGCGCTCTGGCGGCGGGCGGGGCATCCGGCGACGGCCCCGTCCGAGCCGGGGCAACGCGGTGACTTCCCCTACGGGCGGCTGCCCGGGCGCCGCCGCGCCCGGGCCGACGGCTGCTACCAGGGAACGGGCTGGTCCTGGTGGTTGAGGAATTGCAGGCCCGGTTCGCCGCTGTGGCGCTCGATCGTGTCCACCACGCCCGGGATGGACTGGTCGATGGTCAGCGGTGCGTCCGGGCCGCCGAGTTCGGTGCGGACGTGGCCGGGGCACATGAGCAGCAGCGTGTGCGCGGCTTCGGCGTACCGGGCGGCGTAGCTGCGCATCAGCTGGTTCAGGGCGGACTTGCTGGCGCGGTAGACCTCTTGGCCACCTTTGGTGTTCAGGCCGAGGCTGCCCTGGCGTGAGGACATGACGCCGATGGTCCCGGTCGGGGCGACCAGCGGGCGGAGGGACTCGACCACGCGCATCGGGCTGAGCGCGTTCGTGACCATGACCTCGGTGAACATCTCCGTCGGAACGTCGCCGATCGGAATGTCGCCCCTGGTGATGGCGGCGTTGACGAACAGCAGGTCGAGCGTGCGCTCCGCCAGGCGCTCGCGCAGCGCGGCGATCTCGTCCGGCTCCGTCATGTCCATCGACTCGACCGTGACCCGGCCACCGGACGCCTCGGCGAGGTCGTGGAGGCCGGTGCGCCGCTCGCCCCGGACGGTGCCGATGACGTTCCAGCCGCGGTGCGCGTATTCGGTGGCGAGGCCGAGTCCGAGGGTGCGGGAGGCGCCGACGATGAGCGCGGTCTTGGGAGCGTTCACGCCTGGACCGCCGGCTTGAGGACCTCTTCGCACCACTGGCGGAAGGTCGTCGGACTCGCGGTCTCGGGCGTGCGCCGCACACCCGCGTCGATGCCCTCGTCCTTGGAGCGCATCATGTCGACGTAGCCCTGCACGATGGCGTCGCCGACGCCGCGCCCGGTGAATGCGGCGCGAAGGTCCTCCAGCGACTGCCGCTGGTAGCGGATCGGACGGCCGAGCACCTCGGACATGATGCGCGCCATGTCGTTCGCCGAAAGGTCCTCGGGGCCGAGCACCGGGACCTCGCCCGTCCCCGTCCACGAGCGGTCGAGCAGCAGACCGGCGGCGGCCGCGGCGATGTCCCCGGTGGTGGCCGTCGGTGCCGCGCGGTCGGCGGCGGCGGTGTCGGTGAACACGCCGTCGTCGCGGATGGAGGCCACCTGCCGCAGCAGGTTGTCCATGAAGCTGGGGCAGGCGAGCGCCCGGTAGGCCACGCCCGTCCCGGCGATGAGGTCGTCCATGGCCAGCGATGCCGTCACATGCCCGGCGCGGCCTGCGGCGGGAGTGCCGCGGCCGAGCGCCGAGACGCCGACGACGTGGCCGACCCCGTGGACCGTGAACGCCTTCGCGGCGGCGCGGGTGAAGCCGGAGTAGGCGTCGTCCAGGCTCGGTGCCCGCGGGTGCGGCGGGGCCAGCCAGAAGACGGCGTCCGCGCCGGCGAAGGCCCGGTCGACGACCTCGGCGTCGCCGTGCGAACCGGTGACGACGTCGACGCGGTCGCGGACGGCGTCGGGGAGTTTCCCCGGCTCGCGCACGATGACACGCAGCTCTTCGCCGCGCTCGGGGGCCTCGTTGAGCAGGATTTCCAGGACCCGGCCGCCGATCTGGCCGGTGGGAGCGGTAATAACGATCATGTGATGAGTCTCGGGGCGGGTGGCCCGTAGCGTCCAATACCTTCTCCGGCAATTGATACCTTAAGGGCATGGATCTCGATCTGCGCAAGCTCCGCTATTTCGCCGCGGTGGCCGAGCACCGGCACTTCGGCCGGGCCGCGGAGCAGCTCTTCATCGCCCAGCCGGTCCTCAGCCGCCAGATCAAGGCGTTCGAGCAGGAGTTGGAGTGCGCCCTGCTCGTACGGACCACCCGCAGCGTGGAGCTGACCCCCGCCGGGAAGCAGCTCCACGAGGAGGCGCAGCGGATCCTCGGGACCGTCGCCGCGGCGGTGCGGCGCGTACACGACGCCGAGCGGGGCGCCCGGCGCCTCGTTGTCGCCTTCTCCCCCGGGCTGCGTGTGTCGGCCGCGATCCGGGCCTTCGCAGCGCGCCACCCGGACGTCGAGACCGACGTCGTCCCGGCCCACTGGTGGCAGCCGGACGCGCCGCTCCGGGACGGCCGGGCCGAGGTCGCGTACCTGCGACAGCCCTTCGACGCCTCGGGGTTGCGCACCATCCCCATCGGCCATGAGCCCAGGGTCGCCTGCATGCCCGCGACGCATCCGCTGGCCCGCCGCGAGAAGCTCACCCGCGCCGACCTCGACGGTGAGAAGATGATCACGGCGACGACCCGGCCGATGTCCTCCATCGAGGAGAAGTTCGAGCTCATCGCCGCCGGGCACGGTATCGCGCTCATCTCCATGAGCGCCGCGCGCTCCTACTCCCGCCCCGACCTCGTCCACCTGCCCGTCACGGACGCCCCGGGGGCCGAGACCTGCCTGGCCGTCGCCGCGGACCGGCGCGAGAACCAACTGCTGCGCGACTTCCTGGAGATCGCCACCGCGACGCTGCGGCGCGCCTGAGCGGCCGGCGGTACGAACCGGACGGAGAGCCCCGCCCGCGCTGTTCACCTGGCGCCGCGGTGCGGTCCACGTGCCGTCAGCCGTGGCTGACCGTGGTCGCTGATGGCGCCCACGGTGGCGCGGATCTGTCGCACGAGAACGCTGTGCCGCGTCGTCAGGTCAACGGCAGGATCCGGTATGAGTCCGTTGACCGGCTCTGGCCGGCTGCGCTGTCGAGCATGCTCACCCACCCGGCGGCGGGCCCGGGCCTTCCTGACGACGTCGGAATGCCGCCGACCGACTACGCCGACCCACTACGCCGTTCAGCTAGCCGTCCAGTCGCTGATGGCGCAGCAGGAACCACGCCGCCAGTGCGGTCGCCAGGAGCACGCCCGCGCCGACGCCGGCCGCGATCCGCAGGCCGTCGACGAAGGCGTCCCGCGCCGTGGCCAGCAAGGCCGTGCCCGTCTCGGACGGCAGCGCGGCGGCAGCCTCGACGGCGCCGCCGATCGAGTCGTCCGCCCTCTCGGCCGCCGGGCCCGGCACCCCCGCCGGCGGGGTGAAGCCGCGGTAGGCACCAGTCACGATGGAGCCGAGCACGGCGATGCCGAGCGCCGCGCCCAGTTCGTACGCGGTCTCCGATACCGCGGAGGCGGCTCCTGCCTGGTCCCTCGGCACGGTGGAGAGAATCACGTCGGCGGTGACGGTGAACGCGAGGCCCGCGCCGACACCGACCACCAGCAGGACCGCTCCGAGGAGCGGGTACCCGGTATCGGTGCGCAGCCAGAGGAGGGCGGCGAGAGCGAGCCCGATCGCCGCCAGGCCACCGGAGACCGCCGCCCGCACGGAGAAGCGGCGGGCGGCGCGTCCCGCCAGCAGCCCCGCCACCACGGCCCCGGCCGCCGTGGGGAGTTCGGCGAGCCCGGCCTCCAGCGGGTCCCGGCCCTGCACCAGTTGCAGGTACTGGGACAGGAAGAAGACCAGCCCGGAGAGGCCGAGGACGGTGAACAGGTCGGCGAGGACCGCGCCCGAGAAGCCCCGGTGCCGGAAGAGCCGCATGTCCAGCAGTGGGTCGGGGAGCGTCAGCTGCCGCCGCACGAACCACCCCAGGACCAGCACCCCGACCGCGCCGGTGGCCGCGATGTCCCCGCGCACTCCGTACACCGCCGCCTCCTTGACCGCGTAGACGACACCGACCATGCCGACGAGGGAGAGCAGCACGCTGGGCAGGTCCCACGGGCCGGGCGCCGGGTCACGCGACTCGGGGAGCAGCTTCGCCCCGACGAGCACGAGGAGCGCCATGACGGGGAGGTTGATCAGGAAGACCGAGCCCCACCAGAAGTGTTCGAGCAGGAAGC
This sequence comes from Streptomyces javensis, assembly GCF_039525925.1. Classification (NCBI taxonomy): domain Bacteria; kingdom Bacillati; phylum Actinomycetota; class Actinomycetes; order Kitasatosporales; family Streptomycetaceae; genus Streptomyces; species Streptomyces javensis. Next base: position 319,450 of record NZ_BAAAIF010000001.1, on the reverse strand, counting down.
CGCCGAGGACCGGACCGACGGCCATGCCCGCCGAGGCCGTCGCACCCCAGAGGCCGACGGCCAGGCTGCGCTCCCGGGCGTCGGGGAAGAGGTTGCGGATGAGGGCGAGGGTGGAGGGCATGAGGGTCGCGCCGGCGACGCCGAGCAGTGCCCGCGCGCCGATCATCATCTCCGCGCTCTGCGCGTACGCCGTCAGCGCGGACACGGCTCCGAAGGCCACCGAGCCGCCGAGCAGCAGCTTCTTGCGGCCGATACGGTCGCCGAGGCCGCCCATGGAGACCAGCAGGCCCGCGATGACGAAGGAATATATGTCGCCGATCCACAGCAGCTGGGTTCCGGAGGGCTCGAGATCCTCGCTCAGGAACGGGGTCGCCAGCCCCAGGACGGTCGCGTCGACGGCGACCAGGAGGACGGCGAGGACGAGCACGGCGAGCGCCAGCCAGCGGCCGGGACGCGCCTCCGCCTCCGCGCTCTCCTCCCTTACCTCGACAGGGCTTCCGCTCATGCGTCCCCGCTCCTCCGCCGCGCGCCGCCGAGCAGCAGCTCAAGCACCATGTACTCCACGTCCTTGGCGGCGAGCCGCCCGTCGTAGACGCCCCACGCGGCCGACGCCATCAGCCCGCACAGGGCCTCTGTCAGCCACACGGGTGTCAGGTCGATACGGAAGTGTCCCTGCTCCTGGCCGCGCCGGAAGAGCGCGGTCAGACGGGCGTCGAGCCGCGCCCAGCCCGCGTTGACCTCCTCGCCCTCGAAGAGCTGGTTCTCGCCGTAGAGAAAGGCGAGGAAGCCGGAGACCGGCTGGAGGGCCGCCACGAGCCGGCGCAGCGCCTCGACCGCGTCGCCCTCCTCGATGCGGGCCGTGTCCAGTGCCGCCTCGGACCGCTCGATGCACAGCTCCTCCAGTGCCCGGATGAGCGCGTCGCGCCCGGCGAAGTGTCGGTGGAGCGTGGCGCGGCTGATCCCCGCCGCCTTGGCGATGTCGTCCATCGAGGCGGTGGCCCTGCGGGTGAGCAGGGCGGCGGCTTCGCGCAACACGTCGTCGCGGTCAAGACTCATGCGACAACCATAGCTCGTATGAGACAGCCATGTCTCATACAAGGCTTACCGGCCTCACCCGTGGCAGCCCACGTTTGCCCGCGGGAGCGAGACAGGCCCTTGGGTCGTGGTCAGGCCACGGCGAGTGCGCGGCCGAAGCGGGCCAGTACCTCTCGACACCGTCAGCAGCCGATTGAGCCGACCCCAAAGGTCCGCGATCTGCTGCCGACTGGTGTGCGCCGCCGTCATCCGCGGATCGGGTCAGTGCCGGGGACTGAGTTCGGTCGCGGGTTCTGGCCGCGCGCCGACCGCTGGGGACTTGGCCAACCGTTCGCCTTCTATGTCGACGTTGGGCAGGACACGGTCGATCCAGGCGGGCAGGAACCACGCCCGGCGGCCGAGGAGAGCCAGGACCGCCGGCACGATGGTCATGCGGACGATGAAGGCGTCGACGGCGACAGCGACCGAGAGACCGAGTCCGAGGGCCGCGATGACGGAGTCGGTGGAGCTCATGAAGCCCGCGAACACGCAGATCATGATGAGGGCCGCGGCTGTGACGACCTTGGCGCTGTGCTCGAAGCCCGTGACGACGGCCTGACGCGGATCGGCGCCGTGGACGTATGCCTCGCGGATGCGGGTGACCAGGAAGACCTGGTAGTCCATGGCCAGGCCGAAGACGATGCCGACGGTGAGGATAGGCATCAGGCTCATGATCGGCCCGGGCTGTTCGACGCCGAACAGGTCCTTCAGCCACCCCCACTGGAAGACGGCGACCACGGCGCCGAGCGAGGCCAGGACGGACAGCAGGAAGCCCAGTGCCGCCTTCAACGGCACGAGCAGGGAGCGGAAGACGAGGATCAGGACCAGGAAGGCCAGTCCGACGACGACCAGGAGGTAGGGCACCAGGGCGGCGCTGAACTTGTCGGAGACGTCGATGTTCAGCGCGGCGGTGCCGGTGACCATGGACTGGGAGCCGATGGAGCGCTCCGTCGTCGCCGCCAGGGAGCGGACGGTGGCGACAAGGTCCTTGGTCGCGCCGTCGGACGGCGCGCTGTCGGGGATGACGGTGATGATGGCCGTGTCACCGGAGGTGTTGAACACGGCGGGGGTCGCCACGGCCACGTCGTCCAGTTCGCGGATCTTCGAGCCCATGGTGGCGGCGGCTTTCTTGGCGGTGGCCGCGGCGCGATCGGTGACGACCACGGTCAGAGGGCCGTTGAACCCCTTGCCGAAGGACTGCGCGAGCATGTCGTACGCCTTGCGCTGGGTGGTGGACGGCGGCTTGGAGCCGTCGTCGGGCAGTCCGAGCTCCAGCCCGCCGGCCGGGAGCGCGAGCACGATCAGTGCTGCCACGCACGAGAGGAGAACCCGCACCGGTCGGCGCGTCACGGCCGTGACCCACCGCCGGCCGAACGGTGCCTTGCTCGCACGGTTGCCGCGGCTGTCCGCGCGGTCGCGGGAACGTCCGCGGACGCGTTCGGGGGCGAAGGCGAGCAGGGCCGGGATCAGCGTGACGGCGACCAGGACGGCGACGGCGACGGCTCCGGCGGCGGTGATGCCCATGGCGGTCAGCACCGGGAGGTCGACCACGGCCAGGCCGACGAGAGCGATCATGACGGTGAGGCCGGCGAAGACGACGGCCGACCCCGCGGTGCCGTTCGCCCGGCCCGCTGCCTCGCGGGCATCGTGGCCCGCGGCACGTTCGGAGCGGTAGCGGGAGACGATGAACAGCGCGTAGTCGATCCCGACCGCGATGCCCAGCATCGAGGCGAGTGCCGACGTGCTGCTGTTCAGATCGAAGACCGGGCTCAGCACTGTGATCGCGGAGAGGCTGATGCCCACTCCGACCACGGCCGTCAGCAGCGGAAGACCCGCGGCGATCAATGAGCCGAGGGTGATGAGGAGGATGACCGCCGCCAGGGCGAAGCCGATGGCTTCGGCCGAGCTGCCCTCCTCTTCCGTGGCGACCGCGTTGCCGGCTGCTTCGACCGTCAGGCCGGTCTTCCTGCCCTCGCTCAGAGCGTCGTCGAGCCGCTCGTGGTCACGATCGGTGAGCTCCCCGGGCGTGATCCGGTACGTGACCGTGGTGTAGGCGGTCGCACCGTCCTTACTGACGGTTCCGCTCTTGAAGGGGTCACTGACGGTACTGACCCGGGAAGCGGGGGCCGCCAGGTGCTTCAGGATCGCGGCCACCGAGCCATGGTTGCCCTTGCTCGTGATCTTTTCCCCGTGCGGGGCCCGCAGCACCACGCGGGCGGTGGCGCCGCTCGCGTTGGCCTCGGGGAATTTGTCACCCAGCAGGTCGTTCGCGCGTTGTGACTCGGTGCCGGGCAGGGTGATGGCGGACGACGAACCGCTGGTGGTCTGCGCGGCGGCGCCGCCCACCGCGGCAACGACGATGCCCCAGAAGAGAAGCACCAGCCAGCGCCGCTTGAAGGCGGCCCGACCGATCCAGTGCAAGAAGGTGGCCATGAGGGTGCGGAAAACTTTCTACTCATGCGATGTTGGGACGGGAAGTTGGGACAGGGAAGTGCTGCACACGCCGCTTCCTTGGACGGCGCACTGGTCACAGGCCGACCCTTGATGGATGTCGCCGACCGCCCGCGATCACCATCGTCGGCCCGGCGCCCGGGGCGGCACGTCAGCCCTACGTACCGGGTGGGCGCGCGGCTGTCGGTCGTTCGGCCGACAGCCGCGCGCCCACCCGCCCTCCTACGCTGAGCATCGTGGCCCGACATCTTCCGCGTACTCCGCACGTCAAACGGCTGATCACCGTCAGCGGCCTGTTCGCGTTCGCTCTTACCTGGCTGGCGGACATCGTCGTGGTCAGGAGCGCTTCCATGACGTCCGGAACCGCCTGGCTGCCCGTCGTGGCTACCGGCCCCCTGATCGCCCTGGCTGTCGCCGAGACCCCCTGGTCGCCGTCGCTGGGCAAGTGCGTCGCCGCCGCGGTCTCACCATCCCTGGCGCTGACCGCTTGGAGCCTGATCGCGCAGAGCTCCATGGCGTGGTGGGGAGCACTGGAGACATTGGGTCTGCTGTGCATGGCCCTGCGCGCCTCAGCCCAACCCGGCCGACCGGCCGCCGCGGTGGCGGAAACCGTGCTGATCAGCGTGACCGTACTTCTGCTGCCCCTGCGGGCCGGGTCGTGGCAGGCGTTCACCGGCGGCGGCTATGTGCTGACCGTCGCCCTCGCCATCTTCATCACGCTCGGCTATACCATCCGAGCCCTGGAAGCGCGGAGAGAGCGCACAGCCCGCGAGGTCCGCTACGGGGAGCGCCTCGCCCTGGCCCGCGATCTGCACGACCTCATCGCCCATCACATGACCGGCATCATCGTGCAGGCCAACGCCGCCTTGTCCATCCAGGCCGCCGCGCCAGACAAGATCGAGCCCATCCTGCGCAGCATCGCCCAGACCGGTGCCGAGACCCTGGAATCCACCCGCCGTCTGGTCCGCGTCCTGCGCGAGGAAAGCAACACGCCTTTGCGGCCCGGCGACTTGCTCACCGATCTCGGTGGACTCGTGTCCGCCCACTGCGCCGCCGCGTCGCCCGGCTCCGGGCCCGCCGAAGCCGAGACGGCACGCCTCGAAGCGACAGCGGCAGCGCGGGTGGCCCGACTGCGGCCCGAAGTGGAGACCTCCGCCCACCGCGTGGTCCAGGAAGCCCTGACCAACGTACGCCGCCACGCATCGGACGCGCATACCATCGTCCGCCTGGATGCCGACACCGAGCGACTGCGCGTGACCGTCACCAACACTCCACCGCACCGCAGGGCGCTCACGCCGACCGGGGGCCGGGGCGGCTTCGGCCTGCTCGGGCTCCAAGAGCGCATCGAGGCCCTCGACGGCACCCTGCGCGCCGGGCCGCTGCCCGACGGCGGCTGGGAAGTCTCCGCCGCCCTCCCGCTCGCACCGTCATGACCCGGGCCGAGCCCTGCCGGTACCGGGCCCTGACGAAGCGACCTGGGCCATCTCAACACGGCCCAGCCCCGTGATGATAGGAACGGTCAGTGCACGAACCCCGGATTGACGTCGTCATCGCCGACGACCAGGAACTGGTGCGGACGGGATTCAGCCTGATCCTTGGCGTGCAGCCAGGAATCACGGTGGTCGGTGAGGCGGCAGACGGTGTGGAGTGCGTGGAACTCGCGCGTCGTCTGCGTCCCCGGGTCGTGCTGGTCGACATTCGTATGCCGCGGCTGGACGGGCTGGAGGTGGTGCGACAGCTGGCCGGTCCCGGCGTGGCCGATCCGATGAACGTCGTCGTGATCACCACATTCGACCAGGACGACTATGTGCGAACCGCACTGCGCAACGGCGCATGCGGTTTCCTGCTGAAGGACGCCTCTCCCGCCCTTCTGGTGGAGGCGGTCCAGGCGGCAGCGCGGGGAGACGCCCTCGTCTCCCCCGCGGTCACCGTGCGGCTCCTGCGGAGGCTGGAAGCGACGGAACACGGGATGACGCAGGCGCCCGCGGCGTCCGATGGCGTCGGCCTCAGCGAACGGGAGCGGGACATCGTCCGGCTGGTGGCCGTGGGGCGCACGAACCAGGAGATCGGCGATGAGTTGTTCCTGTCGCTGTCGACGGTGAAGACGTACCTGGGACGCATCCAGGCCAAGCTCAACGCCCGCAACCGGGTCGAGATAGCGGCCTGGGCCTGGGAACATGGAGCGGTCCGCAGGAGCCGATGAGACAGCCGGCGGCCATTTCCGCCGGTCAGGGCCTGTTTCTGCGGGTAGCGAGCTGATGCGCCGTCATGTGGCGCCACCGCACCCCCGACCACATCCTGGGTAACCCGAGCTGCGAAGAACCTGTTATTCGGCAAGCGCAGCGCCTACCCACGAGGTCACCGTGATCCACCTGGCCTCGAAAGGTGCCTACGGTGTTCCGCGCGTGCACGCGGGCACGGCCGGCCCCGGACCCGATCGGCCGTGACTTCACCGCCACCCGGCCCGGCACCCGGCTCGTCGGAGACATCACGTACCTGCCCGCCCAGGAGGGCCGGCTGTACCTCAGCCGAATTCCGAGCCGGGACACGGTCGTTGAGCTCCGGCAGAGCACCGGCCGAACCGGGTCTTGTTATGAACGCGGCGGCCGAGAGCTTCTGGGCCGTACTCAACGAGGAGATCGCACCCCGGTCTGGCCCGACCGGGCCGGATCACGGCAACCGACCTGCTCCATATCGACACCGTCTTCTTACGGCGCTGGTTGCGCATCGCATCGGCCGATCCGCAATACCGCCCGATCCTGGAGGGATTCGCCGAGTCGGTCTCGTCGGCCGATTTCCAGGCGGGCGAGCTCGTCCGTTTTGTAGGTGACGGTTTCGCGCTCTTGCGCCGTTAGTGGCTGTTGGTGATCTTGTTGGTAATTAAGGCGGTCTTCAATTCCCGAAAGGGGAACATAGCCATGTCCACGTGCCCCACAAACCTGGAAGCCGACAAAACCACCAATGCTGACAGTCGTCTGATGGTCACCCTGTATGCCCTAGCGGCAGCCCGGGAAAGCGTCTCCCGCAACGAACTCTTGCAACTTGCGGACGCCGCGCCCGATGAGGCCGGACAGGCGATCGACAGGCTGCTCCAGCTCAAGGTGCTCACCGGCAAGCCCGGAGACCCCGTTCGCCTCGTACCCGTGGCGCCGGCCACCGCCTTCACCCAACTTCTTTTGCCGGCGATCCGGGAACTGCGCGAACGGCAGACGACGATCAACGAAGTGAGCGCGCAACTGGTGGATCTGCTGCCCGTCTACGAGAAAAGCGTCATGAAAGACGTAAGGGAACACTCATTGCACCGTCTCGACAATGTGGATGCCGTCCGCCTTACCGTGTCCGAACTCTCGGCCCGCGCCACCAGGGAGATCCTCATCTCTCAACCTGGCGGTCCTCGCCCCGAACCCGTCCTCAAGGAGGCAACGGACCGTGCCGTAGGCGTGCTTGACCGCGGTGTACGCACGCGCACGCTCCATCAGTACACGGCGCAGTTTCATCAGCCCACTGTCGACCACGTCTCGCTGCTTGTCGAGCACGGCGCCGAAGTCCGCGTTGTTACACAAGTGTTCATGCAGCTCATCGTCTTCGACCGCGAAGTCGCCCTCGTCGAGCTGATTGGAAACCCCAAAGGCGCCTTGCTCATACGTGACCTGAGCGTCATCCACTTCCTGATCGGCGCCTTCGAGCGGGCTTGGGACGAAGCCCTGCCATTCCCGCTCACCTATGAGCGGGAACAGATGCTGTTCAGCTCGGAGGAGATGAAGACGGCGATCGTGGAACTACTCGTCGAGGGCTACGACGACAAGGTCGTCGCCAAGCGTCTCGGTATCTCCCTACGCACCTTCCAGCGCCACCTGGCCGCAGTTCTGCTCCGTATCGGAGCCCACAACCGGCTCCACGCCGGCTACCTGCTACGCGATCTCGGCATCCGCCACGAGAAGCGCGCCCAACATGCGCCTGGCCACCGAGGCGCGGGCCAGGGCCACTCCCCCTGCGGCACGGCCCGAACGACACCGTGATCCGCATCGGCCTCACTTACCGCTGAACCAGCGATCACATTCGACAACGAGCACAACAAGGCCGGGCCACGCGCCGGCCTTGTTGTATGTACGTTGACGGCGGTGGACCGATTGGTGCTGAATTACGCCTTTTGCCCTATGGCGGGCTTACGTCAGTCGCACACACGATCACCTGCGACCGCGACAGATGTCTCATTGTTCAAACAGGATCGTGGCGCGCCGGACGGTACGCCTGGTGACCAACTTCGCTCATACGTGAGACCTGAGGGATGTCGTGCATAAAACCGCAATACCAATCGTCGGCATGGCATGTGCGACAGCACCGCTCGGTTTCGAACAGGGAAAGGGACTCGAATTGAGTGTCGACAAGTTCACGCCCTACAACGGAAAAACAATTCAACGCGCCCCGCAATGGGGGCGGGTGCCTGGGGAACTCCGCGAGGCCGTCACTGTGGTCTCCCAGGTTCTCCCGTTCCGCACCAATCAGTACGTGCTCGACGAACTCATCAACTGGGACAACATCCCGGACGACCCGATCTTCCGGCTGAACTTCCCCCACCGGGCCATGCTGGACGACACCGACTACGCCACCCTGCGGGATGTCATCGCCGCTGGCGACAAGAGGCAGATCGCGCTTCACGCGGGGAAGCTCCGCAAGCGGATGAACCCCCACCCGGCCGGCCAGCAAACCCACAACGTACCCGAGTTGGACGGCAAGGAAATGTCAGGGATGCAGCACAAATACTCCCAGACAATACTGTTATTCCCTAAACACGGGCAAACCTGCCACGCCTACTGCACGTTCTGCTTCCGCTGGCCGCAGTTCGTCGGCGACGGCGAACTCGCCTTCGCCGCCGAGGATGCCCAGGGGCTGAGCGCCTACCTCGCTCGCCACCGAGAGGTCACCGACGTCCTGATCACCGGCGGCGACCCGCTGATCATGCGCACAAACACTCTCGCCCGCTATATCGAACCACTCCTGGCACCGGAGTTCGAACACGTCCAGAACATCCGGATCGGCACCAAATCGGTCGCCTACTGGCCCCAAAGGTTCGTCACCGACCGGGATGCCGACGAACTCATCCGGCTGTTCGAGCGGGTCGTCAATGCTGGTAAGCACCTGGCGATCATGGGCCACTACAACCACCCCGCCGAGCTGCGCCCTGACATCGCACAGACCGCCCTGAAGCGGATCATCGCCGCAGGTGCGAACGCGCGCCTCCAGTCGCCGATACTGAGGCACATCAACGACAACGCCGAGGCGTGGCGGGAGTTGTGGACGACGGGGGTGCGGCTGGGCGCCATCCCGTACTACATGTTCGTCGAACGCGATACCGGCGCCCGCTCCTACTTCGAGATTCCCCTGGTGAGGGCGTACGAGATCTTCCGCGACGCATACCAGCGGGTCTCCGGCCTCGCCCGCACCGTGCGCGGCCCGTCGATGAGCGCGTTTCCGGGCAAGGTTCTCATCGACGGCACCCCCACCATCCGCGGCGAGAAGGTCTTCGCCCTTCAGTTCCTTCAGGGACGTCATGCGGACTGGGCGCGTCGGCCGTTCTACGCCGGATACGATCCGGACGCGACCTGGTTCGACCAGCTCACCCCGGCGTTCGGGGCGGAGAAGTTCTTCTTCGAGGACGAACTGCCGCTCCCGTCGCCCACGGCTCGCGAACTGGCGGTGGTGGGCGCATGAACCGGCCGCCGACCCACGAACTTCTCGCGCTCAGGTTCGGGACTCAGACGGGGCGACTCGCGCGGGAGAACTTCCTGTTCGCCGACGACCCCTGCGCCACCGACACTCCGGCCGGCTTCGACTTCTACATCTGGGTCATCCGAGGTCAGGATCAGGTGATCGTCGTCGATACCGGGTTTACCGCGCACACGGGTGCGCGGCGCGGCCGCGAGCAACTTCACCACCCCGTCGAGGCCCTGGCCGGTCTCGGCATGGATCCCACCGACGTGTCGCATCTGCTGATCACGCACATGCACTGGGACCATGCCGGTCACCTCGCCGGCTTCCCCTCGGCTCGCGTTCATCTCCAAGAGCCGGAACTCGCGTTCTGCACCAGCCGCGCCATGCGCCGACCCGCACCCCGCCGCCCCTTCGAGGCGGAGGATGTGAACGCGGCGATTCGGCTGCTGTTCGACGAACGCCTCACCCTGCACCGGGGCACGGCCACGATCGTGCCCGGCGTCGAGGTGCACCCGGCCCCTGGACATACCCCCGGCCTTCAAGTAGTACGCGTTCACACAAAGCGCGGCTGGGTCGTGTTGGCGAGCGATTCGTCGCATCTGTGGGCGAACATCCGTCGCCGGGCCCCGTTCCCGATCCTCGACCACCTCGCCTCCATGGTCGAGGCGTACGAGACCGTCGAAGATCTGGCGGACGGCGCCGACCACATCATCCCCGGTCATGATCCTCAGGTCGCCGCCCGCTTCCCCCAGGTAGAGGACGACCCCCGCTGGGTGCGGTTGCACGAGGAACCCATAGCCCCGTACACCGACCCGGCGGCGCTGGAACTGCGCGAGCGGGTGATCTCGTGAGGGCTGTTCAGGTCACGATCATCGGGCTGGGGCCGCGCGGCCTCGGCATCCTCCAGCACATCGCCCAGCGAGCCCACCAGCTCCCCGAGGGCGTTGAGCTGGACGTCCACCTTGTCGACCCCGGCGACGCCGGGCAAGGGGCACACTCCAACCGGCAGCCCGACCATCTGCTCACCAACACGCTCGCCAGCCAGCTCACCATGTTCCCCGGCGGTGGCGGCCCGTCGTTCACCGATTGGGCCCAGCAGGTTGGCTACCGCCGCTTCGCAGGTGGCTACTACCGCACGGGCGAGGCAGGCGGGGAGCCGATCGGGCCACACGACTACCTGCCGCGCAACTTGCTCGGCGAGTATCTCTCCTTCGCGTCCGACCACACCCTCAACTCGCTGCCCATGGGCGTGCGAGTGGTGCACCACCGGGCTCGCGCCATCGACGTGGAGGAACTCTCCCCGTCCGGCAGGTACGTGGTGCGGACCGAGAACGGCTACGAGATTCCCTCCGATTTCCTGTTCCTCGCCACCGGGCACTCCCGGCGCACCCCCACCGACGAGGACATCCGGTTCGAGGATTTCGTCAGCGCACACCAGGGCCGCAATGACCGCCTCGCCTACCTGGCGGACTGCTACCCGGTCGACAAGCTCGGGCGCATCGCTCCCGGGGCCACGGTGGCCGTTCAGGGTCTCGGGCTGACCGCCCACGACGTCATCGCTCACCTCACCATCGGCAGGGGCGGACGTTTCGAGGGCGACGGCCACGACATGCGCTACATACCGTGCGGGCGCGAGCCGACCATCCTGTTGTTCTCCCGTCAGTGCCTGCCCGCCGCCGCACGCGGTATCAACCAGAAGGGCCTCGCCGGCGCCTACCAGCCACACTTCTTCACCCCCGCGGCCATACGCGGATTGCGTGAGCACGCGAGGCGGAAGCGCGGCAGCGCGCAGATCGACTTCGAGGCGGAAGCCGTGCCGCTCCTGCGTCGGGAACTGGGCTACGTTTACCGCTCCACACTGGAGCAACGTCACATCCGGCCCGACCGGTACGAATTCAGCGCGGCCGATCAGGCCGCCGTCGACGCCATCGTCGACCCGCTGGCCGGCAAGAGCTTCAGGGATCTGGACGCCTTCCGCGCCTTCTTCACGGCGTTCGTCACCGAGGACCTGAAGCACGCCGAGGAAGGCAACCGGACGAGCCCCGTCAAAGCTGCCACCGACGCCATCCGGGACATCCGCGCCAGCCTGCGCGAGGTCGTCGAATTCTCCGGTCTGACACCGGATTCGCATCGGGTGTTCAACACCCGATGGGTGCCGCTCATGAACAAGATCTCGTTCGGGCCACCCCGCCGCCGTAACTACGAACTTCTCGCCCTGATGAACGCTGGTGTGGTCGATCTGGCCGGAGGGCCGGGCTGCCGTATCATCCCTGACCCCGAGACGGCCCGGTTCGCCGTTGAAACCCATTTCACCAACGGCCCCACCGTCCGATGGGCCGACGCCTTAGTGGCGGCGCGCCTGGACCTGTTCCACCCCGAGACGGACAGTTCCCCGCTGACCGCCCGTCTGCTGGCACGCGGTTTCATCCGTCCGTACAGCAACGGCTCCTACGAGCCGGGCGGTGTGGACATTACGCCCAGCGGCCGCGTCATCGCCAAGGCCGGGACGCCGCTCACCGGTGTATGGGCTGTCGGATACCCCGTCGAAGGGCCGCGGTACTACACGTACTACCTGCCCAGGGACGGGCAGAAGTCGCGATTCACGGACGAGGCGAACGCCGCCGTGTGCGACATGTGGCAGCAACTCACGATCCTCGAGGAGGATGATTCCCGTGCCGATCGGCAGCGGCGGTCAGTTTCCATACCCTGACTTCAAAAAGCGCTACGACACCCTGCTGCCCGAGCCGGTGGTGTGGCGGTGGGCGGACACCTCCGGCCGGCTCAGCGACACAGAGCACCCCGAACGCGGCACGCTCGCCCTGTCCCTGCCGAACGGCAGCGCCGAAATCATCCGTGATGTCGCCGTCGCGTACCAGGTCATCCCCGCTGGGAAGAACACCACCCCGCACGCGCATACCTGGTATCACCTGTTCGTCGTGCAAGCCGGCACCGGCACTGTCACCTTCCACGACACCAGCGAGACAACCGATCTGAGCCTCGGGGACCTTCTGCTCGTCCCGGCCTGGTCGCTGCACCACTTCAACAACCCCACGAGCCAGAACCTCGTCCTGCTGAACCTGATGAACATCCCGCTGTTGGCCGAGCTGGGGAACCTGGCCTCCAGGCAATCGGAGCCCGGCGCGTGACCGCGCAAGAGGTCGGCGAGGCGGCGCCCGCCGAGCGAGCCGCCCACTCGGCGGGCTCGTACAAGTGGGTCGTGCTCGCCATCGCCGTCACCGCGCTGACCTCCGGCTCGATCGTCTACTCCGGCGTCAGTGTCCTGCTGCCGTTCTGGAAGAACACCTACCACCTGTCAGCGGCCACCGCCGCTCTCGCAGCCACCGCGATCCAGGCCGGGCCGATCGCCTCGATGCTGATCATCGGGCGGGCCATCGACCGCTACGGAGAGCGCTGGGTCGTCTCTCTCACAATGATCGCCATGGGCGTCACGGCGTTCATCGCCGCGGCCGCCGGTCGCAATTACCCCGTGCTGCTGCTGTTCATCCTGGTGATGGGCGCCTTCTACGGATCCATTCTGCCTGGCGGGCAGCGAGCCATCACCCGATGGTTCGAACCGGGCCTACGAGGTATGGCCACCGGTATACGCCAAGCCGGTCTGCCGATCGGCGCCTCCATCGCCGGGGCGATCCTGCCCGCCGTCGCCCTGCATCACAGCTGGACCGCAGCCATGATCGTCCAGGGAGCGGCCGGCATCCTCGGGGGTGTGGTCTTCGCCAGCTTCTACCGCCAGACGGGTGACGCCACGACGAGTGCGCGAAAGACGCCGGTGAACCTGCGCCGCTTGATCCTCGGCCTCGTGCGCGACAGGGCGGTCCGCTCGCTGCTCATCGCCGGACTCGCCTTGGCCGCGTTCCAGTACGTGTTCTCCGTGCAGATCTTGATCTTCCTCAACGATCACCTACGCATCCCGATCGTCACGGCCGGCTTCATGTACTCGGTGGCCCAGGCTGCCGGGATCGCCGGCCGGATCGGTCTCGCCTGGATCAGTGACCGTTTCTGGCCCGGCATGCGGATGCGCTCGCTGAAGTGGCTTCTCGCCTTCTCCACGATCCCGATCACCGCACTCAGCGCGTTGACCCCCGGCTCGCCTCGCGTGCTTGCTTACACGCTCTGCACGCTGCTGGGCCTGCTCAGCGTCGGCTGGTACCCGCTCTACCTCGTACAGATCACCGACATCGCCCCCCAGCATGCGGTCGCCTCCACCATCAGCTTCGCGATCACCCTGAATCAGATCATCGCCGCCACCATGCCTCCGTTGTTCGGCGCGCTCGTCGGCGCCACCGGCTACACGGTCGGCTGGCTCTTCCTGGTGGTCATTCTGATCCTGACGGCCACTCAACTGCACCGCACTCAGGCCGCCCCGAACCCCATCGCATCGCAGACCTCCTGAAGGGACCCACACGCTCATGCTCAAGCGCATCGACCATATCGGTGTCGTGGTCCACGACCTGCCTCGCGCGAAGGAATTCCTTGAAAGCCTCGGTCTCGACCTCGAGTTCGAACGCGAGCTGCCCGACCGCGAGGTAAAAGCCGCGTTCTACCGGGTGGGTGACGGGGCTCGTATCGAGCTCATCGAACCCACCACCAGCGAGGCCCGTCGACGCCGCCTCGGCGACCGCGTCGGCGACAAGGCTCGCATCGAGCACATCGCAGTCGAGGTCGACGACAGCATCACCAAGATCATGCAGATGCTTCGCGGCCTCGGCGTCGAATTCGTCGCTCCTCAGCCCGTGGCCATCGACGGCAACCTCAATGCTTTTTCCCGGCCCGACACCTCGGAGGGAATTCAGTTTCAGCTCGTCGAGCGCGACGCCGCAACGGCCTGACTCGCCTGCCGCAAGACGGTTTCCCTGTGGTCACGAGGGCCGTCGACGGAGGCGTGAGGCGGATCACGTCTGGCGGAGGCCAGATGGTCGCGGCTCGTGCGAATGGGTGCCGAGGGCGGGGCGACCTGTCGTTTCACGAGACCCGAAGCATCAGCCTGATCCCTCGCGTGAAATGTGTGTACAGCTGTTAACGCGGTGTTTCCGAGGGAAGTTCGCGCCGAGCCGCCGGGCAATGGTTACGATCACGGCATGGTTACGGCTTGGTTGCGCTCCGCCATGCTGCGGCCCCGCTCCGCGGGGCCGTTGCGTCTGCTGTGGCTGGCCGTGCTGGTGCTCGGCGTCCTGGTCACGCACGGCGCGAGCGCTGAGAGCGCCCAGGGGCACGCAAGGGTCGGTGTGATCGCGCCCGCTCACGCGTCCGCCGTGATGCAGGAAGGTCACACGAGCGGTGCCGGAGGAGGCGGCGCTGTCGCGAGCGCGTCGCCTGACGCTGCGTCAGCCGACTGTCGGCACGAGCACGAGGGTGACGGCCCGCCCCACCCGGCTGAAGGCTGCGTCTCCGGCCAGCCCCAGCAGGACCTGTGTCTGGCCGCTCCAAGTCTGTCCACCCGGGGCCGTGTGCCAACGACGCACCCGTCCGCATGGGGGAAGCCCGACCCCTTCCGGTCGAAGCCGACCGTTCCTTCGTTGACGGGTTCGAGAGCCTCCGTGGTGCAGCAGGTCTAGATTCCGGCGTCCCCGACTGGCCGCCGCTCTTGTGAGAGATGACAGCCCGCCCTGCGGGGTGGGTCGGCCACGTGGGGTCAGTTCCCGGCTCCCTGGACGCCCGTAGCCACGCTTCCTCGTGTTGGTCGGGCCGCTCCTCGGTGCCTGTCTGCTCGGATGCCTGCTGATCCCGATCCGCCGCTCCCGCCCCGCGCCGTGGGAGCGGCGGCCGCTCCCCGGAGGAACCGTGCCGTTACGCCCCCTTCCCCACGCTCACATCAGCCGCCCGGCTACCAGGGCTCGGCTGCTGCGGCTGCTGGTCTTCGTCCTCGGAGTCCTGCTGCTGGGGGCGCTCGGCTGTTCTGCCCCGCACGCTGACGACAGCCACACCCAGGGCCGGCCCTCGGCCTCGGCCGATCTCCTCCCGCTCGCGTCGGCGGACACCGAGCGTGCGATGCCCCACGGACCGCATCCACACTCCGGTGCGCATTGCGCGCCGTACGTGGTCAGCCAAGCCCCTCCGCAGGCCCGGCAGTTGTTCACGGACACCGCGGCCCCGGCCGTCTTCGCCGGAGCGGCGGCGGGAGTGACCGCCGCCGTGACCGGTCGGCAGTGGGTCGCTCGGCACGGAGGAAGCAGACCCCGGATACGGCGTTCAGGACGCGCCACTCTCACCGTCGTCTGCCGGTGGCGGATCTAGACGGGTTCGCGGCCATCGACACGGGCCGCGCGTGCTGCCACCAGGTCATCGGGGCGGATGCCTCTTCCTGGACCGGACGGCGCGCCCGACGAAACCCCCCGTCACCCCACCGATGAGAGCGGAAGATGAACCCGCAGACCACAACCGAGATCACACTTCCCGCCCGCTCGGCCCTGTCCGGGCTCGTGGGCGACACCCCGGTTCTCCGGATCTCCGATCCCCTCACCCCCGCTGACCGGGGGTTCTGGGCGAAGCTGGAGGGTTTCAACCCCGGCGGTATCAAGGACCGGCCCGGCCTGTACATGGTCGAGCGGGCCCGCGCCCGTGGTGATCTGCGCCCCGGCGCCAGGATCATCGAATCCACCAGCGGCACCCTCGGCCTGGGCCTGGCTCTGGCCGGCATGGTCTACGGCCACCCCGTCACCCTGGTCACCGACCCAGGGTTGGAGCGGTCCATGATCCAGCTGCTGACCACCTACGGAGCCAAGGTCGACGTCGTCCCCGTACCCCACCCCACCGGCGGCTGGCAGCAGGCACGGCGCGAGCGAGTGGCTCAGCTCATGACGCAGCACCCCGGCTCGTGGTGCCCCGACCAGTACAACAATCCCGACAACACCACCGCCTACACCCCACTCGCGCTGGAGCTGGCCTCCGAACTGGGCCACATCGACGTGCTGGTGTGCAGCGTGGGTACCGGCGGCCACTCCGCCGGCGTCTCCCGGGTGTTGCGGGCCCTGTACCCGGAGCTGAAGCTCGTCGGCGTCGACACCATCGGGTCGACCATCTTCGGGCAGCCGGCCCGCACCCGGCTGATGCGCGGCCTGGGTTCAAGCATCTACCCCCGCAACGTCGCCTACGACAATTTCAGCGAGGTCCACTGGGTGACACCGGCCGATGCGGTGTGGACCTGCCGCCGGCTCGCCGCCTCCCACTACGCCACCGGCGGCTGGAGCGTCGGCGCGGTCGCCATGGTGGCGGGCTGGCTGGCCCGTACCCTGCCCGCGGACACGAAGATCGCGGCCATCTTCCCCGACGGCCCGCAACGCTATCTCGGCACGGTCTACGACGACGACTACTGCGCCGCCCACGGTCTGCTCGACTCCCCGCCGCCCGTCGAACCGGAGGCGATCGGCCGCCTGGACGAGAAGGAAGTCAGCCGCTGGACCCGGTGCACCACCGTGGTCGACCCGCTCACCCTGTCCGACCCGGCGCGGGAGCACGGCGCCGTGGAGCTCCCTGAGTTCGGCACCCAGGAGGAGGGAGACCGGTGATGGACCGGCAGTCACGTTCCGGGGGAACCTGGGCGCAGATGCGCTCCTACCCGCGCAGCGTCCAGTTGTTGATGGTGAACCAGTTCTCCATCAACCTCGGCTTCTACATGCTGATGCCGTACTTGGCCGCGCACCTGTCCGGCACGGTCGGGCTGGCCGGCTGGGCCGTCGGGCTCGTGCTCGGCATACGCAACTTCAGCCAGCAGGGGATGTTCCTGGTCGGCGGAACCCTGGCCGACCGGCTCGGCTACAAGCCGCTGATCATCGCCGGGCTGATGCTCCGCATCGTCGGCTTCGCGACCCTCGGACTGGTGGACGCGCTGCCCGCACTGCTCGCCGCATCCGCGGCGACCGGGCTGGCGGGCGCCCTGTTCAACCCGGCGGTGAGGGCCTATCTGGCGGCGGACGCCGGGGAGCGCAGGGTCGAAGCGTTCGGGCTGTTCAACATCTTCTACCAGGCCGGCATCTTGCTCGGCCCACTCGTCGGCATGGTGCTCACCGGTGTCGACTTCCGCGTCGCCTGCCTGGTGTCGGCCGGGATCTTCGCGCTGCTGAGCGTCGTGCAGATCCGCAGTCTGCCCGCCCGCCGGGCAAATGACGCACCGACCACCAAGGGAAGCGGCCAACGGGACGGCGTGCTGTCCCAGTGGCGCACCATCGTGGCCAACCGGCCGTTCCTGCTGTTCTCGGTCGCCATGATCGGCTTCTATGTCATGCAGTTTCAGGTCTATCTCGCCCTTCCGCTGGAAGTGCGGCGTCTGGGTGGCGACGGAACGTCCGGGACAGCGGCGGTGGCGATGCTCTTCGCTGTCTCGGGCTTGAGCACGATCCTTTTCCAGACCAAGGTGACCGCGTGGTGCAAGGCCCGCATGGAGCCGGGCCGGGCCCTTGCCTGGGGCCTGCTCACCATGGGCGTGGCGTTCGTGCCCCTGCTGGTACCGACGGCCGTGCCCGCGCCGGAGGGCGGAGTGGGGCTGTGGCTGCTCGCGGCCGTGCCGCCCGCGCTCTCAGCTCTGCTCCTGGCGGTGGGGACGATGATCGCCTATCCGTTCGAGATGGACACCATCGTCCGGCTCTCCGGTGACCGCCTGGTCGCCACCCACTACGGGCTCTACAACACCATCTGCGGCGTCGGCATCACGCTCGGAAATCTGCTGACCGGAGCCTCTCTGGACGCCGCCCGCGCGGCCGGCGTCTCCGCGCTCCCGTGGATCGCGTTCTGCGCACTCGGCCTGGCCTGTGCCGCCGCCCTGTACGGACTGCACCGCACCGGCCGCCTCGCGCCGCCGGTACGCGAGACACGGCCTGAGTCGGTGTCTGCCTGACCCATGGTCCTGCGGCAGGGGGGACGAGCTTTCCTTCGTCCTCCCTGCCGGCCATGCGCCGGAACTGCCACCGTATGCGGCCGCCGGGGCGGCCGCTCCTCAACGAACCAGTAGGGATGGAAATCCACCGTGAGCTCGCAACCTGTCGTACTCCTGGCTGAAAGGCTGTCGCCCGCCTCTATCGGCGCCCTGGGTTCGGACTTCGAGATCCGGCTCTGCGATGGCGCCGATCGAGCCGAACTCCTCCCCGCGATCGCGGATGTCGACGCGATCCTGGTGCGAAGCGCGACCAAGGTCGACGCGGAAGCCATCGCCGCCGCCAAGAGGCTGAAGGTCGTCGCCTACGACCCGTACGTGCAGCCTGCGCGCGCCGCGCAGCTGGGCGTCAAGCTCCTCTCGCTCGATGAGCTGCTGGAGGTCTCGGACTTCATCACGGTCCACCTCCCCAAGACCCCGGAGACCGTCGGCCTGATCGGCGACGAGGCGCTGCGCAAGCTCAAGCCCGAGGTGCGGATCGTCAACGCCGCGCGCGGCGGGATCGTCGACGAGCAGGCACTCCCATCTCCAGCGGGAGGAGAGCGCGATGCAGATGTGGCAGGGGACGGTGAAGTGGTGGAGCGCCGGCGCTCTGGTGAGTGCCCGGCTCGGCGAGGGGTACGCCTTCGTGACCACGGCCCCCGGCGCGGTCCGCCACCAGGGAGTGGACACTCCGCCACCGGACACCGTCGAAGGACTCCTGTACGCGCTCCCGGAGGACCGCTGCGTCATCGACGCTGAGTCCAAGCGATCGGCGATCGCCCCCCTGGCGGGCGTCCTGGGCTCGGCTCGGGCGCACCGCTCCCGGACCGGGTTCAGCCGTCCCGGCGCCGGAACTCGGCCATCAGCTGATCCACCACCACACGCACCGGCAGCTCCAGGGCCCGGGCGGCGGATTCCACGTCGGAGTGCTCCGGTTTGACCGTACGGCTCCCGTCTCCGGCCTCGGACACCTTGACGCCGATGTGCTGCCGGCGCCCCTCGGGTCCGATGGCCACGGTCACCGACCGGCGGGGCAGGGTGGTCCGCTGCCAGGACGACCAGCGCACGCCCACCGTGGTGGTGTGGTGGAACACCGTGTCCACGATCGCCTCCCGCAGGCCTTCGTCGCACAGGGCGGTGAGGACCTGTCCGGGCCGGCCGTGCCGGGCGGTGATGGAGCTCGTCCAGCAGTCCCAGGCGCCGGCGGCCCGGACGGCGGTGAGCACCGACGGCCACAGCTGCGGGTCCAGGTCGTCGATCGTGGCCTCGACCACGAGCACATCGCCGGACGGCCTGCGTACGGTCTCCTGGACGGTGCCCACGACGACCCGGGTGATGTTGGGGCGGTCGGCGGGGTCCCGGGAACCGCCGCCGATGCCGACGCCGCGCACCGTCATGGCGGGGAACGCCCCGGGCCGGGCGAGCGCGGCGACCAGGGCCGCCCCGGTGGGGGTCGTGCGTTCCCCTTCCAGGTCTCCCCGGGTCAGCGACAGGCCCGCTCGCGCGGCGATGCCCAGCACCGCCGGGGTGGGCACCGGCAGGCGGCCGTGTTCGGCGCGCACGGTGCCGCTTCCGGTCGCCAGTGGCGAGGTCGTCACCACGGGATCTCCGCTGAGCAGCCCGAGGTCGTCCAGCGCCGCCGCGCAGCCCACGACGTCGGCCAGTGCGTCGAGCGCCCCCACCTCGTGGAAGTGCACCGCCGTGGGGTCGATTCCGTGCACGCCGCCTTCGGCGTGGGCGAGTACCTCGAACACCCGCCTGGCGTAGCTCCTGGCGTCCGCGTCCAGCTCCGCCGACTCGACCAGCGCGAGGACGTCGTCCAGGTGCCGGTGTGCCGGAGGACCCGCGGGGACGCCGACCTGGGCGCGCAGACAGCGGAATCCGCCGCGTCGGCCGGGTTCGACGCGTACGGCGACGCCGAGGCCGAGCGACGCCACCGCGGCGGCGACCCGCTCCTGGTCCGCGCCCACGTCGAGGAGAGCGGCCATCAGCATGTCGCCGGCCAGCCCGGACGTGGCGTCGATCCAGCAGGCCCGCTCAGCCACGGCATGCCCATTGGAGGATCTTCGCGACATGTACGGCGGCGCCGAAGCCATTGTCGATGTTGACCACGGCCAGCCCGGGGCTACAGGACGACAGCATGGTCATGGCGGCGGCGACGCCCCCGGTGGCCACTCCGTAACCGACGCTGGTCGGCACGCCGACGACCGGGGCCGCGACGAGACCGGCGACCACGCTGGGCAGGGCTCCGTCCATTCCGGCCACGACGACGAGACAGTCCGCCGCGCGCACCTCGTCCAACTTCGCCAGCAGCCTGTGCAGCCCGGCCACTCCGACGTCCGCCATCACCTCGGCGCCCACTCCCAGTGCCGTCAGCGTGGCAAGGCATTCATGGGCCACCGGCAGGTCGGTCGTGCCCGCGGTCAGCACCAGGGCGTGTCCCACCGGTGGTGGCGGCTCTCCTACGGTGACCGTCGCGGCCGTACGGTCGACGCTCACCATCTCGCCCGGAAACGCCTCGGCCGCGGCGTCGAGAACCGCCTCGGGGCAGCGGGTCGCCAGAGCCGGGCCGGTGCGGTCGTGCGCCCGCAGCTCGGCAAGGAGCCGCAACGTCTGCTCGGGCGACTTGTCCGCGCCGAAGACCACCTCCGGTACTCCCGTTCGCGTCCTGCGGTCCACATCGAGCCGGGCGTAGCCACCGACACCGACCGGCCCGCTCACCGGCTTCGCTCCACCGGGGTGATCGGCAGGTTCAACGAGCCGGAGCGGAAGGGCTGTTCATCGATTTCCACCTGGTCGTACCCGGCTGCCCGCACGGCCGCCACCACCGCGGCGCGCTCCCCGGGGTCGCCCACCCGGACGAGCTCTTCGGCGGCCAGCTGGACCCTGCCGAGCCGGCCGTGGTGCCGCACCCGCAGAACCTCGTAGCCGAGTCGCTTCAGCGCCAGCTCCGCCCGGTCGACCCGCTCGAGCGTGGCAGCGCTGACGGGTGTGCCGTACGGGAGGCGGGAGGCCAGACACGGGGAGGCCGGCTTCTCGGCGGAGGGCACGGCCAGGGCGCGGGCCAGCGCCCGGACGGCTTCCTTGCCGAGACCGGCCTCCAGCAGGGGGTGCCGGACACCGTGTTCGGCCGCGGCGCGCAGTCCCGGGCGCCAGTCGCCGGTGTCGTCGGCGTTCGCGCCGGACAGCACCGCCGCGTAGCCGCGCCGCGCGGCGAGTTCGTCCAGCCGGTCGTAGAGCTCGGACTTGCAGTGGTAGCAGCGGAAACGGTCGTTGCGGCGGTAACCCTCCCGGGCCAGCTCCGCGGTGTCGACGACTTCATGGGCGATTCCGACCGAGGCGGCCACGGCGCGCGCTCCCTCGAGCTCACCGGTGGCGAGCGCGGACGACACGGCCGTCACGGCCAGCGCCCGTGGCCCCAGCGCTCGCGCCGCCACCGCCGCGACCAGCGACGAGTCGACGCCGCCCGAGAAGGCGACGACGGCGCTGCCGACGGCGCCGATGCGCGCGGTCAGGGCCTCCAGCGGAGTGGTGGTGTGCACGGTCAGCCCTCCTTGGGTTTCTTCGCCTTCGCGGCGGCGATCAACTCGTCCGGTGGCCAGCCGTCGTCGAGCGCCTGACACACCCGCAGAAACGCCCCCGGATCGCGGCCATGGCGGCGGGCGGCCAGGGTGATCGGCTCCCGCGGGGCTCCACCGCAGTAGACACAGCCCACGCCTATCGCGGACAGCAACCGCATCGCGGAGCCCTCGGGATGCCGCCTGATCAGTTCCGTGATGGTGGTCGAGCCCCGGACCGGTGGCCGGGGTGGCCCGGCCGGATTCACCGCGGCGCCTCTTGCGGGAAACGCAGGGGCTGGGCGTCCAGCCGGACCAGCTCGCGGGGCAACTGGTACCGGGCGAAGGGCAGGATCGCCACCTTGGCGTCGGGGCCGTGGCGCTCCATCGCCGCGGCGAATGCCGCGTCCAGCGAGGTGGTGGCGTCGATGCCGATGTCCTCCGCCATGGCGAGGTTCTCCTCGAGGGTGACCAGGGTCAGGTGCTTGCGCACCATGACCTCGTAGATCGGGGCCCAGATGCAGCCCGCCCACATCTGGATCTCACGGGCGTGGATGTCCCTCAGCAGCCGGTGGTAACCGGCCTCGGAGGGTGGCATGTAGGGCTTCATCAGGTCCATCAGGGCCAGGCCGGGGAAGAAGCCCGTCTCGGTCCGGACACCGGGCGAGGGACTGGTGTAGATGACGGTGCCGCCGTCGCGCACCACGTGGTCGGCGGACATGCAGCCCCAGCCGGTGTGGAAGAACAGATGGTCGGTGGGCGCGAACACCCCGCAGATGACGATGTCGGCCGGACCGCTTTCGGCAACCGGGCTGTCGAAGGCGTAGATCTCGTTGAACCGCTCGATGGTCCTGCGGTGCGACACCGGATGTGCCCCGAAGTTCATCTCGATCACCTTGCCGCGGGTGTCCAGCAGAACGTCCAGGGTCGCGGTGAGACCGGCCATCGTGGCGATCTCGTCGATGTCCGAGCGCATCGGCCCGGCCAGTGCCCCGTAGTGCGTCTGGGGCGACATCACGAAGTTGCCGTGGTTGGCCTCGATGGTGATGTCGGCGCACACCCCCGGCATGACCAGCTTGCCGCCTCCGCCGTAACCCCAGTGATTGGCTTGTGCCTGTCCGATGGCGATCACCACGTCGTGGCTGGTCACGGACTCGTGCACCCAGGCGGGCGTGCCGCGCGAGGTGATGCCGAGGTGGGTGTAGACGTCGTAGTTGAGGGGGTCGTTCTGGAGCAGTGGGATGCCCAGCCGGGCCATGCGCGCGAGGTTGTCCCGGCCGACCTTCTGCTCGATGTCGCGCTGCGACATCGACATGACCTTGCCGTTGCCGGTGATGACGGTGGCCTTGGTCGTACCGGCCCGTTCGATCTCGTCGAGTACGGCCGGAAGGATCTTCGAGGCGGGGGTGGGCCGGAACTGGTTGTCGATGATGACCGTGATGCTCCGGCCGCCCTCGAGCAACCGCGCCAGACTCGGTCCGGCCACCGGGTTGGCCAGTGCGCGCCGCGCCTCGTCGGTGGTGTTCTTCAC
This sequence comes from Streptomyces javensis, assembly GCF_039525925.1. Classification (NCBI taxonomy): domain Bacteria; kingdom Bacillati; phylum Actinomycetota; class Actinomycetes; order Kitasatosporales; family Streptomycetaceae; genus Streptomyces; species Streptomyces javensis. The sequence goes on along the minus strand of NZ_BAAAIF010000001.1, from coordinate 296,259 downwards.
CGCGGGGGGTTCGTCGGGGTAGATCGCGGCGAGCAGGTTCCGCTCGGGGATGTCGAGTTCGAGCTCCTCGCGGCGGACGTTGCTCTCGTCGTCCATGACACCGATGGTCAGCGGGTCCAGCGACTCGTAGGGAATTCGTGCGTGGAAAGTTCCGGTCATCGTGGACCTCTTCGCAAGCGGCGCGCAGCCATACTCAACGGACCGTATGTTTAGGATGGTCGATCAATATATTGGAAGCTAGGCGAGATTTCAGACGCTGTCAACGCTCGTGTGTCACGGTCGCCGATCGGACGATCCGCGCCCGGGGTCGGACGATCCGCGCCCGGGGCGAGCACGCGATCCGACACGGCGCAGCAGCCGCTTGACGCGGTCGAGCAGGGGCGCGAACACCAGGCTCAGGGCGCTGGGGGCCTTCACCGGCCCGGACGGCGCCCGCCCGGATGTCGCCGCTTCGGTGACGGCGTCGGCGAACTGCTCGAACATCCGGCGGCTGACGTCACCGGCGAGAGCGCGTCCGAACTGGGCGATGCGGCCGGTGAGATAGACCTTGGCGTCGGCGTGCATCGCGGTGCCGGTCTCCGTGGCCTCGGTGGTCAGGGTGATGTCCGCCTGTGTCTGCGCTCCGCCGGTGTCCTGGCCTTGTGCGATCGCCCGCAGCCGACCGGCCTCGCGGTCGTGCTCGAGGATCCGCGCCACCCCGTTGAACGCCAGTTTGACCGGACCCACGGAGACCCGGGCCCTGCCCGCGTAGTGTCCGTTGCCGTGGTCGTCGGTGAGCTCCGCACCCGGCAGGCAGCGCGCCAGCAGGTAGATGTCGTCGAGAACGCCCCAGACCCGGTCCTCGGGCAGTTCGATCTCCGTGGTGATCCGCACCGCGATGGTGGGATCACCGCTGGGCAGCACGATGTCCTGGACGCCCGACGACACCGTGTCCTCGGCCTCCTCCGGACCACCGGACGCGTCCGCGCCCTGCCCGGCGCGGCCGACCAGCGCCGTACGCACGCGGTTGCCCGGCTCGGGGATGCCCTCGGGGTGTGCGCGCCGGGTCTCGTCCACCGCGGTGAGGATGTTCCGGTACCCGGTGCAGCGGCAGATGACGCCCGACAACTCCTCCGGCAGCTCCTCCTCGGTGACGTCCGGCTTGTTGACCAGCAGGTCGTAGGAGCTCATCAGGAAGCCGGGGGTGCAGAAGCCGCACTGGAGGGCGTGGTGCCGCCCGAACGACTCCTGGAGCGGGTGCAGGGAGTCGGGCCGCCCCAGACCCTCGACGGTGACGATGTCCGTCCCGTCCAGCTGCACGGCGAACAGCAGACAGGCGCGGGCGGCCTCGCCGTCGACGAGCACGGTGCACATACCGCAGACCCCGTGCTCGCAGCCGACATGCGTACCGGTGAGGCCGAGGTGGTCACGCAACGCGTCGGCCAGGGTGACCCGCGCCGGTAGGCGCAGCACCGTGGGCGTCCCGTTGACGGTCATCCGGACCTCGACCGGGTCGTCCGCGCCGGCCTTCAACGGGCGCGGTGTGCGGGGTCCCGTCTCGCGGGACCCGGCTTCGCCGACGGTCATGCGGTCACCTCCTCGGCGCCGGCGCGGGCGCGATCGTAAGCCTTGGACAGTTCCCGGCCGGCCAGGGCGAGCAGCAGCCGGCGCCGGTAGTCCCTGGACGCGTGGACGTCGTCGTCGGTGTCGACGATCTCCTCGACGGCGGCGGTGATCTGTTCCTTGAGCCGGGCCGCGAGCCCATCGCCGCCGCCGGTGACCGCGGCGGCGAGTTGCTCGGACAGATCTCGGGTGACCGGCCGGTCGGACACGCCGAACGCGGTCACCGTCGCCTCCGGGCGGCCCGCGCGCAGACGCACCCGCGCGGCGACGCCCGCGAGCGCGAAGTCACCGTGCCGACGGGCGATTTCGGCGAACCCGAACCCCTCCCCCTCGGTGGCCACGGGCAGCCGTACGGAGGTGAGGATCTCGTCGGGGGTCAGCGCCGTGGTCATCGCGCCGTGGAAGAACTCCCGGGCGGACACGCGCCGCTGGCCGTTCGGTCCGGTCAGCGTCAATTCCGCGTCGAGGCAGCAGGCCACGGCGGGCAGCTCGGCGGCCGGGTCGGCGTGGGCGAGGCTGCCGCACACCGTCCCCCGGCTGCGCAGTTCGCGATGGCCCACCCAGGGCAGCGCCAGGCGCAGCAGGGGGACACTCGCGCCGAGCGGGTCCCGCTCCACACGGCGCTGCGTCACGGTCGCGCCGATGTGCAGGGCCGGTCCGGAGCGGGTCAGCGCGCCGAGTTCCTCGACGGAGTTGATGTCGATCAGCGTGTCGGGGCGGGCGAGTCGCATGGCGAGCACCGGTGTCAGCGACTGCCCGCCCGCGATGACCTTGCCGCCCCCGCGGGTCTCCGCCAGTTCGGCGATCGCGTCGGAGAGGCGCGAGGGACGAACGTAGGCGAACGGTGCGGCTTTCATGAGTCAGATCACCGGCCCTGGAACTTCGGGGCACGCTTCTCGCCGAACGCGGCCACGCCCTCGGCGAAGTCATGGCTCGACCGCAGCATCGCGTACGCCTTGCGCTCCAGCTCGATCCCCGAGTAGAGCGGTGCGTCGATCCCCTTGTCGAGCACCTCCTTGGCGGTGCGCAGGGCCAGTGGCGAGTAGCCCAGCATGGTCTTCACCACCCGTTCGACCTCCGCGTCCAGCGCCGCGCGATCGGGCAGCACGGCCGACACCAGACCCCAGTCCCCCGCCTGCCGCGCGGTGATGCGGGTCGCGGTCATGACGTGGTACTTGGCGCGGGAGAGGCCGATCAGCCGGGCGAGGCGCTGGGTGCCGCCGGAGCCGGGGATCATGCCCAGGCGCATCTCCGGAAGGGCGAACTCGCTGCGCTCGGTGGCGATACGGATGTCCGTGGACAGCGCGAGCTCGAAGCCGACGCCGAAGCAGTAGCCGTCGACCGCGGTGATGACCGGCTTCGGGCTGCGGGACGGAGCCGTGACGTTCTGGCCCAGATCGGTGAAGTCGACGGGCTCCATCTCCATGAAGCCGGGGATGTCGCCGCCCGAGGTGAAGTGCTCGCCCTCGCCCCGGATGACCACGAGCCGGATGTCCTCGTCCGCGTCGATCTCGGCGAACCGGTCGGCCATCGCCTGGCGGGTCTCCATGGTGACGATGTTGTACTTGCCGTGGTCGAGGGTGAGGTAGGCGACACGTCCGTCGTGGCCGCGGTCCAGCCTGATCCGGCCTCCGGTCAGTGCCATGTCACAGATCCCTTTCGCTGTCACTGCCGTTGAGCAGCTCGTTGAGTACGTTTCCGTGCAGGGGCAGGGTGGTGATGTCCACGCCCGCCGGGGCGAGCGCGTCGGCGACCGCGCCCGCGATCGCGGCGGGAAGGCTCATGCTGCTGCCCTCGCCGCACCCCTTCGCGCCGAGGCGGGTGAGGGGGGAAGGGGTCTCCAGGTGGTCGCTGTGGAGCGAATACCGCGTCTCCGCGGTGGTGGGACACAGATAGTCCATGAACGTCGCCGTCGGCTGCCCGGCGTCGGTGTAGCGCATCTCCTCGAACATCGCACCGCCTATGGCGTGTGCGAGCGCGCCGTGGATCTGGCCTTCGAGGAGCGTGGGGTTGAGGATGGTGCCCGGGTCGTGGACGGTCACCACCTTCTCGAGCCGGAGCTGCCGGGTCTCGGCGTCGACGCGTACGGTGGCGAGCTCGGCGACGAATCCGTAGCACAGGCTCGAGTTGATCTGGTCGCCCCGGCTGGCGGCCTTCGACTGAGGGGGTGTGAAGGCGGCCTCCTCGTACAGCCGCGCGGTGGTGCCCTCGGGCAGCGCCCCGGGGTCCCAGTGGACCAGCCCGGCCGCGTGCCGGAACAGCACCGCCCGCTCGGGCTCGTCCCGGACCCGGACCCTGCCGTCGGCGAGTTCCACCTGGTCCGCCGGGACATCCAGCAGGGTGGCACCGGCGACCTTGATAGTCCCGGCCAGCTTCTCACCGGCCTCGACCAGCGCGCTGGTCAGCAAGGGGGCGAACCGCGACGAATAGCTGCCGGAGGTCACCGTCCAGGGGGTGGTGGCGGTGTCCATCTCGACCACCGGACGGACCTGGTCCAGCGGCAGCCCGAGCTGTTCGGCGACCACGGCCTGGGCGACCGTGGCGTGGCCCTGCCCCTGCGGCACCGTGCCCAGCAGGACGGACACGATGCCGTTGAGGTCCACGCTGACGCGTACGTGCTCGGTGGAGCCGGACTTGCCGCGCCCCGCCGTGCGCTGTTCGGCCGGGGTGGCCAGGCTGACGTAGCCGATGTTGGTCGCCGACGGGTCGACGATGGTGGCGACGCCGATGCCGTAGTACTCACCGCGTTCCCGCGCCGCGCGCTGCTCCTCCCGGAGTGCCTGGTAGTCGGCGTTCTTCAGCAGCATGTCCAGGGCGCGCCGATAGTCGCCCGAGTCGTAGACGCCGCCGGTCGGAGTGGCGTACGGGAACGCGTCACTGCCCACGAGGTTGCGCTGCCGCAGCTCGACCGGGTCCAGGCCGCAGACCCCGGCGATCTTGTCCATCAGCCGTTCCAGGCCGAAGTACAGCTGCTGACCGCCGAATCCGCGGTTGAGTCCGGTGGGTGTCTTGTTGGTCACGACCGCGCGGGAGCGGATCCGCACGGCGTCGATCGTGTACGCGCCGGTGATGTTGCCGAAGCAGCGGTACAGCGTGCTGGGCTCCGGCGGGCGGAGATACGCGCCGACGTTGTCCACCAGATCCGCGCGGAGTGCCCGCACCTCGCCGTCGGCGGAGACCGCGGCCTCGAACCACATCACACGGTCGGATCCGGCGGAGCTCGCGAGCATGTGCTCGATGCGGTCCTCGGTCCAGCGCACCGGGCGGCCGGCGTGCTTGCTGGCCAGCGCCATCAGGGCCACGTAGGGGTAGATGCCGGCCTTGATGCCGAAGCTGCCGCCGTTGTCTGCCGGGATCATCAGCCGGACGCGTGAGGCGGGTACGCCCAGCGCCCCGGCCAGGACCGGGACCATGGAGAACGGCCCGTGGAAGTTCGCCCACGCCTGCACGCCCGGTCCGTCGGCCTCGTCCTGCCAGTGGGCGACGACCGCGTAGCACTCCATCGGGGTGGAGGAGTACCGCGGGAAGGTGTACTTGCCCTTCACCACGTGGTGGGCGGTGGCGAAGTGGCCGTCCACATCGCCGAATTCAAAGGTCCGGTCGGTCGCCACATTGCTGTCGGCGCCCTCGTGCAGCCGTGGGGCGTCGGGCAGGAGGGCCTTCTCGGCGTCGACCACCGGAGGCAGCGGGTCGTAGTCGATCTCGACGAGTTCGGCGGCGTCCTCCGCGAGGTAGCGGTCCGCCGCCACCACCACGGCGACCGGTTCACCGACGAACCGGACCTTGTCGGTGCCCGTCGGGTAGTACGGCATGGGCGTCTTGAGGGAGAGCGGGAACGGCCGCAGTGTCGCGGCGACCTCATCGGGACCGATCACGGCGGCGACACCGGGGTGCCGCCGCGCCCGTTCGAGACGTACGCCGCGGATGCGGGCGTGCGGGTGGGGGCTCCGGACGACCGCGGCGGTCAGTGTGCCCGGCAGCGGGTCGAGATCGTCGAGGAAGCGGCCCCGGCCGGTGAGCAGTGCGGGGTCCTCGATCCGTGCGGTCGGCCGCCCCGGCCGTTGCGTGGTCGCGGTCACGTGGTTCACCTGTCTGTCGCGGTGTCGCTGTCGGCCAGCGAGGGGTAGTCGCCGGAGCTCAGCCGGCGGCGGAGGATCTTGCCGGCGCCCGATTTGGGGATTTCCTCGACGGCGATGAAGCGCTTGGGGCGTTTGAGGGAGGGCAGTCCGGAGCCCTCGCGGGCATAGGAGCGCAGCTCGGTCAGCGCGTGGTCGGGGGTCGTCCCGCTCTCGGGGACGAAGAAGGCGGTGGCGGCCTGTCCCCAGCGGTCGTCGGGGAGCCCGACGACCACGACCTCGCTGATCACCGGACAGCCGATCAGCTTGTCCTCGATCTCGTCCGGATAGATGTTCTCGCCGCCGGAGTTGATCATGTCGTCGACGCGTCCGGTGACCCACAGGTCGCCGTCCTCGTCGGCGACGGCGAGGTCACCGGGGAAGTACCAACCGCCGCGGATCGACTTGGAGTTCGCGTCGGGCCGGTGCCAGTAGCCCGCGAAGGCGTCCGGGTTGCGCATGGAGACGGCGATCTGCCCCTGCTCGCCCGGCGCCACCTCGGCATCGGGCGGGGCGTCCGGGATGGGCTCCACCAGGCGGACCCGGGAGAAGACCCCGGCCCGGCCCGCACATCCCGGCTTGGCGATGACGTCGGTCCCGACGGTGAAGGTGTAGATCTCGGTGGATCCGAAGTGGTTGACGAAGGACTCCGGCCGCAGCGTCTCCACCAACCGCTTCACCAGCGTCGGAGTCATCGAAGCGCCGGCGTAGGCCAGCTTGCGCACGGATGTGGCCTGCCCCAGGCGGCCGGTGCGCAGCAGCGACCAGTAGATGGTGGGCACCAGGTAGAGCGAACTGATCTCCTCATGGACGATGAGGTCGAGCATCTCCTCGGCGTCGAATTTCGTCTGGGGGACCCAGGTGCCCGCGGCGACAACGGTGGCGATGAGGGTGCGCAGTCCCATGGTGTGGAACAGCGGCATCACGCCGAGCGTCGTGTCGAAGAGCGACTGTCCGCTCTGTAGCAGGTGGGCGACCGAGGCGTGGTACTCGGCGCCATGTGTGCGCGGCACGCCCTTGGGCCTGCCCGTGGTCCCCGAGGTGTACAGCATGACGCTGATGTCCCGCTCGGACACCCGGACGTCGAGCGGTCCGTCCGGCTGGTCGCGCGCCAGGCGCTCGATGGTCGCCTCGGCCGGGTCTCCCGAGCGGATCCACGGAACCGCCTCGACGGGGGCGAGCGCCTCCTGCGCGAGAGCCGAGGTGAAGTCGTCGGCGATCACCAGCGCCGGCTCCGCGTCGGATACGCAGTAGGCGAGTTCCGAGGGGCCGAAGCGGAAGGACAGGGGTACGGAGACGGCTCCCAGCTTCTGCGCCGCCAGATGGAGGCTGGCCAGTGGTTCGCCCCCGGCGCTCAGGAGCACCACCCGTTCCCGCGGACGGACCCCGAGCTCGGCCATCGCCCGTGCCAGCTGATTGGTGTGGGCGTCCCACTGTCCGTACGTCATCGGGGTCCTGCCACCGACCGCCCGGCGACGCGGATGGCGCTCGGCTGTCCAGCGCAGAACCGTGCTCAGATCCATCGCGGTCCTCTCCATTCCCCATGACGTGCCGGCGCTCGGCGGAAGCTTCCCCATCACACAGTGCGAGTCGCACCGTATGATTCGGACTATCGTGGGGTTGGAAGTTACGCCGACCTGAGGGAGGTGTCAACGGTCTGGAGAAGACGACGCCCGCGCCGACCGCGCTTCCGGGCATGCCCGCACGCAAGAAGCCGCCATGCCCGGTGGGCATGGCGGCGGGTCACCGCGGGCCGGGTTTTACCGGGCCGTCGGCCGCCTCTTCATGGACGAGAACTCACCGCGCTCGACGCGTTCCTGGACACCGCGCCAGAACTCACGAGCGGCGTATTCCATGCCCAGGCCGAGCTCGAGGGTGACCATACGGCTGGCGACCTCCTCGATCCCGCCGTAACGGCGCCGCATCTCCTCGTACTCCGCGATGCGCCGCTCGTGCTGCTCGATCTGGTCCCGGGCGAGGCGCGCCACGTCGTCCGGCTCCGCCAACTCGTTGAAGAAGAGCTTGATCTCCGCGATGTCGCGCAGTTCGAAGTGCTCCTTGACCGGCTCGGCCAGCCAGGCCCGCAGCGCGGCGTCGCCCGCCTCGGTGATCGTGTAGATCTTGCGCCGCCGCCCGGTGTCCTCCTCGTGCACCTCCAGAAGCCCGGCCCCCTGAAGCCTTTTGGGCTCCGCGTACAGCTGAGCGTGCGGGAAGTTCCAGAAGTAGCCCACCGACCGGCCGATCGCGCGCTTGAGGTCGTAGGGGGTGGACGGGCCACGCATGGCGATCATCCCGAGAACCACGTACGACGTCGTCGAGAGCCGGAATGCTGACATGGTCCGAAGCGTACCGTGGCGCCCGTGACCCTTGTGCTTCGGCGTGGGAAAGCGGCAGTTCACCACCAACGCCCCGCCATGTTCGCCCGGCACCGCCGCCTTCGGAAGGCGGACGGGCACCGGCATGGCGGGGCGCGGGGGTCGGGCGGTGTCCGGTGCCGGGACGCACGAGCGCGTCCCGCCCCGGTTCAGCTGCCGGGCGTGAGCTCGAGGGTGTCGAGCACTCCGTACACCCCGAGGAAGGCGATCGCCGCACTGCTCAGGACGAGGGCCGCGGTCAGCCAGGGGTTGGCGCGGAAGCGGGGCGGGACACCGGTGTAGCGCAGACGCCAGACCGCGACCACGACCGCGAGCAGGAAGATGCCACCGCCGATGCCGCCGATCTGCACCATCAGGACCGGCGACTGCACCCACAGGAAGATGCACATCCACACCGGGGGCAGACAGCAGGTGAGGATGCGGATGGTGCGCGTGCGGACGCGCATGTCGTGCCAGTCGACCACTCCGAGCAGCCCGAGGGTGTTGGTCCACAGGCGGGGAACGCTGGCCGACGAGGCGACGGTGACCGAGAAGAGAACGGCGATCGCACCGGCCAGGAACAGGTACTCCGCCCATGGGCCGAGCGTGTCGGTGTAGATGTGCGACAGCGTGGTGATCATCTCGTTGCCCTCGGGCACCAGGCCCTGAGGATGGAGCACCGAGGCGCCGATCACGTAGAAGGACAGGGTGCAGATGGTGCACACGACCCAGGAGACGGCCACGTCGAGCCGCATGACCTTGAGCCAGCCCTCGGCCCGCCGGGCGCGCTGCTCGCTGCCGTCGTCGGGGCCGGTCCAGCGGGCATAGCCCTTCTCCAGGCACCAGTAGGTGTACGTCGTCATCTCGTCGGCGCCGACACCGGTGATGCCGAACATGGCGAGCGCGATGCCGACCGTGCCCGCGGGGATCTGGAAGCTCAGCCCGTCGGCGAACTGCTCGGGGCCGTATCCGAAGGCGGTGAACGGCAGGGCGAGGGCCAGGCCGAAGGTGATGATGGTCTTGAGGGTGATGCCGATGACCTCGACCCGCTCGACGACGGGGTACTTGCCCGTCTGGAGGAGGAGGATGGCGGCGCCGGTCACGATGAGGGCCCAGATCGTCAGCGACGATGTGCTCAGTGACCCGCCGTGGATCGGCAGCAGGATCGAGCAGGCGGCCGCGGTGCCGCCGATGATGCCGCCGCGCTGGAACATCTTGGCGAAGTCCATGCCGATCCAGAGCCAGTTGATCCAGCTCAGCCGGCCGATCCGGGGGCCGACGTCGCGGAACCCGTCGAGCGCGGGGCGGCCGTTGAGGATGGTCCAGCGGGCCAGCTCCATCTGCACCCACACCTTGACCGCGGTCGAGACGATCACCAGCCACAGCAGGGCGAACCCGGCCTTCGCACCGAGCGAGGTGGTGGTGATCAGCTCACCCGAGCCGACCACGGCGGCGGACAGCACGAGCCCGGGGCCGAGGTGGCGCAGCCGGCCGCGGAAGGTCCCGGGGGCCGGGCGGGCGTCTTCGACGCGCAGCGCGTACGGGTCGGCCTGCGCGGGTGGCGGCGCCGCCGTGGCGCCGTCGGTCGTGGTGGACATAGCGGGTCCTTAGAGGATCTTCCGGCGCCGTCGCCGGTATCCGGAGTGGGAACAGGAGTGGTGTGGGGGCGTGTCGTGGTGCCGTGTGCCGTGGTGTCTCAGCCCGCCGGGTGGCGCGGCTGCTCACCCGCCAGTACGCGGACGACGTCCTCGGCCACCATCGCGCCCATGGCCTGGTTGGCCTCCGGGGTGCAGGCGGCCATGTGGGAGGTGAGCACGGTGCGCGGGGACTCGCGCAGCGGGTGGCCGGCGGGCAGCGGCTCGGTGCTGAACGCGTCGAGGGCCGCGGCCCCGAGGTGCCCGGAGCCGAGCAGGTCGGCGAGCGCGCGTTCATCGATGAGGCCGCCGCGCGCGGCGTTGACCAGGATCGCGCCCGGCTTCATCGCCGCCAGGCGGGCACGGTCCAGCAGCGGAGTGCCGGACGGGTCGGGCGGAGTGTGCAGGCTGACGGCATCGGCGCGCTCCAGCAGGGCGTCGAGCGCGACCGGTTCGGCGCCGTGCGCGCGGACGTCGGCCTCGGGGACGTACGGGTCGTGGGCGAGCGGCTCCATCCCGAAGGCGCGCGCGTAGCCGGCCAGCAGACGGCCGATGCGGCCGAAGCCGACGATGCCCAGCGTCTTGCCGTGCAGTTCGGGGCCGAACAGCTTCGGCCAGCCGCCCGCCGCCACCTCGGTGTGCGAGGCGGTAAGGGAGCGGGCCGCGGACAGCAGCAGGCCGAAGGTGTACTCCGCCACCGCACGCGAGTTGCTGCCCGGCGCGCACACCACGGGGATCGCGCGCGCGTGCGCGGCGGCCACGTCGATGGTGTCGACGCCGACACCGTGCTTCGCGATCACCTTGAGGCGGGGCGCGGCGTCCATCACCTCGGCGGTGATCGGGTCCATGCCGACGATCAGCGCATCCGCTTCGGCCGCGTGCGCCAGGAGTTCGGCGGTGGGCAGTGCCGTGTCCTCGCGGGGACGCAGGGGGCCCGCCCCGGCCTCCTCCAGGATCCGCCAGGGCCGCGCCGAGTGCCGGGCGAAGGTGGGTGTCGTGATGAGCGTGGTCGGCATCAGCGGGCCTCGCCGCGTGCCGCCCGGAGGTGGGACGTCGCGATCTGCTGGAGGTGCACGACGTCGGACGCCACCGTCGCGAAGGTGAAGCCCTCGGCGAGGCGACGGGCGGCGCTCTCGCCATCGGGGTTGTGAATGCCGGCCGCGATGCCCACCGCCTCGGCCGCCTCCCGGACGCGGACGAGGGCCTGCTCGAACTCCTCCTGTACGGCGGGGTCGGTGGACGTCGCGCCGCCGATGGCCAGGCGCAGATCGGACGGGCCGATGTAGACGCCGTCCAGGCCGGGGGTCCGGCAGATCTCCTCGACGTTGGCCAGGCCGTCGGCCGTCTCGATCATCGCGAGGACGGCGGTCTGGTCATGCGCGTCGGCCGGGTCCGGGCCGACGCGGAGCTGGGCGCGCATCGGGCCGTACGAGCGGCGGCCCAGCGGCGGGTAGCGGACGGCGGCCACGGCGTCGGCGGCGTCCTGGGCGTTGTCGATCATCGGGACGATCACGGCGCTCGCCCCCGCGTCGAGCGCCTTGCCGATGTAGGTGAGGTCATTGGCCTCGACGCGCACCATGCCGACGGCGGTGCTGCCCTTGGTGTCGGTGGCGAGGAGGTTGTGCAGCATGCCCTGGTAGCCGAAGAGGCCGTGCTGGGCGTCGAAGGCCAGGTAGTCGTAGCCGACGCGGGCGAGGCGCTCGGCGGCGATCGGCGAGTCGAGCAGCGACCAGTAGCCGATGAGCTGCTCGCGATTGCGCAGTGCGGCGATGAACTGGGCGGAGGTGCGGCCGGTGGCCATGGGTGTCTCCTTGCGACGTTGCGAGGTGGGCGGCGGGGTCAGCGGTTGTAGGCGGGCATCGGGCCGCGCAGCCGGGCGCCGACCTCGTCGCAGGCGGTCAGGACGTCCGCGGGCAGCGGGCCCGCGGACGCGGCGGCGATGTTGGCCTTCAGGTGCTCGACCTTGGAGCCGCCGAGCAGCAGGGCGTCGGTGGAGGGCCGGGACAGCAGCCAGCGCAGGGCCAGGTCGGTCAGCGGCAGGCCCGCCTCGGAGGCGATGCGGGTGAGGTCGGTGACGGCCTGGAACACCTCCTCGTTCCAGTACCGCTCGCGGTACATCGCGGCCACCTTGGAGTCGCCGAAGCGCCCGCCCTCCGGAACCTGGTCGAAGCGGTGGCGGCCGGTGAGCAGGCCGCCGCCGAGCGGGTTGTAGACCACCGTGCGCAGTCCGGTGGTGGCGGCGAATTCGACGTACTCCTCCTCGATGCGGCGCGCGATGAGGTTGTGGAGCTGCTGGGCGACGACGGGGCGGGGCGCGCCGACCTCGTCGGCCACCCGGTTCAGCTCGGCGATCTGCCAGGCGGCGAAGTTGGAGACGCCGAGGGCGAGGACCTTGCCCGCCCGTACGAACTCGGCGACGGTCGCCAGGGTCGCGGAGAGCGGCGTCCGGCGGTCCGGCTGGTGCAGATAGAACAGGTCGACGTGGTCGGTGCCCAGGCGCTTGAGGCTCCCGTCGAGCGCGGCGCGCAGCCCCTCGGGTGAGAGCGGCGCGTGCTCGCCCTGGTCGGGGTGCGGGATTCCGGCCTTGGTGGCCAGGACCGCCCGGTCGCGGCGGCCGGGCAGCAGCTCGGCGAGGATGCGCTCGCTCTCGCCGCCCGCGTAGCCGTTGGCGGTGTCCACGCCGGTGATGCCCGCGTCGAGCGCCGCGTCCACCATCGCGGCGGCCGTCGCGCGGTCGGCGGTGTCGCCGAAGGTCATCGTCCCGAGGACGAGAGGGGACAACGGGACGGGCACATGCGGGAGTGCGAGGCCGACGGTCACGGGCGGGTTCCTTCCGAGGCGTGTGGTGCGGGTAGTGCGGGTGGTGCGAACAGTGCGAGTAGTGCCGATGGTGCGTGGTGCGGGTGGTGCGTGGTGCCGGTGAAACGGGTGGTGCGGTCGTACTTGTAGGCGATCACATGCGTGATGTGCGCATCGCACGCATGGCGCCATGCGGCTCCGTGGCCCCGACCGGTCGCCGCGGCGGTTCCGGCGACGCGCCGCGCTGCGGCCGAGTGCGGTGCGATGCGATCCGCTGGGTAAGCCGGTCCGCGTCGCGCCCACGACGGCGACACGGTCCATGGGTGACGGCCGTCGGCGCCATGGGAACGCTCGCACGGTTGCGTAAATCACGCAAGATGTATCGCGCAGTTCACGCAGCTTATGCCATGATCCTCACTGGGCCCGACCGTGTTGTCCATCGACGGTGCCGGGTATTCGCCGCCGCGCACCGCGGTCGCGCCGCGGCCCCGTCCGGCTGCCCCCACGGCGGCCACCCGAACCTGTCGCCGTCCGCCTCTCCCGCCGTCCGCCCCCGCCTCCCGCCTCCCGCCTCCCGCCTAGGAGCTGCTCTCATGTCCACCCCCCTCCCCCTCATCGCCGTCACCATGGGCGACGGCGCCGGTATCGGCCCCGAGGTCGTCGTGGCGGCCCTGCTCGACGACGCCGTGCTGACCCGCTGCCGCCCCGTCGTCATCGGCGATGCCCGGCGGCTGCGCGAGGCAGCCCGCGTCCTCGGCCTGGACTGCGAGATCGCCGCCGTCGACCATCCGCGCGACGCGGGGTTCACACCCGGCCGCGTCAACGTGGTCGACCTCGGCCTGCTCCCCGCCGACCTGCCCTGGGGCAAGCTGTCGACGGTCGCGGGGGGCGCCGCGTACGCGTACATCGAGCGCGCCGCCGAGCTCGCCGTGGCGGGAGAGGTGCACGCCATCTGCACCGCACCGCTCAACAAGGAGGCCCTGCACGCTGCGGGCCACCTCTACCCCGGCCACACCGAACTCCTCGCCCACCTCACCGGGACCGAGGAGGTCTCGATGATGCTCTCCACCGAGAAGGTGAAGGTCATCCACGTCACCACGCACATCGGCCTGATCGACGCCGTCCACCGCATCGAGCCCGGCCTCGTCGAGCGCACCGTGCGCCGCGGCCACGAGGCGATGGTCCGCGCCGGCACCCCGAACCCCGTGATCGGCGTCTGCGGCATCAATCCGCACGCGGGCGAGAACGGCCTGTTCGGCTACGGCGAGGAGGACGAGAAGATCGTCCCGGCCCTGGAGAAGCTGCGCGCCGACGGCGTCGACGCCCGGGGTCCGCTCCCCGCCGACACCGCCTTCTTCCTCGCCTCACGCGGCGACTACGACCTGATCGTGGCGATGTACCACGACCAGGGCCACGGCCCGGTCAAGGTCCTGGGCATCGAGGCGGGTGTCAACCTCACCGTGGGCCTGCCCGTCATCCGCACCTCCGTCGACCACGGCACCGCCTTCGACATCGCGGGAACGGGCACGGCGGAGGCGGGCAGCATGGTCGAGGCGCTGTGCCAGGCGGCCGATATGGCCACGGTGCCGGTCACCCCGGCGGCCTGAACCGCCGCCTCCGGCAGGTTGGTCCTGCCGCCAGGAGCCGCGGTAGAGGTTCAGACAGAGCCACTCGCCGCCCGGAGGGCGTGGCCGGGCCTCGGACGGAACGGAGTGAACGGGCGGGGCGGCGGGCGCGGCCGGTACGAGCGGTCCCGCCGAGGAGCAGACGTCGTTGTCCCCTGTTGGTCGTCAGGCCTGCACGGTGGGCCGGACGACGACCTCGCTGATGTCGATGCCGGCGGGCTGCTCGATCGCGTAACCGATCGCGGACGCGATGGCGGAGGGCGGGATGGCCATCTCGTCGCGCTGTCGCGCTGCTGCCGCCGCCGCTTCGGGGCTCGCCCCCTTGCCCACGCCCTCGGTGTTGGTGAACCCGGGTGAGACGAGGGTGACGCGCAGATGGGGTCCCGACTCCTGCCGCAGTCCCTCGGTCAGCACCTTCACCGCCGTCTTGGTGGCCGCGTAGACGGCCTGCGGGGATTTCACGACGTAGGCCGCGGTGGAGGCGATGTTGACGAACTGGCCGGAGCGCTGCCGCCGGAAGACGGGAAGCGCCGCCCCGATGCCGTTCAGCAGGCCGGTGATGTGCGTCGCGACCATCGCGTCCCAGTCGTCCTGGCGCAGTTCGTCGAACGGTGACACCGCCATCGTGCCGGCGTTGGAGACCAGGACATCGAGCCGGCCGAACCGGTCGACCGCCATCTCCGTCAGGCGCCTGAGGTCCTCGCGGCGCGTCACGTCGATGACGGTCCCGACGGCCGAGCCGCCCCGCGCCGTGATCTGGTCCACCACCGCGCGCAACCGGTCCTCCCGCCGGGCACCGAGCACGAGCCGGGCGCCCTTCTCGGCGAGGTGGGCCGCCGTCGCCGCCCCGATGCCGCTGCTGGCACCCGTGATCGCTACGACCTTGCCTTCGATACCCGACATGGCCAACGTCCTCCAAAGGGGATATGCGCAGATCAGACCATGACCTACAGTGGAACTGGGGGCATCCCCACTTACGCTCAGGCTAAATGGGCACGCCTCCGTTTAGCAAGGTGAAGGGGAACCGGGAAGGAAACGGCAACCGCTGATGGCCGACCGTGCACAACGCCCGCTGCGAGCTGACGCGCGGCGCAACCGAGACAAGGTCCTCGCCGCCGCGGTACGCGTGTTCGCCGAGGAGGGGCTGGACGCGCACCTGGAGCGCATCGCCAAGGAGGCGGGCGTGGGCAGCGCGACGCTGTACCGCAACTTCCCCACCCGGGAGGCTCTGATCGAGGCGGTCTACCGCAACGAGGTGGCTCAGCTGTGCGACGCCGTCCCCGATCTGCTCGACGAGAAGCCTCCCCACGAAGCCCTGCGCGCCTGGACGCGTCTCTTCCTGGACTACGTGACCGCGAAATTCGGCATGGCCGACGCCTTGCGTGCCATCGCCGCCGCGGGAAGCAACCCCTACGGCCACAGCCGGGAGATGATCCAGGCCGCCATCACCACCCTGATGGACGCGTGCGCGGCCGCCGGGACGATTCGCGCCGACATCAGCCCCACCGACATGGGTGCCGCCCTCGAAGGCATCGCCCTCACCTCGGCCGGACCGGAACACCGGGAACGTGCCGAGCGCCTGCTCGACCTCACCCTGGACGGCCTGAAGGCCCGGTCGTGACGGCGGCCCCGCCGAACGGCTTCCGGTGCGGCCCCAGTTCGATGGTGAGTGAGGCGGCGGTGAAGACGGAGGACCAGGTGCCGACCGCCAGGCCGATCAGCAGGGCGAGGGCGAAGTCGGCGAGGGTGTCGTCGGCGAGGACGGCGAGGGCGGTGAGGATGAACGCGGCGCCCATGCCGGTGTTGACGGTACGGGGCAGGGTCTGGAGGATCGCCTGGTTCGTCAGGCGGGGAAGCGGTGTGGCGCGGTCGCGGCCGAGCAGTTCGCGGACGCGGTCGAAGAGGACGACGGAGTCGTTGACCGAGTAGCCGATGACGGTCAGCAGGGCGGCCAGGAAGACCCCGTCGATGGGCTTGCCGAGCCAGGCGAAGGCACCGATGAGGATCACCACGTCATGGGCGAGCGCGACGACGGCCGCCGTCCCGAAGAACCAGCGGAACCGGACCGCGAGATACAGCAGTTGGGCGCCCAGCGCGAGGGAGAGGGCGATGAGGGCGTTGCGGCGCAGCTCGTCGCCCATGCTGGGGCCGATCAGCTCGTCGCGGACCTTCTTCGTCTCGCCGCCGAGGGCGCCGATGGTTTCGGTGACGGTGGCCGCGTCGGCGTTGGTCAGGTTCTCGGCGCGCACCGTCAGCCCGGTCTCGCCGGAGGACTGCACGACCGTGCGGGGGAACCCGGCGTCGGTGAGGGCGGTGCGGGCCCGGTCCGGGTCGACGGGGGTGTTGGTGGCGTACTCGATCAGCCGACCACCGGTGAATTCGATGCCGAAGTCCAGGCCGCGGACGAGGATCCCCGACGCGGCCACGACGGCGAGTACGGCGGAGGCGGCCAGCCAGCGGCGCGGACGGCGCATCAGGAACGGCTCGCGGCGCAGCAGCCGGTCGCGGACCCATCCGGTGCTCGCGATGCCGGTGACACGGGGCCGGCGGCGGACCGCGGGGCGGCCCGCCGCGTACTCGGCGAGCACCCGGCTGATCACCAGGGCGCTGACCATCGAGGCGAGGACGCCGATGGCGAGGGTGATGCCGAAGCCGCGTACCGGCCCGGAGGCGAAGGCGAACATGAGGCCCGCGGCGATCAGTGTCGTGATGTTGGAGTCGGCGATCGCGCTGAGGGCACCGCGGAACCCGGCCGTCAGTGCCGAGCGGGGGCTGGGGCGGCCGCGGGCCGCGTACTCCTCACGGGCCCGTTCGAAGACCAGGACGTTGGCGTCCACGGCCATGCCGATCGCCAGGACGAACCCGGCGAGGCCCGGCAGGGTCAATGTGGCGCCGAGCGCGGCCAGGGCGGCGTAGGAGATGAGGCCGTAGCAGGCCAGGGCCGCGGTCGCGAGCAGGCCCAGGAGGCGGTAGACGGCGATGATGAACAGTGCGGTCAGTGCGGTGCCGATGACGGCGGCCCGGGCCGCGGCCTCGATCGCCGCATCGCCGAGCGTGGCGCCGATGGTGCGCTGTTCGACGGTCTCGACCGGTACGGGCAGGGCGCCGCCGGAGATGAGCAGGGCCAGTTCGCGGGCCTCGGTGTCGTCGAAGGAGCCGGTGATCTGGGTGGTGCCGCCCGGGATGCCGGTCCCGCACGGTACGGAGGGGTCGACCTGCGGCGAGGAGATGATCTTGTTGTCGAGGACGATGGCGACCCGGCGCTGCGGGTCACCGGCCGGGTGGCAGGCGGCCCGTGCGGTGACCTGCCGCCATCGGTCCTGGCCGGTCTTGGAGAAGTCGACGGTGACATGCCAGCCGGCACCGCCCTGCTGGTCGAAGCGGGCTTCGGCGCCTTCGACGTCCCGTCCGGTCAGATCGGCGGCCCGCAGTCGCAGGGGCTGCCCGGAATCGTCCGGCAGCACACGCTCCTTGGCGGGATCGGCCGGCGGGGAGGTGGCGCCGTCCGCGGTCCCGGCCGGGCCGAGGACCGCGTGGACGGTGAGCTGCGCGGTGCGGCCCAGCACATCGGCGGCCTTCTTCGGATCATGTACGCCGGGCAGCTCGACGAGGATGCGGTGGTCGCCGGAGCGGACGAGGGTCGGTTCGGCGACGCCGAGCGCGTCGATGCGGCCGCGCAGCACCTCCACGGTACGGGCGGTGGCCGCGGCGTCGGCGTCGGCGTCGGCGTCGGTGGTGAGGGTGGAGCGGGTCTCCAGCGTGATCTGGGTGCCGCCGCGCAGATCGAGGCCGAGGCGGACCGGCGTGGTGAGGGCGATGGCCAGCGATCCGGCGATCACGGCGAGGGCGAGCAGCGCACGCGCGCGCAGGGACCTGTGGCGTTTGTTCCGCCTGTTCCGCTTATTCCGCTTGTCGCGGCGTTTCAGCACGTTGTCGCGGCGTTTCAACACGAGCCTCCGGCAGGCACGTCGCGGCAGCGGCGCACGCGGCCGCGACGGAAGAAGAGTGATGGGGTGGCGTCAGTTACCTGCGGGCGCCGGAGGGGCCCGGCCGCGGTCGTGGGCCGATCGGCCGGGCGAGACGTGTGCGCGTGCGGATGGCGCTGACGTACGTGGAGCGACGGCCCGGTCGGCATCCGTATCGCGGGGGTCGGTGGCGTGGTGATCCGGTGGGCACGGGCGCTCACCGAGGTGGTCGTGCCGGACCCTGGCCTGGGCCGCGCAGCCGGCGGCGCACGGCTCATCCGCGCGGTAACCGGTGTCCGGGTGCTCCGCGACCGTGGCCGCCGAGGCCGGACGGGGCGCCGGACCGGAGGCGGCGCGCGCGGTATCGGCCGGAACCAGCGCCAGCAGGACGGCGAGGAGCGCGATGAGCGTTCCCGCGAGCCGGTGACCTGCGGTCGGGACGGTGTGGGGCGCTGGGCGCATGCACCGTCCCCTTCCTGCCGGGTGTTCGACTTCCCGCTGGCTGATCGGGGCGGGCGTCAGGGCTCGATGAGACCGGCGCGGATGGCGTAGCGGGTCAGCTCCAGCCGGTCGTGCAGACCGAGTTTCTGTAGGAGGTTGGCCCGGTGGCGGTGCACGGTCTTGACGCTGATGAACAGGATCTCGGCGATCTCCTTGGAGGAGTGCCCTTCGGCGACGAGTTTGAGGACCTCCTCCTCGCGAGGGGTGAGGAGCTGATCGGGTTCCTCCTCGCCGTGGCGGACGCGGTCCAGGTAGTTGCGGATCAGGGCGGTGACCGCGCCGGGGTAGAGGAACGGCTCGTTGCGCATCGCGGCCCGGCAGGCGGCGACCAGATCCCGGTCGGCGACCGACTTCAGCACATAGCCGCAGGCCCCGGCCTTGAGTGCCTGGAACAGGTACTGCTCGTTGTCGTGCATGGTCAGCATCAGGATGCGCAGGCCCGGCTTGAGCGCCACCAGCTCGCGGGTGGCCTGAAGGCCGGTCAGCCGCGGCATGGCGATGTCGAGCACGGCCAGGTCGATCTCCTGGCTCCGGGCCGCCTCGATGGCCTCGGCGCCGTCCCCGGCCTCGGCGACGACCTCCAGATCGGGTTCCCGGTCGAGGATCAGGCGTACGCCGCGGCGTACCAGAGCGTGGTCGTCGGCGAGCAGGATGCGGATCGGCGTCGGGCTCGTGGGAGGCGGGGTCGAGGCCGAGGTGGGTCCGGGCGGGATCGGATCGGGCATGGTCAGAGCTGCTTCCTGGGGGCGGGGGTGATGAGGCGGATCCGGGTGCCGGTGCCGGGCGTCGAGGTGATGTCCAGGGTGGCTCCGGCGAGCAGGGCCCGTTCGCGCATGCCCCGGATCCCGGCGCCCTCGCAGGCGGCCTCGATGCCGCGGCCGTCGTCGGCGATCTCCAGCACCACCGCCTCGCCGACACGGCGCAGGCTCACCTCGACCTGCCGCGCGTCCGCGTGGCGGGCCGCGTTCGTCAGGCTCTCCTGAGCCACCCGGTACAGCACGAGCTCGCTCTCCTGGTCGAGGGTGGGCAGGTCGGCGTCGAGGCGGCGCACGACACGCAGCCCGGTGTGGGTGGCGAAGTCCTGAGTGAGCGAGGTCAGTGCGCTGACCAGGCCCAGGTCGTCCAGGACGCCGGGCCGCAGGCGGCGCACCAGACGGCGGACCTCGTCCAGGCTCTCCCGGGTGATCTCCTGGGCCTGCTGGAGGTCCTCGCGCAGCGGCTCGGGGGCGTCGTCCGCGGTGCGCCCCAGCACCAGCAGGATCGCGGTCATGCTCTGCCCGACCTCGTCGTGCAGTTCCTGGGCGATGCGGCGGCGTTCCGCCTCCTGGGCCAGCAGCGCCCGGGCGCTGGACGTGGCGCGTTCGTGCTCCAGCCGGTCGAGCATGGCGTTGAAGGTGCGGATCAGCTCGGACACCTCGCTACCGCCGCCGGCGCCGGGCACGGGCAGCCGCTGGCCCGGGCGCAGCAGGTCAACGGTGGTCATCAGCCTGGTCAGCCGGTCCAGCGGGGCCAGGCCCCAGCGCAGCAGGGTGCCGTTGGCGACCAGCATGACGGCGAGACCGCCGACCAGGATGATCGCCTCGGTCAGCAGCACCGGCACGGAGACCGTCACCGGCGCCCACAGCAGCAGCGCCGTGGCGGTGCCCAGCACCAGGGCGTTGAGCCCGAAGATCCGCCAGAACAGCGACACCGGGGAAACTCCTCCTTCTGCGCTCAAGCGTGTGATCAGCTCTACTGTCGCTCATCGCCCCCGGGCGGAGCCGCCGCGACTGATCACGACCGAGCCTGACACAGCCTGCCTCCCGCACCGCGCGCGGTCGATGGGGTCCGTTCCCCATATCCGGGGTCATCGGGTACCCATGCGCCGTTCCCCGCCATCGCCCCGTGGTCACCGCTGTCCCGGGCAAATGGGGTCCGCGCCCGATGGGTTTCCGACGCCGGGTCGAGCAGAGTCGAAGACGATCGAGCCGTCCGGTACGGCCAGTGCTCGCGGTCGTGGAGACCGCGGCCGCGGAACCGGGCGGCCACCGCCGCGCGCAGCGCGCTTTTCGCGAAAGGACCTCATCGTGCCGCTCGACACCGCCCAGACCGGTCCCCGCCCCGGGCGGCTGACCTCTCATGAGGCCCGCCAGCGCCTGGAACACGCCCGCAACAGCCGCCTGGCTCAGCTGCGCGCCCTCGACGAGAGCGCGCAGAGCACGGACGCCCATCTGGTGTCCGCGCAGACGGAGGCGATCCAGCGGGTCCTCACCGAGATCGACGAGGCGTTCGCCCGTATCGACGACGGCGCCTACGGCACCTGCCAGGGCTGCGCCAAGCCCGTCCCCGCCGAACGCCTGGAGATCCTCCCGTACACCCGGTACTGCGTCGCCTGTCAGGGCCGCGCCACCGCCTGACCCCGCCCCCTCCGGCCCGTCTTCGTGTCCGCCCTGCTCAAAGGGGTGAAGTGGTGAACCACCAGACCATCGACAACCCTGCCGCGCACCTGTCGCCCGAGGACCTTGCCGCGCTCCTGGAGAACCTCCACGAACAGCGCCTCTTCCGCCAGGAACAGCTGCGGCAGATCGCCGCGGCGCCCCGCGCCGAGGACCTGCTCCGGCGCCGCTCCGCGGCCCAGGCCGAAGTGCACGTCAAGGTCGCCGCCTCGGCGCGCATGGTCCTCGCCGACGTGGAGGCGGCGCTGCGGCGCATCGACGAGGGCCGCTACGGCGCGTGCCACCTGTGCCGTCGTCCCGTCGAGCGCGAACGCCTGATGATCGTTCCGCAGGCACGCTACTGCGCACGGTGCCAGCAGGTGCGGGAGGCCGGACGATGACCGTCCTCCGCCGCTTCCGGTCCGGCTCCCCCGCCGGGCACCGGCACCGGCCCTGGCCGTCGTGCCGACACTGCTGCGGCCTCGCCCTCGACCTGGGCAGCGCCCGCACCCGGGCCTGGATCGCCGGCCGCGGCATGGTCCTCGACGTACCCACCATCACCTTCCCCGGTGCCGGGGCGGTGTACCCGATCCAGCGCGGCGCCATCGTCGACGTTCCGGGAACGGCCCGGATGCTCGACCGGCTGCTCAGCCATCGTCTGCCCCGCCTCACCCGCCCGCTGGTGGTGGTCACCGCGCCCGTGCTGGACGGCCCCGCCTACCGGGAACGGGCCCGCACCGCCGTGGAGGTGCTGCGCCCGCACGCGGTCCTCACCGTCCCGACCGCACGCGCCATCGCCCTGGCCGCGGACGCCGACCTCTCCATGCCGCTGCTCGTGGTGGACATCGGCGCCCACCTCACCGAAGTGGTCCTGCTCCTCGACGGCCTGGTCCTCGACGCCCGCCGCACCGCCCTCGGCACCGCCGACCTCGCCGGCGCCGGCGCCACGGCGGAGCTCAGCGAGGCCATCACCACCATGATCACCTCAATGCTCCGGCAGGACCGCACGTCCCTCACCGCCGAGGCACTGGCCCGGGGAGCCCTCCTGGCGGGCGGCGGCGCCCTGCGCCCCGACCTCACCCACCGGCTCATCGGCGGCACCCACGCGCCTCTGCGACCGGTTCCCGCACCGCACACCGCGGCGGTCCGCGGCGCCGCCAAGATCCTCCAGGCCGCGCACGGCCATCCCTCGGCCACGCGCATATCCCCGCCCTGACCTGGCCCGCTCTTCCGCCGACCCGCCGACCCGCCGCCCCGCCGACCCGCCGACCCCGCCGCCCGACCGGCCGGGGTCTCTGGTACGTCATCCCCCGGCCCTGGAAGGAGAACCACCGTGTCCGGCGAGATACCACCCGCGCAGCCACCGCCCGCTCCCCCGCACCACGGGCTCGTACATCCCCTGTCGCTGTGGCGCTGGCGGCACAATCCGCTGTACCGGTGCACCGACCGCCTCCAGGGCCGGATCGCACTGGTGTTGCTGCTGCTCGTGCCGGTCCTGGGGCTCGCCGCCACGTTCGCTGCCGGTGACGCCGCGCACCGCCACTACGGCGCGGCCGCCGAGCACCGGCGACAGAACCTGCACCGCACCACCGCCGTCCTCACCCACGACGCCCCGGACCACCCGGAGCCCGGATCGGCGGAGGCGCGGGAGAACCGCTACCCGGCCACGGTCCGCTTCACCGACCCGACCGGACGGACCCGCACCGCCGAGACCGGCGTCCTGCCCGGGCTGAACGCGGGCAGTTCCGTCCAGGTGTGGGTCGACGCGGACGGAGCGATCGCCGAGCCGCCCACGACCGCCGCCCAGATCCGCAGCCGCACCATGGGCTGGGCGCTTGTGGGCTTCCTGACCGTGCTCCTCGCCGGTGCCACCGCCTACCGCTGCGCCGCCGTGGTCCTGCGCCGGCGCAATCTCGCCGAGTGGGACACCGAATGGGCCGAGACCGCGCCGCGCTGGACCACGTCCCCCTGAACCGCGGCCGACAGCGGCCGCGCCCCCGGCCCAGGAAGCGATGGGTCAGGGGCGCGGCCTCGATGCCGGTGACACATCAGCCGCGGAGGGGGCCCTCGCAGGTGTAGTCCGCTGTGCCCGCGCGCTGGTCGGACCAGATGTCCACCTCGCCGAACCAGCAGTTCATATCGGTCAAGTTGTTGTCGCCGCCCGCGGCCCGGTCGAGGATGAAGTAGTCGACGGTCTCGGACATGTCCTCGAAGACCGCGTCCGTGTCGCCCGCGTCGGTCAGGTTCGCGGTGATCCGGCCGGTGCAGACGAACCGGGGGCGCTCCGCCGCGCCGGTGGCACGGCAGTCCGGGTCGGACGCGGTCATCGCGGTGAAGGAGGAGCGGATCTGGTCGGCCGAGCCGTCACGGAGCTCACCCAGGGGCGTGTAGGTGGTGTGGGGCACGTACAAGTCACCTACGTGGCCGATCTGTTCGTCGAGGAAGCGGTCGTACCCGCTCTGAAGCCCCGTGTCCCCGCCGAGCCGGTCGCGCCAGGCGTCGAAGGCCGCCGGATCGTCGGAGCGCAGGTCGCGGTACATCTCCCACAGGAGGGAGGGGTGTTCGAGCCACAGGAACTCGAAGAAGGTGCCCGCGTAGTCGTAGAAGCGGAAGCCGTCGCCGTCGTACGTGGCGTGCAGGAGCTGGTTCACGGTCATGCGCGGCCCGCCGTCGGCCGTGTCGTCGATGATCCCCTGAACCAGGGACTTGCGGACCCGGATGCCGTCGTCGCGGGTGGCGCCGTCGAAGAACTCGGCAGTGCCCTCGTCCATCGCGGTGGTCCGGTCGCCCTCGTACCACGGCCCCTCACCGAAGAGTCCGGGCACCGCCCAGCGACCGTTGAGGTAGTGGGTGTACTCGTGGCGGAACAGCTCCTCCAGGGTCAGTGTGGAGTCCTGCGGGACGCGACGCTGGTAGGTGTAGAAGGTCGCCCCGCTCTCGATGTAGACGCCGCCGTTGTTGGTGTCCATCCCGGTGAGGAGCGGGTGGAAGTTCTCGTAGTCGGCGCGGGAGCCGTACAGGACGATGTGCAGCGTGGTGTTGGTGTCGTCCGCGAGGGGCGTCTCCGTGCCGAGCACCCGGTGGAACTGCGCCTTGACCTGCTTGCCGGCGTAAGTGAGCTGGTCGACGGTGTCCCGGTCGAGGGCGGTGCGGACCTGGATGGCGTCGGTGCCGTCGGTGCCGTAGACGTACGTGTTCGGGAAGAGCCGCCTCTCGATGTCGTCCTTGCACACGTGGTACGGGGCACAGGCCTCGAACACCCCCAGCCAGGTGGCGACCTTCGCCCAGGGTGCGCTGCGGTCCCCGAAGTTGTGGGCGGTGGTGTCCAGGAGGGTGCCGAGGCCGGAGACGATCTCGTCGCGCAGCCCTTCGATCTGGCCGAAGCGGCCGTACTCGCTGAGCGCGTCGCGTATCACCCAGGCGTTGGGCCCGTCCTTGAGGTGGGTGTAGCCGGCGAAGGAGCTGAAGGTCGCCCGGTATGAGGGATCGGCCGTCACCGCGGCGTGGAAGGCGGCGTCCTTGTTGCCGGGATACACGCCGAGGTAGTTCACGGTGAGCGCCGCGAGGGCGGCACCGGCCCAAGAGGTGTCCTGGGCGGTTTCGGGGTGCTGGGCGTCCATGGTGGCCAGCACCCGCTTGATCAGGGGCAGTTGGTGCTGACGCAGGCCGGGGGCGGAGGCCGCGTCGAGCGCTTCGCGCAGGGTCTCGGCGTTGGGGCGGGTGACGTCGAAGGTGTGGGCGGCCGAGCCGAAGGCGTCGACAGCCTCGCGCATGGCGTTGACGGTCGGCGCATCGGTGATGTCGATCTCGTCGTGCGAGAAGTCCTGGTACGCCACCGCGTGCAGATAGGTGAACATCTCCAGCAGATGGCTGCCGTCCTTGCCGTCGTGGGAGGCGGCGAGTTGGCTGACGCGGCGGGAGACGGCCTGGACATGCTCGTCCGTCATGACGGGGGCGAGTCGCCGGTCCCAGGTCCACAGGATCGAGCGCAGACAGCCGTCGGCGGTGACGGCAGGGTCGGCCAGGAAGTCGGCGAACCGCTCCGGGGGCAGGCCCGTGACGCCGTCGAGCGTGCAGGGCACGGATGCCGTGCCGAGTGTGGCGTGCGGAGTGACGGCGCTGCCGCGGCTCTTCGGCTCGGGCGTTCGGGCTCCGGGGACACCGCCATCGGTGAGGCCGCCGGGGGCCGGGACCTTCCGTACCCGGCCCGGGGCCGTGGCCAGGCGGTCGACCCTGTCGAAGGGGTCGGGCGAGGCGGCCGGCCGTGACGCCGAGGGCCGCGCCGCGGGAGCGGGGGCGGCCGCGTGACCGGACGGGGCCGCCGTCACGCAGAGCGTCACCGCCCATAAGGCCGTGAGCAGAGTTCCGCGCGTGGATCCGCGCGGGTTTCTCGACTGGAACACCGTTGGCTCCTGTGGGGAGGTGGCAAGGGCTACGGGGCAGCGGTGCCTCAGGGCCTGAAGTGCCCTGTGCGGGGCTGCACATGAGAGCGCGTGGTGCCATGTGATGCGTAACGTAATAATGTGAAATTGCACAGGGCGCAAGGCTCTCGACGCGATGGATCGCGGAGAACTCGGCAACGTACGGAACGCGGTCCCCGGTTTCGAAGACGCGGTACGCGCCCTGCCCACCGTATCCGCGCAGGGGCACCCGCGAGAACAACACCCGTAAGAACAACATGACATTGTACTCTGGTGATCCTCTCGGCCGTGAAGGCACGGGACACGAAGGGAACACCAACCGTCATGGGCCACCTCAAGCAGCGCAACCTCATCACCGCCAGGGAGCGGCTGCGCGACCAGGTGGCCCACGCCCTGCGTGCCGCGCTGATCTCCGGCGAACTGCGCCCCGGCGAGGTCTACTCGGCACCCGGCCTGGCCGAGGACTTCGGCATCTCCGCGACGCCGGTGCGCGAGGCGATGCTCGACCTGGCCCGCGAGGGCCTCGTCGAACCCGTACGCAACAAGGGCTTCCGCGTCACCGAGGTCAACGAACGCGACCTCGACCAGTACACCGAGATCCGCGCCCTGATCGAAGTCCCCATGATCGGCCGGATCACCCGCGAGGCCGCCCGCGAGGACCTGGAGGCGCTGCGCCCGGTGGCGGAGGACATCGTGCGCGCCGCGCGCGAGCACGACCTCATCGGCTATCTGGAGGCCGACCGTCAGTTCCATCTCTCCCTGCTCGCGCTCGCCGGAAACGACCGGCTCGTCGAAACCGTCGGCGACCTGCGCAAACGCTCACGCCTGTACGGACTGACCACACTGGACGAGCGCGACCAGCTGATCCCGTCCGCCGAAGAGCACATCGAGCTCCTCGATCTGATGGTCGCGGGTGATGTGACGGGCGCCGAGACATGCATGGCCCGCCACCTCGGCCATGTGCGCTCGCTGTGGGCCAAGGGCGCGCAGGGGCAGGAGCCCGCTGGGCGCAGGCCCAAGAGGAAGCCGGGCACCTGACCGGCTGCCCCGAGGGACAGCAGCCGATGCACATGATGGCGAGAACCCGCCACGGATGTTGCGTGGCGGGTTGCTCGGGGGGTTGGAAAGGACCAGAAGGGTCGACACGCGTCGCCACCATCACAGAACACCCTTTTCCGGGATGTGATGAGTGACTTCCACCTTCCCTGTGTCATCGGGACCCGGGGGAAGCTGGTTGGCGAGGCGGAAAGCCCAACGGTGAGAAGCCGGTTCGGAGCCCAACACGCCGTACTCGGCCCGCACACACAGGAGATGGCCCGGGGCCCGGCGTGGCGGATGTGGGTCAGGCGGGGGTGGCGGGGACTCGGAAGTAGTGGCCCTCGTCGAGGTCTTCGAGGAGACCGGGGTGGGTCGGCCGCCAATCCAGCAGCTCGCGGGTCAGGGCGTTCGACGCGGGGAGATCCTGGCCGAGGAAGCCGCCGAGCCAGGTGAAGTGCTCGGCCGCGGCCTCGGGAGCCACAGAGGTCACCGGCACGTCGAGGTGACGGCCGATCGCCTCGGCGATGTCCCGGATCGGGACGCCCTCCTCCGCGACACCGTGCAGCACCGATCCCGCCGGGGCCTTCTCGACCGCCAGGCGGAACAGCCGTGCGGCGTCGAGGCGGTGAACGGCCGGCCAGCGGTTGGCGCCGTCGCCGATGTGGCCGGAGACGCCCTTGGCCCGGGCGATGGCGACCAGGGCCGCCATAAAGCCGTTGTCCCCGTCACCGTGGCAGGTCGGGGACAGTCGCACCACGGACGAGCGCACGCCACGCGAGGCGAGTGCGAGCACCGCCTGGGCGGTGGCCGGCCGGACCGAGACCGGCGAACCGTCGATCGTGGGCGTGTCCCGCTCGGTCGCCACCCGCCCGGGCGCGAGGCCGGCCAGACCGGAGGCGAGGACGAAGGGGCGGTCGGTGCCGGAGAGCGCGTCGCCGAAGGTGTCGACGGCACGGCGGTCGGCCTCGGCGGCACCCTGGAAGTCGCCGGTGAAGGCGATGTCGTGCTTGAAGGCGAGATGGATCACGGCGTCCGACGCGGCGGCGGTGCTGCCCAGGACGTCGAGGTCGTCAATGGTGCCGCGGACCACTTCCACCCCGGCGGCGGTGAGGGCGGCGGCGGAGGTGTCGGAGCGGGCGAGCCCGACCACCCGGTGCCCCGAGCCGATGAGCTCGGGAACGACGGCGGAGCCGATCCAACCGGACGCACCGGTCACGAAGACGCGCATGAGAGATGCCCCAAATCATTGATGTCAGTGACTGACATCGGACTCTAGCACCTGATGTCATTCACTGTCATCGCGGTAGGATCCGAGCATGGGTAGATGGGAGCCGAACGCGCGCGGACGCCTGGCGAAGGCGGCGTTGGAGCTCTACGGCGAGCTCGGCTACGAACAGACCACGGTGGCGGAGATCGCCAAACGGGCCGGGCTCACCGAGCGGACCTTCTTCCGGCACTACGCCGACAAGCGCGAGGTGCTGTTCGACGGATCGAGCGCGTTGCAGGAGCTGTTCGCGACCGCGGTCGCCGAGGCACCGAAGTCCGTGGCGCCGATCGACGCGATGATGGCGGGGCTGGAGGCGATCTCCACGGCGTTCGACGGCCGACGCGAGCACTCCCGGCGGCGACAGGCCGTCATCGTGGCGAACGCGGAACTCCGGGAGCGCGAGCTGATCAAGCTCGCCTCGATGTCGACCGCGCTCGCCGACGCCCTGCGCCGACGCGGTGTCGCGGAGCCGACCGCGAGCCTGACCGCCGAGGCGGGGATCGCCGTCTTCAAGGTCGGCTTCGAGCTCTGGCTCATGGCACCGGAGGAACGTGAGATGGGGCAGTTGATGCGGGAATCGCTGGCCGAACTCAGGGCCGTGACCGCGCACGGCTACGCCATCCCGTAGCACAGGCCCCGCAGGCACCTTTCAAAAGCGGCCTAGTGGGCGCGCAACGCCTGCGAGAGCGCGTCAACGGTCACGTCCACCACGGCCAGGAGCTGTGCCGGGCTCGCCCCGGCTCTGCTCATGACGGCGAGAGACTGGTTCACGGCCGCCGCGTGTACAGCGAAGGTCTCGGCGTCCTGGTCGGTCATGCGGCCCGCCTTCAGCGCGGCGCGCAGGCGCAGGCGCTGGAAGCCGAGCGCCTGCCTGGCGTGCGCCGCGACGGCCGGGCTCAGCACTGGAATCGCCATGGCCGACTGGGCGATCAGGCATCCATCGGGCAGTTCGGGATCGGCGATGCGCTCGAGGGTGACGTCGAAGAACGCGCGGACAGCGGCAAGGGGCTCGGAGGCCGCACACGACAGGGCGGCGTCGTACTTGTCGCCGTAGCGCGCGGCGTAGCGATCCAGGCAGCGCAGGAACAGCGTGTCCTTGCCGCCGAGCGAGGAGTAGATCGAGCTGCGGTTCAGACCGGTCGCCCGGGACAAGTCGTCGACTGAGGTGTCGGCGTAGCCGGCGCGCCAGAACTGGATCATCGCGGCGTCGAGCGCCGTGTCCATGTCGAACTGCTTCTTGCCTGCCACGTGGCACTTCCTTGCCGATGTGTCGGTGTTCCGGATGCTGCCCATCATTTCATCTTGAACTGATCGGTTCAAGATGTGTTAGCTTTCGAGCATGCCCGTGACCGGGCGCCCCCGTAAACCGGGACAGCGCGGCAGGCACACCACGCAACCCCGACCGCCGCCGTCGTCCGCATCGCCCTCGCGGGCCTGGCCCTCGGGCGAACCGCCGGACCAGCACACCCCAACACCGATGGAGGACCCCATGACCGTCTCCGCAAGTAACCCCGTCCGCGATCTGCCCCTGCACGACCTGGCCGGATTCACCCACCGCTGGGTCGACGCAGACGGCATCCGCCTTCATGCCGTCGAAGGCGGCCAGTCGGCCGGTCCGGCTGTCGTCCTGCTCGCCGGGTTCCCGCAAACCTGGCGGGCCTGGCGAAAGGTCATGCCCAGCCTCGCCGACCGGTTCCGCGTCATCGCGATCGACCTGCCGGGCCAGGGCCACTCCGAGCGGCCGGAGCGCAGCTACGACACCCACACGGTCGCCGCCCACGTCCACGCCGCCGTAAAGGCACTCGGAGTGCCGGCCTACTGGCTGGCCGCCCACGACATCGGCGCCTGGGTGGCCTTCTCCCTCGCCCTCAACCACGAAGGGCAACTGCGCGGGGTCGCCCTGCTCGACGCCGGAATCCCCGGTATCACCCTCCCGGAAACGATCCCCACCGACCCGGCCCGGGCGTGGAAGACCTGGCATTTCGCGTTCCACCTCGTGCCCGACCTGCCCGAGACCCTGCTCGCTGGCCGCGAACGGGAGTACGTCGGCTGGTTCCTCAAGGTGAAGGCCCTCGCTCCCGGCACATTCGACGACGCCGACCTCGACCACTACGCAGCGGCCCTCGCCGCCGACGGCGGCCTCCGCGCCTCCCTCGCCTACTACCGGGACGCCGCCGAGTCGGCGCGCAAGAACCACCAGGCGCTCAGCCGGCAGCACCTGACCGTGCCCATCCTCGGAATATCCAGCAGCCACGGCTCCATCCCGGACATGGCGGCCTCCATCAGCCCATGGGCCGACGACACCACCGGAGTCATCGTGCCCGGCGCCGGACACTTCATCCCCGATGAGCAGCCCGAAGCCGTCGCTGCCGCGATAACCGACTTCATCGTCGGCGGCGGCTGACGCCGCGCAGGCCGCACTTCTCAACCACGGCCCAGGCATCCCCTGAGCTCACGCGCCACGTCGTCGCCGCACTCCCCCTCCCCCGCGCCGACGCCACGGTCGTACGCGTCGGGCGCCGCAGCGAGAACCGCTCGGCAGCTGACCGCGCGGCGGTTCGGGAACGACGCGCTCTTCGCCCCGCCCACCGGCTGAGGGCGCCCCACAAGCCGAACCGTGGGGTGCCGCTTCCAGCGGCGCCCAGTTGATCAGCGCCTCGGGTTGGACGGAGTATGGCAGTGTGATCAAGACCGGTCGGCCGCCGCGGCGAGCCTGGATCGCACGGCTGGGGCCGCGAGGTGAGGTCGACCTCCAGGGGGCGGCGAGCCCGCGCGCGATGGTCGAGGACGCCGTCGCGCGCGTCGGTGCGGGCCCCGTGCGCTGGGCGATCGAGCTGAATTCCGTGGTCCTGCGGCGGATCGTCGGCGAGGTGCCGGTCCTCGGCGGCAGTCCGGCCGCTGTCGAGATGCTCCGCCGGGGCAATGAAGCGACCACCCTGCGGGCGCTGTTCACCCTGGCGGAGGGCCCGGCGGCCACCCCGCCCACGGATGAGGCGATCCTGGAGGGCATCCGCGAGTTCGTTCACCGGGCCATACCGCTCGAGCGGGTGCTGCACGGCGTCCGGGTCGGGCACGCGGCAACGACCGAGGCGTTCCTGCGGGCCTGTGCCGAACTGGTCGGCCCGGCGGACGCGGTGGACGAGGTCACGGCGATCTCCCGTGAGCTGTTCTCCTACGTCGATGAACTCTCCGACACCATGATCCGCACCTACCTCGCGGAGCACGAGGTATGGAGCACCAGCGCGGCCGCGGCACGAGCCGACCTCGTGCGTTCCCTGCTGAGTGATGCCGCGGCGGTGGACGTCGACGAGGCGTCGCGTGCCCTCGGCTACAACCTGCGGCGGACCCACGAGGCGGTGGTGGTGTGGTCGGACTCGCCGAAGGGCGGGGCCACGCTCCAGGCGGCGGCGATCGAGGTACTACGGGCCCGTGGCGCCACCACGACGCTGGTCATCCCAGTGGCCTCAGGGCGGTTGTGGGCGTGGGGCACCGTACCTCCGGGCGGGACGGACAGAACGGACGCGACGCACTCGACCGGTTCATGGGAGACCATCACGGAGGCACTGTCCCGGCAGCGGATGCGGGCGGCCTTCGGGACCCCGGGGTCCGGTGTCGCGGGCTTCCGCCGCTCCCACCGCGAGGCCGAGCGCGGGGAGCGGGTCGAGCGGCTGCGGTGCGAGGCCGGACGTGCGCCGAGGCACGCCACCGCCTACGCCGACGTCGCCGCCATCGCGCTGTTGGCCACCGATCTCGACGCGGCCGGTGACTTCGTACGGCGCGAACTCGGCGGACTCGCCGCCCGCAGCGCGCCGATGGAGGCACTGCGGACCACGCTGTACCACTACATCGGCGCCGAGCGCAGCCTCGTGGATGTGGCCCGACGTCTGCACGTGGCCAGGGGGACCGTGACCTACCGCGTGAAGCGGGCCCAGGAGGTGCTGGGACACGACCTCGACGACCGCCGCTTCGCCCTCCACACCGCCCTCGCACTCGCCGAGGAACTGGGGGACGCGGTACTCCTGCCGCGCGACGTCGAAGCGTGAGCCCGATGCACCGGTCGCGGCCCGGTCCGGCAGACCAACGGGAGACCTGAATCCTGAGCCGGCGGACCAAGCGGCCGTGCCCCGGCCGGAGTTGACTTCGTGATGTCGGACGCGGTGAGGCACCGGGCCGCGCATCCCGACAACTCGGATTCCAGCCCAACGGAAGGCCCACGATGATCGACCGAGAGACCTTTACCGAGCTGATGAGCGGGGTGTGTGCCCCGGTCACCGTGGTCACGGCGACGGCCGCCGACGGGCGGCCGCACGGCAGCACCGTGTCGAGCCTCGCCTCGCTCTCGCTCGACCCTCCGCTGGTGAGTTTCGCCCTCGACCGCGCCTCGGCGCTGCTGGCCCACCTCCAGCCGGGTGACCGGGTGGGCGTGAACATCCTCGGCGCCCACCAGCGGGAGCTGGCGTCGACGTTCGCCCGTCGGCACCGGGGACCGGGCTCGAAGTTCGACGGCGTCACCTGGACCGTCCGTGCCGGACTCCCCCACCTGCCCGAGTCGGCCGGCTGGACGGCGGGACACGTCGAACGCCACGTGGACGGCGGTGACCACGTTCTGCTCGTCGTATGCCTCGAGGAGGCCGAGTCGACCTCCACGGCCCCGCTGGTATACGCACGCCGGATCTTCGGCACCCACGCCCCGCTCGCCGTCGCGAGCTGACCCGTACCCCGCACGATCCCTGACACCGAAGTGACGACGATGAACATCACCATGGACGTTCCCCGCACCACCGACGCCGCGCGCGAGCTGCGGGCCGACCTCGTCGAGCGTGCCGCCGCACTGCGGCCGCTGCTCTCCGGCAACGCCGATCCGACCGACCGCGAGCGCGGAGTACCCGCCGAGAACATCGACGCCCTGGCCGGGGCCGGTCTGCTCTCGCTGATGCGGCCCGCCCGTTACGGCGGTCTCCAGACCGACCACCGCACCCTGCTGGAGGTCAGCCGCAAGGTCGGGCGCGCCTGCGGCTCCACCGCCTGGGTGACCTCACTGCTCAACGCCAACGCGTGGTTCGTCGGGCTCTTCCCCGCCCGGGCCCAGGACGACGTCTGGGCCGAGACCCCGCACGCCCGGGTCGCCGGTGTCGTGACCCCTTCGGGCACCGCGCGCGTGGTCGAGGGCGGATACCGGGTGAGCGGGCGCTGGGCCCCCGCGTCCGGGTGCGCCCACGCCGACTGGGCGGTCCTCGGGGTCAACCGGCCGGACGCCGAGGGCACGTCGGACGCCGTCGGCATCGTGCTGGCGCCGATGTCGGAACTGACCGTCGAGGACACCTGGTTCGTCGCGGGCATGCGCGGGACCGCCTCGAACACACTCGTCGGCGAGGACCTCTTCGTACCCGCACACCGCTTCCACTCCGTCCCCGACGCCATCGAGGGCCGCTACGCCACACCCTTCACCGACGAGGCGCTCTACCGGGCTCCGTTCGTGCCGACCGCCGCGCTCGTGTTGACCGGGCCCCAGCTCGGGCTGGCCACGGCCGCCGTCGATCTCCTGGTGGAGCGGGCCCCGGGGCGAGCGCTGACCCTGACGAGCTACACCTCCCAGGCCGAGGCGCCCACCATCCAGCTCGCCGCCGCGAGGGCGGCGTCGCTCGCCGACTCCGCCCGACTGCACGCCCAGCGCGCGGCCGATGACATCGACGAGGCCGCACGGGCCGGGGTGTTCCCCGATTACGACGCCCGGGCACGGATGCGGATGGACGCGGGAATGGCGGCGGTCCACGCGCGTGAGGCGGTCCGCATCGTGTGCTCGGCCCAGGGGGCTTCGAGCTTCGGCGAGTCCAACCCGTTGCAGCGCATCTGGCGCGACATCGAGACCGGGAGCCGTCACGCCGTCCTCAACCCCGAAGTGGCCGCCGAGATCTACGGGAAGTCGCTGTTCGGCATCCGGGGCACGGTGTCCTTGATGGTGTAGGGATGACCGGCGTTCGCCGCGACGCTCGGCTCGCGCCGTCCGGCGGGGCCGGGCTGGTCCCGGATGAGCGTGCGCAGCGGGTCCGCCACCAACGCGGCGGCCTCCGAGCGGGGCTGCACCTCGGGGGTGCACAGGTGCACAGGGACATCGCGGTGTGGAGCTGGGAGCCGGCGAAGCGGCAGGCACGTACCTCATCGGGGGCGAAAGTGGGCTCGGGTCGCCGTGAGCGGCAGGACCGTCACCCCGAGTCCGCTCAGCACCGCGTCCCGCAGCACCGTGCCCGGCTCGATCTCGGCGACGACCGAACAGTTGGCCGCGCTGCCGCCGGGACCGTACTCCCGCTGGAGGATCTTGGCGGCCTTGGCTTCCAGCACGGCGCCGGCCGCCGGGCCACCCCCCGACCACCCGGACCAGCTGTTCCCCGCGGAGCCCGGCTCTGCGGGCCAGATCGAGGGCTTCGGCCACGGACAGCAGCGTCGCGGCCACGATCACCTGGTTGCACAGCTTCGCCACCGTTCCCACCCCGGGCGGACCCATGTGCTCGACGGTCCCGGCGAAGGACCGCAGCACCGGCTCCACGTGCCGGTATGCCTCCGGTGTCGCGCCGACCATCAGGCTCAGGGTGCCCGCGCGAGCCCGGCATCGCCACGCTCATCGACGCGTCGACCGGGTCATGACGCGGCCCGCGCGTGGTGCGACCGGATGCCGGGGTGGGCCAGTCCGAGGTGGTCGCGCAGGGTCGTGCCCTCGTACTCGGTGCGGAACACACCGCGCTCCTGGAGCAGCGGGACGACGGTGTCCGCGAAGGCGTCCAGCCCGCCGGGGGTGATGTGCGGTACGAGGATGAAGCCATCGCTGGCATCGGCCTGGACGAAGGAGTTGATGGTCTCGGCGACCGTGGCCGGGGAGCCGATGAACGACTGGCGGTTGCCGGTCTCGATGACCAGGTCGCGGATGGACCACTTGTTCGCGGCCGCCAGCTCCCGCCACTCCCGGGCGACGGCCAGCGGATCGCGGTACATCCGCACCTGGGCGCGGCCGCGGGCGATGGTGTGCTCGCCGGGATCCGGATCGATGTCGGGGAGCGGCCCGTCCGGATCGTACGCGGACAGGTCGCGGTTCCAGACGAACTCCAGGTGTTTGATCGCGGTGGCGCCGCTGACCTGCTGGCGGCGTACCTCGTGGGCCAGCTCCCGCGCCTCGGCGTCGGTGTCGCCGAGGACGAAGGTGGCGGCGGGCAGGATCAGCAGCTGGTCGTGGGTGCGGCCATGGCGGGCGAGGCGGCCCTTGACGTCCGTGTAGAACGCCTGGCCCTCCTTGAAGGTGCTGTACCGGCTGAAGATGGCGTCGGCGCCGGCCGCGGCGAACTCCCTGCCCTCCTCGGAGTCACCGGCCTGGAAGATCACCGGACGGCCCTGCGGGCTGCGCGGGACGTTGAACTGCCCGGCGATGTCGAAGTGGTAGCCCTGATGGGCGAAGGCTCCGGCCCGCGCGTCGCCGAGGAAGGTACCGGATGCCTGGTCGGCGACGATCTCGTCACCCCGCCAGGAGTCGAACAGCTCGGTGGCGGTGGCCAGGAACTCCTTGGCCCTGGAGTACCGCTCGTCCTGCGGGAGGAAACCGCCGCGGCGGAAGTTCTCCCCGGTGAAGGCGTCCCACGAGGTGACGACGTTCCACGCGGCGCGCCCGCCGGAAAGGTGGTCGAGGCTGGCGAACTGGCGGGCCACCTCGTAGGGCTCGTTGAAGGTGGAGTTGATGGTGCCGGTGAGGCCGAGGCGGTCGGTGACGGCGGCGAGCGCGGACAGGACGGTGAAGGTGTCCGGCCGCCCCACCACGTCCAAGTCATAGATCTGGCCGCCCTGTTCGCGCAGCCGCAGCCCTTCGGCGAGGAACAGGAAGTCGAACTTGGCGCGCTCGGCGGTGCGCGCGAAGTGGGCGAACGAGCTGAACTCGATATGGCTGCCCGCCTCCGGATCGCTCCACACCGTGGTGTTGTTGACGCCGGGGAAGTGTGCCGCCAGGTGGATCTGCTTGAGCGGTGTGCTCATGGTCGGTGGTCCCTCCGGCTCAGACGGTGGCGTAGCGGTTGGCGGGGCGGGCGAGGCCCAGCAGTCCGCGCAGGGTGTCGGCCTCGTAGGACCGGCGGAAGGCGCCGCGGCGCTGGAGTTCGGGCACCAGGCCGCGGGTGATCGCCTCGAGGTCGTGGCCGATCGCACCGGGGCGCAGCCGGAAGCCCGTCAGTCCGGTCCGCTGCCAGCTCAGCAGCAGATCCGCGAGCTGTGCGGGGGTACCGGTGAACACCTTGGCGTCACTGGTGTACGGGTGGCCCGCGAGGGCGTCCAGGCGCTCCCGCCGGGCGGCCGCGGCACCCGGTTCGTCGTCGAGGAACACCACCAGGTCGCCGAAGAGGTGCAAGGGCTCCGCCGCGCGGCCCGCCGCGGCCTGGGCGGCGCGAATCTCGGCGACGGTGGCGCGGGCCTGGTCCGTGTCGTGCGGCGTGAGGTAGCCGATGTCGGTGGATCCGGCCACCAGCCGGTAGGGCACGCTCTGATGGGCCAGTGCGCTGACGACCGGCTGTCCCTGGGGTGGCCTGGGGGTGATCGAGGGTCCCTTGACGCTGAAGTGCCTGCCCTCGAAGTCGATGTAGTGCAGCTTGTCGCGGTCGATGAAGCGTCCGGTGGCGACGTCCCGGATCTCGGCGTCGTCCTCCCAGCTGTCCCAGAGGCGGCGTACCACCTCGATGTAGTCGGCGGCCTCCTCGAAGAGCTCCGCGGTCAGCTCCCGGACCACCGGGGTGTCCAGATCCTCGGGGCCGAAGCGCGGAAGGGTGCGGCGGCCGAAGTGTTCCGCCTCGTGGCGCCGCCTGGACACCCGGATCCGCAGCCCCGCGCGGCCGGTGCTGACGTAGTCCAGGGTGGCGATCGCCTTGGAGATGTGGAACGGCTCGGTGTGGGTGGCGACGACGGTCGGCACCAGCCCGATGTGCCGGGTCAGCGGTGCGACCCGGGAGGCGATGAGCACCGCGTCCAGCCGCCCGCGCACCTGGTCGGTGCGGTCGTCGGGCTCGGTGCGGTGCGAGGACTGGAGCGAGAGCCCGTCCTCGAAGGTCACGAAGTCGAGCAGCCCGCGCTCGGCCTCGGTGACGACATCGGTCCAGTACGCCGGGTCGAACAGCTCCCGGGACCTGGCCCGCGGCTCGCGCCATGCGGCCGGATGCCAGCCCGCCCCGTCGAGGGCGACGGCGAGGTGCAAGGGGGTGGATGAGGACTCGGACACGAAGGGTGCCTCCCTGGTCGGCCATGGGTGATCACCGCCCCTCATCGGGAGGGCGCGGTGTCCTCGAGGTGATCAGGTCAGCGGCGACAGAGCGCGCCGGCGACGCGCAGCAGGTCGATGTGGTGCCGGGAGTACAGCCGTACGCCCCCGCGGAGGGCGGGAGCCGGCGCGGGCGGGCAGATCATCGGCCGCGACACCTTCGCCTCCCGTTCCCGTTCCCGACGGGCCTTCGGGCCCTGGCTGGTTTCTCGGAACGCTACGTGAGGCCGGTGACCGCACGCAATCGTCAACGTCGTCAACTCGGACGGGGCCGCGACGTATTCCCCGACGCCCATGGGTGACCCGGCAAAAGTGTGGGCGCCACCCCATCGCCGGTGGCGGGCAGCCACTTGGCGAAGCAGACGCTGTACGGGTCGCGGGAGTAGGGCGGATAGGGCGGGATGCGGTACCAGCCCTCACGTGCGTAGAGGGCTGCGGCCTCCGGCTGCCGGACACCCGTCTGCAACATCAACTCCGCCACGCCCCGTTCGGCCGCGGACGCCTCGACGGCGGCCAGGGCCACCGCGGCCAGCCCGCGGCCGCGGTGGTCGGCCCGGACGAAGACGCGCTTGATCTCCCACCGGTCGCCGGGCAGCGCGCGCAGCGCGGCGGTGGCCACGGGCTCGCCGGAGCCGGTGAAGGCGATCCAGGTGACGGCTATCTCGTCCGCGGTGGGCGGGGGCGGCAGATGCGGACGCGGCCCGAAGGCGGCATAGCGGGGCTTGATCTCCGCGTCCATCAGCGCCCGCAGCTCGGCGGCCGCCGGGTCGTCCCAGCCCAGGGCCGCCCAGCGGACGGGCCCGCCCGGGGCGAGCGCGCGGGTGGGTACGGCGGCCAGGGATTGGCGTGGCTCCCGCTGGAAGGTGTCGGTCACGGTGGTTTCCTCATGGAGGGGCGTGGGCTCCTCGGAGCCCACGCAGGCAGGTCGACGTGCCGTCATGCCCCACGGGGCACGGAAGTGTGCGGCCGCGTACGGGCAGACGGATCACACGCGAAGAAACAGATGGGAGAGGGCGCCCCGGCGGGCAGCCGTCAATGCCTCAACAACACTGCGCACTCGCCACTCGACCGAGGTCGACGTGGTGGCGGTGCACCAAAAGTGTGGAGGCCATGGGCGCCACCCAACACCGGCGTTCGTGTACCGGTCAAGCGGCGACCACCATGCGGAACGGTGGGCTCAAGCACGCGTTCGCGCTTCCGGAAGGCGGCAATGACTACTTCGTACGGCCGCCATGTTCGCGTTACATGGCGCAACGTGGCGGGGAAATGCACGAGTTGGAGGAGCGCGGCCGGGCCCGCGCACATGGCCCGGCCGCGCCGGTCAGTCGGTGGCCAGCCGGGTCCGCCAGCTCGGTATCGAGGGCTTCCAGTCGAGCACCTGCCGGATGCGGTCGTTGGACGCACCGCGCATGGCGGTCAGCTGATGGGCCGTGAGCCAGCCCAGCAGCCGCTCGGCCAGCGGCGCCGGCACCGTACGGGGCGGGGGCGCGCCGAGCAGTCGGGCGTATTCGGGCAGCCAGACCGTGGCCTCCGCCGGGTCGTCGTCGGCCACGTTGAACACGCCGTCGGCGTCCGCCTCGACGGCACGGACCGCGGCCCGTGCCGCGTCCTCGACATGGAGGAACGAGGTGACGCCGGTGGCGGGATCGGGCAGGGGCAGCCTGCCGCGCGCCACCGCGGCGTGGATCGCACCGTCGCGGTGGTAGAGGGTGCCCGGGCCGTACAGGGTTCCGTAGCGCAGGACGATCCCGGAGAGGTTCGCGGCGTCCATGACCCGGCGCTCCAGTTCGGTGATCGCGCGGGCGGTGCGGGCCCAGCCCGGATCCGGTGCGTCGACATGGAGCGGCGCGTCCTCGGTGAGCACCGGCCCGCCGCCGGGGGCCGTGGCGAACGCGATGCTCTGCGCCACCATCCGTCGCGCCCCGGCCGCCTCGGCCGCCGCGATCAGATGCGCGGTGCCCTCGGTGCGCAGCCGTGCGGTGCGCTCCAGGCCCTCCGCGGTGGGCCCGCGCAGCGCGGTCAGCTGATGCACCACCACCTCGGGCCGGGCCGAGAGCACCGCCGCGCGCACCGCCTCGGCGTCCAGCGCGTCGGCCACCACGACGCCGTCCAGGCTCGGCCCGGCCGCGGCGGACGGCTCCCGTACCAGCGCGGTCACATGATGACCGCGGGCGCTGAGGAGCGGGACCAGGGTCCGGCCGATCACCCCGGTGGCCCCGGCGACGAGGACTCGCGCCGTCATGCCGCGCCTCCCTGGGCCCGCATCAGCAGGCGGCAGGCGGGATCGCCGTCCCGCAGACACGCGGTGGCGCAGTTGCGGGTGAGTTCGACGCCGAGCCCCTCCGACCACCCGGCGTGGATGTCGGTGCACGGGCACTCGTAGCCGTCGAGTGAACCGGCCATCCGGACCATGGTCACGGCGAAGTTCTGCCGCATGGTCAGCTCGATATCGCCGTCCGGGAGCACCGCGGTCCCGCCGTCGCGCAGTTCGTTCGGGAACATCCACTCGGAGCAGGCGTCGTACCGGCGGCGGAGTTCCTCGAGGTCGGCGGCCGGTTTCCCGCCGAACTGACGGCGGATCCGCTTGCCCACCTGGACGGCCACGTACCGCAGCGCCTCGGCGTTGATCTCGTTCGCCACCTCGTGCCCGAACCGCTTCGCCACGCCCTGGTACCAGCGCGCGTCGTGCAGCCACCACTGCCGGTACACATCCATGGTCCTCGGACGGGGGACCGTACCGGGGCTCGTGCCGGGGCCCGTGCCGGGGCTCGTATGGTCGAGCGCGGTCATCGCACCTTCCCGTCCAGCTCGCCGTCGGCCACCCGGGCCCGGAACCGCTCGCGCATCTCCCGCTTGAGCACCTTGCCGGTGGCGCCCTTCACCACCTCGCTCGCGTCCATCCGGAGCGCTCCGGTCAGCTGCGGGAAGCCTTCGGCGGCCAGCACCCGGTTGACCTCGGCCGTCCATCGGGCGTCGTCCCTGTCCGCGTCCGCCGCGTCCGCCGGGTCCGCCGTGTCCGCGCGCACCTGTAGCAGGGCGTAGGCGTCGGCGGTCCCGTCGCCGTCCCAGTCCGCGCGTACGCCCTCGGGCGCGACCGCCACCACCGTGCAGTCCTCGAGCTCGGGCAGCTCGCGCAGCAGCAACTCCTCGGTGCGGGTGCTGAACACGATGCCCGCGGGGGTGCGGATCGCGTCCGGCACGCGGTCCAGGTGGTAGAAGTTGCCTTCCTCGTCCCGGTAGGACAGATCGCCGGTGAGCCAGTAGCCGCCGAGCCGCAGCCGGTGGAAGGTCAGCGAGTCGTTCCAGTATCCGGGGGTGAGCGTGGGTGAGCGCACGCCGAGGCGGCCGATCTCGCCGGGTGGCAGCGGTGTGCCGTCCTCGGAGAGCACCGCGGCCTCGGCGAAGCTCATCGGTTTGCCGACGCAGCGCGAGAACGACGACTTGCCGGGCCGGTGTCCGTTGTGGAAGAGCGAGTAGCCGGTCTCGGAGGAGCCGAGTCCGTCGGTGAAGACGGATCCGGAGACCCGGCGCCGCTTCAGGTCCTGGCCGACCGTCTCGTGGCTGCCCTGCTCGATCAGCGCCCTGATATGGGTCTCGTGCGCCGCGTCCCCGGTGTTGTACCAGGCCTCCACGCTGGACATGTCGCGCGCGGAGAGGTCCTGGGCCGCCATCTCCCCGTAGGTTCCGGCGAACGCGAACACCGTGGTGGGGCGGAACGACTCCATGGCGTCCAGGACGTCGACCCCGCGCTGGCTGGACAGCATGCGGACGGGCGAGCGCAGCAGGAAGCCGAACAGCATGACCGAGATGGCGGCGTTGTGCGAACCGGGCAGCGCGACCAGCAGTCGGCCCATCGCGGAGCCGACCGACAGCTTCAGCCGGTGCAACTGCGCGTACAGCAGGGTTTCGTGGGTGTGCGGTACGGCCTTGGGCATACCGGTGGTGCCCGAGGAGTGGGAGATGATGATCGGGTCGGTGGCGTGGTGGGCGTACGGGTAGGCCGCGGGGAGGGGTGCGCGGTGCTCCGCGCGGATGTCGGCCGCCGTGACGCAGAAGCCGAGGCCCAGTTCCTCCCGGCCGGGGGCCAGGACCTCGTGGTGGGCCTGGTCGGTGATGGCGCCGACCGCGCCCTGGCGCCGTACGTACTCGCGGGCGATCTCCGGGCGGAGGTTGCCGTTGACGAACGAGGGGATCGCGCCCAGGGAGGTGAGGGCGAGGAAGTTGATGGCGAACTCGGTGCTGGACCAGGTCTGGATCGCCACCGGGTCGCGGGGCCCGACACCCTGTGCGTGGTACCAGCCCGCGTAGATCTCCACGGCCTCGTGCAGCTCTCCCAGGGTCAGTACCTCGGGGTGGCCGCCGTCCGGTGCCGGCCAGGTGGCGTCGGTCCACAGGACCTGCTCGTCGAGCGGTCTGCCGTACGCCTTCAGCCGGTGGATCACGTTCCCGGCCCCCAGCGCGGCGTCCTCGCTGATCCGCGCGCGTTCCTGTTTGGTGATCATGGTGTGGTTCCTTGGAGTCGGGCGGCCAGCTCGACCAGGCCGCGAAGGGTGCCGTACTCCCCCGAGGGGGCGGGCGGGATGTCGGACGGCAGGCGCGGGAGCGGATCGTCCCGGTCCAGCACGATGGCCACGGCCAGGTCCGCGGCGGGCGGGCCGGTACGCAGCTCGCGGTACGCCGCCGTGGTGCGCTCGGTGCCGGTCAGCTCGACCCCGATGAGCACGACGCGGTCCAGCTCCTCGTCCTCCAGCAGCAGTTCCGCGGCGGCCAGCAGCTCACCGGCCGGGTCCGCCGCGGTGGACAGGCAGACCAGCGGCCCGGTGATGGCGAACTCCCGGCTGAGCTGCCCCAGGACCGCGTTGGCCGTGGACTGCATGAACAGCAGCGGATTGTGCACCTGCCCGGCCACGAGCAGACGGCTGCCGAGGTCGAGGGTGGCGGCGTCCCCCATCGTGCTGGCCAGGACCATGGCGGTCCGGGCGCCGTCGCCCGGCCGGGCGGTCAGGCATCGCTCGACGGCCTCGTACACCATCGGGTTGAAGGCGGACTCCACGAAACCGGCGACCGGCGGCGCGGAGGGACCGGACATCGCGACGATCATGCTCGCTCCAGTACCAGCGCGGTGTTGGCGCCGCCGAACGCGGCGTTGACGGTGAGCGCACACCGGAGCTCGGCCTTGTGCGGGCGGTTGGGCACATAGTCGAGGTCGCAGTGCGGATCGGGTTCGGTGAACCCGGCGGTGGGCGGCAGCACCCCGTCCCGCAGCGCGAGCAGGGTGATCACGAGTTCCACGACTCCGGACGCCTCCAGCAGATGTCCCGTGGTGCTCTTCGTCGAGCTCACCGGCGTCCGGGCGGCCGCCGCGCCCAGGAGCGTGTGCAGCCCGCGTGTCTCGGCGGGGTCGTTGTACCGGGTGGCGGTGCCGTGCGCGTTCACGTAGTCGATCCGCGGACCGCCCGCACGCCGCAGGGCCCGGCTGGCGGCCATGACCAGCCCGGCACCGTCCGGATGGGGCCGGGCGACGTGGTGGGCGTCACCGGCGGCGCCCCAGCCGGTCAGCGCGCCGAGCGCGCGCGCTCCCCGGCGCCGGGCGCTCTCGGCGGATTCGAGCACCACGGCGGCGGCTCCGTCCCCGAGTAGCAGACCGCTGCGGTCGGCGCAGAACGGACGCACCGTCCCGTCCCGGGAAAGCGCGAATCCCGAGTCGAACTTGGCCAGGTTCTCCTCCTCCACCAGATACGCCCCGGCGCAGACCGCGGTGTCGGCCCGGCCGGAGGCGATGAGCCGGCAGGCGTGGGTGATCGCGG
This sequence comes from Streptomyces javensis, assembly GCF_039525925.1. Classification (NCBI taxonomy): domain Bacteria; kingdom Bacillati; phylum Actinomycetota; class Actinomycetes; order Kitasatosporales; family Streptomycetaceae; genus Streptomyces; species Streptomyces javensis. The sequence goes on along the minus strand of NZ_BAAAIF010000001.1, from coordinate 253,437 downwards.
TGGCCGAGGCGACGCACGCGCTGGTGAACGCCAGCCGGGGGCCGCGCAGGCCGAGGGCGTCCGCGAGGGCCTCGGCCTGCCACGCGGGAACGGTCTCCACGGCGCCGCCGGAGTCGACCGCGCCGGGAGAGCCGGAAGACCCGGGAGCGTCAGGAGCGCCGGGTGACCCGGGGACGCCGGGTGCGCCGGGTGACCCGGGCGCGCCGGGTGACCCGGGCGCGCCGGAACCGCCGGGCGCGCCGGAACCGCCGGGCGCGCCGGAACCGCCGGGCGCGTCCGCGGCGCGCCAGAAGCGGGTCAGGCCGGTGAAGTCGCCCGCGGTCCCCACCAGGACGGCGGCCTCGGCCCCCGTCGGCAGCCCGGCCATGGCGACCGCCGACCCGGCGACTTCGGCCAGCACATCCCGCAGGGGGGCGGCCGGGCCGCCGGTGGCGGCGAGGCCCGTTCGGTACGGGCCGGTGTCGAAGCGGGTGATCGGCGCGAACGCGGGTCGCCCGTCGAACACGCCCTCCCGCACGGCGTCCGCCCCGGTGCCGAAGGCCGTACGCACCCCGAATCCGGTCAGCAGTACCTCACGGCTCATGGACGTCCACCAGGTAGTCGGTGATCCGGCGTATCGAGGTGAATTCGGCGAGGAAGGCATCGGCCGGCTCGATCTCCAGGCCGTAGCGCAGCTCCAGTTGGTGCAGGAACCACACCAGTCCCAGCGAGTCCAGCGCGAGTTCGGCGTCGTCGTCCAGGCCGGGCGGCAGATCGGCGAAGATCTTGGGGTCGGACAGCAGTTCCCGGACGGCGTCGGTGGTGATCCTCGGCCGGGTTTCGGATTCCGCGGTCATGCCGTGGCGCCCCGCTCCACGACATCGTTGATCAGGTCGCCCAGGTTCATCGCGCCGGCCTGCTCGATGTCGCTGTCGGGGAACTTCACATCGAACCGGCGCTCCAGGCGGAGGAGCAGTTCGATCAGGCCCAGTGAGTCGATGTCGATCCCACCGGTGCCCATGGGGCTGTCATCGCTGATCTCGTCCGCGGCGAGCGGATGGTTCATCTCCTCGCTGATCGTGCTGAGCACGAACTCGCGGATCTCCTTCTGCAAGGCCGTCTGCGTCTCCATGGTGCGCAACCTTTCTGTGCCACAGGGGTCGATGGGGGTGGTCGGCAAGGGGCGGTCAGCCGGGTCAGCGGTCGGGGGCGCGGGCCAGCAGCGCGTCGCGGCGCCTGACCAGCTTGCCGTTGGAGGTGCGGGGCAGATCCGGCAGGACGTGGACGACGCGGGGCACCTTGTAGTCGGCCAGCCGGTCCCGGCACCAGCGCAGCAACTCCCCCGCCGAGGGGCCGTCCGCCGCGACCGAGACATAGGCCTCGGTGGCACCGGCGTGCACGACCACGGCCCCGCTGACCCCGGGGTGCCGGCGCAGTACCGCCTCCACCTCGGTCAGGTCGACCTTGAGGCCGCCGATGACCACCAGGGAGTCGCCACGGCCCAGCAGCCGCACGGCGCCGGAGGGATCGAGCTCGGCCCGGTCGTGGGTGCGCAGCCAGCCGTCGGCGAACCGGTCGCCGCCGGAGGCGTGCAGATACGGTGAGCCGTCCGGCAGCCGGACGTCCAGCTCGCCCTCGCGGATCCTCAGGACCACACCGGGCGCCGCCCGGCCGACCGAGGGCCGCGAGGCGCCGCTCACCTCCATCGCGATGACGCCCGTCTCGGTGGTCCCGTACGACTCGCCGACCCCGGTGCCGAACCGCTCGGCGAACCGCGCGGCGGTCTGCGGCGGCATGATCTCCCCACCGGAGACCGCCGCGCGCAGGGCGGGCAGGGCGGGCAGGCCCCGGGCGGTGCTCAGCAGTTCGTAGTGGAACGGGGTGCCGAAGATCACGTGGACGTCATGGCCCCCGGCGGCGGCGAGGATGTCCTTGGCCGACACCCGTCGCGCGAAGACCGCCGAGACGCCCGCGGCGAGGGAGTGCAGCACCCCGGCGATCAGGCCGAAACTGTGCGCGGTCGAGCTGAGCAGCAGCATCCGCTCGCCCAGGACCGGCATCCCCTCGATCCGGGTGAACCGCTCGATCTCGGCCGACAGGGAGGCCGCGGTCCGCCCGATCACCTTGGGCAGGCCGGTGGAACCCGAGCTGAACTGGACCAGCTTGTGCTCGGTCGTCGCCGGGCGGCCGTCCGGGTACCGGGAGGTGACCACCTCGTACCTGGGCTCGAACGTGAGCGGTGAGCGGCCCGCCGTGCCCGCGCCGACCATGAACTGCGGGTGGCACAGCGAGCGCAGGGCGTCCACTTCGGACGGTTTGAGCCGGTGGTCGACCAGCATCACCTGGGCGCCCAGCCGCCACAGCGCGAGCAGCACCTCTATCTGGGTGCAGCTCGGCGGGATCTGGAGCATCACCGTATGCCCCTCGCCGATGCCGTGTCCGGCGAAGACCGCCGCCTCCATGTCCACGGCGGCCCGCACCTCGCCACGGCTCACCGGGTGGTCGCCGTGGACGAGGTAGGGCAGGTCGTCGGGATGGGCATCGAACAGCGCGTCGATGAGCTCCCGCATCGGGGTGCTCATCAGTGTTCCTTGCAGAACTCGCCGATGGGGAAGCCCACATGGCGCTGGTCCGTGGCCAGGTAGCCGAGCAGCTCGTCGCCCTGCCGCAGCTCGGTCACGTTGTGGACCTTGCCGCCGGGCCCGAGCACCCGCACATGCCAGTCGTCCTGGACGGTCAGGCTCACCACGGTGCCGTCGGCCGACCGCGCGGTGATGGTCAGCAGCGGACGGGACTCCAGCTTGGCCCGGCCGACCGTGACCGGCCGGGTCCGGCCCTCGGAGTTGACGGCCAGGGTCGTGCTGCCCGAGCCCAGCTCGCTCAGGTAGTTGGTCCGGTTCTCCGGCCCGAGCACATAGGAGTGCAGGGCACCGGCGTTGACCCGGAACGGACGGGTCGGCATGTACGGCAGCGGATGGGTCTCGCTGCAACACAGGATGAAGCCGGTCGAGTACGAGCCGACCAGGATGCCCTCGTCCTCGGCGAAGTGGGTGCAGGTGTCCACGCACACCCGGTCGCCGAGCCCGTGGTGCTCGATGCGGTCGACGGTCAGCGTGGTCAGCTCCAGCGGAGAGGTCCCGGCCTCCAGCAGCCGGGCCAGCGCGAACACCTCGCCGGCGTCGGAGGGAGCCAACAGCACCCCGTCCGAGCCGCGTTCGAGTACGTCCAGCACGGTGGCGGCCTCCTCCAGGTCCGCGCAGACGGTGATCAGCTTTCCGGCGGAGCGGTCCGCCGCGGCGAGCACGATCTCCAGGGGGATCTTGGTCGGGTCGGCGAAGCGGACCACGGTGTGGGGCAGCGCGACCGCGGCGGCGCACGCCAGCCGCAGCGACGGTTCGTCGTGTACGTCGACCCAGGCCGCGTCGGCGTCGAGGCCGTACAGCTGCTTCTCCTCGGTCACCGCCGCGGTGGTGACGGCGGTGACGGTGGGGGGCAGCGCCTTGAGGACGGATTCGTCATCGCAGAGCACGCCCTGCATCCGGGTGTGGATGGCGGCGTCCACGACGGCCTCGAGCCGGGCCTGCGGAACGGTGCGGAGGTCGATCCATGCGAACTTCATGCGGCTCCTGTCGCGATCGTCGAGGGGTGGGGGGTCGTTCCGGCGTCGGCGGCGTGCACCACGGCGGCCAGCCGTGCCACCAGCGAGGAGGGTGAGGGCGAGGAGAAGATCCGGCGGCCCACCGCGAGCCCCCGGCAGCCCGCGAGCATCAGCGAGGTCCCATGGCTGACCAGGTCCGAGCCGTCGGGCGGGCCGCCGGCGGCGAGGATCGGCAGCGGGCAGCTGTTCACCACCTCGGCCATCCGCTCCATCGGCAGGGCGATCGAGGTCTTCACCAGGTCGGCGCCGAGATCCGCGGCGATATTGACGGCATGGGCGAGCAGCGCCGGGTCGTGGGGATCGGCGATCCGCGGACCCCTCGGGTAGATCATCGCGAGCAGCGGCATGTTCCAGAGGTCGCACGAGGCCGCGACGGTCCCGAGATCCTTGAGCTGCCGGTGCTCGGTGTCCGATCCGAGATTCACATGCACGCTCACCGCGTCCGCGCCCAGCCGTACGGCCTCTTCGACGTCGCCGACGAGCACTTTGGCGTCGGTGTCGGCCGCGTGCACGGTGCCCGCGCTCAAGTGAACGACCAGGGCGCAGTGGCGCAGGATGTCCGGTGCGATCGCCCGCGCCCGGCCCTTGTGGACGACGACCGCGTCCGCGCCGCCGTCCACCAGTGCCCTCAGCAGCCCGTTCCAGCGGGCCTGGGACACCACCGGCCCATCGGACACACTGTGGTCGAGCGGGACGAAAAGATATCTTCCGTCCCCCGCGACCGAGAGCCTCCGCATCCGGAATGATTTACCAATATCGGTCATGTGCCAGGCACACCTCTCCCAAGGGGGCGAACCACGCAGAGGATTGCGGAGACAGAATGGCACGGCTATGCAATAGCGAGCGGATATCGAATCTCCATAACTCCGCGGTTATGCGGCTCTGAGGAATTTCTGAGATTGCTCTGACAGGCTGTCCGACGGCTATTCCGCCGAAGCCGAAACCGCGTTTTCCAGGAGGCTGGTTTGACCGCCTTGACCGACCCGGTACGCATCTCGATCGCCTGTCACGGCGGACGTGGTCACACCGCCAGGCTGGGTGAGGCCGTACAGGCCGGCGCGAGCCGGGTTCCGCACACCGAGGTCACCGCTGTCCGGGTCGACCGGATCACCGATCAGGAATGGCATCGGCTCGACGACGCCGACGCGATCATCTTCGGTGCGCCTACCTATATGGGCACGGCCTCATCGGCCTTCCACACCTTCGCGGAGGCGAGCGCCAGACGCTGGCTCACCCGCCGCTGGCAGGACAAACTGGCGGCGGGATTCACCAACTCCGGCTCGATGGCCGGGGACAAGGCCGGCACCCTGGGCTATTTCGCCACCTTCGCCGCACAGCACGGCATGCTCTGGGTCAATCTCGGGCTGCCCCCCGGCTGGAACTCCTCCTCCGGCAGCGAGTTCGACCTGAACCGGCTCGGTTTCTACCAGGGCGCCGCCGCGCAGTCCCCCGTGGACGACAGAACGGGGACGGTGCACAAGTCCGACCTCGCCACCGCGGAACATCTCGGGCACCGGGTCGCGGAGCTCACCCGGACCGTCGTCGCGGGCAGACGAGCGCTGGAGTCGTGAGCCACCGGCCCGCCGCGCCGGCCGCGGCCGGGGACGAGGGCCGTGCCGTGGCGGCCCCCGCCCGGCAGTGGTGGACCGTGGCCGTGGCGGTCCTGGCCCAGACGCTGGTCCTGCTGGACAACACGGTCCTCAACGTGGCGATGGAAACCCTCGCCGATCCGGTCCACGGGCTCGGGGCGAGCGCGGCGGACCTGGCATGGGCCAACGCCTCGTACTCGCTGGTCTTCGCCGCGGGCAGCTTCGCCGGCGGCGCGCTCGCCGACCGCTACGGGCCGCGCCGCACGCTGGTCGCCGGGCTGGTGCTGCTGGCCTGCGCCTCCGCGCTGGCCGCGTTCTCGGACGGGGCCACGGAGCTGATCGTCACCCGCGGCTTCATGGGCGCGGGCGGTGCGCTGATCACGCCCGCGACGCTGGCGATCGTCACCCGCGGTACCGCGCCGGCCCACCGGACCCGGGCGATCGCGGTCTGGGCCTCCGCGGGCGGCGCCGCCGTCGCGCTCGGCCCGGTGGTGGGCGGTGCGCTGCTGACCCGGTTCTGGTGGGGCTCGGTGTTCCTGGTCAACCTTCCGGTGGTAGCGGTGTGCCTGGTCGGCGCCGGTCTGCTGGTGCCCGAGCTGCGCTACGCCGAACGCAGGGTGCTCGACCCGCTGGGCCTGGCGCTCTCCGTACTGGGGCTGGGCCTCGTGGTGTACGGCGTCATCCAGGGCGGCCGCCCCTCCGGCTGGACGAGCCCGGCCGCGCTGCTGCCCATGGCGCTCGGGCTCGCCCTGCTGGCGGCGTTCGTGGTGTCGCAGAGCCGCCGGGCCGTGCCGGGTTTCGATGTGCGCCTGTTCACCGAGGCGCGCTTCGCGGGCGGCAGCGTGACCCTGCTGCTGCTCTTCTTCGGCCTGGCGGGGCAGCTCTTCTACTGCGCCTTCTACCTACAGGGGGTGCACGGACTGTCGACGCTGGCCGCCGGGGCCGTGATGTCGGCCGCCGCGGGCGGCATCGTCCTCGGCAACCAGGTCTCCCCCGCGCTGTCCCGGCTGCTGACCGTCCGCTGGTGCGCGGTCGCGGGGATACTCCTGTCGAGCGCCACCTTCGGCGGCTATCTGCTCTTCGACGCGGACACCCCGGTGGCCTGGATCGCCGGGACGCTGTTCGCGCAGGGCGTCGGGATCGGCCTGGTGGTCGCGCCGATGACGGCGGAGATGATGGCCGCCCTGCCACCGCGGTACACCGGGGCCGGCGCGGCGATCAACGCCGCGGCCCGGCCGGTGGGCAGCACGCTCGGGGTCGCGGTGCTCGGCTCGGTCCTCGCCACCGCCTATCGCGGGGCCGTCCGGCCCGAGCTCACCGATCTGCCTCCCGGGCCCCGGGAGAAGGCCCTGGACTCGGCGGAGGCCGCCCGGGCGGTCGCGAGGTCGCTGAACCGGCCCGAGCTCGTCGCCGCGGCGGACCGGGCCTATCTGCACGCCATGTACGTCACCGCCGCGTGGACGGCGCTGCTGTCCCTGGCCGGTGCCGTCCTCGTCATCGGGTATTTCCGGCCGCGACCTTCAACGACGGGAGCAGGAAGTGGATATGGGGCTGCGCCATCTTCGAATCGTGCTCACCGTGGCTGAATCGGGCAGTATCAGCCATGCGGCCGCCACCTTGAAGATCGCCCAATCCGGTCTGTCCACCCAGCTCAGACGCATTGAGCAGGAATTCGGCGGACCGCTGTTCCGCCGCCGCCCGAACGGCGTGGTGCCGACCGAGCTCGGCGTCCATGTGCTGGGGAGGGCCAGACAGTTGCTCGACGAGTTCGGCGATCTGCTCTCCACTGCGCGGGCACTGGCCCAGCCGGCCGAACCGCCGCGGGCCGTCGGGCTGGGCGGGGTGGACAACCCCTGGGTGCCGCTGATCGCCGAGCTCGTCCGGGAGCGGCTGCCGCACCATGAACAGCTGACCTATCTGGAGCCCTCGTCCCAGGCCGTGCTGGAGCTGCTGCGCACCGAGAAGATCGCACTCGCGGTCATCAGCGAGTTCCCGGACGTCGTGCCGCCCACGGTCCGTGAGTTCGCCGTCCGCGACCTCGACACCGAGCCGGTGCTGATCGGGCTGTCCCCCGGCCACCGGCTGGCCCACCGGCAGCTGATCACCCTCGAGGAGCTGGCCGAGGACACCTGGGTCGCGCCGGGCGACCGCTCCGACGGGCTCGGCCTGAGCCTGCGGATCGCCTGCGAACGTGCGGGATTCACCCCCCGGTTCCGGTACTTCGGCGCCGACCAGACGACCGCGGCGGCCATCGTGAGCGCCGGGAACGCGATCGGGGCCTTCTTCGCACCGGGCGACCACTGCCCGGGGGTCTCGCTGAAACGACTGGCGAACGGCCGGCTCTGGCGCCGGACACGGCTGGTGTGGGACGCCGAGTCGCCGCTGGCCGGGCTCGCCGAGGACCTCGACGGCGGCGCGCTCGACTGGCGCCGGCCGTACGCCTCGTGAGCCCGGCCGCGGACCCGACCGGCTCACCCGGGGGCGTCGGGCCGTCTGCCTCCGACGGAGAGACACGACGCGATCGTCCGCTCCCGTGGAACCGTCTCCCCCGTACGCGCCGCCGGCAGCTCCACGGTGAACAGCGCACCGTGCCCCGGCCGCCCCTCGGCGGTGATCCGCCCCCCATGGCTCTCGACCACCTCGCGGGCCAGCGCCAGCCCGAGCCCGAACCGTCTGCCGCGCCCGGCGGAGCCCCTGGCGAACCGTTCGAAGAGGCGCGCGCCCTCCTCCGGCGCGAACCCCACGCCGGTGTCGCGTACGGACAGCGACACGACGCCGGGAAGCGGGGCGTCCACGGACACCGTCACCTCCCCGCCGGGCGGGGTGTGCCCCATCGCGTTGTCGACCAGCGCGGCGATCACCCGGCGCAGGGCCGGCGCGGTGCCCACCACCACGTGCCGCCCCGGCCCGGGCCGCAGCCGCACGGCAAGCCCCATCTCCTGGGCCCGGGCGTCCTCGGCGGACACCGCCTCCTCGGCGAGCGCGGTCAGGTCGACCGGATCGCGGGACCCCGGCGACTGGGGCAGCCGCGCGGACAGCAGCAGGTCGTCGATGACATCACCGAGCTGGCGGGTGCCGGTCACCAGGCGCTGGAGGTCGGTGGCCAGCTGCTGCGGGGTCTCGGAGCCGGAGCGCCGGGCCAGCAGCTGGGCGCGGGTGTGCAGTTGGGTCAGCGGGGTGCGCAGTTCATGGCTGGCGTCCGCGACGAACCGCCGCTGCCGGTCCAGCGCCTCGGAGAGCGGCTCCATCGAGCGTCGTGCGAGCATGCCGCTGGCGGCCGCGACGAGCAGCAGGCCGACCGCCTCGGCCGCCGCGAAGGCGAGCAGCAGATGGTTGCGGTCGGCCCGCTGGAACCGTTCCCCGTACGCCGCCTGGACGAGCTCCGAGCCACGCCGGGCGGTGCGCACCGTGTACTGCTCACCGCCTCGCTCCACCCGTTCCAGCACCGGAGGGGCGCCCGCGCGGACCGCGGCCAGGCTGGCTCTCACCGGCAGCCCGGCGGGGGCGCCGGGGGTACTGCTGACCGCTCCGTTCCGCTCCACGGTCATCCACACACAGACCGGCGGGCTCTCGACGGTGTTGTGGTCGATGCCCCACTGGGTCTCGCGCTCCGCGTCGGCGCGCTGGGCGAACAGCACCACGGTGTAGACGATGCCCCCGACGATCAGCATGATCACCGACATCACCAGCGAGATCCGCCAGGTGATCGTCCACTGGGCGGCGGCGAGCCTGCGCTGCTCGGGGCTCCGCGCCGTGCGGCGCGGAAAACGGATTGGCATGGCGTTCACAGCGCCCCCAGCTGGTAGCCGCGCCCGCGCACGGTGCGGACGACATCGCGGCCCAGTTTCCGCCGCAGGTAGTAGACATAGGTGTCGACGATGGACTCGGCCGAGGTGTCGGGGAAGACACGCTCGCGGAGGTGCGCACGCTCGTGCACCATCCTGGGGCCTTCGGCGAGCGCGTGGAGGAGTCCGAATTCCCGCAGGGAGAGTTCGACGCCCGTGCCGTCGGCCAGGCGCACCTCGCGGCGCCGGAGGTCCAGCTCTCCGTCGCCGAGCGGAAGGACTTCCGCGTCGACGAGGTCGCGCCGGTGCAGCGCACGTACCCTCGCCAGCAGTTCGTCCACTTCGAAGGGCTTGACCAGATAGTCGTCCGCGCCGGAGTCGAGGCCGGTGACACGCTCGTCGAGTGCGCCCAGCGCGGTGAGCACCAGCACCCGGGTGGTGACACCGACCCTTCGTAATCGTTTCACCAGGTCCAGGCCCTCGATACCCGGAAGCATCCGGTCTATGACCATCACCTGATGTCGTCGTCCCAGAGCGAGATGAAGCCCCCGTTGGCCATCGAATGCCACATCGACGTCGTAACCCTCTGCATTGAACAATTCGGCCAGCATGTCTGCGGTTTCCCGGTCGTCCTCGACCAGTAACAGCCGTGTCTGATCCGCAGTCGACCGGTCTATATCGGCTGGGTAGATCATTCGCTCATCTTGACCCAATCCGCGTCCGTACGACGTCAGGGGTGCGAAACAGGGTCGTGAAGGCGCCAGAAATGGCTCTCGGGGAAAACGCGCGTCGTGGGTCCGGTCCGGGCGCCGACACGGCTCAGGATGCTGTCGAGAACCGCTTCCAGGCCGGGGAGAAGGCCCTCGACGGACCTCAGATCGGCGAGGACCGCGACGAGCAGGTCGGCGGTGTGACCCACCCCGCTACGCCGTCCCGCGAGCACCGCGCCCACGATGGAGTCCCGCTGCCGGGCCAGCCAGCGCGCGGCGGACTCGTCGCCGTCGACGGCGGGGAGGGTGCGGCCGGTGCGCGACGACGGCGGCCGGGGGCCGGGCCGCACATCGGGGTTGAGCCGCTCGCAGACCCGGCTGTACCAGGTCAGCAGCTCGCGGAGAATGGCGCGGCCGACCGGTGGCGCCTCGGCCTCGGCCACCTCCCGGGCCAGCGCCCGCACCAGGTCGTCGAGGTGGTACCGGCCGGGGCTCGGGGAGGTCAGCAGCCGGGCGTCGACCAGCCGTTCCAGGGTGTCCTGGGCCTGGTGGACCCGGCAGTTCAGCATGACGGCCACCGGATCGGGGCTGACATCGGCGGCGCCCAGGACGCCCAGGGCGCGGAAGGCGGCGTCGGGGGCCGGGTCCGCCGGAGGGCCGGGGTGGGCGGAGCGGGCGCGCAGCGCGGCGTACTGGGAGCGCAGCCCGGTGCCCACGGTGAGATCGCCGACGCGTAACTCGTCGAGTAATCGGCCGGATGAGGTGAGCCGTTCGGCCATGTCGTCGAGCGACCACTGCTCCCGGGCCAGACAGCGCGCGCCGGCTATACGGAGCGCCAGCGGCAGCCCGGCGCAGACGGAGGCTATGCGCCGGGCCGCGAACGGCTCCTCCCGCACGCGCTGATGACCGACGACGCCGCCCAGCAACTCCAGTGAGGCGGCCTCGGGGAGCGGCCGCACCGTGAAGGTGTACGCCCCCTCCAGATCCGCGAGGTGGCCGCGGCTGGTGATGATCAGCCGGCTGTCGCCGCTTCCCGGGATCAGGCTGCGGACCTGGGCGGCGTCCTGGGCGTCGTCGAGGACGACGAGCATCCTGCGGTCGGCCATCAATGACCGGTACAGATGTGCCCGTTCGACCAGGCTGTGCGGAACGGCCGATCGGCGCAGTCCCAGGTCGGTCAGGAACCGGGCCAGTACGTCGGCGGGAGAGACCGGCCGCCCGTCCGCGTCCCGCAGTTCGGCGAAGAGCTGGCCGTCCTCGAATGTGTCGCGCAGGCCGTGGGCCAGGTGCAGGGCCAGTGCGCTCTTGCCGACGCCGGGCCCGCCGGTGAGGGCCACGATCACCGCACCGCCGGGGTCCGACGCCGGTGAGCACACCAGGGAACGGAGCGCCGTGGCCTCGTCGGCCCGGCCGGCGAAGGCCGTGGGCGCGACCGGCAGCTGCGCCGGCCGCGGCCGGTTCCGGGAGGGCCGGGCGGCGCTCGGGAGCCTGTCGTGCCCGGCGGAGGGCCGCGGCTCGTCGTCCCTCAGCACCCGCTGCTGCATGCGTCTCAGCTCGGGCCCGGGTTCGGCGCCCAACTGGTCGATCAGCAGGGCACGGCTGCGCTGGAAGACCTGGAGCGCCTCCGCCTGCTGGCCCGATCGGGACAGGGCCAGCATCAGACGGGCCGCCATCGGTTCGTCCAGCGGGTTCTGGAGGACCAGCCGCCACAGCTCGGGAAGCATGCCGTGGTGCCGGCCGAGTTCCAGCTCGACGTCGATCCACTTGGCGACGGTCTGGCTGCGCAGCTCCTGGAGGTGGCGCACCTCGACGTCGCACAGGGTGGACGAGGCGATGTCCAGCAGTGGTTCGTCCCGCCACAGCGACAGTGCCCGGTTCAGTTCCTCGGCACCGGTGGCCAGGTCGCCGGAGGCGATGGCGGATTCGCCCGCCCGGCGGTGCGCGACGAACCGGCCGAGATCGCTTTCGCACTCGTCCAGTTCAATGAGATATCCCGGGAAACGGGTCACGATCCGCCGGCCCACCCGGGGGCCGAGTACCTGTCTCAGCCGCATCACATAGGTACGCAGGGTGGCCGAGGCACTGGACGGCGGAGATCCGTCCCACACGAAGTACGAGAGGCGGTCGGCGGACACGACGCGGTTGGCGTTGAGCAGCAGCGCGGCAAGGAGAACGCGCTGCCGCGCCGCCGGAACGGTCAACTGACGGCCCTCGAGGTTGATGACGAGAGGACCGAGAAGCGCGAAGTCCACAACTACCTCATTCGGACGTCGAGTAGACCTCACCACGCTCTCCGCAGCGTAGCCTCAATGAGGCTAAACCATGACTCAAACCCAAACACCGGCAGAAAACCTAGTGTTCCGGGTCCGGGCCGTCGGCGCACCGCCCGGCCCCGTGACCGCCGAGCTGCTCGAACGGACCGTCGCTATCGGCCTGAGCGAGGATCCACGCGCCCAGGAGCTGGGCACCTCCAGCTCGCTCACGCTTCGCCCGCCCCGCAGCGGTCAGCCGCCGCCATCCGCGTACCTCAAAAATACCTCGCCCGCCGGGAGGATGACGATTCCGTCTTCGTCGCTGACCAGTCGTTGGCCTGGCACAAAGGTGACTCCTCCGAAGGTGAGGGGGATGTCGCGCTCTCCGGTGCCTTCTTTGCGGCTGCGTCGTGGGTTGCTGCCGAGCGCCTTGATACCGATGGGCAACGTTCGGAGCGCGGCGACGTCGCGGATGGAGCCGTTCACGATGATTCCGGCCCAGCCGTTCCTGGCTGCGGCGGCGGCCATGTTGTCGCCCAGCATGGCGACCCTCAGTGATCCGCGGGTATCGATGACGATGACGCGGCCGTGGCCGGGTTCGGCGAGGATGGACTTGAGGATCAGGTTGTCCTCCTCGGAGCGGAAGGTCGCGATCTCCCCGCTGAAGTGTGTCGTGCCACCGAACTGGCGCATCTGCACGTCGCAGCTTTGCAGTTGATCACCGTACGTGTCGTAGAGGTCTGATGTACTCGGGGTGGTCAAGGGTGTCCTCCATGTGGTGGGGAACATCGGCCAGTCGGTCACACCGGGGTAGGGGTGTCGCGGCTTGCCTCGTTGGGAGCTTGCTCCGACTCCGCGGTCCAGTGCCGGACCGACGTCAGTGAGATGGCGAGCGTTACCAGTGCCGCGAAGATGACGTAGGAGCAGAAGACCAGGTTGGATCCGAAGGCGTCATTGAGAGCGACGGCAAGAAGCGGGGCAGTGCCGCCGAGGACTGATGTCGCGGTGTTGTACGACAGGCCGCCGGCTGTGGCACGGATGTTGGCCGGGAAGATCTGGCTGACCGCCAGACGTGAGGGGACGGAGAGAACTCCCTTGCTGGCGCCGAGGAGCCCGGCGCCCGTGAATGCCCAGATGACTCCGCGGTCGGCGAGCAGGAAGCCGGGCAGCACGAGGACTGCGACCAGGATGCTGGCGAGGACCGAGGCGTTGCGCAGGCCGATCCTGTCGGTGAGGGGGGCGAAGAGCAGGGCGCAGATGATCACCACGACGGATGCGAATGTGTTTGCGGCGTAGACCTGTGTCGAGGAGAGCGCGTCGTTCTTCTGGAGGAAGGTGGCGAGGTAGGAGGTCAGGACGGCGGAGACGATCGTCCATGTCCCGAGGTATCCCATGAAGAGGAGCATTCGGGCCCAATGCGTGCGGAGCGCCTCGACCAGCGGAGCTGCCGGTGCCTGCGTGGTTGCGCCCTGTCGCCGTTTGGCCTGTGTGAATTCCTCTCCCTCATCGGTGTGTCGACGCATGTACAACCCGATCCCGCCCATCGGCAGGGACAGCCAGAACAGCACACGCCAGCCCCACGCCTCGAAGGCGTGCTCGGAGAGCACCGCCGACAGTCCCGTGGCGAGCAGTGACCCGGCGAGCAGGCCGAGGAACGTGCCGGCGGCGAGCAGCGCGACCGCCCTGGCCTTCCGGCCGTCCTGGGTGCTCTCGTAGACCAGCGAGGTCGATGTGGAGTGTTCACCGCCGGTTCCGAGCGACTGGGCGAGCCGGATGAGAAGGAGCAGGATCGGGGCGGCGATCCCGATGGCGTGGTAAGAGGGGATGCAACCGATCAGAGCGGTCGATCCGCAGGTGATGGTGATCGTGCCCGCCATTGCGCGACGCCTGCCGATCGAATCCCCGATGTGACCGAAGATCGCGGCCCCCAGCGGACGCGTCAGATAGGAGATCGCAAAGAGCGCATAGACGCTGATCAGCGCCAGTGCGTCGTTGCCGCTCGGGAAGAACTCCTTGGCGAGGAGCGTCGCGACCACGCCGTAGATGCCCCAGTCATACCACTCGGCGAAGTTGCCGGTGGATGCGGCGGCGATGGTCTTCCATCGGTTACCACGTGCTCCAGGAGCTGTTGTGGACATCTCACTCCTCCACTCTGGGGTCATCCGGGTGGAAGTCGATCCCGAGTTGGCCGGCAACTCGTGCCAGCGATTGGAGGGTTCGTTCGCTGAGTGACACGCCCTCGTGCGACGCTTGCTCCGCCCTCGCGGCCTCGATGTCGCCGGGCGCGAGGACCTGGTCGACGTGGAGCGCCGGTTCGCTGGCGCGGACGTGGTTCGCGATAGCAGTGGCGCGCTCACGGACTCCGGTGCCGTCGCCGAAGAGGTCGGCGTCGATGACGAGGTAGAAGTTGCCGACGGTCACGTCGAGGGTGCTGGATGCTTCTCGGCCGGCCGCGCTGGTGAACCCGGCGTGGTTGATCTGCTGTGTGAGGTTTGCTCCGGCGAGGCCCGAGGCGAGCATCTCGACCATCAGGGAGAGTGCGGACCCCTTATGGCCGCCGCTGGGCAGGACCCCGCCGGCAAGTGCTGCCTCGGGATCGGTCGTCGGCGCCCCCGAGGAGTCGACGGCCCATCCTTCTGGAAGGTCCTCCCCCTTATCGGCCGCCAGCTTGATGCGCCCGCGCGATGTGGTTGACAGCGCCATGTCCATCACGAGCTCGGGATGCTCGACGCCAGGGGTGGCGAAGGAGATCGGGCTGTTCCCGATGCGTGGACCGCGACCGCCGAAGGGCACCACCGACGCGGACGAGCTGCTCGCCGCGACGGCGAGGAAGCCCGATCGGGCGGCGTGACGGGTGTAGAACCCGGCTGCCCCGAAGTGGGCGACCTTGCGCACAGCGCCGAGTGCCACCCCACAGGATCGGGCCTTCGATATCAGTGCCTCGACCGTGCGGATACCGACGGGCGCCCCGAGCCCACCACCGGCATCGATCAGCACAGAAGCGGGCCCCTCCTTGACGGTCGCTTCAATGGGGCGGACCTCGACCTGCCCCGCCCGGAGCTGACCGAGATAAGACTCAAGACGGTTGAGACCGTGCGTACTCACCCCCATGACATCGGCCTCGACCAGCGAAGCGGCCATGATCTGCGCATCGGCGGACCGCATTCCGACGCATTCGAAGGCGCTGCGTGCGAAGCAGATCAGGGCGCCCGCGGGCAACCGGCGCGAGCCGGCCTCGGCGCTCATGCCCGCCTCTTGCAGAACAGTCGCTGCCCGGCATCGAGCAACTGAACGTCCGAGTCGGCGAAATCCGCGTAATGAACGATCACGGCCTCGTGCGTCTGGGGAACCACCGCGGACACGGGCGTGTGGGCGAGCACGCCGTGGACCAACTCCTCATCGAGTCCTTCGTCCTCCATCCAGTGAGCCCCAAGGAACCCGTGCTGGTACAGCCGCCCGGCACGGGAGGCCCGCGCTCCGCTCGGTGACTGCTCGAACTCGGCGACCTTCGAGACGTCATGCAGCAGGGCGATCGCCAGGGTCCGGTCCTTGCTGATGGTCAGCCCGTGGGCCGGGGCCAGTACGTCGACCATGTGGCCGGCGATCCGCGCGACGGCACTGGTGTGCGTCACCAGGGTCCGCTTCGCGGGAAGGTCCACGCTCTTCGGCACGGAGGCCAGCTCCGCCCAGGCACTTGACCTCCAGGCCCGCAGCCAGATCCGCGCGACCGCATCGGAGAGCTTCGCATCCTCGATCCGTGAGATCTCGGGGAGGACTTCCCGGATCCTCTCGATCCCTACATCGGCGTTGTTCGTCATCCGTTCTCCCAATCTGGCGCCACTTTGCGGCCAACCGGAGGCTAAATTGGCGAGGATCGCTCCGTCAAGCGCCATACTGGCGCCACTTACCCCCGGTGGCGAGCGCCAGCGGCTAACACCGGCACGAACCTCTAGGGTTAGGCGCATGAGGGAGCCCGACATGACTGAGGCGGCAGAAGAGCCGACGTTCATCACCCAAGCGCTGTCCCGAGCCATGGGTCTCGAGGGACAGGGGGCTCTCGTCCGCCGCATGGTCACGGTGCTCGCGACCGAGATCATCGAGGGCACGTTGCCTGCCGACTACCCGCTCACCTCGGTCGAGGTGGGCCAGCGGTTCAAGACGAGTCGGACGCCGGTACGCCAAGCCCTCGGTCTGCTTCAGCGTGAAGGACTCGTAGCCATCGAGCCTCGGCGGCGTCCACGGGTCGCCTCCTTGACGCTGCCCGAGATCCGAGACATCTACCAGATCCGGGCAAGTCTCTACGCCGTTATCAGCCGAAGCATCGTGCAGGCAGCACCCGATGAGGCGATCGCTCGCCTCCATGCGCCCTTGCGCAGGATGAAGCTCGCCGTGCACACCGGCGACGCACTTGACTACTTCTACGGCACCGTCGACTTTCGGTGGATCGAAGCCGAGATCTGCCCCAACAGATCAGTCGGACCGCTCATCGAGTCGCTCGGTCTGCGTACATATCGTCTGCGGCGGTTCGGCCTTGCGGTGCCCGGCCGTACCGAGATCTCGTTTCGGGACTACTCCCGGCTCGTCGAGGCCTACGAGGACCGCGACGCCGACCTGGCTGTCGCGGTCGGCGGATCGATCATGACCAAGGCGTTGCAGGTGATCGAGAAGAACTGGCCCGCGGTCGACGCACCATAAGACCGCGTCCGGGGATCGACGCCGATGAGTGAACCCTTCTCGGTAACGTCTCATGACCTTTTGTGGACTTGCCGAAGGCGCGGAACCCGTCGATGTGCACGTCGCATCACGGTCGCATCACGGAGTCCAGGCCGAGCCGGCGCCACAGGCCGTCCAGAAGTGCACGCCGCCAACCGGGCTGGGCCCGGTGAGGGCGAGCTCGACGTCGGCGGTTGCCGTCAGCGCGGCAGCGGGGTCCAGCAGCCGGGACAAGGCGATGACGAGGCGGGAGATCGCGGCCCGGTCGAGCTGGTCCTCGCGGCCGAAGGAGTACACGACCTTCGTACGGGACTGCCCCACGGCCGGGGCCACTCGTTGAAGTGCCTCGTTCACCGTGCGGCTTCCCCTCGCCTCCGAGGGACGACCGCCCTGTGCCGCGGCCCGGCGCGCCCTCGGGGCATCCCGCCTCAGCGCACGGTGATGACCAGCTTGCCCGTGGTGCGGCCCGTCTCCCCCAGGACGTGGGCCCGGGCTCCTTCGGCGAGCGGGAAGGTGCCGGAGACATGGGCGCGGAGCCTGCCCCGCTCGACGAGTTCGGCGATGGCGCGCATCCCGGCATGGTCGTGTTCAACGGCCAGGTGGACGGCGCGGACCTGTGCCTTCTCCGCGACAACCCGGGTGTCTTCGGCGCCCGGCAGCAGGGTGACGAGGGTGCCGCCGGGGCGGAGCACGCTCACGGAACGGATGGCGTTCTCCCCGCCGAGGGCGTCGAGGACGACGTCGTAGCGCTCGTCGGTGTCGGTGAAGTCCTCGGAGCGGTGATCGATGCAGGCATCCGCGCCGAGCTCGCGCAGGAAGTCGTGCTTGGGGGCGCTCGCCGTCCCGGTGACGTGGGCCCCGCGCTCCTTGGCGATCTGTACGGCGAGATGGCCGACACCGCCGGCCGCGGCGTGGATCAGCACCCGCTGCCCGGCCCGGAGGCCCGCGGTCTCGACGAGGGCCTGCCAGGCGGTGAGCGCGGCCAGCGGCAGCGCGGCCGCCTGGACGTGGTCGATCCCGGCGGGCTTGGCGGCGAAGGCGCGGGTGGGGCCGGTCACGTACTCGGCGTGGGAGCCGGCCCCGTACGGATAAGGGAGCATGCCGAAGACCTCGTCACCGGGCTGGAAGAGGGTGACGCCGTGGCCGGTCTCCACCACGGTGCCGGAGACGTCCCAACCGAGGGTCAGCGGCGGGGGCGGCAGGAAGAGACTCAGCGCGCGGTGCATGAAGTCCGTGGGGTTGAATCCGGCCGCGTGCACGGCGACGAGGATCTCCCCAATGCCGGGCGTGGGCCGCGGAAGCTCGGTCAGATGCAGAACCTCAGGGCCGCCGAGGACCGTCTGGTGCAGGGCGAGCATTACGGGGGCGCCGTCCGGGGCAGCAGGGTTCGGGGAATTGAGGTTCTCAGCGATGTCTGGAGAAGTCATGCCTCGATCCTGGCCGTATGGTCCGGCCCCGGGCGATGGCAAGAAGGTCAGCTTCCGATACATTCGCGCCACGCCTGTCGACCCTGCCGTTCCCGACGCCCGTGGCGCGTCCGTTGCGCCCCCAGGGCCCCTGACCTCGCCGACAGCGCTGCCGAGCCGGACCCGAACCCGCGGTCTGGCGCCCACAAGGTCGTCGTCCTCGCCCTCGACGGCGTCTATCCCTTCGAACTCGGCATCCCGCGCCGGGTCCTGGGGTCCGCCGACGGCCGCTACGAGGTCTTCAGGACCGGTACGTCGCCGTAGGAGTACATGGTCTTCAGCGGGACCCACGCGCCGTGGTCCAGGCCGCGGCTGGCGTGTTGGTGGACCGGTTCGCTGTCCGGCATTGAGGCCGCGCCCCTGGCGGCCAGTGCGCCGGCGTCCGGTCTCTCGTAGGTCATCTGGAAGTAGCGCTGGGCGAAGCCCCCGAAGTCGTAGACCAACGGCGTGCCCGGGCCCGTCGCCGACAGGCTGAGCGGCGCCGATTCCCAGTGCGCGCTGACGATCAGGATCGCTGTCGGCTTGACTCGACGACATCAAGTGTCATGGCGGCTCCCCGACCGGCAGGCTGCGGAGATCAGGGGCGCGCAGCGGCAACCGTCACAGGAAACCTCGGATCCCTCGCCCAACCGCGTCGGGTCACCGCCGTCCCGACGCGCCTGGGCTCCAACCGCCAGCAGACGATCCCCCTGGACTGCCCGATCGCGCCCGCGTTCAGTGACACCGAACCGGCCGCGCCGCCGGTCCTGTTCGCGCTCACCGGCGCCGAGGCCGGCGAACGGGGGCCCTGGGCGGCATCTTGGACACCACACCCCACGTCGTCGCCGCACACCGGGGCAGACCGCCCGACGCGAGTTGGAGTTGGTGCGGCGGCCCCCTGCACAACGGAGCCGCGCTCCGTATAGCATATGGAGCATCGCTCCGCTTTCTGCTCGTGCGCCGAACCGTCCTGCGCTTCCATTTTGGCGCTCCGCCAGGAACGGCACCGCTCGCAGAAGCGACCCCGCGCCGACCGCCGCCGACAGGCCCGTAGAGAGGCGGCCGGCTCGAGCAGCGGTGACCGCGGGACGAGCGGGACCCTCCCGCCGGTGCCTGCGCCCGGCTCGACCGGCTCGGTCGCGCCAACGCCTGGCACGACCTCGGCGAACAGGACCTGCCGCTTGTCGGCAGTGACCTGATCGGAGTGCTCACCTCCCGGCGACGCACACACGCAGGGGGGGCGACCGGCCCCTCCCCCGATCCCACCACCACGGGCAAGACGACAGAGAGAGGACATCACCGACATGACCAACGACCAAGAACTGCCGAGCAACTGGGGCCGATGGGGCGCGGACGACGAACTGGGCACGCTCAACCTGATCACCGAGGAGGCCCGGGCCAGGGGTGCCGCACAAGCCCGTACCGGACGAACGGTGTCGCTGGCCCGGCCGATCCGGCCGACGCCGTTCGTCAGCGGGCCCTTCGCGCCCCTCGCCCGCGACAGCTCGCCGGTCCAGCAGATCATGCAGTACGCCGGGGACGTGCCCGCGACCGTGGACATGATCCTGGTGACCAACCATCACGTGAGCTCGACCCACATCGACGCCCTCGGGCACCAGGTTCTGGACGGCAAGGTCTACCCGGGACATCCCCTCGCCGAGAGCGTGACACCGGCCGGCGTACGGCACGGTTCCACCGCGGCGTTCGCCGCCGGCATCTCCACCCGGGGCGTCCTGCTCGACCTGGCGTTCGACGGCCCGCTGCCCGCGGCGCACCCGATCACCCCGGAGGACTTCGAGGCGGCCAAGGCCCGCCAGGGCGTACGGCTGGAATCCGGGGACGCCCTGGTGCTGCGCGGCGGATGGGCCGGTGTCATCGACTTCGAGAAACCGCTGCCGGGCGTCACGCTGGACGCGGTGCGGTGGATGCACCAGCGCGGCGTATCCCTGTACGCCGGCGACCTCGGCGACGCCTACCCACCCCTGGAAAAGGCCGCACCCGCACCGCTGCACCGCGTCGCTCTGCCACTGCTGGGCATGCCCCTGATCGACGTGGCGGAGGTGGAGGAACTGGCCGCCGTATGCACGGAGTTGAACCGCTACGCCTTCCTGTTCGTGGTGGCGCCCCCACGCATCCACGGACTGACCGGCGTCCCGGTCAACCCGCTGGCCGTCTTCTGACGGACACCACTCGGGCGCCTCCTGGGAGCAGTGCCCCGCGGTCGGCCGGAACAGCCGCACCTGTCGTGGTGGCCCCTGGATCCGGGCATGTGACCGAATCCAGGGGCCCCTACCCCCCGCAGCCGCAGGCCCGACTTGTCGCGCATCAGCGTGCCGCTGCTGTCTGCGGGCAACTGGGGCGGACTCGGCCTGCACCTGCGCGGCAACGCCCGCGGTTTCGAACTCGCCGGACCTGTCCGGAAGTGGCTTGCCATGCACGACGAGCCCGGCGCGCTGTACTGGCACGTGTCGATCAAGGACGAACTGGTCGCCCTGGCCGCCGATCAGGTGCTCGGCCACGCCTTCGCCGCGCACGCGAGCCCTGAGGAAGACGCCGGCTCCGGGCTGCGTGCGCTTGCCGTCGCCGTCTTCGACGCCCCTGACCGGCACCCGTGGGCGGCGTCCCACGTCTCCGCACCGCCCACGCTGACGAACGCGCTGCGCCTGCTCGACCGCATCGGCACCCTGGTCGCACGAACCCGACTGCCGGTCGCACGGCATTTCGCGGTCTCCACCGCGATCTTCTACTACATCACGCCAACGCTGGGAAGAACTCGACCCGGCCGACTATCCCTTCCTGACGCGCACCACTCAGCACCTGCGCGACCATGCCGACGGCTTACTGGATCCGTCGTTGAGCGTCCAGTCCGAGAAGGCGGCCGTCGCCTTCGACGACGTGCCGTCGGTGTACGTGACGGGCACCGTGCCCGAGACCCCGCTGCCGTCGGTCGGCGCGTTGGTCGCCGCGCCCAGCAGGCCCAGCGAGCGGCCGGACGTGCCGGCCGACATCGGGATGGTCTGGCCCCCCATCTCCAGGTGCTCACGCGCAGATCACGTCGTCCTGCTGCTTGTCAGCCCGCGGCCAAGAGTCGCCTGACCCAGGCGCTGCGGGTCGCCGATGCGGTCTGCGACAGCGCGGCTTGTGGCGCGATGCCGTCGAACCCGTGGAAACCGCCCGGCCACACGTGCAACTCGGTCTGGACACCGGCCTGGAGCAGCCGAGCGGCGTAATCAATGTCCTCGTCGCGGAAGGTCTCGACAGAGCCGACGTCGATGAAGGAGCTGGGCGAGCCGGCCAGGTCGGTCGCCCTCGCAGGCGCCGTGTAGATGCTGACGTCGCTGCCACCTCTGCGTTCGCCGAGCAACGCGTTCCATCCGGTCATGTTGCTGGTGGTGTCCCAGAGGCCCTCGCCATCCAGTTCCTGGCTGCTCGGTGTGAGGAACCGGTCGTCGAGCATCGGGCACATGAGCAATTGACCCAGCAGCTCAGGGCCACCGCGGTCGCGTGCGAGAAGCGCCACGCCGGCCGCGAGCCCGCCGCCGGCGCTCGCTCCGGTGACGACGATGCGGTTCGGGTCACCGCCTATCTCCGTCGCGAGTCCATGGGTCCCCAGCAGACCCGCGTAGCAGTCCTCGATCGGCGCCGGGTCGGGGTGCTCCGGTGCCAGGCGGTACTCCACCGACACCACGATGGCGCCGATGTTGACGGCCCAGTCCAGCACGCCGCCGGCTACGGTGCGGTTGTTGCCGATGATCATGCCGCCGCCGTGCATGTAGTAGAGGATGGGCGCTCCTGGCGCCAGACCCACCGGCTTGAGGACGAGGAGCGAAACCTCCGGAGCGCCCGCCGGGCCGGGTACGGACAGGTTCCGCAGTTGGAGCGTCCCATTGCGCGTCAGGACCTCGTCCGGGACCGCGAATACGGGGTTGGCCCGCAGTTCCTCGATGTCCTCGGCGGTAATGGTCGGTGATAGGTGTTCGTGTACGACCGTCAGCACTGCGGCGAGCTCGGGGTCGAGCGGTGGGTGTGTCCTGGCCATCGGCGATTCCTCGGTTCAGGGGGCGATGATCTTGTCGGAGAGGGGGGCGATGATGGTGTCGGCAACCCAGCGTGCGACGCCGGTCGGGTAGGGCGCGCCCAGTCCGAGCACGATGTGGCTGAACCCGCCATCGAGCGCCGCGCGGATGGTGTGGCGGGTGTGCTGAGGGCGATCGTAGGAGACGGGCAGGACGATGGATCGGGTGATCTCAGCCGGGTTACGGCCGGTCTCTTCGCACAGCCGGTCGAGGGTGGCGCTGCGCTCGATCGCCTTGTCGATGGTGCCTCCGGGCATGTTCCACCGGTCCGCATGTTCGGCAACCACGCGCAGCGTCCGGGTGGCCTGGCCGCCGACCGTGATCGGGGGGCGGGGATGCTGGACGGGTTTGGGACTACAGAACGCGCCGGTCAGCTGGTGGTACTCGCCGTGGAAGTCGAATGGTGCGGTTTCGGTCCATAGTCTGCGGATGATCGTGCACGCCTCGGCGAGGCTTCCGACCGCGTGGGCGGCATCGTGGAAGGGAAGGCCGTGAGCTGCGTACTCACGCCGGGCCAGTGGCACGTCGGGGCGAGAGCCCGCGCCGATACCGAACTCGAGCCGGCCGCCGGAGACGGCATCGACAGTGGCGGCGATCTTGGCCAGCATGGCCGGTGGGCGGAACCTGTTGCTGGTGACCATCACCCCGAGCCGCAACCGCTCGGTTTGGGCCGCGAGGGCGGACAGCAGTGTCCAGCCCTCGAAGGTGGGCCCGTTGGGGTCGCCGCCGAGCGGCATGAGGTGGTCGAACAGCCAGGCGTGCTCGATCTGCGGGATGCCGTCCGCCTCACGCCAGACCCGCAGGACGTCATCGTAGGCGACCTGCGCGGGGGCGGTCATGATTCCGAAACTGGAGTTACCAGCCGGTGCCAGGTGGTTGGTCACTTCGAGTCGATGCTTCCCAGCGGGTCGGCGGCCGCAGCCAGAGGCCGACGGGCGGTAGGCCACGCGTCGTTGTCCAGGCCCAGTGCGGTACGCAGATACGCCAGGGTGGCGTGCTGGACGAGCGCGACACGCTCGGGGCTTTCGTCGGTGGTGCGCGTGTCGTTGGCTCCCTGAATGCCGCCGAGTCCGTGTTCCGCGCCGAACAGGGTCAGCAGATCGGTGGCGCCCGGGCTGAGGTGGTAGCCGTCGGTGAACCAGTCCGGACCGCGCACTGTGAGCGGAGACTGGTCCGCGTCGCCGGCGACCATGAGACAGGGTGTCTTCAGCTCGGCGAAATCAGGGTTCATGAACGGGAAGTACTGGGTGGCGAGCGGGCTCAGGTCGGCGCCGCCGGTACCGGGCAGACACAGCAGCACGGCCGCGCTGACTCGCGGGTCGGCCATGCTCTCACCGGGAATGCCGTCGGCGTCGACGACCCGTGCGCCCGCCAGGGTACTGGCGGTCTGCGCGCCCCAGGAATGTCCGGCTACCGCGATGCGGTCGTGGTCGATGCGGCCGGCCAGCCCGGGCACGGCGGCTTCAACCATGTCGAGCTGGTCCAGGACGTGAGTGAGGTCGTCGGTGCGGATGCGCCAGATGAGCGGGGTGCGCGGGTCGTCGGGGGCGAGGCCGAGGGAGTCAAGATGGGTGGGCTGGATGACGACGAAGCCGCGGGCGGCCCAGAAGCCGACCAGTGGTGCGTAATCGTCCATGGTCAGGGTCATGCCATGCGAGAGGACGACGACGGGCAGGTTGTGGCCGGTCGTGGGCGCTGTGACCCGTACCCGCAGGTCCTGGCCGCGGTCCGGGGCGGGCAGCGCGATCGGGCTGACAGAGATGACTGAGGCGGTGAAGGCGTTGCCGCCGTCCGCTGACGTGGTGCCGTTCATGTGGTGAATGTCTTCCTCGATATGCTCAGTGGGCTCGTGCGGCGCGGCATCGGGCATCATTGAAATATGGAGCGCCGCTCCGGATCAGAGTACGGAGCAGCGCTCCGCTTTGCAAGTGGGAGGTGTTCACGATGTCCACAGCCGACACTCCGCCAGCAGCCACAGGTCGCAAGCGAGCCGACGTCCGCCGGAACGAGCAGAAGCTCCTGGACGCAGCTGCGGCCGTGTTCGTCCGTATGGGGGTCCACGCTCCCGTACGGGAGATCGCGGCAGAATCAGGCCTCGGCATGGGCACCATCTACCGCCACTTCCCCACCCGGGCGGACTTGGTGGTCGCGGTCTTCCGCCACCAGGTCGACGCACTCGCCACAGCTGCCCACGCGGCGCAGACCGCCGATGCCACCTACGAAGTCCTGCGGCAGTGGGTCCACCAATTCGCCGACTTCCTCGTCACCAAACACGGCCTCGCCGAGGCGCTGCACTCGGACCAAGCCGGATTCGAGACCCTGCACAACGAGTTCGTCGAGCGCCTGCTGCCCGTGCTCGACCAACTGCTGAAGGCGTCCGCCTCCGCTGGCTACACACGCGCCGACGTACGGGCCTACGACTTCATGCTGGCCATCGGCAACCTGTGCATCGGAATCGAAACCTTCCCCGACTACCAGGCCCGCCACATGATCGACCTGCTGCTCGCCGGCCTTACCCAGCCCGCCCCGGCGCCGACAGACAATGAGGTCAGCAACTCGGCCGTAGACGACCGAGCTTGTTGACCCGGCTTGTCGTTGATCTTGGCGACGGCGACGATCACCGCCGGCATCGCCCTGTACATGGCGGTCGTGACCGGCCCCGTCCTCGCCCTGGTGCCGGCACGGACCCCGCACTGACGCACCCCCATGGCGGCCCGCTCCGGGTGCGGGAGGCCTTCCCGCTCGCGCCCGGGGGCGGGTGCATCCCGCACAGCGCGGAGCCCCCGACGGGCGCCGACACCCGTCCGTGAGTCCTGCGCTTCGCCCGCGCCCCCGACGCCTCCAAGGCAGTCGTGCTGCCACTCGCCGCGTACGACGAGGAGTCGCAGATGTCGGTCTCCTGCCTGGACCTGCCCTTGATGCCCAAGCACGTCGAAGGCACCCACGCGAAACTCACTCGCTCATTGCCCGTTGAGTTCGCGCGGTGGTGTCAGGAACGAAGGGTGCGCAGGCCGGTGCGGATTTCGCTGACCAAGATCTCGGGCTGTTCCAAGGCCGCGAAGTGCCCGCCCCTGTCGGCCTCGCCGTAGTGGATCAGATTGCTGTAGGTGTCTTCGATCCAGCTGCGGGGCACGCGTGGGATGTCCCTCGGGAAGACGGTCACCGCGACCGGAAGCGTCACCTTCGGGCCGGCGAAAGTGAGCGATTTGTTCTCCCAGTAGATGCGACCGGACGACGCTGCGCTGTTGGTGAACCAGTAGAGGGATATCGCGTCGAGCATGTCGTCGATGCTGAGAGCGTCCTCGGCAAGCCCGTGGTTGTCGGTCTTGGACTGGAACTTCTCGTAGATCCAGGTTGCCTGGCCGGCGGGCGAGTCCGCCAGGGCGAATCCGACAGTCTCCGGCTTCGTGCCCTGAAGGTGGTTCGACCCGCCGAGATCGCCGGTGTAGAGGGCGAGGGTCTCCACGGCGTAGCGCTGTTCGGGCGACAAGGTGTCGGGTATCTGCGCGGGAAAGGCGTACTGGGTGTTCAGATGAATTCCGAGAAGCCCCTCAGGTTGCATGGCCCCGAGGGCGGTGGTGACGACGGCACCCCAATCGCCGCCTTGCGCGGCCCATCTCGGGTAGCCGAGACGCTTCATCAGCTCCGCCCACGCACTTGCGATGCGCGATACGGTCCACCCGGTCTGCGTGGGCTTCTGGGAGAACCCGAACCCGGGGAGCGACGGGACGACGACGTCGAATGAATCGGCGGCATCTCCTCCGAACGAAACCGGATCGGTCAGCGGGCCGATCAGCTTCAGGAACTCGACGATCGAGCCCGGCCACCCATGCGTGAGTATCAGCGGCATCGCGTTGGGATTCTTGGACCTGACGTGGATGAAGTGGATGTCCAGCCCATCAATTTCGGTCAGGAATTGGGGGAAGCGATTGAGCTCGGACTCAAAGCGCCGCCAGTCGTAGCCGCGCTCCCAGTAGTCGACCAGAGATCTGGCGTTCTCTACGCGAACCCCTTGCGACCAGTCGCCCACCGTTTCCGGATCCGGCCATCGAGTCCTGGCCAGTCGCTGCTTCACGTCGTCGATCTCCGATTCCGAGATCGAGACGGTGAACGGGCGGACGAGGGCCGAGGTCGGCGGCGTCGGTGCGGTCATTGCCTTCTTCTCCTGGGGTTCGAAGCACAGCGCAACTCTTCACTGCACACCGGTGTGCAGTCCCTCTCACTGTACACCGGTGTGCAATACTGGTGCCGTGTCCACCGAGTCCTCCCGCGTGCGCTTGATGAACGAGACACGCGATCGCATCCTCGACGTCGCCCTCGACGTGCTGGGAGAGAACCCCGACGCCGGCATGGGCGACATCGCCTCCGCTGCCGGCGTCGTCC
This sequence comes from Streptomyces javensis, assembly GCF_039525925.1. Classification (NCBI taxonomy): domain Bacteria; kingdom Bacillati; phylum Actinomycetota; class Actinomycetes; order Kitasatosporales; family Streptomycetaceae; genus Streptomyces; species Streptomyces javensis. The sequence goes on along the minus strand of NZ_BAAAIF010000001.1, from coordinate 226,847 downwards.
GTCGCACGGTCTATGACCATTTCCCCTCGCGCCTCGACCTGGTACGGACACTCACGGAACGGGCCGTCACTGAGGTGACAGCCGTACTCACCGAAGTCAACGCCTCCGGCGCGGAAGCGGACGCGACGTGGGTCGAATTCATCGCCCGCGTCTGGCCGGTGGCGCACCGGTACCGAGTGCTGTTGGCGCTGCGCCGTGGCGAGTACGGCCAGTCGATCCACGACCTGCTCGGGCCGGTCGATGAGCTCCTCGCCGACGTCGTGAAACGAGGCCAGGACGGCGACGTGTTCGCACGGCACCTGCCGGCGGGCATTCTGAGCCAGGTTGCCTACGGCGTCGTGTTCGCCATCGCGGACAGCGACCTGTCGAACGGGGCCCTCGGCGCCCGAGCAGCGACGATCACGAGCCTGCTGATGCTGGGCGTTCCCGAGACGCGCGCAATCGCTCTCATGGGCGATCAGCCCGACCCGCAGCACTCGAGCGGAGCCGCGGATCGTCCCGCTCCGGACACGGCATCGTCACCACACCCCGCCTAGCCCCGCCGTTTCACGTGGGTGCGGCTGGCTCTGCTGCGGAAACGCGAAATCCCTGGTCAGCTCCTCGCACCTGCAACGGCGATGCGCGCTCGACTTCCGTCTCCGGTTCCTTCAGCCGGTGCCGGGGCTTGAGCCGGTAGTGCAGGCCGCTGTCCCCGGCCTGATCATCCAGTGGCAGGTCCCGGGTGTCGGCCAGTGCAGGCCGTGACGACGGCGAAGCCGATCGCCAGTAACCCCGGGCGGCAGCACCGCCAGCGAGCTCACGCTCGGCCGCTGCGAGCGAGGCCAGGACCGTGTGGGCGTGCCGCAGCAGGGTCAAGCCGAAGGGGGGTGAGCCGTATCCCGTCCGGGCGGCGTTCGAACAGGGTGGTGCCCGCACTGCGTTCGAGGGCGGCGGCCTGGCGTGAGACGGCCGACTGCGTGTAGCCGAGTCGGGCAGCTGCCGCGGTGAAGCTGCCGGACTCAGCGATCTGCCGCAGGACCCGCAGTCCCACGCTGGAGATATCCATGCGGCATACGCATACCACAAATGCCAGATCATCGTTTCCCGCATGCTCACCCAGCTCCTAGTGTCGATCCCACCAGTACGGACAACACGGAGGTCATCACGTGCGAGCAGCAGTTCTGACGCAGTTCGGCGCCCCGCTCACGGTGCGGGAGGTGCCCGACCCCGAGACCGGGGGCGGTGAGGTGGTGGTCGAGGTCCTCGCCGCCAGCGTGGCGCCCTACGCGGCCGAAGTCTTCGGTGGCAAGCGGAATTACCCCCTTGTCCCTCCTGTCGTGCCCGGTGTTGGCGCGGTGGGGCGGATCGTCCACGTCGGCCCGGACGCCACCCGGCTGCGGATCGGCGACCTGGTGTGGTGCGACTCGACGGTGCGCTCGCGGGACGACGCCATGACGCCCGACATCACGCTCCAGGGCTGGAGCTCGCGCGGGGAGGGCGGCGCGCGGCTCGCCGAGTACATGCACGACGGCGCGTTCGCCGAGCTTATGCGGGTCCCGACGGAGAACGTCTTCCCGCTGCCCACCGTGGCAGGGGACGATCCGGCCCGCTGGGCCGCACTCACCGTGCACGCCATCTCCTACGGCGGGCTGCTGGCAGGCGGGCTGGCAGCCGGCGAGACGCTGCTCGTCAGCGGGGCCACCGGCAACCTCGGCAGCAGCGCGGTCGCGGTCGCGGTCGCGATGGGAGCAGGCCGCGTGGTCGCCCCGGGCCGCAACCAGGCCGCACTCGGCCTCCTCGCCGACCGGTTCGGTCCGCGTCTGAGCCCGGTCCCGCTGACCGGAGACGAGGCCACCGACCGCGCGGCGATGTCCGCGGCGGCCGACGGCCCGATCGACATGGTGATCGACTTGCTCCCGCCGAGCGCACCCAGCTCGGCGTCGCGCGCGGCGGCCATGACCGTCCGCGAGTACGGCCGCGTCGTCCTCATGGGCGGCGTCGGCATGCTCGGTGGCGACGACCTCGCACTCCCGTACCCATGGATCATGCGCAACTCGATCACCGTGCGCGGGCAGTGGATGTACCCGCGCACAGCCAATGTCGGCATCATCCGGCTTCTCGCCTCGGGCACTTTGGATCTCGCCCCCGAACGAGTCCGGTCGTTCGGCCTCGATGCTGTCAACGACGCCATCGCGTACGCCGCCGCGCACGGTGGCCCGTTCGACCGCACCAGCCTCACCCCATCGGCCGGCTGACAAGGCGACGAAGGGCGGTGCTCGTAGTCGCGGACCAGACGCCGGTGCAGCATCAAGATCCCGTAGGTCTGCTCGACCCTCCACCGCTTCGCCTGCGGCGCGAACCCCTTGTCCTGCGGGTTGCGTTCGACGATCTCGACGTCAATCCCCAGGCCTGCACCGTGCAGGACCACCTGCTTCTTGAAGCCCTGGTCAACCAGTGCCTTGCGGACGGTTCCGCCGGCGTGCCCGGCGACCTGGTCCAGCAAGATGATGCCCGCGGCGTTGTCGTGCGTGTTCGCAGCGAGGACGACGACTGCGATAACCAGGCCGAGGACGTCCACGGCCAGTCCGCGCTTGCGGCCCGGCGCCCGCTTGGCCGGATCCCGGCCGGTCGTGGCGGCGGGGACCCGGCGGCCGCGTGGACACTCTGGGTGTCCCGCACCACCAGGGTCGGGTCCTCTAATCGGCGGGCCCGCTCACGGACCTGGCAGCGCAGGAGTTCATGGATGACCTGGTCGGTCCCGTCGATCGCGTTCACGATCTCCCGCATCTCGTAGGCGCCCTGATGGCCACTGACCGAACGGTGCCGGTCCTTCCATGCGGTGATCACCGGCGCGATCAACGACCACTGCTCGTCCGATAAGTCACTCGGATACGGGTTGCGTTCACTCACCCCACCCGCCCTCTGAGAACGAGTCTCGGAGCCTCAACGAAGCCTTTCCGCGCGACGTCACACGACACCGCTCGAGCCCCTAGAGAAAGGGATTTCAGCCGTGGAGAGCGGAGGTGAGGGCCCTCAGCGGAACTCGACGATGTCTTCCGAGGAGCGCGGAGGTGAGGCGATAGGCGTCGACGAATGCCCGGCCACCGGTGTTCCGCCGAAGAAACGCCGCCACGTCCGGTGCGTCGGGAGCGTCGTCCCTGGCGAGCAGTTTCCCGGCGCGGTCGATGAATTCGCGCAGCAGGTCCATGCGGAACGACTGACCGCCGCCCTTGCCGAGAGCCGCGATGAAGTACAGGCGCATACCGAGGCGAACGGCGTCCGTGGATCCGCAGGTGCCGAACTCGTCCGCGAGCCCGGCGACCGTGTGGCGGTGGTCGACTCCATGGCGGCTGGAGCGCACGATGCCGTCGAGCGGCACCCTGCCCAGACCGAGGCGGTGGGTGTCGGCGCCGAGGGCGCCGAAGACCTTCTGGAGGAGGATGTAGTCCTCGGTCAGCTCGAGGTCGTGAACGAGAACGATCTCGTCGTACTGCTCGAGCATCGGCACCAGGTCACGCAGCGCGCAGCCCAGGTAGTTGGGGTGGCCGGTGGCCGAGGTGACGGCGCGCAGCGGCAGGCCCTGGGCGGTGGCATCGAGATAGACGGGGCCTCCGTCGCGCCGGGCGTCCAGGCACAGACCGCGCTTGGCCAGGTACTCGACCACCTCCTCGAGCCCCATCCTGGGCGGCATGGTCCGGGTGATGCCCGGGTCGTGCAGCCCCAGCCAGTCATAGTGGCCGCGCCAGATCTCCAGCAGGCGCCGGCTCACCGGATGCGTCCAGCCGGTCTCCTCGACCGCGCGGACGTACGGCTGAAGCGCCTCTTCCGGCGGTGGCGACGGCTGCGCCTGGAAGGCGGTGTAGAGACGGCCGGCGTCGTCCTCCGTGCACCGGGACGGATCGATGTCCGGGCAGGCGCGGTCCAGGTACTCCCAGAAGCCCGCGGTCTGGCGGGTGATGTTGAAGGCGGTGTGGTTGTAGAGGTAGTCCGCATCGGCCAGCGATCGGGTGGCGCGGTACATGACGTCCACCCACAGCAGGCCCTTGAGGTGGCTGAGGCCCAGCGCCTTGGTGGGGGTCACGGTCACCGGGGCGATCAGCACCCTGGGGCGGCGCGGGGAACCGTCCACCGCCACCGGACCGGTGCCGTCGTGCGGTCCGGTGGCGGGCCGTCGGGGCGTGGCCATGCTCACTTCCGTACGCCGTGGACGAGGAACACCCGCTCGACATGCGGTACATGGCGTGGATGGACGGGGTCGGGCCACCGTCCGTAGTGCGCGGACTCCTCGCCCGGCTGCACCGCTTCCGCCTCGATGCCGTACTCGGCGAAGAGCGCCTCCGGCTCGTCGTGCCCGGACAGCCAGGGACAGCCCTGGCGTTCGAAGACCTCGAGCAGCGGCGCGACGGCGGGGGCGGTCAGGGTGGTGGCGCTGACCATGTCCGCGGCTATGCGGCTGCCGGGGGCGGTCAGGTCCGCGACACGGGAGAGAAGCCGCCGGGTCTCGTCATCGGTGAGGTAGTACAGCAGTCCTTCGAGCAGCCACAGGGAGGGCTCTTCCGGCCGGTAACCTGCCGCGACGAGGGCGTCCGTCCAGTCCGGGCCGAGGAGGTCGACGCCGATCGGGCGTCTGGTGACCCGCTGGTGCACCGGCTCGTCGCCGAGGGCCGACTCCTTCGCCTCCAGGACACCCGGACGGTCCAGTTCGAAGAGCTCGATCGCCCGGGGCCAGGGCAGCCGGTGGGCGCGGGTGTCCATGCCCGCGGCCACCATGACCACCTGGGGATATCCGCCGTCCCTCACCTGGGTGAGCAGATAGTCGTCGAAGTACCGGGTCCGGATGGCGTTGAAGTCGACGGTGCTCGGCACCTTCTGCCCGGGAACGTGTCGTCCGGGACCGCCCTGTCCGGGATCGGTGTCACGGGGCCCGCTCGCATCGGCGACCTGGCCGAGCAGGTCGCCTCCGAGGGCGCCCACGAGCCGGGCGGCCAAGGGGTCCTCGTAGAGCCGGTCCGGTCGCCGGGTCTCCTCGGCGCGCAGCGCCGCCGTCAGCAGGGACGTCCGGGCGATCGCGTCTAATGGTGCCACGTGGGTGCTCCTTGTACGAGGTTGGTGAAGAGGGCCGGGCAGGTGGCCGCAGATATGCCTCAGCCGCCGAGCAGGCGCTGCCAGGCGGCGTCGTCCTGCTGGAAGACCCGGTCCTTGACCTGGGCCGGACGGGTTCCGGCGGCGACCCTGTGCTGCCAGTCGCGGGCGAAGGCGTCCGGCGCCACGCGGTGGATCTCGGGGGCGTCGAGCCGGCCCGTCCCACGCGCCGACCGGTAGCCGGGGGCGGCGGCGCTCAGCGCCGCGTCGACCGCACGTCCCAAGGCCGCGGTCTCCCGGTCCGACCAGGGCAGGAACGGCTCCAGCGCGAAGGCGTAGCGCGGCCGCACGGCGCCTTGTGCCGGTCCCGCGCCCGCCGGGCCCCCACCGGTCCGCGTCGCCGGGGCGTCCACCACCCGGCAGGTGGCGTTGCGCACCTCGAGCCCGGTGGACGCGAGCGCCGTGCGCAGGGCGGTCACCACATGGGACTCGCGCAGCCGCTCGCCGACGGCGTCCGAGAGGGTGCGCCGGCCGGCGTACTCGACCCGCGGGACGTCCCCGACCCGGTCGACCACCCGCACCACATCACCGAGCGCGTACCGGTACAGGCCGCCGACGTGGCTGATGACGGCGTGGTACTCGCGACCGGTCTCCAGCTCGTGGAAGAGCTGAGTGGCGGAGTCGGGCCGGAGGTCCTCGTCGGCGTCGACGAACTCCAGCAGCCCGCCGGTGATCGCCGGTGATCCGGCCGTCAGATGGCGGTCGAGGGCGACGGCCACGAAGCCTTCCGACGCCGCCACCGGGGCGGGCAGCGCGGTGACCCGGGGGCCGAACGCCTCCCGCAGCCGCGGCAGATAGAGCGAGGCCAGGCCGGTGGTCCAGCAGAACAGCAGCTGCATCCGGGGCCAGACATGCGTGGGCAGCAGCCCTCCCGCGCGCTCCGCCGACCTCTCCAGCAGGCGGGCGCGGCCGGGGTCGGGGGTGGAGCCGGGGTGGCCGTCGATCGTGCCGTCGTACAGGTCCTTGACCAACCGGGGCCACCACTGGACGAGTTGGTGCGGCACGGCGGCGACCATCGCCGGGTTGATACCGATGACGCACCGTACATCGTGCTCGATCGCGGCGCGCAGCCGCACATAGCCGCGCTGAAGGTGGTCCGCGGGGTCCACGAAGTCCGGCAGGGTGCCCCAGGGGGCCCGGCTGCCCGGCTCCGCGGCGAGCGGTTCGCCGAACGCCTGGCCGAAGTCGACCTGGCTGGCGCCCAGATGCGGCTGTCCGGAGCGGGTGGTGCCGACCGCGGGGGCCGGGTCGTGTTTGAGGTTGAGCGTGGCGTCCGCGCGGTGGACGGCCTCCGGGAAGTGTTCGACGAAGTTGGCCCACGCCGCGTAGTAGAAGGGGAAGAAGGACGTGCGCATGAACTGCCGGGTGATCGGGATCTGTTTGCTGTCCCCGGTGCTGCCGCTGCTCTTGAAGAAGACCACGGCGGGATCCGCGCTGAGCACGTGTCGCCGCCCGGCGGCGGCCGACTCGATCCAGGGGGCGAGCGAGGCGTAGTCGGCGATGGGGACCGCCGCGCGGTACTCGTCCACGCCGCCGCAGCGGGAGAAGCCGTGGGCCTTCCCGAACTCGGTGTCCGCGTTCTCGCGCAGCATGCCGCGCAGCGCGTCGTCCTGGGATTCCCGCGCGTTGTCCAGCGCCGCCCACAGCCGGTCCCGCTCGCCGAACACCCTGCTCCGGTAGGCGGAGAACGTCCCGCCCGCCGCGTCGGCCATCTCCGCCGCCTCAGCCATGTGTACCGTTCCTCACTGCCTTCTCCACGAGTTCCACGGACTCCTCGACACCATCGGACTGGCCGAGGGTGATGACGTTCAGCCCGGCCAGCTCCTTCCTCATCACATCGCCCAGATCGGCCTGAAAGCGTGTGAACGACTCCTCGGTGGGCTTCTCGCCGTAGTGCTCCATCGGATTCGCGTCCGCTCCCCAGCCGCTTCGCTCCCAGGCGACGGCGGGCTCCACATCGAGGTAGACGACCTGGTCGGGCGGCGGGAAGGACCGCCACCAGGAGAGCAGCGACGGGTTGTCGTGGCCGAGGAGGGAGCACTTGGCCAGGAGCTTGTAGTGGTAGGAGTCCACGATCACCGGCCGGTCCGGCGGGGCGTCCGCCACCCGGTCACGAAGGTGCACCGCCGCGATCTGCACCAGGGTGAGAAAGAGATCCGAGGAGTAACGCCCCGCGGGCGCGCGCAGCGCCTCAGTCAGGAATTCGTCGCGCACCCTGCCGATGAGCGAGTACACCGGGTCCAGCAGGGCCTCGTCGTACGAGACGACCGTCCAGGTCCCCCGCTCGGCGAGCCGCTCCAGCACCGAGGACTTCCCGGAGTAGTCGGGCCCCAGCAGGACCGTTGATCGCGGCCTCACCCGGCGGGCCTCCCCCCGGCGGTGGTACCGGGCTCCGGGCCCCCTTCGGGTGACAGCGCACGGGCCGTACGTGTTTCGGGCATTAGTTCTTCCTTCACTCGTTCACTTGGATTTACCGAGTATCCGAGCGCGGTGTATCGCCTCGATAGCGCCGACGGCGGCGAGGCGTCACGTCAGGACCCGGGCCCCACCGCCGAGGGAGAGTCCCGCGCAGGCGCGCAGCCGGCCGGGGCCGGCGGTCTCCGGACCGTCACCGGAGGTGTCCAGGTCCGCGTCGGGGACGACGCGCAGCATGTCGAAGGGGCCGTCCGACGGGTCGAGTTGCGGTACGTGGTGGATCGTCAGCCGGGTGTGCTCGTCGATCAGCTTCGTGATGACGGCCTCGGCGAGGACATGGTGAACGTGGACGAGGTAGGCGGCCAGGGACACCCGGGTCGTGACGGCGTACAGCCGCGCACGGCGGACCGGTGCGTGGGGGTCCCGTTCCGGTGAGGCCGTCGCGGACACCTCCAGCCGGGCGGGGAGGGCCGGCAGCCCCGCCGTGGGGAACAGTCTGAGCAGCCGGCGAAGCGGTGACCGCTCCCCCGAGTCATCGGGCGCCGTCCACGCCATGGAACCGTCCCGACTGGTGTGGTGGAAGTCGAATCGGGTGGCGAGGTTCGCCGGGTTGCCGGTCAGGAACACGGTCCTGGTGTAGGCCCGGAGCCATGCCTCACGCAGGGGGTCCGGAAGGCTCAGGGCGTAGCCCAGCACCGATTCCGCGTAGATCCGGGGCTCGAACCGGCGCAGGACGACGGTCACGGTCGTCGTCGCCGACGCGGCCTCCGCGGCCAGCTCCGCCATCCGTTCCGCGGTGAGCGGCTGGGCGTCCAGCGCCTCCGCGTCGTGCCCCGCGCGTGCGGCGCGGATCCTGGAGGCGAGCTGGGTCTGGAGAAACTGTTGGGTAAACATGCGCGACTTCTCTCTGGCGCCGGACCGACCCGCGGTGGCGCCACTCCTTTGACCACCCGGCGTGGGTCCACCGAGTGTTCAAAGGGCCTCTATCGTCCCGATAGCGCGGACCGTGTCAGCTCCTCACGACGCCGCGCAGCAGCAGGTCGATGAGCCGGGTGGCCAGGTCGCGCCGGTCCTCACCGGCGGCCATGAGGCTGATCCCGCCGAGGGCCATCAGCACGTCCTGGGCGTCGGCCTCCGGCCGCGCCTCCGGCCGGCCCTCCCCGGACGACAGCAGGTGGTCGATCGCCCCGGCGAGCAGAGCCCTGGTCTGCAGGCGCTCGCCGTCGTCGGTCAGCACGACTCTCAGCGCGTCGGCCATCCCGCCCTTGGCGGCCATGAAGTCGATGAAGCGCTCCATCCAGGTCCGCAGCGCGTCCACCGGCGGCAGTGTGGCGGCCAGGCGCGGCGCGGCCTCGCACAGGCGCCGCACTTCCTGCCGGTAGACCGCCTCGACCAGGAGTTCCTTGGAGGGGAACCGGCGGTAGAGCGTACCAACGCCGACACCGGCCTCGCGGGCGATGTCCTTGACCGAGGCCCCCGCCCCCTCGCGGGCGAACACGGCCGCCGCCGTCTCCAGCAGCCGGTCCTCGTTGCGTTGCGCGTCGGCGCGCAGCGGCCTGCGGTGCGCCGCCGCGTTCCCCTCCGTGCCGGTCAATCCGGGTCCCCTCTCGCCGTCACTTGCAACCGGAACCAGTTCCGCTTACCGTCGGGAAGTGAACCGGAACCCGTTCCGGATACGAGCTTACGACGGTCCGCGCCCGCCGTGCCAGCGACCGTGCGCTCGCCCCGCATGCCACCATCTCCCTGGAGTACGTCATGACCGACCACCTCATCACCACCCCCTTCGGAGCCCGGACGGCCGCCGCCGAGGTACTGGACGGCGTCGACCTCACCGGCAAGCGCGCCCTCGTCACCGGCGCGGCCTCCGGCATCGGGCGCGAAACCGCACGCGTCCTGGCGGCGGCAGGGGCGGAGGTCACCATCGGCGTCCGCGACCCGGCGGGGGGTGGGCGGGCCGCCGAGGAGTTCTTCCCGGCGAGCGGCCCGGGAACGGTGCACGCCACCATGCTCGACCTCGCCGACCAGAGCTCGGTGCGCGCCTTCGTGGATGCCTGGCGTGGACCGCTGCACATCCTGGTCCTCAACGCCGGTGTGATGGCCCCGCCACTTCAGCGGACGAAGGAGGGCTGGGAGATGCAGTTCGCCACCAACCACCTCGGCCACTTCGCCCTCGCCACCGGTCTGCACGGCGCCCTGACGGCGGCCCGTGGCGCACGCGTGGTCGCGGTCAGCTCGGTCGGCCACGTCAACGGCGAGGTGCTCTTCGACGACATCAACTTCGAGCACCACCCCTACGACCCGTGGGCGGCCTACAGCCAGTCCAAGACCGCCAATGTCCTGTTCGCCGTCGAGGCGAGCCGCCGCTGGGCATCGGACCTGATCAGCGTCAACGCCCTCAACCCCGGCCGTATCACGAGCACCCGGCTCGGCCGCCATATCGGGGACATCTCCCACAGCCCCGCCTCGTTCGACCCCACCAGCACCGATGTGTCCTGGAAGAACATCGAGCAGGGGGCCGCGACCTCCGTTCTGCTCGCCGCCTCCCCGCTGACCGAGGGCGTGACCGGCCGCTACTTCGAGGACTGCAACGAGGCCGGGCCCCATCAGCCCGGTGTGCGGCGCGGAGTGGCCGCCCACGCGCTGGACGCTCGGCACGCGGCCCGCCTGTGGCAGACCTCCCTCGACATGCTCGCGGCCGCGGCAACCACCGTCTGACCACGCCATCCCCCACGGGGTCCGATGAGAGGAGAGTCACCGCTTGTACGGATCGCCGTCGGGGAGCCAGGCGTCCGGCGCGTGGATGCCGAAGTCGCCGACGCCTTCCGTCAGGGCGTCCACGGCGCTCAGTACGGCCGGGCGGAGCTCTTCCCGGCGCCAGACGAGGGACCAGGTCCAATAGACCTTCGGCTCGACCACGGGTCGGGCGACCAGGTCGGGCGGCAGCGGAGTGGTCTGGCCCTTGGGCGAGTTGAGGATGGGCCGCCCGCGGCGGCGTACCTGGTCGAAGAAGACGGGACCGGTGATACCGCCGTCCGCGATGCGCACCGCGGGGGCGCCGGTGTCGGCGGCCAGCTGCTCCGCGTAGTCGTTCCAGGACACCCATGTGGTGGCGTCGTCGTCCAGCAGGACGACGGTGTCCTGGGCGCGGACCTCGCCGGTGTCCTGCCCGGCCGAGACGGCGTAGAGCTGGTCGGCGCCGATCAGCCGGGCGCTGAGTCCGCGCTTCTCCAGATCGTCCGCACGAATCCAGCACACCGCGAGGTCGAGGCTGCCGTCCGCGACGCGGGCGGCCTGGGCGTGGGAGGGCGCGACCCATGCGTCGATGTGCAGGCGCGCCACGGACGAGGCGCGGGCGGTCAGGTCCGAGGGCAGCCAATTCACGTATCCGAGCCGGACCGGTTCCGAGCCCGCGATCCTCGCGGCGCGGTTGCGGAGATCGTCGGCGCGGCCGAGCAGGTCCCGGGTGTGCGGGAGCAGGGCCGCTCCGGCCGGAGTGAGGGCCACCGAACGGCGGTCGCGGTCGAAGAGCCGGACGCCGAGGTCCCGTTCCAGCGCCTTGATCTGCTGGGACAGCGAGGGACCGGCGATAAGGAGCCGCTCGGCGGCCCGGCCGAAGTTCAGCTCCTCGGCCACAGCGACGAAATACCGCAACTGGCGCAGCTCCACGATCGCCATGCTACCTGCGGTGGGAGGCGGCACCCATGAGCCGATGCACGTCGCCTCAGGCGCCGACCGGTGCCTGAGGTGTGCGAGCTCCCAGCAACGCCAGGCAGTTCGGCCACACCGCGCTGAGCCGGGAAGCGTTGTTGTAGAGCTTGGCGAACAGGACCTGGCCCTCGAGCTGCGCGACCACGGACCGAGCGGCTTCGCGGCTGTCGGCGACGGTGACCTCGTCACGCTCGACAGCATCGGCGATGACCGAGTCGACCATCTCGACCTGGGTCTCGAAGATCTCCTGCAGCCGCTTGCGGACGGCTTCGGTCTGATTGCTCATCTCCAGGGTGAGGTTCCCGAACATGCAGCCCGAAACGGTCCCGCAGCTCCGCTGGCCGGCCCGCTGGGCGGCCTCCGTCTCCTCGAACAGCTGCCGTAGCCGTTGCAGCGGCCGCGCGTCGCTGTTCAGGATGCGAGTCCAGTCGTACCGCTGGGCGGTCCAGTGCTCGTCGATCACGGCCAGCGCGAGGGCCTCCTTGGACTCGAAGAAGTAGTAGAAACTGCCCTTGGGCACCCCGGCCGCCTTACAGATCTCGGCCACCCCCAGAGCCGAGTAGCCGCGCAGCTCGATGAGCGCCCGCGCAGCGCTGAGGATCTTCTCCCTGGCATCACTCGTCCGTCCCATGTTGCCAGTATACGACCGATCGACTACCTTTTTACTAGACCGGTCATCTATCACAGGAGCTGACGCCATGAGCACTGACGCGGTGAACGACCCGATGCACGAGGTGCTGAGACGCTGGCAGGCCGCTTTCGACAGCCACCAGGCGGACGTCATCGCCGACCTGTTCACACCCGACGCCCTCTTCCAGGGGTTCGGCCCCGAGACGCTCTCCGGCCGGGACGCGGTGCGCGGCTACTACGAGGCCGTACCGGACTACCGCAGGGCGCATCTCGGGGAGGTCCACGGCTACCGGATCGGCGAGCACGTGGCCGGTGGCTTCGCCGACGTCACCTTCCGGGATCCGACGGGCTGGGAGGCCCCGGTGCACCTGTCGCTGGTCCTCCAGCACGAGGGCGGCAGTTGGCGGATCCGCCAGTACCACGTCTCCCGGATCGTCGCTGATCACTGAGGCCGGCGACGATCGACGCAAGGCCGGGCCGGGCGCACCGCACGGCCTCGTCCCCCACAGGGACCCGAGAGAGGAAAAACCATGGAAGAGTTCCTGGTCGAGCTCACCACCACCGTCCCCGAGGGCACCGACCCGGCCGAGGTCGACCGTCGCCGTGCGGCCGAAGCGGTACGGGCCCGGGAGCTGACCGCCGCCGGCCACCTGGCCAGGCTGTGGCGTCCGGTGGGTGAACTGCGCAGCATCGGTCTGTGGCGGGCCACCGACGAGGCCGAGTTGCACGAGAAGGTGCTCGGTACGCTGCCCCTGTGGCCCTGGATGACCGCGGTGGTCACCGCCGTTCGGCCGCACCCCAATGACCCGGGTGGGGCCGGCGTCACCGGCTGACTCAGTGGCCGGCGTTCTGGCCGCCGTCCACGTGCATGATCTCGCCGGTGACGAACGGGGCGTTCTCCAGGTAGACGATCGCGTTGACCACATCCTCGATCTCCCCCATCCGGCCGAGCGGGTGCATCGCGGCGAGGGCCTCGTGTGTCTCGGGCGGATGCATGGGAGTGCGGATGATGCCCAGTGCGACGGTGTTGACCCGGATGCCACGGGCCGCGTACTCGATCGCCAGAGCCCGGGTGACCGCGTTCAGACCGCCTTTGGTCAGCGAGGCGAGCGCTGAGGGTGTCTGTGAGTTGGCGTGGTCGACCAGGCTGGTGGAGAGGTTCACCACGTGGCCGCCGCCGCCCCGGGAGAGCATCGCGGCGACGGCGCCGCGGGAGGTTTCGAAGAAGCCACGCAGGTTGACCCCGGTCACGAGGTCGTAGTCCTCGTCGGTGAAGTCGGTGAACGGCTTGGAGACGAAGACCCCGGCGTTGTTGACGAGCGTGTCGATCCGTCCGAACCGGGCCAGGGTCGCGTCGACGATATGGGCGCCGACGCCCGGCTCGGCCACGTCACCGCTGACGGTCAGCACGCTGGGATCGCTCGACTCGTCCAGGGAGCGGGCGGTCGCGGTAACCGCGTAGCCGAGCTCGCGGTAGGCGGACACCAGGGCGGCGCCGATTCCCCGGGAAGCCCCGGTGACGATGGCGACCTTCTGCACGGTGTTCATTCGACCACCGCTCTCTCTGGTTCAGGCGGTAGTTGCGATCCGGGCCGCGGCGCCGGGCAGGTGCGCCGTGGAAGTGCGCCCACTCCGCCGAGGGGCCGCTCGATGGATTCAGGTCCCAGGCGGGGTCGCTGCCGTTGTCTCCATCATGCGCCCGACAGCGGCGCGCCCGCACGCCGGGGCGCCGGCACCGGATTCCCCCGGTGCCGGCGCCCCGGCGTGTCGCGTCAGGTGGCAGGGGTCAGTCGAAGAGCGGGCCGACGGCGCGGCTGCGCTTGATCTCGTAGAAGCCGGGTATGGAGGCGACGGCGAGGGTCCCGTCCCACAGGCGGGCCGCCTCCTCGCCCTTGGGCGCCGGTGTGACGACGGGACCGAAGAAGGCCACCTTGCCCGACAGCGTGTGCGGACCCGGCACGGCGATGATGGGACTGCCCACTTCCGAACCGACCAGGGTGATGCCCTCGCGATGCGACAGGCGCAGTGCTTCGTCGTAGGCGTCGGTGTCACCGGCGTCGGCGAGGTCGGCAGGCAACCCGACCTCGCCGAGGGCCGCTTCAATGGTGGCGCGTGTCCTGGGTTCCTGGTTGAGGTGGTATCGGGTGCCGAGAGCGGTGTAGAGGGGCTCCGTTACGTCGGCGCCGAAGGCGATCTGCGCCGCGATCAGGGTGCGGACCGGCGCCCAGGCCCGGCCCATGAGGTCGCGGATGTGTTCCGGCAGCTCGTCCAGGCGTCACTCATTGAGGACCGCCAGGCTCATGACGTGCCAGGTGATGTCGACGGGCCGGGCGCTGCGGACCTCCAGCATCCAGCGGGAGGTCAGCCACGTCCACGGGCAGACGGGGTCGAACCAGAAGTCGACCGGCAGGGGCGACGGTACAGGGGGCATGTGGTGTCCAGTGGTTCAGTGGTCGGTCGGGAAGTCGGTGGAAGCGGTCAGCTGGGCCCAGGCGTCGATGTCGTGCTGGAGCCGTTGCCGGCCCTGCTCGATCAAGCGCAGCGCATCGCTGCCGAGCACCAGATGCACGGGCGGGTCTTCGGCGTCCAGCACGGTCAGGAGGGCCTTGGCGGCGCGGGCCGGGTCACCGGTCTGGTTGCCGTCCTTGGCCTTGCGGGCGGCGCGGATGGGCTCGAAGACGGCGTCGTAGTCGGGGATGCTGCGCGGAACGCGGACCATCGAGCGCCCGGCCCAGTCGGTGCGAAACGAGCCGAGCGCCAAGGAGGTGACGTGGATGCCGAACCGGTCGACCTCCTGGGCGAGCGAGGCGGAGATGCCCTCGATCGCGAACTTACTGGCGCCGTAGAAGGCGACTCCGGGCAGCGCGGTGAGACCGGCCATGGACGACAGGGTGACGATGTGTCCGCCGCGGCGGCGTCTGAGATAGGGCAGGACGGCCTGGATGGCCGCCACGGTCCCGTAGACATTGACGTCGAACTGGCGGCGCAGATCGTCCATCGAGGACTCCTCGACCGTCCCCTCCACGCCGTACCCCGCATTGCTGATCAGCACGTCGATCGGGCCGATCCCGTGCTCGATCCGGTCGACCACGGTCTTCACCGCGTGCTCGTCCGTGACGTCCAGCTCCATCCCGGTCGCGCGGCCGGGTGCGAGCGCCTCGAACGCACGGATCTGGTCCGGCTCGCGGACGGTGCCAACGACCCGGTGCCCGGCGGCCAGCGCCTCCTGGGCGAAGGCGCGTCCGAGACCGCCGCTGACACCGGTGATGAGGAAAATCTTGCTCATGGAAACTTCCGTGTGAGGGCAAGGGCGTGCCCGGGCGCCACGTACCGGCGCCCGGGCGGGCAGTCCGGGGTCAGTGGCCGGCGCTCTGGCCGCCGTCGACGTGGAGGATCTCGCCGGTGACGAACGGGGCGTTCTCCAGGTAGACGACGGCGTCGACGATGTCGCCGATCTCGCCCATCCGGCCGACCGGGTGGAGGGCGGCGAGTGTGTCGTGGTACTCCGCCGGGTGCATCGGCGTCCTGATGATGCCGAGGGAGACGGCGTTGCTGCGTATGCCGCGGGTGGCGTATTCGATGGCCAGGGCCTTGGTAGCCGACTGCAGTCCGCCCTTGGTGAGGGAGGCCAGTACGGAGGTGACCGCGGAGTGGGCGTGGTCGACCAGGCTGGTGGTGATCTGGACGATGTGTCCGCCGCCCTGGCGGAGCATCTGCTCGGTGGCGAGCTGGGTGATGCGGAAGAAGCCGCTGAGGTTGACGCCGGTGACCGTGTCGTAGTCCGCCTGCGTGTACTCGGTGAAGGGCTTGGCGACGAAGACGCCGGCGTTGTTGACCAGGGTGTCGATGCGGCCGAAGCGCTCGATGGCGGCACCGGCCACGCGCTCGGCGGTGGCGGGGTCGGCGATGTCGCCCTGGACGGTGAGGATCTCGGGATCGGAAGCGGGAGCGATCCCGCGTGAGGTGGCGACGACGGCGTAGCCGAGCTTGCGGTACGCCTCGACCAGGCCCGCGCCGATGCCCTGGGACGCTCCGGTGATGACGGCGACCTTCTGGCCGGAAGTGCTCATGGTGACTGTCTCCAGTGGGGTGGGGTGTCCGGACCGGCGCTGATCACCGGCCCTTCACGAACATAGACGACCGGTCGACAAACAGCCAGGAACGGCGAGAGTCTCCCGCCTCCCCCGCACCACTGTGACCTGCGGTGGGAGGCAGCGCCTACCAGATGGGAGGAAGCCGGTCACAGGGATGCCCTGGTCAGACCGGTCCATCCGAGACATCGAGGCCGAGGAGAGGAGGTCCGCACCCCCGCGTGCGTGGTGCGTGTAAGAGGCCGGGCCTACCAGGAGGGAGGAAGCCGATCGTGGCATTCGCCCTGGTGGCGGGCGCAGTCTGAGGGCACGGGAGCGCAACGCCACCCAGGCTTCCGTACCGCGAAACCGTCAAGGACCACATCGTGACCGCTGCGCCTCCGCGCCCCCGTACCGCCGGCTCCGAGGGCGTCCGCCACTCGCCCTGGGCCCATGTCGCGCAGGCGGCCGCCGCGCTGGGGGCGGGCATGGGTGTCGGCCGTTTCGTCTACACCCCGATTCTTCCCCTGATGCACACTCAGGCCGGGCTGTCCGCCGCGACGGGCGCGAACCTCGCCACCGCCAACTACGTCGGCTATCTGATCGGCGCGCTCGCCGGGACCTTCCTGCCGCGTCTGACGCGCTCCCCCGCCGTGCTGCGGAGTTGTCTGGTGATGCTGGCGGTGTCCCTGGCCGCGATGCCACTGACCCACGCCACCGGTGTATGGCTGCTGCTCCGGCTGTGCGCGGGCGTGGTGAGTGCGGTGATCTTCGTCATCGCCGTCAGCTCGCTGCTCAGCCATCTGCGGGACCATCCCGCCCACTTGCCCGGGTGGGCCTTCGGCGGAGTCGGGGCAGGTATCGCCCTGTCCGGGTCGCTCGTGCTCGCCCTGCGCACCATCGCCGACTGGCAGGCCGCGTGGTGGGCCTCCGCCGGGCTGAGCGCGCTGCTCGCCGTTCCCGCCTGGTTCCTGCGGCCGGAACCCGCGCCCCCGTCGGCGTCCGCCACTCCCCGGCCCGGCGCGGAACGGCGTGAGACCGGCCCGCCCACCCATCGCTGGTTCACCGCGCTCTTCGCCTCGTACACGCTGGAGGGCGTCGGCTACATCATCGCCGGTACCTTCCTGGTGGCCGCGATCGACCAGAGTTCCCCCGGCTGGATCGGCAGCGGTGCCTGGGTGCTGGTGGGCCTCGCGGCCATTCCGTCCTCCGCGCTGTGGGCGGGGCTGGGCCGGCGCTGGTCCCGCCCCAGCCTGCTGCTGGCCGCGCTGGGCGTCCAGGCCGTCGGCATCGCCCTGCCCGCGCTGATCGGTGGCGTCGCCGCGGCGCTGATCTCCGCGGTGCTCTTCGGCGCCACGTTCATCGGCGTCAGCACCCTCGCGCTCGCGACCGGCGCGCATCTGCGTTTCCCCCGCGCGGTCGCGCTGCTGACGACCGGATACTCGGTGGGCCAGATCCTCGGCCCGCTGGTCGCCACCCCGCTGCTGCGCCACGGGTACCACCGGGCCCTGATCCTCGCGGCCGTCGTCGTGCTGGCGTCCGCCGTCGCGGCGGCTCTCCTCCGGATCGATTTCCCCCACCACATGCCCGCGCTCGGCCACCCGGTCGTCCACGCGGAGCCCGCACCCGACCGGCGGTCCCCGGGCCCCGGCGCCGCCGAGGCCCGGGCGGACTGACCTCCGCCTCAGTCGACTTCAGTCGACGAGGTCGAGGGCGGCGGTGACGATGCTGTCGGTGTCGATGCCGTGGTAGCGGTAGACGTCCTCGATCGAACCGCTCTGGCCGAACCGCGTCACACCGAGGGTGGTGACGGGCGTGTTCTGGATCGCGCTCAGGAAGGCCAGCGTGTGCGGATGGCCGTCCAGCACGGTGACCAGCGGTGTGGCCCGGTCGGCGGGGAAGACCTGGTCGAGGATCCAGCTCTGGTCCCGTGACAGGCCGCGGCGGGCCTGGAGCGCGCGGAAGAGCAGGTCCGGGCTGGTCACACAGACCACGTCGGCGCCGTGGCCGAGGGCGGCCAGCCGGTCCGCGGCGGCCAGGGCCTCCGGGACCAGGGCGCCCATCGCGGCGAGGGTGACCACGGGACTCTCGTGGCGACGCAGCCGGTACGCTCCCGCGGTCACCTGCCGGCGGCGGCGCTCGCGGGCGGCCGGGTCGCCGGGCACATCGGCCGCGGACTGGTCGACGGGCCGGGTGGACAGCCGCAGATAGGCCGAACTCCCGTCCGGGCGGCCGAGGTTGCCGAGCGCGGTGAGCAGGCACCATTCGGTGTCGATCGCGAACGCGGGTTCGTAGGTGACGCAGCCGGGCTGTTCGATGCCCAGCGAGGGTGTGGTGATCGACTGGTGGGCGCCGCCCTCCGGGGCGAGCGTGACGCCGGACGGCGTGCCGACCAGGATCGACTGGCCGCCCGCGTAGATGCCGAACGACCACGGCTCCAGGGCCCGGTTGACGAAGGGGTCGTAGACGACGCCGATCGGCAGCAGCGGCTGGCCCCAGCGGCTCCAGGTGGCGCCCAGCTCGCCGAGCAGACCGACCAGGTTGGTCTCCGCGATGCCCAGCTCCACATGCTGGCCCGTGGGCCGCTCCCGCCAGTGCAGGATCGTCTCGGCGTCATCGGCGAACCAGTTGGGGCGCTCGGCCGGGGACCACACACCGACCTTGTTGAGCCAGCCGCCGAGGTTGGTGGTGGAGCTGACGTCCGGGCTGACGGTCACGATCCGGGCGGCCGCCTCCGGCGCCCGCCGGGTGAGGTCCAGCAGCACGCGTCCGAGGGCCTGCTGGGTGTTGCCGGAGCCGGTCGGTGCCGGGCGGGCGAGGTCGGCGGGGACCTCGGGGGCCCGCGGCGACGCGTGTCCGGGGCGGCGCAGCCGCCTGGCGGCCGCCGCGCACCGGTCCGCCTCCGGCGATCCGGCGGCGAAGGCGGCCCACGGCCGGTCCGGGTCCGTTCCCAGGCGGTCGGCCAGGGTCCTCATCTGGTCGGCGGTCAGCAGCGAGGAGTGGTTCTGCGGATGGCCCTCGGTGGGCAGCCCGTAGCCCTTGACCGTGTACGCGAAGATGACGGTCGGCCGGGTGTCGTCGACGTCGTCGAACGCGTCCATCAGCGCGCCGATGTCGTGCCCTCCCAGGTTGCGCAGCGCCGCCAGCAGCGAGGCGTCGTCCAGGGGGGCGATCAGGTCGGCGATCGGTCCGGCGGTGGAGCCGGTGCCGGGCAGGCGCTCACGCAGCTCGTCGGCGGAGCAGCGCAGCAGGCGCTGGTATTCGGGGTTGTCCATGGCGTCGATACGGGCGTGCAGGGCCTCGCCGCCCGGCCGCGCGAACAACTCCCGCAACACATGCCCGTACTTGAGGGTGATGACCTGCCAGCCGGCCGCGGCGAACATGCCCTGGAGCCGTTCCGCGGCGATGCCGGGGACGACCCGGTCCAGGGACTGCCGGTTCAGGTCGACGACCCACACCGCCTCGCCCAGGCTGGGCACCATCGGGTCCTGGATCGCCTCCCAGATCGCGCCCTCGTCCAGCTCCGCGTCGCCCAGCAGGGAGTACTGCCGCCCCCTCCCGGCCCCGCCGAAGTGGCCCTCCACATAGCGCCGTGCGAGGGCGCCCCACAGGGGGGCGGTGGCGCCGATGCCGACCGAGCCCGTGGAGTAGTCGACGGGGTCGGGGTCCTTGGCCCGGCTGGGGTAGCTCTGGAGGCCGCCGAAGGCGCGCAGCGTGGTCAGGTAGGACTCGTCCAGCTCGCCCAGCAGGTAGTTGATGGCGTGCAACACCGGTGAGGCGTGAGGCTTGACCGACACCCGGTCCTCGGCGGTCAGCGCGTGGAACCACAGCGCCGTCATGATCGAGGTCATCGAGGCGCTGGACGCCTGGTGACCGCCCACCTTCAGCCCCGAGGGGTTCGGCCGCACCCGATTGGCGTGGTCGATGATCGCGGTGGACAGCCACAGCACCCGCTGGCCGACCGCCTCCAGCACGGCGAGCTCCTCCGCCCGGGCACCGCCCGAGCCGTTGCCGCCGATCGCTCTCAGCTCCGGGTCCAGGACCATCACCGACCGCCTCCGCTGTCCGCACCACGCCGTGGAAAACTGAATTTGTGCTCCGTCAGTAGACAGATAGCTCTTCAGCTGCACAAGATGCTGCTCTTTCGTTGAGCATTCTGCTCATGCTCTGAGTCGAATGAGGTACGTCCATTGAGCACTATGAACAGTGAGCGAGGCGTGGACGCCACCGACGCGCGGATCCTGCTCGCCCTCGCCGCCCAGCCGCGGGCCACCGTCGTCGCCCTGGCCGAGCGGCTGGGGCTGTCCCGCAACACCGTCCAGGCGCGGGTGGCCAGAATGGAACAGGGCGGCGCGCTGGGCTCCTTCGAACGCCGGATCACGCCGAACGCGCTGGGCCACCCGCTCACCGCGTTCGTCACCGCGCGGGTCGATCAGCGCCGGCTGGCCGAGGTGTCCGAGGCACTGGCGGGCATCGCCGAGGTCGTGGAGGTCTTCGGCCTCAGCGGCGAGACGGACCTGCTGGTACGGGTGGTCGCCGTGGACGCGGAGGACCTGTACCGGATCGCGGGGCGGATCCTCGCCGTTCCCGGCATCGAGCGCACGACGACGGCCCTGGCCATGCGCGAGCTGGTGCCGCACCGCCTCACCCCGCTGCTGCGCCGTGCGGCGGCGGAGTGAGTGTTCAGTCCGCCCCGTCGGCGATGCCACCCCGTTCGAGCGCCAGCCGGGTCAGTTCGACGCGCTCGTCCAGGCTGAGCCAGGCGCGCTCTCCCGGGGCGCATCAGCGACCTGCCGGTGGCGCCCAGGAGTTCGCCGACCGGACCGTCACCGGGGATCGGGTAGCTGGACGGGCGGATGGAACGGAAGCCGAAGTGTCCCCTCTCGTCGGTGCGGAACAGCGCGCGCATGGCCGGGTCGACCTGGCCGGGCACATCCACGTCGTAGTGACCGTCCCCGTCGCTGTGCCAGACGTCCACCGCCGCGTCGGCCACCGGCGTCCCCGCACGGTCCACGACCCGTCCCTCGAAGAACAGCGGGGTGCCGGGCAGACCTCCGGATATGTCGGCGGCGTCGGTGTGCCGCGGCCTGTCCTCCCGGAAGAAGGGGCCCAGAACGCTGTTCTGGGTGGTTTCCGTGGGCCGTCGGTTGCTCAGGGAGTCGACCAGCATGGTGATGCCCAGCACATCGGACAGCAGGATGAACTCCTGGCGCGTGGATGTGCACATCTGCCCGGTGCGCGTCAGGAAGTCCACTCCCCTGGTCCACTCCTCCTCCGTCAGCTCGACATCGCGGACGAAGGCGTGGAGGTGCCGCACCAGCGATTCCAGGACCTCCGCGACGCGGGCGTCCTTGGTGTCCCGCATGGTGGAGATCACGGCATCGGTGATGGTGTCGCTGGTCAGATCACGCATGGCGCGCTCCCGTGGTGGTGGGGTGTCGATGGCGGGTCGGTCCGGGGACGTCCGTCACCGGATGACGTTCACGGTGTCTCGCCGACCCAGGCGCGGGTCAAGAGGGCACGCACAGCGGGTCCGTTCCTCCGGCCGCGGATTCCAATAGCCGTGCCGCACGATGAGTTCGGCCGCCTGGTCGATACCCGACTCCGGCATGCCGAGGTCCCGCAGTGCCCTGGGGGCGCCGAGCCTCCCGGCGAAGTCGGGGAGACCGCTCGCGGCGCCGTCCGAGGCCGGCGCCGACGCGATGCGCGACCGCGCGACGACCGGAAGGGATCGGGTGAGGGAGTCGAGCCCCTCACCGGCCATAAGGAAGGCCACCGTCCTGAGCAGCGCTTCCGGCAGTCGGCGGGTCGTCTTCCTGCCGCCTTCGGTCTCTCCGAGGACCGGTGCCATCTCCGAACCGGCGTAGGTGATGGGCAGCGCCAGCTGCGGAAGACCGGTGCGCACGGCGATCGCCTTGCCGAGGCCGCACCACGAACTTGCTCGGGGCGTCCGACCGGGCGTTGCCGTTCTGGTAGTGGATCACATCACCGCCCGGCTCGAACAGCGTCTCACCGGCCTTGATCACGCGCTCCGGCTCACCTTCGAGCTCGAACCGGATCGCGCCCTCGGTCACATAGCCGTAGCACGGCCCCGAGTGGCGGTGTGGCGGTGTCCCGGGGTCGCCGGGAGGCCATTCGACAAGGACGGTCATCCCCGAAGCACCCTCGGCATCGCGTAAACGAGTGGTTCGG
The DNA here is from genome assembly GCF_039525925.1 of Streptomyces javensis. Classification (NCBI taxonomy): domain Bacteria; kingdom Bacillati; phylum Actinomycetota; class Actinomycetes; order Kitasatosporales; family Streptomycetaceae; genus Streptomyces; species Streptomyces javensis. Next base: position 204,711 of record NZ_BAAAIF010000001.1, on the reverse strand, counting down.
GACGGCCGGCTGTCGGGTGCGGTCCGGGACCGGTCCCGACGCGTGTCCTTACGGTGACGGGCATGGTTCGAATGACGCGCCGCGGCGCGCTGGTCGGTGTGGTGGCCGCGGTACTGGCGGTGGCCGGGCTCGGCGCGTATCTGCTGTGGCCCGCGCCCACGCTGGACGCCGCGGACATGGACGCGGTGGTGCCGACCAAGCGGGACCTGCCCGGGTTCGTCCCGCACGACGGGCTCACCGGTGCCCTGTCGGTACCGTCCGGCAACAAGGCGGGGAGATCCGTGCTCACCGGAGGCGACCTGGACGAGCAGTGCCGGAAATGGCGCAAGGAGGGCGACGGCTGGGCGTGCCGCCATCTGCGTGGGGCGGGGATGGTCGTGCTCGAGCGGTCGGAGAACGTGTTCTTCCGGGTCAAGTCCGATGTCCTCGCCTACGACGACCCGGACGCCGCGGAGGCGGCCTGGGACGGACTGGTGGCCGACAACCGCCAAGAGATCCACAAGGTCCGGGGCGCCAAGGAGCGCTCGTCCGATCTGGGGGACGCGGCCCTGTCCTTCGAGGCGCCGGGCGTCACGGTCCTGGCGATCCGCGTCGAGACGGTCGTCGTGGAGGCCATCGTCTGGGACGGGAGCGACCAGGTGAGCGAAGCGGACGAGGACGCGATGGTGGAGAAGTGGCCCGCACTCCAGCTCTCGAAGATCGAGAAGCGGCTCGGCTGATCAGGGGTGGTGTATGCCGCGGCCGCGGTAGGTTCATGTGCCGCCGAACCGAACGCATGTCGGATCCAGGAGACGCTCATGACGCCACCACGACGGTGCTGGTTCTGCGCCGGCGAAACCACCGCCACCCGGCACGATCGCGTCGTCGGGTTGCACCGGGACGTCGAGTCCGGCCTGACCTGGTATCTGGGCGTCCGCACCAAGTGGCGGAGCATCAGCGTCCGGGTGCCACGGTGCGAGCGGTGCCATGGCGGCCATACGATCGCGCACTCGATGCTGGCGGTTTCCATCGCCGCGCCGATCGCCTACGCCGCCAGCGGTGAGTTGGACACGCTCCTCGGGATCCTGCCGAGCACACCGTCCGGAAAGGTCCACTCGGTCATCTGGGCCGTGGTGGCGTGCCTTCCCGCGCTGGTGTGGATCGCCACCCGCCAGGCGTGGCTGCCCTGGCGCCGCCTCGCGCCCCGCCCGCCGCGCCACGCCCGCGGCCACCCGGCGGTTCAGAGTCTGCGGGAGGACGGCTGGCACTACCGGCCGGGGCCGTTTCCGCATTGGCGGAACGCCAAGGACCCGGACCTCGACCACCTCTCCGGGCCGTCCGCCCGCCCCCGGCGGATCCTCGGCTGTACCACCGGCCTGCTCGGGCTCGTCTCCCTCGTCGTGACCGTCGTTCTGTATCTGCGGGACAGCGAGTTGGCGGCGTTGTTCCTGGTGATCGCCTTCGGTCTGTTCTTCCTCTCCTCGAAGATCGACCCCGAGGTGTGAACACGGCCGGGGCCGGGACTACGCGTCGAGTGCGTCGGCGATGAGTGTTTCGAGTTGTCGCGCGACCTGATCGAGGGGCTCCATGCCGCCCTTGGCGCGGCACATGGCGATGGCGCCCTCGACGGACGCCACGATGAGCGCCGCCAGTCCGGGCGCCCGGTCGGGATCGGCTCCATGCGCCGTCAGCGCCTCGGTCAGCAGCCGCTCCCAGTCCTCGAAGGCCTCGGCGGCGGCGACCAGGGCCGGCGGGACCTCGTCGGCCGGTGGCTCCTCCACGGAGACGGCCAGGCCGGGGCAGCCGGCCCGGAAGTCGCTGTCGACGACTGGTCGCTGTCCTGGCGTCTGGTGGCCCCTCATCTGACACTCGAGCCCGTCCGCCACGGCTTCGACATCGCCGTGGAGGCCACCGGCCGCGTCGCCCAGCTCGCCCTGGCCGTCAAGTCCCTTGCGTCGGAGGGCATTTGCGAGTCGGCGGGCAACCACTTCCGCCCCGGTGAGCTGCCCCTGCTCGACATGTACCTCACCGGCGTCACACTGCGCGTGGGCGCGCGACAACGTCCGGGGCCACATCCCCGACGCCCCTCAAGCCCGTTTTCGTCCGCGCCGACGACCGCGCGCCGGGCAGCCGTGGCCAGGTCCGTCCCCCGGGCGAGCTACGCGAGGTGTCCTCCATGGGGTGACGATCCCGGGCCGCCGGAAACCTAACGTTGCGGGCAGCCGCGGCGCTCCGGCCGCGGATCTGGCTAAGGACTGAGGATGCAACGTTCCTACGTGGCGGAGTTAGCCGCTCCCGGTCATAAGGTGCCGGTGCGAGCCTGCGTCGACGGGTCGAATCCACCGATATGGCTGTTCCCTTCGATCGGTGAGTACCCGGTCTACGACGACTTCGTGTACGACGTGATGATCAAGGATGAGCGCCGGACGAGCGCCTACGCCGAGGCCGTCCGGCGCTACGCCCCCGGCCGGACCGTGCTCGACATCGGCACGGGCCAGGACGCGGTGTGGGCGCTGGCCGCCGCCCGCGCCGGGGCGCGGCACGTGTGGGCGGTGGAGGTCATCCCCAAGTCGGCGCGGATCGCCCGGAAGACCATCGAGGAGGCGGGTTTCGCCGATCGGATCACCGTGGTCGAGGGGCTGTCCACCGAGATCGAACTCCCCGGGCCCGTCGATATGTGCGTCTCCGAGATCATCGGCACGCTGGGCGGCTCCGAGGGCGCGGGGCCGGTGCTGCGGGACGCGCGGGAACGGCTGGTGAAGCCCGGCGGGGTGTTCATCCCGCACCGCAGCGCCACCACGGCCGTCGCCCTGGACCTGCGCGGTGCGACGGGGGGCGAACTGCCCGGTTTCCCGTCCGTCGCCTTCGGCTTCGTGGAAGGGATTTTCGCCGCGGTGGGCCGCCCCTTCGACCTTCGGGTCTGCCTCGGGGGGTTGCAGGACGTGCCGGAGGTGCGGGAGCGGTCCTATCTGTCCGGCCCCGTCGAGGTGGAGCCGCTGGAGTTCAACGGCGACCTGCGTCCGGAGGGCGTCGACCGTGCCGAGCTGACGTTCACCCGGCCCGGCCGCTTCTCCGGGCTGGCGCTGGGCATGCGTCTGTGGGTGGCCGAGGGGGGCGCGCCCATCGACTCGCTGTCCGAATGGAGCAATTGGACCCCCGTCTATGCGGCGCTGTCGGAGGAGGGCCTGCCGGTGCGGCCGGGCGACCGGTTCGTCTTCGAGTTCACCACGACGATCAGCGACGACGGCGTACACCCCGACTACGCGCTCGTCGGCGAGTTGCACCGGGACAGCGCTCCAGCGGTGCCGTTGAGCTGGAGCTCGACCCACCATGGGGACGGTTTCCGCGAGACGTTCTTCCATCGCCGGCTCTTCCCCGAAGCCTGATCCACGAGTCCCGCCCCGCTTCCGAACCGCACCGACGGGGAGACCTTTCGGAGCCCTTGGTGGGCCGGTGCCGGACCGGCCCATGGGGCCTGTCTCCGGTGCGCCGTCCGGCCCGGCACCACCGCTAGACTCGCCCCGTGATCAACGCTCGGCGTGTCCCGGAGATGTGGCACCGGCTCGATGTCACGGTCCGGGATCTCCCGCTCGGGCTGGTGATCCTCACCGGGGCGCTCATCCCGTCGTTCCAGAACCACGGGACACAGCTGGGCGGCCTGCCGGGCCGCCCCTTCGACGCGCTGGCCATCGTGGCAGTGGCCCTCCAGAGCCTCCCGCTCGCAGTGCGGCGGCGGTGGCCGGTGGTCTGTCTCGCCCTGGTCTCGCTCGGCTTCGCTGTCGACCAGCTCCGCGGCTACCACTCGTTCGCGGGCACCGCGGTGCCCGTCGCGCTGCTGAGCGTGGGGTCCCATCTGGAGCGGCACCGGCGCACCACCGCGCTCGTGTTCTCCGTGATGTACCTGCCGCTGGCGGTCGTGCTCTACCGGCTCGGTTCGGGCGCCGAGAGTCCGAGCGAGTTCGTGCTGTACTACCTGGCGCTGGTCCTCCCCTGGGGCATGGGGTCGTGGTTGCGTTCCACCCGGGCCGTGGAGGCCGACCGCCGCCGCCTCGTCGCCGAGGAGACCCGCGCCGCGGAACGCGCGCGCATCGCCCGTGAGCTCCATGACGTGGTGACCCACCATGTGACGGCGATGGTCGTACAGGCCGAGGCGGCACGCTATCTGACCGCCGCGCCCGAGCGACTCGACCAGGCCCTGACCGCGGTCACCGAGACCGGCAGGCGTGCCACCACCGATCTGCGGCACCTGCTCGACCTGATCAACCCCGACCACGGCACCGAGGCCACGACACCGGCCGTCGGCAGACTGCGCACGCTCGTGGAGCAGACCCGCCGGTCCGGGCAGCCGGTGGAGTTCACCGAGGAGGGCACACCGGCGGAGTCGACCGGCAGCGCCGACCTGGTGGCCTACCGGGTCGTACAGGAGGCGCTGACCAACGCCCTCAAGTACGCCCACGGCAGCCGCACTTCGGTCCAAGTGCACCACGGGGAAAGGGACATCACCGTGGAAGTCAGCACGGACGGCTCCGGCTCGCGGGCCCCCGCCTCGCCCGGTGGGAGCGGGCGGGGGCTGGCGGGTCTGCGTGAACGGGTCGACGTGCTCGGCGGCGACTTCAGCGCGGGCGCCCGGACCAGCGGTGGCTTCGTCGTCCGGGCGCGGATACCCGCGGGGAGCCCGTCATGACCGAGCCGATCCGGGTCCTGGTCTGCGACGACCAGGTGCTGGTCCGCACCGGACTGGTGACGATCATCGACGCCCAGCCCGACCTCGAGGTGGTGGGTGAGTGCGAAGACGGGCAGACCGCGGTCGACCTCGCCGGCCGGCTGCACCCGGACGTCGTGGTGATGGACGTCCGCATGCCGGTGCTCGACGGCATCGAGGCCACCCGCCTGCTGGCCGGTGCGGGGGTGCGGCGCCCCGTCAAGGTGCTCGTGGTGACCACGTTCAACCTGGACACCTACGTCTACGAGGCACTGCGCGCGGGAGCGAGCGGGTTCCTGCTCAAGGACGCGCCGCCGTCCCAACTGCTGCACGGGATCCGGACCGTGTCCACCGGCGCGGCCCTGCTGGACCCCGAGGTGACCCGCCAGCTCGTGGGCAGGTACGCCGCCCGGATCCGGCCTCCCGACGGCGCCCCGGACGACATCCCGCTGACCCCCCGCGAACTGGAGGTGCTCCGCCTCATCGCGAACGGCCTGTCCAACAGCGAGATCGCCGCGACGCTGGTGATCAGCCAGGAGACCGTCAAGACCTTCGTGTCACGCATCCTCACCAAACTCGGGCTCCGCGACCGTGTGCAGGCGGTCGTCTACGCCTACCGCCAGGGTCTGGTGACCTGACGCGCCACACCACGGACCACCGCGGCTCATGCCCTGATCAGTTCCTCGCTCAGCTCCCGGAGCCGCCGGGCGGAGCTTCATCGTGCCGAGCGGCTCATCGCCGAACAGCCCCTCGGTCTCCGGGTGCCGCGTCAACCACCTAACGGTTCCCCCGGGCGCACTCCGCGGCCAGTCTCAGGCTCTCGTCGACCGCGTGCGGAATGTCGGAGACCGGGAACAGCGTGTGGCGCACGGTCCGCTGGGCGTCGACGACGACGATCAGGCGCTTGTGCCGCAGTCGGCCCGCGCCGCGGAAGGTCGGCAACCGCAGGGCCGCGGCCAGTTGGTGGCGGGCGTCGGACAGCAGGGGATACGGGACCGCCTCGGTGCGGGCGAACTCGTCCTGCTCATGAACGAGTTGGGTGCTGATGCCGCGCACGTCCACGCCCGCGCGCACGAAGTCCGGCCAGGCGTCCCTGAACAGCCGGTTCTCCAGCGTGCAGCCCGCGGCTCCGGGGATCGCGCCCCACTCGACTCCCGTACCGGGATAGGTGAACAGCACGGTCGCCGCGGCGTCCGGCGAGACGAGGGGCAGGTCGGTGCCCTCGGTGCCGGGCAGTTCGAGCCCCTCGGGCAGGCGGGTGCCCGCCAGGGCGTGCACCCTGGTGTGCTCGGCCCCGTCCACTTCGGCCGTCGCGGTGACGTTTCCGTCGCCGAGCGCCCACCGGTCGCCCCAGTCCTGCATGGCGACGAGCACGGGCAGGAGTGCGGCCCCGGCGTCGGTGAGCAGGTACGCGTAGCGCACCGGACGCCGCTGATAGAGGCTGCGGCGCAGGACCCCCTGGGCGACCAGCCGCCCGAGCCGCTCGGTGAGCACCTTCCTGGACAGGCCGATCTCGGTGGCCAGCGCGTCGAAGCGGACGTGTCCGCGGGCGACTTCTCGTAGCACCAGCACGTTCCACCAGTCGCCCAGCACCAGGGCGGCCTGGGCGATACCGCACGTCTCATCGGCGTTGTGCATCCTCATGCGCCCATAGTAGGTTTCCTTTCGAAACTCACTTTGTTTCACGATGGAACTTACAGCTCGCCGCCGTGCGGGCCCAACGTGAGGAGCCACACCGTGACCGCTATCAGCCGGGTCGTCGCACGGGAGATCATCGACAGCCGGGGCAATCCGACCGTCGAGGTGGACGTCGAGCTCAAGGACGGCTCACTCGGCCGCGCCGCCGTCCCGTCGGGCGCCTCCACCGGCGCCCGGGAGGCGGTGGAGCTGCGCGACGGCGACCCCGCGCGCTTCCACGGCAAGGGAGTACGTCGGGCCGTGGACGCCGTGAACGAGAGCATCGCGGACGCCGTGACCGGACTCCATGCCGAGGACCAGTCGACGGTCGACCACACCATGATCGAGCTGGACGGGACAGCCACCAAGTCACGGTTTGGCGCCAACGCCCTGCTCGGGGTCTCCCTGGCCACCGCCAAGGCCGCGGCCTCCGCCCACCGGCTGCCGCTGTACCGCTACGTCGGCGGAGTCGACGCCCGCCTGATGCCGGTGCCGATGATGAACATCATCAATGGCGGCGCCCATGCCCACAACCCGCTCGACTTCCAGGAGTTCATGATCGCCCCGATTGGCGCCGGCACCTTCGCCGAGGCCGTCCGCATGGGCTCGGAGGTCTTCCACACCCTGCGCGCCCAGCTGCTCGCCGCCGGACACAGTGTGAACGTCGGTGACGAAGGGGGCTTCGCGCCCCAACTGCGCACCGCCGAGGAAGCCCTCGACTGCGTCGTACGCGCCATCGAACAGTCCGGCTACAAGCCGGGCACCGACATCACCCTCGTCATGGACCCGGCCACCTCGGAGTTCTTCCGGGACGGCGTCTACGACTACACCGGGGAGGGCATCCGCCGTACGCCCGCCGAACACGCCGACTACCTCGCCGCCCTCGTCGACCGCTACCCCATCGCCTCGATCGAGGACCCGATGGCCGAGGACGACCACGACGGCTGGCGGGCCCTGACCGCCCGGCTGGGCGACCGCTGCCAGCTCACCGGCGACGATGTCTTCTGCACCAACGAGAGCCTGCTGCGCGCCGGTATCCGGGACGGCATCGCCAACTCGGTCCTGGTCAAGGTCAATCAGATCGGCACCCTCACCGAGACCCTGGCCACCGTGGCCACCGCCCACCGCGCCGGATACACCGTCGTCCTGTCCCACCGCTCCGGCGAGACCGAGGACACCACGATCGCCGACCTCGCGGTCGCCACCGGCTGCGGCCAGATCAAGACGGGCTCGCTCTCCCGCGCCGACCGCACCGCCAAGTACAACCAGCTCGTCCGCATCGAGGAAGAGCTGGGCCCCCAGGCCCGCTACGCCGGCCCGGATGTCCTGGGGCCGCGCGGCTGACACCGACCGGACGCGCTGTCCTTCTACGTCTCAGGCCGACTCCATGCCGGGCCCCGAGGCGCGTGCGAATGCGGCGCCCCTCCTCATCCGTCGGCTACGGCCACGCGCAGAGGCGCCCGGAATGACAGCAGTCCGAGCATCGGCGCGCCCTCCGCGCCCTCCACGAGGCGTGCCTTCGGCAGGCTGCGAGCCGCTGCCCGCAGGGCCACCGCGGCCTCCGTTCGCGCCAACGACGCGCCTGGGCAGCGGTGACGACCGGTGCCGAAGGCCAGGTGGTGGCGGATGTTGGCCCGGTGTGGACACATCCGTTCCGGGTCGGTGAAGACCTCCGGGTCCGAGCCGCTGCCCATGAGCATCAACAACAGCCGTGCTTCCGTGGGCAGCTTTACCCCGCCGAGTTCGACCGGTCGCGCTACGACCCGGCGCCAGGTGGTCACCGGCGGCTCGCGCCGCAGCACCTCCTCCACCCAGGCGCCGGCCGCTTCCTTCTCCCGTGCCACGCGCGGCCACAATCCGGGCTCGATGAGCGCACGGCGCAGCACGGTGGCGATGAGCTGTCCGGTGGTCGACTGACCGGCGATGAAGACGAAGAAGCAGGCGGCGACCGCGGTCTGGGGATCCAGCGGAGTTCCGTCGGGCAGACGGTGCCGGGCGAGCGCTCCGAGGAAGGAGTCGGCGGTGGCCTGGCCCGTGCGCACGGTCGAGGTCAGCCATTGGTGGAACTCACCGGCCTGTTCCGCCAGGTCCAGCTGTCGGTCCAGTGCGGGCCTGCCCCAGAACAGCTCCAGTGAGGCGTCGCTCCAGCGGATCAGCGTGGCCGGGTCGACGTCGCGGATGTCCAGCAACTCCATCAGCACCCGGCAGGGAAGCACTTGCGCGAAGGAGGTGAACAGGTCGTCTTCGCCGTCGGCGTCGATCCGCGCCCGCGACGGCTCGAGCAGTTCCCCGGCCAGGCGCTCGATCACCGGTACGGCGGCCGCGACGCGCCGTGCGTTGAAGAACCGGGTGACCACCCGGCGCAGGCCGGGGTGGCTGTCGGTGCCGTTGTTGGCGAGCGCGGGCGGGAGCTGGAAGCCGGCCCGGGCCAGCACCCGCAGCACGGCCACGGGCAGCGGGGTGACGGCGTGCTGGGCGTTGTCCGGTCGGAAGGTGGCGGGGTCGAGCAGCACCCGGCGGATGTCCTGGTGGCGGCTGACCAGCCACAGACCGGTGCCCGCGTCATGGTGCACGGGCGCCCGGGACCGCAGCAGGTCCAGCCAGGGGTGGGGGTCGCGGACGAAGCCGTCTCCGAACAGGTCCAGAGCGTCCAGCGGCCCGCCCGCGCCGGGAGGCAGGGGCCCCGCCACCCCGCTGTCGGCTCCGCCGTCGCGGACCTCCGTACCAGGTGGGGAGGTGTCCAGGGCCGGTATGCGCACGGATGGACGCTAACACGTGGCCGCCCCGGCACCGCCGCCCTTGTGCGCGGTATCACCCGGACACCCGGTGGCCACCCCGGTCGACCGCGCCGGAAGCCTCCCCACCCGCCGTCCGGTCACCGGGCGCGTGTCAGAGTACCGATCATGGCCCAGCACCCCGTCCAGCCGACCACCCCCGCCCCGGCCCCGGGCGATCGGTCGCTTTCCGCACCGGATGCCACCGCGCCCTCCGCGAGCCGGGACGACGATCCGCACCGTGCCCGCCCAGAACACGCCGCCCCCGCCCCGGCGGCGGTCTTCGACTGGATCGACCGGCGCGCCGAGTTGCGCCGCCGCGCCGGGCTGACCCGTGACCTGCGCCCGCGGCCGGCCGACGATCCGGTACTGGATCTGGCGGGCAACGACTACCTGGGCCTGGTCCGCCATCCGCGGGTGGTGCGGGCGGCCACGGAGGCGGTGGCGCGCTGGGGTGGCGGTGCCACCGGTTCGCGCCTGGTCACGGGCACCACTCAGCTGCACCAGGAACTCGAGGAGGAACTCGCGGACTTCTGCGGCTTCGAGGCCGCGCTGGTCTTCTCCTCCGGATACGCGGCCAACCTGGCCGCCCTCACGGCTCTGACGGGGCCGGGCACACTCATCGTCTTCGACGCCTACAACCACGCCTCCCTGGTCGACGGCTGCCGACTCTCCCGGGCGAAGGTCGCACAGGTGCCGCACCGCGAGCCGGGCGCGGTGCGTACCGCGCTCACCGAGCACGGCGGGGGTCGTGCCCTGGTGGTGACCGACTCGGTCTTCTCGGTGGACGGCGACGCGGCGCCACTGACGGAGCTGGCGCGGGCATGCCGTGCGCGGGGCGCCGCGCTGCTGGTGGACGACGCGCACAGCCTCGGGGTTGTCGGCGACGGGGGCAGCGGCGCGCTGTCCGCCGCCGAACTGGCCGGCTCTCCGGACGTGGTGGCCACCGTCACACTGTCGAAGTCGCTGGGATCCCAGGGTGGGGCGGTACTGGGCCCCCGCAGGGTCATCCGGCACCTCACGGAGACGGCCCGCACCTTCATCTTCGACACCGGGCTCGCCCCGGCGAGCGTGGGCGCGGCCCTGGGCGCGCTGCGGCTGCTGCGCGAGGAGCCGGAGCGCGCCGCACGAGCCCGGGAGGTGGCCCGGCGGCTGTCGACCGGCCTGGCGGCCGCCGGGCTGGAAGCGAGCGTGCCGGACGCCGCGGTGGTGTCCGTCCGAGCGCCCTCGCCGGAAGCCGCCGTGACATGGGCTCAGGCGTGCCGGGAAGCAGGTGTGGCGGTGGGCTGCTTCCGGCCGCCCTCCACTCCCGACCGCCACTCCCGGCTACGACTCACCGCACGCGGCGACCTCACCGACGATCAGATCGAACGAGCCGTGACGGTGATCAGCCGTTGGGCCCCGCGCAGCGGCACGGACACCACGTGCGGCAGGGGGTCTGTCCGGGCCGCGGATGACCCCCCGTCGGCGCCGTCCGTGATGCGTACCGTCAAGCGGCCCGACCGGGCCTGAGCCGTGCGGGTCGGCGGGACGCCGACCGGGCCGTGGCGTGGCGCGTCGACGCGCGGCGCGGTGAGGCCAGCCGGTCACACGGCGCCGGCGATGTCGCCGTGGGTCAGCTAGGAGCCGCTGGATTCCCGCTCGTGGAGGGTGATCGCCCTGGAGGGGCAGACACCGGCCGCCGTCCGTGCGGCCGCGCGATGGGCCGCGCTGCGCGCCGATCCCGCGCTCGCCGACCCAAACTGACCTCACGGCGATCGGCGAGGATGCGCAGAAGTGGCTTGATATTGCCCGCGTTTTCCTCTGAAGAGGCAAAGTAGCGATCCGCCGATCGGGCTACTCCCCCGGCCGTGTGCAGGACGAGTGCCACGTCGCGTAGATCTGCGCGCGACGGGTCGCGGAAGACGACGGGCCGGTAGGCGGGGTTGATACCGGGCTTCATGGTGGCGACCGCCGCCACAGCACCGAGTCCACACCGTGGTCGACGCCACGGCGGGCCGGGCGCACCGGGCGGGTGTCGGAAAACCTTCGAAACGGTCGCCTCGATGTCGGTTCTCCGAGCTCCGCGGGCTCTGGCTGGCTCCTGGACGGGACTGGCTGGAAAGTGATCGCCGTGTCGGCGACCCGCCGCACTGAATCGGGAGGATTTGTGAACGTCGGAGCAACTGCGACCGGGGCACGGCAGAGTCCGAAAGCCACGCTCGTCATGGCCTGCGTCGGGGTGTTCGTCGCCTATCTGCCGGTCACCAGCGTCTCGGTGAGTCTTCCCGCCATCCAACGGGCCCTGCACGCGTCGACATCTCAACTGTCGTGGATCACCGATGCGTTCGTCCTGCCCATGGCGGCCCTCATCCTGAGCGCCGGTGTCTTCGGAGACGTACACGGCCGTAAGAAGGTCTTCCAGGCGGGCTTGTCGTTCGCCGTCATCGGAGCCGCCGTCGCCCTGAGCGCGCAGTCGATCCAGGTGCTGTGGGCCGGACAGGCTCTGGCCGGGCTGGGCGCGGCCGCGCTGCTGCCCACCACGCTGGCGCTGATCAGCCACGCGGTGCCCGATCCGCACCGGCGCGCGAAGTTCGTCGGGCTGTGGGCGGCGGCCCTCATGACGGCACTGGCCATCGGCCCCCTGATGGCGGGGGTCATCCTCGACCACGCCGCCTGGCGCTGGATCTACCTGCCGACCATACCCGTGGCCGTCCTCACCATGGTGATCGCGGCGCCGCTGGTGGCCGACTCCCGGGCGCCCGGCTCCCGCCGGCTGGACTGGCCCGGCCAGATCACCGCCGCGTTGGCGATCACCTCGCTCGTCTACGGCGTGATCGAGGGCGGCGCCGACTCCTTCTCCGAGCCCCGGGTGATCGTCGCGCTGGCGCTCGCGGCCGTCGGCGCCCTCGCCTTCATCCTGGCCGAACGGCGCAGTGCCAGCCCGATGCTGGACCTGGCGCTCTTTCGCAGCCCGGCGTTCAGCGCGACGACGCTGATCGCGATGATCAGCTTCCTGGGGCTGATCGGCTTCTTCTTCGTCCTCAGCCTCTACTTCGGCATGGTGCAGCGGCTCGACACCCTCGACGCGGGCTACCGGATGCTGGCGGTGTCGGCAGTGTGTCTGCTCGTCGGGGTGGTGGTCGGGCCGTTGCTGCGCCGGGTCTCGGCACGCGTCCTGATCACCACCGGCCTGCTGCTCACCGCGGGCGCCCTGGTGTCCCTGACCGCGCTCGACGCGCATACGCCGTTCGGCGCGCTGGCCTGGCGACTGGCTCTTCTGGGCCTCGGCCTGGGGTTGGTCGTCACACCCATGACCGCCACCGCCGTCGCCTCCGTACCGCACCACCTGGCCGGTATGGCGGCGGCGGGCAACAACGCCTTCCGGCAGGTCGGCGGCGCACTCGGCCCGGCCGTTCTAGGCGTGCTGCTGACCACCAGGACCGCCGACGCCCTCCCCAGCCACCTTCGGACCGCCGGGGTCGACGGCGCGACCGCGCAGCGAATCACCGCGGCCGTGGAAGCCGGCGGGCTGGGGACAGTGGCCCGGATGGACCTGGGAGCTGACACCGGCCGCGCCCTGGGCGCCCTGTCCGCGGCCTTCCTCGACGGCCTTCACCTGTGCCTGATGGTGGCCGCGGCCCTCGCGCTGCTCGCCGCCGTCGTCGGCGCGGTGCTGCTGCGCACCCCGCGGGCCTCGGTCCCGGCACCACCCGAGGAGGCGAAGCCGTCGCCCGTGGTGGAGCCGGAGCCGGTGCTGGTCGGCGCGGCTGCCGCGCACGGTCCGGCGCGGGCCTCACTTCGGCAGCCGGGCGGCCCCGGCTCCGTGAGCGACGGGGCCGACGTCCCGACCGGGACCCGCCCCGGACCACTTCTGACCGGCCGGGTCCGTGACGCCGCCGGCAATGGGATGGCGGGCGCCACGCTCACGCTGATCTCGCTGACCGGGCGACAGGTCGGCCGGGCGGTGGCCCACAGCGCGGGCCGCTACGAGCTGACCGCCCCGGCAGCGGGGTCGTATGTGCTGATCGCCGCGGCGGATGGCCACCAGCCCCAGGCGACCACGGTTGTGCTGCACGAGGAGCCGCTCCCCCACGACGTGGTTCTGTCCGGGGGCGGCAGGCTCGCCGGCAACGTGGTCTCGGCCGGTGACGGGGTGGCTGTGGAGGACGCCATGGTCATGGTCACGGACGTTCGCGGCGACGTACTGGCCAGCGGCATGACCGACGCCTCCGGCGGGTTCGGCTTCGGTGAGCTGCCGGCCGGCGACCACACCCTCACGGTGAACGCTCCCGGGTTCCGGCCCGTCGCCCTCCCGGTTCAGCTGTCCGGCTCCGAAGCCACCACGCTGGAGGTGCCACTGCGGTCGGGCGCGCGGCTGCGGGGCGTCGTGCGAGCGGGATCCGGCCGCCGGGCCCTCACCGACGCGCGGGTGACGCTGGTGGACGCGGCCGGAAACGTGGTGGGCACCACGACCACCGGCTCCGACGGCGCCTACTCCTTCACCGACCTGGACGCGGGCAGCTACTCGCTGATCACCGCCGGATACCCGCCCGTGGCCACCACGGTCACCCTGCACGGCCAGGGCCTGGACAACGTCCACCTGGAGCTGGCTCACCCGGACAGCTGAAGCGGCGGGCCCGACCGACGGCTCACACACGTACCGGATACGGTCACACCAGGGCATGCGACGGCCGGGGGCGGCACGGGGCGACACCCGTGGGACGGGAGCGCCCCCGGTCGACGTCCGGTCCGCCCCGAACAGCAGGAGAGACCAGTGCAGTCCCAAGCGCCCGATCCACTCGACCTGAAGCTGCTCCAGGCACTACAGCTCGACGGTCGGGCGCCGTTCAACCGGATCGCCCACGCCCTGGGGGTCTCCGACCAGACCGTCGCCCGCCGCTTCCGTCGGCTGCGCACCACCGTGCAGCTGCGCGTGCTCGGCATCACCGACGAAAGCCGGCTCGGCCGCAGCACCTGGCTCCTCCGCCTGCGCTGCACGCCGGACGCCGCCGAGCAGCTGGCGGGCGCCCTCGCCCGGCGCCCGGACACCTCCTACGTCAGCGTGATCTCGGGCGGCACGGAGGTGATGTGCGCGATGAAGCCACGCACCCGGCAGGCCAGGGACGAACTCCTCCTCGCCCGCCTCCAACGCACCCCCCGCGTCACCTCGGTCAGCGCCCACTGCCTGCTGCACCACTTCTACGGAGGCCCCGTCGGCTGGCTCAGCAAGATCAACGCCCTCAGCCCCGACGAACAGGCAGCCCTCAGCCCGCCACCCACCGAACCGGCCACCACCCCCCTCGTCCTGGAGGACGCCGACGAAGCGCTGCTCGCCATCCTCAGCCGGGACGGGCGTGCCCCGCTCACCGAACTCCAGGCGAGCACCGGCCTGCCGGAATCCGCGGTCAAACGGCGCCTGGACCGCCTGCGCTCCACCGGAGTCCTCTACCTGGACGTGCAGTTCGACCACGAGCACCTGGGCAACGACGTCGTGGCCATGCTCTGGCTCACGGTCGCCCCGGCCGCCCTCGCCGACATCGGCCACGCCCTGGCGACCCATCCCGAAGTGCGCTTCGCAGCGGCCACCACCGGCCAGGCCAACATCGTCGCCGCCACGCTCCATGCCGACGTCGGCGGCCTGTACACCTATCTGAGCGACAAGATCGGAGCCCTCGACGGAGTCCACTCCATCGAGACCGCCCTCACCCTGCGCGAGGTCAAGCAACTCACCTACGAACCCGGCCGCTGACTCCGCGGGGTACGCGCCGAGCGAGAGCGGGAAATCGCCGGGCACCGCCGCGCCCGCTGTTCAGCCGGTGACCACGGGGCAGTCGCCCTCGCCCCGCTCGGGCAGGGCGGCCGCGGCGGTGTGCAGGAGGGCGATGGCCAGGGGAAGGAACGGGTTGGGGTCGGTGGTGCGCCGGGTGGCGTAGATCCGACGGGTGTGGGTGGGGTCGGTGAGCCGGACGAGACGGGTGCCGGACGCGTCGGGTGAGGTGGAGGTGTCCACGACGGCGAGTTCCGGTGCGATCGCCACCCCCAGGCCCTGCCGGACCAGTTCGTAGGGCAGGTTGTAGTCGTTCGTACGGAAGAGCACCTCGGGCAGGAAACCGCCGGCCGCACAGATGTGGCGCAGGCATCGAGCGGCGTCGGTGTCCTCGTGGTAGCTGATCCAGCGCTCGTCCCGCAGGTCGGCGAGGCGGATGCGCGGCCGTCCGGCGAGGGGGTGTGCCGCGGGGAGGAGGAGGTAGAGCGGCTCCTCCCGTACCAGCGTGTGTTCCAGGCCCTCGGGCCAGCTGTGCGGTACCACGCCGTACTCGAAGATCACGGCGAGATCCAGCCGCCCCTCCAGCACCGCGTCCACGGTGACCTGCGGGTCGCCTTCCTCGTAGCGGACGTCGACCTCGGGCCGATCGCGGAGGAACCCCGTCAGCACCGTCGGCACCAGCCGGAACCCCGCGGACCAGAAGCTGCCCAGCCGCAGTCGCCCCCGCTCGGCCGCGGCGTAGGCGCGCATCTCGTTCTCCGTCGCAGACAGGTCGGCCAGCAGCCGTCCCGCGCGGAGGGCGAGCTGGAGCCCGGCCGCGGTGGGGCGCACGCTGCGCGGTGAGCGCTCGAAGAGCGGGACGCCCAGGGTGCGTTCGACGGTGGAGATCTGCTGGGAGACGGCGGAGGGGGTGTAGCCGAGGCGCTTCGCGGCGGTACGGAACGAGCCCGCGGCGACCACCTCGCATATCGCCTGAAGCTGCGGCGGAGTCAGCATCAAATGAACTTAACACTCCGCGTGGAAACGTTCACTCTCCCTGTTCTTGCCCGGGCCGCCGCCATCCCGCAGATTGGGCGTTCACCAGCCCCGCGCCGGTCCTCTGACCAGCGGCTCAGAAGGGAGGCACCGTGCCCGGAAGGCATGCGCGAGCCCGCGCCACCGCACTTCCCCTCGCGCTCGCGACGCTGCTCACGCCGACCGTGACGGCCTGTGGCGGCACCACGACCGTCAACCAGTCCAAGGTGCCCGAGCAGCGCGTCGACCCCGCACTCCACGCCCTGCTCCCCCGGGACATTCGCGACAAAGGGTCCATCACTTCGGCGGTCGGCAACGACTACCCGCCGCTGTCCCTCCTGGACATCGACAACAAGACCGTCATCGGCGCCGAACCCGACCTCATTCACGCGGTCGGCCAAATCCTCGGCGTCCGTGTGCGCCTGGTGCAGACGAACTTCGACAGCATCATCGGCGGTGTCCGGTCCCGCCGCTACGACGTGGCGATCCAGGCCATGCTCGACAAGAAGGAGCGTCAGTCGCAGGTCACGTTCGTCGATTACATGAAGACCAGCAGCTCGATCCTCGCCTCCGGGAAGGCCGCCGGGAACATCCACTCCCTCACCAGCCTGTGCGGCAGCCAGGTGGCCGTCGAGCAGGGCACCTCGCAGGTGGACGATGTGGCGGCGCAGGCCGAGAAGTGCGCGGCAAACGGCAAGCCGGAGCTGGAGAAACTGGTCTTCCCCGACTCCGTCGGCTGCTTCCAGGCGCTGTCCACGGGCCGCGCCGACGCGTTCGTCGGCGGCACCCCCACCGTCGTCTACCAGGCGGAGATGTCGCACGGCAGGTTCCGCACGGCCGGTGAGCCGTACCGCTTCCTGCCCTACGGAATCCTGATCAACAAGGAGGAGCCGACCTTGGTACGGGCTGTCCGCGGTGCCCTACAGAAACTCATCGACAACGGCACCTACGCGAAGATCCTCAAGCAGTGGAACATCAGGTCCGGAGCCCTGAAGAGCGCCACGGTGAACGGGGGCACGGCATGACCGAGACCCTCGTCCGGACGGACTCCGGCGACGCCGCCGCGTCCCCGCGCCCCGTCCCGCCGCGCCGTCCGGGGCAGCGCGTCGCCGCGGTCGTCGTGGCCTTCCTGCTGGTCTTCCTCCTGGAGGGCTGGATCACCAATCCCCGTATGCAGTGGGGGACCGTCGGTGAGTTCCTCTTCTCGCCGGTGATCATGGAGGGGCTGCGGACCACGCTGCTGCTGACGTTCCTCGCCATGGCACTCGGCATCGTCGGCGGTGTCGTCCTCGCCGTCCTGCGGATGTCCGCCAACCCGATACTCTCCCGGCTCAGCTGGTGCTACATCTGGCTCTTCCGCGGCACCCCGCTGCTGGTCCAGCTCCTCTTCTGGTACTTCCTCTCCGCGATCGTCCCCACCATCGGCCTCGGCATCCCCTGGGGGCCGACGTTCGTGCAGGCCGACACGAACGACCTCATCACCCAGCTCGCCGCCGCCGTCCTCGGCCTCGGGCTGCACGAGGCGGCGTACATGGCCGAGATCGTCCGCGCGGGCATCACCTCCGTCGACGACGGTCAGAACGAGGCCGCCCAGGCGCTGGGCATGTCCCGCGGGCAGACCCTGCGCCGCATCGTGCTACCGCAGGCACTGCGCATCATCATCCCGCCCACCGGCAATCAGGCGATCTCCATGCTGAAGACCACCTCGCTGGTCTTCGCCATCGCCGTGCCCGAGCTGCTGACCTCCATCCAGGGCATCTACTCACGCAACTTCCAGCAGGTTCCGCTGCTGGTCGTCGCCTGCTTCTGGTACCTCGTGGCGACCTCCGTGCTGGGCGTCGGCCAGTACTACCTGGAACGGCGCTTCGGCCGCGGCACCAGCCGCCACCTGCCGCCCACCCCGCTCCAGCGGTTGCGCGGCGCGGCCCGGAACCACCGTAAGGAGAGCGCACGTTGACACCAGCCGTGATCAGAGCCGAGAGCGTGTACAAGAGCTTCGGCCGCACCGACGTGCTCAAGGGCATCGACCTGACCGTCGCCCCCGGGGAGGTGATGTGTCTGGTGGGCCCCTCCGGGTCCGGCAAGTCCACCTTCCTGCGCTGCGTCAACCATCTGGAGACCATCGACCGGGGACGCCTGTACGTCCGCGACGAGCTCGTCGGCTACGAGGAGCGGGACGGCAAGCTGCACGAGCTGCACGAGAAGGCCGTCGCACGACGCCGCCGGGGCATCGGCATGGTCTTCCAGCGCTTCAACCTCTTTCCGCACATGACCGCGCTGGAAAACGTCATCGAGGCCCCCGTCCAGGTCAGGAAGGTGCCGAAGAGACAGGCCCGCGAACGCGGCGCGGAACTGCTCGACCGCGTCGGCCTCGCCGACAAGGCGGGCAGCTACCCCGCCCAGCTCTCCGGCGGCCAGCAGCAGCGGGTGGCCATCGCCCGCGCGCTGGCGATGAAGCCCGAACTGATGCTCTTCGACGAACCCACCTCCGCGCTCGACCCCGAACTCGTCGGAGAGGTGCTGGAGGTGATGCGAGCGCTCGCCGACGACGGCATGACCATGGTCGTCGTCACCCATGAGATGGGCTTCGCCCGCGAGGTCGGCGACTCGCTGGTGTTCATGGACGACGGAGCCGTCGTCGAGACCGGCCCGCCCGCCGAGGTACTGAGCGACCCGCGCCACGAACGCACCCGCGCCTTCCTCAGCAAGGTCCTCTGACCGCCACCGAAGGAGTCTCCATGACCCGTGCCCTCGTCATCGGCGCCGGAGTGATAGGCGCCGCCACCGCCCACCGCCTGGCCGAGGCAGGTGTCAGCGTCACCGTGCTCGACGCCGGCGGCCGCACGCCGGGCACCTCCAGCGCCACCTTCTCCATCGACGTCACCCATCTGAAGACCCCCCACTCCTACTTCCTGCTCAACCGGCGCAGCGCCGCGCTCCACCGCGAGCTGGAGCAGGAGATCCACGCGGACACAGGGGCCGTCGGCTGGCGCCATCTTGTGCCGCTCGTCCAGTGGGGCCACACCGAGGAGGAACAGCGCGTCCTCCGCGCCCGTGCCGAGCGCCTCGCGGGCTGGGGGCACCCCTGCCGCATCGCCGACCCGGGCGAGCTGCGCACGCTCGCACCCGCCGTCGACCCCGCCTCCTGCGGCGCCACCGAACTCGTGGTGCACGACGACGCCGCCTGGTACGACGCCCCCCTCCTCGCGCGCACCCTCCTGGACCGGGCCGCGGCCCTGGGCGCCGACATCCGCTACGACAGTCCCGTCACCGCCCTGCTGCTGGACGGTGAGCGGGTGCGCGGCGCCGAGGCACGGGGCCGGCGCTTCGAAGCCGACCACGTCGTCAACTGTGCGGGCCCCGACGCCGGGCGCATCGCCGAACTGGCCGGGGTACGGCTGCCGCTGCGCCAGATCCCCGGTCTGGTGGGCGAGTCCGTCCCGCTCGCCGAGCCGCTGCGCGCCATCGTCGCCACCCCCGGCGTCGATCTGCGCCCCGCCCCGGGCAACCGGGTCTGCGCCATCTCCTGGCCGGTCGACGCCCTCCTCGCCCCGACCGCGTCAACCGATGTGCCGCCCGAAGCGGACCTCCTCAGCCGGTGCGCCGCGATCCTGCCCGCCTTCCGCTCCCTGGGGGGTACCCGGATCGGTGTCCGTCCCGTTCCCGAGGACGGCCTTCCCCTGGTCGGCCCGCACCTCCAGGCTCCCGGCCTCTACACCATCACCACCCACAGCGGCGTCACCCTCGCCCCGCTCCTCGCCGCCCTCGCCGCCGAGGAACTCACCACTTCCGTGCCCGAACCCACGCTGGCTCCTTACCGGCCCGACCGCGACACCTCACATCCCATCCGCGACGAAAGCCTGGCGGTGATGAGCGGGCACCGCGCCGAAGCCGGTTGACCGGGGGCCGGGGCGGTGGCGGTGGAGCACTACTGTGGAGGGGCCAGGAGTGCGACGGCGTACGCGCCGACAAGGAAACACGGGACAGCAGATGAGTCACGGTCGGCCCATGCGCCGGGGCGCCTGGTGAGCACGGACGGGATCAGGACCCCGGAGCGGGCATGGCTGGGACGGCTCCGGCCCGAGGACGAGGCGGTCGTCGGCTCAGCCGTGTCCGATCCCATGCTGGTCGCCGAGGTGGTCGCCCGGGTCGGCCGCGCGGCGGCGGGGTGGGCCATCGAGGCCGGCCAGGCCATGGCGGCCAGACGAAACGTCCACGGCCTCTCCGACGTCCGGTACGTCCACTTCCGGCCGCGCCGTTCCTACGAGGCCCTGGCTCTGTCCGCCGTCGTCTCCCTGTCGGGGGACCACACTCCGCCCGCCGCTCTGCGCAGCGAGATCTCCGCCCTGGTCAGGGAAGCCGTGCCGAGGGGTGTATCGGTGGACGTGGGGCTCCAGGGCGTCCAACTGTTCCACTCGGACTTCCTCGGCAGGCTCTTCGACTGGTGCGGTGCCCATCTGCCCCCGGAGAGCCAGGCGGAGGGTATGCGGCAGATGTCCGCGGACTTGTTCGAGGGGATGGCCGCGCTGAGCGCCCTGATGGCACAGGAGTTCGCCGTCACCCGTGACCGCTGGCTCGCCGGCGCCGCGGCGGCCCGGCAGGAGATGGTGCGGGACGTCCTCGCGGGCCGGGAGATCGACCGCGACTTGGCCATGAGCCGACTCTCCTACGACCTGACCGTGCACCATCTGGCGCTCATCGCCTGGTCCGACACTGAAGTGGCCGGCGGGGCCGATGAACTCGCCGACGCCGCGACGCGGCTGCTGACGGCTGCCGGATGCTCCTCGGTCCTGCTGGTGCCCACCGGCACGGCCAAGTTGTGGGCGTGGGGAGGCCGGGTCAGCGGTCCGCCCGCGCCGGACCCGGACCGGCGGTCCGCGCCGCGGGACCGGGGGCTCCCGCCACATCTGCGTATCGCTCTGGGGCGTCCCGGATACGCCATGGTACGGGCGTGTTCCTCCAGCATGGTGAAGTGGTCCCCGTCCACGATGACCTCGGCGTGCGGCAGGCTCCAGTCCGGGGCGGGTTCGGCGCCCGGCGGAGAGCGTCCGGCCCCGGTCGCCGTGGTCGGGGGGATAGGTGTCCACCAGGATGACGGCCGCTTGAAGCCGGACAGCTCCATGCAGCACCGCGCTCGCCCCCACCGCGGTCACCCCGAGGAAGCACACCACCTGGCTCATCGCGTGATGGAGGGGTGCCCCGCTGTCGTCCAGTAGGCGGGTCAGTTCCTCCTCCGGGCTCCCTGGATCCAGAGGCACGCCCACGCCGCTCGCCCGGGTGACGGCGAGCAGGCTCTCGACCGCCTCGACACGGTTGCCGAGCAGTACGGCCCCCCGGTCACCGCGCGTCAGGCCGAGTCCGGCCAGGTGCCCGGCCAGCCGTGCGGTCCTCCGTTCCAGCTCCCGGTGGGTCACGCGCCCGAAGCCGGTCCTGGAAAGAGACCTTGTCCTCGAGGCGACGGGCGTGGTCCGCGAGCAGTTCCGGCAGTGGTTTGACGATGTCGGCGTGCGTACGCACCGCATGACTTCCTTGAGGCGACCCGTCGTTCAGGACGATGGCACGATCCGCTTGGTTGCCCGTCGACGGGGGCGGCCGATCCGGCCGCGGCCGCCCTTGCCCTGGGGTGGCCGTCGCAGTCGATCTCGATCTGCGCGGGGATGCCGATTCCGGCCCGGCGGGAGGCATCCGCGCCGACGTCGGTGTAGCCGCCGTCGGTGGTCTTGGCCGTCTTGACGTGCGGCCGCAGAACGACGCCGAGGTGGTCGGCCTTGGCGGCGAGTCGGTCGATGTTCCGCAGCGCCTTGTGTACGTCGACCACCGCGAACGGGGTGTCGGGGTCGGCCAGCGTCCCGGCAGGGGTGGAGGGCGTGGTGGTCATGGAGTGACGTCCGTCTTCTCGAGTAGGGCCGGGGCGTGTCCCGCGCTCATGCCAATCGACCGAAATTCCACTTCTAGACAATGTTGCTAGGTCCGGATGGTCTACCACATCGATGAGGACACCTGTCGATGTGGTGATGATTCGCCCCCTCCGCACCCTCCGCACGAGGAAATGGAGCGTTGACAAGCCCGCTCAGGAACCCCATCCTAATTCCGTCACCGCATAAGCCGGTGACGAAAGCAGATCCCACCTCTCCCCATCGACGAGGACTCCACCTTGCGAGACCAGAGCGAATATCTGTACTTCTTGCGCCGCGCCTTCGACGGCATGCTCGGCGCCTTGGAAGACCTGGGCGATGACGCGGGAAACGTCCGCCCGCCGCTTCCGGGCGCCAACTCCGCCTACGCGATCGCGTACCACTGCGTTGGGGTCGCCGACTACTGGATCGGGCATGTCGTCGCCGGGCGGGAGGTCGACCGTGACCGCGCCGCGGAGTTCACCGCCACGGGAAGCGCGCACGAGCTGCGGCGGAAGGTCGACGCACTCTTCCAGCGGCTGGCGACCGACCTCGAACCGGTGACGCCGACGGTGCTCCCGCACAACACACCGCCCGCCGAGTTCGAGGGGCCGGACCGCCCGCTGAGCGTGCACGGTGTCCAGCTGCACGTACTCGAAGAGCTCGCCCAGCACCACGGCCACATACAGATCACCCGTGATCTGCTCAAGCGGGGAGCGCGTTCATGAGCGTCATCCCGCCCGGGCCGGTGCCCGGCTTCGACGACCTCGGCCTCGACTGGCTGCGCGCCCGCCGCAGCGTCAAATGGCACCGTCCGGGACCGCGGGTGCTCCCCGCATGGGTGGCGGACATGGACTTCCCCACCCCTCCGGTGGTGGTCGCCGCACTGCGGGAGGCCGTGGACCGCCGCGATCTCGGCTATCCGGACTGGCCGGACGGCAGTCCGCTCCGGCGCGCGTTCGCACAGCGGATGATGGACCGCTACGCCTGGGCGGCGCCCGCGGACCGCGTACGTGAGCAGACCGATCTGATCCAGTGTCTGCAACTCGTCCTGCACCTCGCCACGAGCGCGGGTGACGCGGTGGCCGTACAGACGCCCAACTACCCTCCGTTCCTCGCCACATTGGCGACGATGAACCGACGGGCCGTGCCCATCCCGATGCACGACTCCGCCGAGGGCTGGTGCATGGATCTGGCCGCACTCGACACCGCGGTGGCGGAGTCGGGCTGTAAGGCGCTGGTGCTGGTCAACCCGCACAACCCGACGGGCCGCGCGCTGACCCGTGCGGAGCTGGAGGAGATCGCCGCCATCGTCCGTCGGCACGATCTGCTGGTCATCAGCGACGAGATCCACGCCGAACTGGTCCATGAGCCGCATCGCCACATACCGTTCGCAAGCCTCTCCCCGGACGCCGCCGGGCGCACCGTCACCCTCACCTCCGCCACCAAGGCGTTCAACCTCGCGGCCATTCGCTGCGCGGTCACCCACTACGGCCCGGACCGGCTGCTCGCGCTGCGCGACGCACAACCACCCGACCTCTACGGCGCCGTATCGCCCCTCGGCGTCGCCGCCACCGAGGCCGCGTGGCGAGAGGGCGACGCCTGGCAGCGCAACCTGCTCACCGTGCTGGACCGCAATCGCCGACGGGTCCATCAGGTGCTGAGCGCCCAACTCCCCCAGCTGCGTCATCACCTCCCGGAGGCCACCTATCTGGCCTGGTTCGACGCACGGCCGCTGGGGCTCGGCGAACCACCCGTGGAGAGAGTGCTGCGGGAGGGCGGTGTCCTGCTCGACGGGGGCAGTCCCTTCGGCCCGGACGCCGACGGCTTTCTGCGGCTGAACTTCGCCACGTCCCATGCCGTCCTCGAGGACATCCTGGCGGGACTCGTCCGAGCGCTGCGACGGGGCTGAATCCGGGCTGGATCCGGGCTGGATCCGGGGAGGTGAAATTCCCTGGCGTGGCGGCCGGAAGGGCCGGAGACTCATCCCATGGCTGACATGGGGGCGTTCCGGGAAGCGGTCACCGCGTGGGCGGCCGGTGGCCCCGGCGGCCCCGCGGGCGAGCTGGCCGCGCGGCTGCCCGTCCGGGCGGTCGTCCTGCTCGAAGGGCCGAGCGACGCCGCGGCGGTCGGCTCGCTGGCCGCGCGCCGCGGCCGGGACCTGGCGGCCGAAGGGGTCTGCGTCCTGCCGATGGGCGGTGCCATGAGCGTCGGACGCTTCGCCCAGCTCCTCGGGCCACCCGGTCTGGGTCTCCGCCTCACCGGACTGTGCGACGAAGCGGAGCGCCGCTACTACACCCGCGGTCTGGAGCGGGCCGACGCGGCGCGGCAGGAGTTCTTCGTCTGCGCGGCGGATCTGGAGGACGAGCTGATCCGCGCGCTGGGCGTGACACGAGTGGCGGAGCTCGTCCGGGCGGAGGGCGACCTGCGCGCCCTTCAGACCTTCCTGCGCCAGCCCGCACAGCGGGGCCGCGACTCACAGCAGCAGTTGCGGCGCTTCCTCGGTACGAAGAAGGGGCGGAAGATCCACTACGGCCGTGTCCTCGTCGAGGCCCTCGACAACGACCGCGTACCCGCGCCACTCGACGCCCTGCTCACCAGCCTCTGACCACCGAAGGCCCTGGCCGACCGGGCGTCACGGCGCGACGTCCACCAGGACCTTGCCGACCGCGCCGCTCTCCACCGCCCGGTGCGCGTCGGCGGTACGGTCGAGCGGAAAGCGGACCAGCGGCAGGCCGTGCTCCTCGCCGACCGGCAGCGCGCCATCGCGGACCGCGGCGGCGACGTCCGCGACGGCCGCGGCGAGCGGCTCGGAACCGACCGTGTAGAGCACCACGAACTGGAAGCGTGTGTTCAGCACCATGTTCCGCATCACGTCCAGTTCGACCGGCTTGCCGCCGTCGTTGCCGTAGGTCGAGATCGTGCCGCGGGTCCGCAGCACGGCCATGTCCAGTGCGAGGTTCGCGCCCAGCGCCACCTCGGCGACGATGTCGACGCCGTCCGGGGCGAGCTCGCGGATCTCGGCGGCCGGGTCGCCCTCGCGGTAGTTGATCACATGGTGGGCCCCGGCGGCGGTGGCCAGCCGGGCCTTCTCCGGACCGCTGATCGTGGTGATCACGGTGGCGCCGGCCCAGCGGGCGAGCTGGATCACCGCGTGCCCGACCGCCCCGGCCCCGCCCGCGGCGAGCACCACCTTGCCGTCGAGCGCCCCGGGCCCCAGACGGCGCGGCCCGTCCTCGGCCACGGTGAGCGCGCGGTGCGCGGTGAGCGCGGGGACGCCGAGTGAGGCGCCGACGTCGAAACCGGACTCGTCGGGCAGCGGGACGGCCCGCTCGGCGGGCACGACGGTGAACTCGGCGGCGGTACCGGTGGGCCGCCCGGCGGCGGCCAGGAACAGCCAGACCCGCTGACCGACCCGGCTGCGGTCGACCCCCTCCCCGACGGCGTCGATCGTGCCGGCGCCATCGAGGTGCGGGGTGACCTCGGGGAAGCGCTTGGGGCCGGAGGCGCCGGAGCGGGCCTTCCAGTCGGTCGGGTTGATCCCGGACACGGCGATCCGGACGCGGACCTCGCCGGGGCCGGGCGCGGGCAGGTCACGGTCGACGAGCCGAAGAACGTCGGGGTCGCCGTTGTCGCGGTAGATGATGGCTTTCATGATCCGTCCTCGGAGCCTGGTGGAGCGGGGTTTCCCGGCACGTCCTGACGTTCCGTCAGGGTGTCCGGCATGTGGTCGCGACTCTGGTCGCGCTGGTTCCGGTCAGCCGATGGGGACTTCGTTGGAGCGGGACTCGATGGCATCGAGGGTGGCGAGGGTCGCGGCGTCGAGGGTGATCTCGCCGACCGCCATGTTGGCCTCGAGGTGGTCGGCGTCCGCGGTGCCGGGGATGAGCAGCACGTTCGGGGCGTGGTGCAGCAGCCAGGCGAGGCCGACCTGGGAGGGCGTGACGCCCAGGGCCTCGGCCGCGGCGTGCACGGCGGGTTCCCCGGTGACCTTGGGCAGGCCCGGGAAGGCCCCGCCGAGCGGGAAGAACGGCACCCAGGCGATGCCCTCGGCCGCGCACAGTTCGAGCATGTCCTCGTCGTCGCGGGAGGCGAGACTGTACGCGTTCTGTACGCAGGCGATGCCCGCGGGCAGGGCGCGGCGCAGGCCGTCGAGGGTGACGCTGCTCAGACCGAGCGCGCCGATCTTGCCCTCGTCGCGCAGGGCGGTCATCACCGCGAGCTGGTCGTCGAGGTCGACGACCTGGTCGCGCTCGGGACGCAGCCCCGGACCGGTGTCCAGGCGGCGGAGGTTGACCACGTCGAGCCGGTCGACGCCGAGGCCGCGCAGGTTGGCCTCGACACTGGCGCGCAGCTGCTCGGGCCGCTGAGCCTGCCGCAGCGGCAGGCGGCCGCCCGGGTTGGGGTCTGCGCCCACCTTCGTGACGACCAGGACACCGTCCTCGGGGCGCAGCGCCTCGCGGATCACCTCGTTGGCCAAACCGAAGCCGTAGAACTCGGCGGTGTCCACGTGGTCGACGCCCAGCCCGACCGCGCGGCGCAGCAGCGCGACGGCCTCGCCGCGGCGGTCGTGCAGCCGGGCGAGCTGCGCCGCGCCATAGCCGATCCGGAAGACGGTGCGGCCCGCGAACGATGCGGTCAGGGTGGTCATGACGCTGTCTCCTCGGTCGGTGATCGCAAGGCGGTGTACAGCAGTTCTGCCTGGTAGAGCGCCGACACCCGGTGGGCGATCGGGGTGGCGCGCTCCCGGGCCGCGGCCGGCTCCTGGTGCTCGACCTTGACCAGCCAGGCCGTGACGCAGTCGCGCAGCAGCGCGCGCATCTGGTCGACCATGTCGACGACGATGTCGCGGATGACCGGGTCGGTGGTCGCCTCCCCCCAGGTCTGCACGCCGACCCGGGCCTCGGCGGGGTCGATGGCGGCGATCAGGCGGACAAGCAGTTCGTCGGGGTCGGGCGGAGTGTCGCTCGCGGCGTACTCGCCGAGGACCTCGGCGCGCCTGGCGAGCACCTCGCGGGCGGCGGCCTGGACCAGGTCGGCCTTGTTGCGGTAGTGCGCGTAGATCGAGCCGGCCGAGAGGCCGGACTCGGCCGTGATGTCGGCGATCGAGGTCCGTTCCAGGCCATTGCGGCCGAAGCAGCGCACGGCGGCCTCGGCGATCTGGGCACGCCGGAGCTCCTTGCGCGCGTCGGTGAGCCGCGGCACCACACACCCCTCCCCACAGAGAATGCCAGTTCTGTTTGCGCAGAGAACACGTTAACAGAATCGCTGTTCTCTTTGTGGTTCGGAAACGATCTGCCGTCACACCGTGGGCTTGCTGCCCCCGTCGATGACGTACTCGCCGCCGACGATGGACGCCGCGCGGGGTGAGACGAGGAACGCGACGAGGTGAATCCGGGGGTGACGCTGTGGACCCGGACGCCGTATGGGGCGACCTCGTTCGCCAGGCCCTTGCTGTAGTGGGTCAGAGCCGCCTTCGCGGAGCCGTACGGGACCCGGTTCGGGTTCGGCATCGACCGCGACAGCGACGAGACGTGCACGCGGACCTGGCCATGCAGGCGGGCGCGCTGGACGGCGCCGTCGATACGTACGTCCCGGTGCTCCCCGGCTGGGACATCGCCGGTGTGGTGGAGCGCCCGGGCCTCGCCACACCGGAGTTCCCGGCCGGTGACGAGGTCGTCGGATACATCAGGAGCGATGTGCAGCGCGCCCACGGCGGCCTGTCCACGCCCTGGACACCGTCGGCGGCGGGTGCTGACGGCGACGGCACACGCCGCCGCACCCGGCGCCCGCGTGGCGTCCCTCGTCGACATCGGTGTGCCGGGGGTCGCTCCGGTCTTCTGCCGCATGGACCACGCGGGCCTCACGGCGCTGGTGGAACTCGCCGAGGCCGACGGGCTCCACGTCCGGATCGGCGCCACCTATCCGCTGGCGCGCGCGGCCGACGCGCAGCGTGCCCTGGCCGCCGGTGGAACCCCCGGCAGGATCGTCATCGAGGTCGGCTGACACATTCTCAGTTTTCCACGGCGGCCTGCTGCTTCTTCCGCTTCCGGTAGCTGGCGGCCTTGTGCTTGTTTCCGCACTCCGCCATCCCGCACCACCGCCGGGCTCCCGAGCGCGACACATCCACGAAGAGACGGGTGCAGTCGGGGTTCGCACACTCCTTGGCCTTGGCGAGCTGGGCCGAGCTCAGCAGGTCCACGGCGTCGCGCGCCACCGCGCCGAGGACCTCGTCCACGCCGCCCGTCCGCGTCAGCCGCCCCGACGCGTCGAGCTGATGCCTGGGCAGCGGCAGCCGGGCCGCGTCGTTCACCTCGGCGAGGGCCTCCTTGAACTCCGCGTCCGACGGGTCTCCGGGAGGCCAGGAACGCACCAGGGTGTAGATCGCCTCTCGCAGACGGCGGACCCGCTCCAGCCCCCGCGTGTCCATGGGGCCAGGATCGTCCAGCAGCTCCGCCTGGCTGATCCAGCGGCTCACATCGCTCGGGGAGGTCAGCAGCTCCGTACGGAGACCGCGTCGCCACAGCTTCGTGCCCGCCAGGTCGAGGCAGAGGCGACCGCTCACAAAGACGAACTCATCCACGTGACCATATTGCCGGGTAACGTCCTGGTTGTCGATGCCATCCCCTACGGAGGGCCCTTCTGCCCTCACCAGGTCGAATGGGGATCGCCGTGATCGACCCCAGTGTGCCCGCCCTGCCGCCGTCACCGGACTGACAGGTAACAGAAGGATCAAGGTCGGATGCGGCCCTTGCTGCGCATGGCGGCGCGGACGCGTTCCTCGGCGAGGCCGCGCCCGGCCATATGCGGGGTGGTGGCGCGGCGCTGGGCCTCTTCGAGCACGGTGACGGCGTTGGCGCGCAGCCGCTTGGAGATCGTCTCGAAGATGGTGGAGGTCTCGGGCCGGAATCCGGAGTAGCGGGCGTCCATGGCGAAGGCGGCGGCGACGACACCACCGGCGTTGGCCACGAAGTCGGGCAGCAGGGAGATGCCGCGTTCCGCGAGGACGGACTGTGCCCGCGGCGAGGTGGGCAGATTGGCGCCTTCCACCACCAGCTTGGCCTTGATCTGGTGGGCGGTTGTCTCGTCGATGACGTCCTGCGAGGCCGCCGGCACGAGGATGTCGCAGTCGACGGTGAGCTCCTGGCCGGGTGCTACGGCCATGCCCTGGTGGTGGCGGGTGACGAAGTCGCCCCCGTGCTCCTCCCGCGCGGTCCGGAGCGCGGGCACGTCCAGTCCGGCGGGGTCGTGAAGGGCTCCCTCGGCGGTGGAGACGGCGACGACGGTGGCGCCGGGCTCGGCGTGGCCGTCGTGCCGGGGCTCGGTCACTCACCCGACGACTCGGTGGAGGCGAGTCGGCTGACGCAGCGCTTGGCGTTCCGCCGCGTGATGGCCCTGCACCGGCACGAGAACAGCAATCCGCTGCTGGGCACGATGATCCACGCGCTGCGCGGCGCGGTACCGGCGGACGAGCCGTACGCGCATGCCACGCGAGGCGAACAGCCGGACTAGGAGTCGCCGTCGGAGGGGGCGCCCTGGACCCCCGTGCCGATACCCCCTGAGGCCCGGGACCCCTCCCGGGCCCCTGCCCTACCCTCACCCCTTCGGAGGACGGGGGCAGAGATGGAACAGGCGTTGGACGCGGCGCTGGCGCAGCTGACGATCAGGGACCGGCTGCGCTTCGGGCGGTTGAGGTTCCACCGTTCGAGCGGGGCGCTGATCCTTCAGCTCGAGGGTGAGGAGGCGACCGTCCGCGGCTGGCCCCGCCTCTTCCACGAGCGGCACCGCGGCGTTCTGCCGGTCAACTGTCCGGATGAGCTGCCGGCGGAGGAGACCCCGGAGCAGCAGGTCGTCACCGAACTGCTGGCCATCGCCCAGGGCTGCGGTTACGACGGCCGCCCGGCCTACCGGCTGCCCATCGGCTTCCCCCGCTTCGCGGCGGCCTTCGCGGCGCTGTACGTGTGGCGGCCGGACGACGGCCAGATGCCGGCCAAGCAGAACGCCAAGATCGCGCGGATGGTCAAGCAGGCGATCGCCGAGGAACGCCGCTACACCCTTCAGGAGATGAAGGAGCGGGCCGAGGCGCTGGCCCGGGACGAGCAGATCGCCCAGCAGCTGGGCGGGCTGGTCGGGGTGCTGGTGAAGGTGGCCGACGTCTGCCGCCTGCCCCACCGCCGTACGGTGCGCTGGTACCGCAGGAAGTGGTTCCGGGGCCGGGTCGTCACCCAGCTGGAGGTCTTCCGGGAGCTGCGCGCCCGGCAGCGAGAACCCGTGGCGGACAAGCAGTTGCTGCTCGTCGAGGCGCTGCTCGCGGACATCGACGCGCATTACGGCCGCTTCCGCCGCCTCAACCGGGCGCGGCGCCCGGTCATCCTGCTGCCGGACGTCGACCGGTCCGCCGCACGGCGGCAGATCAGGGACCGGCTGCTGGACGCCTATGACGACGGGGCGCGCGAGCTGCGGGTGCATCCCGTCGTCATCGCCACCTCCGCCCCCGGCGCCGCGCCTCCGCCACGGGGCGAACAGCCGCCCGTGACGGCCGAGGAGATCACCGCCGCGGTGCCCGACCGGTTCCGCGCCCGGGACGAGGCGGTGGAGCGGTGGCGGCGCAGTCAGGACGTACCGCTGCCGAGCCGGGTGCTCCAGGTGCGGCTCGCCTCCCCGCCACCGGCTCCGCTGCCCGCGCTCGGGGCGGGCCGATGGGGCCCGGCGATGTTGTCCGCCGGCACCGTGGCGGTGGTGTCCGCGGTGCTCGCCGGGCTGCTGAACTGGGCCCCGTGGGGCCGTGCGGACGGCTGTGGCGAGCGGTTGCTGATGCGGGGCGCGGACTGTGTCGGCGTCTCGGACGGGACCGGGGTCTTCATGCCCGGTCTGCGGGGCATGCGCGAGGTCTTCGCCGGAATCGAGGCGGAGAACGAGCGGATCGCGCATACGGCGCATGCGACCGTGGCGCTGATGATTCCGATGGAGTCGGACAACCCGGCGGTGCGCCGGCAGATCCTCAGCGAGGTGCAGGGCGCCTATCTGGGACAGCTCCAGGCGAACGGCTCGGACGCGACCCCGCCCATCCGGCTGGTGGCGGCCAACCCGGGCCGGGACTACCGGGCGTGGCGGTACACGGTGGACCGGCTGGTCGACCAGGAGCCCGAGCTGCGGATGGTCGTGGGTTTCAATCTGAGCCTGGACTCCACCCAGCAGGCCATGAGCCACCTGACCAACGAGCTGAGGATCCCCGTCGTGGCCGGGCTGGTCACCTCCCAGTCGTTCGCCAACGCCGACGGTCCGGGCCCCTACCGCTATCCGGGTCTGGCCCGGGTGGTGTCCACGGCCAAGGGCCAGGCCGCCGCGCTGCTGCGCTACGACCCGGGGCTGGCCCGCGCGCAGACGGCGCTGGTGGCCGACACCCGGCCGGACGACAGCTACGACAAGTCGCTGCGGGACGCGTTCACCGAGGCCCGGGGCGGCGGTGCCGGAGCCCAGGACATGACGTTCACCTCGGAGGGGCCGGAGGTCGCGGGGGTCACCCCGAACGAGTTCGAGACCTTCGCCATGAATCTCTGCGAATCCAAGGCGCGCGTCGTCTACTTCGCGGGCCGGGCGTTCCATCTGGAGCTGTTCGTGAAGAAGCTGGCCCGTACCTACTGCGCCCGGAAGAAGTCGTACACGGTCATCTCCGGCTCCGACGCGACCACCCTCGACGAACGCCTCGACGGCACCGAACGCGCCCTGCTGCGGGGCGACCCGGGCGCGGGCACCCCGACCGTCAACGTCCTGTACGCGGCACCGGCACACCCCGACGCCTGGGACGTGGAGGTCGGGCGCTGGAAGAAGCGGGTGGGAAAGCGGCGGACGGCCCCCGGGGAGCTGCCGCGCTACCTGATCGAACCGCAGCGGGCCATGGCGCAGTTGCGCGCCGCGGCCAGGGCCCATGCGGGAAAGCTGGGCACCGTGCGGTTCGACGACGGACGGGCCATCGAGACCCACGATGTGATCCTGACCGCCGCGAAGGCCCTGACGAAGGCGGCGGCCACCACCCGGACCCCGGTCCCGTCGAAGGAGCGGATCAAGGAGGACTACGAGAACCTGAACTCCGCGTTCCGGGTCCAGGGAGCGGGTGGCTGGATCTGTCTGACGAACGCCGGCAACCCGTACAACAAGGCGCTGGCCATCGTCCGGCTCGACCCGATGCGCGCCAAGCTGAGCTTCGAGGCCCTGGCCTGGCCGAAGGGGGCCCCGGCCGCGGACGACCGGTGTGTGGTGCCGCAGAACCCCGGCGCAAGCGATTGACCAGGGAAATTCGTGGGGTCTCGTTGGTAGGGTCGGGATTGATGGCACATCAAACGACCTCCGCACCGCCCGCTCCGTTCTCCCGCGAGGAGCAGTCCGGCGACATCGCCATCGTCGGACTCAGCTGCCGACTCCCGGGGGGCATCACGGCGCCCGAGGGGCTGTGGGACGCGCTCGCGGCCGGCCGCGATCTGGTCGGTGAGATACCCGCGGACCGGTTCGACGCGCACCGGTTCGTGGACCCCGATCCACGGCGCCCGGGAAAGGCGTACACGGCCGCGGGCGGGTTCCTGGCGGACATCACCGGATTCGACGCCGCGTTCTTCGGGCTGTCGCCCCGCGAAGCGAGCCGGATGGACCCGCAGCAGCGGCTGCTGCTGGAGATGGCCAGGGAGGCCCTCGACGACGCCGGCATCGATCCGGGGACCCTCGCGGGTTCGGACTCCGGGGTCCATGTGGGGGTGAGCAACGCCAACTACGGCCAGCTCCAGTACGCCCGCCCGGAGGCGATCACGGCGTACACGATGGCGGGGGCGGCGCTGTGCAACACCGCCAACCGGATCTCGCACCTGTTCGATCTGCGGGGGCCGTCCATGGCGGTGGACACCGCCTGTTCCTCCTCCCTGGTCGCCCTGCACCAGGCATGTGCCCAACTGCGCGCGGGGGACGGCGGGGTGGCGCTCGCGTGCGGGATCAACCTGCTGCTGAGCCCGGGGGATTTCATCGGGTTCTCCAAGGCGTCCATGCTCTCCCGCAGCGGCCGTTGCCGCTCCTTCTCCGCGGACGCCGACGGCTATGTCCGCGCCGAGGGCGGCGCGGTGGTGGTGCTCAAGCGCCTCGCCGACGCCAAGGCGGACGGGGACACCGTGCACGCCGTTGTCCTCGGCACCGGAGTGGGCGCGGACGGGCGCACCGCCGGACTGTCGCTGCCCAGCGCGGAGGCCCAGGAGCGGCTGATGCGCCAGGTGCACCGCCGCGCCGGGGTGCGCCCCGAGGACGTGTCCTACGTGGAGGCGCACGGCACCGGTACGCAGGCGGGCGACCCGATCGAATGCCGGGCGCTGGGCGATGCGCTCGGCGCGGGCCCGGGTGCTCCGCTCCCCATCGGCTCGGTGAAGTCGAACCTCGGCCATCTGGAGTCCGGGGCGGGCATGGCTGGTCTGCTCAAATGCGTACTGATGCTGCGCCACGGGGTGATTCCGGCGTCGCTGCACGCCGAACCGCTCAACCCCGCGATCGACTTCTCCGGTCTTGGCCTGGAGCCGGTGACCGCGCCACGGCCCCTGGCCCCGGGGGCGCTGGCGATCAACTCGTTCGGCTTCGGCGGTGCCAACGCCCACGCCGTCCTCGGCCCGCCGCCCGTGCCCTCCGCGGCCGCGCCGCCGGAGGTCACGTCCCTGCCGGTGGTGGTCTCGGCGGCCACCCCGGAGGCGCTCACCGAGGCCGTCACCCGCACCGCCGCCCGGCTCCGGGAGACCACCGACCCGTTCTACGACCTCGCCTACACCAGCTGCCTGCGGCGCGGACACCACCGTGAACGGGCCGCCGTCGTGGCGGACAGCGCCGAAGAGGCCGCCGCGCTGCTGGAGGCGATCGCCGAGGGCGCCCCCGGGGGCGGGGGAACCTCCATCGGCGCGACCCCGGGGCCGGTGGCGTTCGTGTACTCCGGCAACGGCGCCCAGTGGGCGGGCATGGGCGCCGAACTCCTGGACGCCGAACCGGCGTTCCGTGACGCCGTCGCCGAGGTGGACGCCGCGCTGGCCGGACACCTGGGCTGGTCGGTGCTGGCGGAGCTGAGGTCCGCGCGGCCGGAACTGCGCCGGACCGAGATCGCCCAGCCGCTGCTGTTCGCGGTGCAGATCGGGCTGACCGCGCTGCTGCGGGAGCGCGGCATCCGGCCCGCGGCGGTGGCGGGACATTCGGTCGGCGAAGTGGCCGCGGCATACGCCTGCGGGGCGCTGGACCTGGCGTCGGCCTGCCGGGTCATCGCCGAACGCGGCCTCGCGCAGGCGCAGACGGCGGGTGGCGGGCGGATGGCCGCGGTGGGGCTGTCCGCCGACGAGGTCACCGCGCTGATCGAGGGCCGGGACCTGGAGCTGGCCGGAGTGAACAGCCCCACCGATGTGACCCTGGCCGGCCCCCCGGAAGAACTCTCCGCGCTCGGCGACGAGTTGCTGCGCCGCGGTGTCTTCTTCCGGGAGCTGAACCTGGACCACGCCTTCCACAGCCGCTCGATGGAGCCGATCCGGGACCGGCTCCGCACATCACTGACCGGGCTCGCCCCACAGGCCGGGACCACGGCGTTCGTCTCCACCGTCACCGGCGGGACGCTGCCGGGCACCGAGCTGGGCGCCGGATACTGGTGGCGCAACATCCGGGAGCCGGTGCTGTTCGGCCCCGCCGTCACCACACTGGCGGATGAACACGGCTGCGGCACCATCGTGGAGATCGGCCCCCATCCGGTGCTGCTGGGCTATCTGCGCAGGCAGTGCGCCACCGCGGAGCGGCCGGTGACCACCGTCGGCACCCTGTCCCGCGAGGCGGCGGGCGCCACCGCGGTGCGGACCACCTGCGCGGCGGTGCTCGCCGCCGGGGCCGAGGTCGACTGGGACACCTGGTTCCCGGTGCGCGGCCGGGTGGTGCCGCTGCCCGCCTACCCATGGCAGCGCGAACACCACCTCAACGGCGCCCCGGATTGGTGGACGACAGGGCCCGGTGGCGGCGGCCGGGCGTCGGGACACCAGCTGCTCGGCGACCGGTTGCCGACCGCGGAACCCACCTGGCAGACCCCGGTCGAACCGTCCCGGCACGGCTGGATCGGCGACCACCGGGTCAGCGGGTCGGTGGTGATGCCGGGCGCCGCCTACCTGGAGATGGCGCTCGCGGCGGGCCGGACCCGCCACGAGGGGGCCGTGGAGGTCACCGGCCTCGACATCGGCAAGGCGCTGGTCCTGCCGTGGGACGACCCCGGCATGGACACCACCGTGCAGACCCACCTCGCCGGTGAAGTACTCCGCGTGGCCGCCCGCCGGGGCGGCGAGGACTGGCGGGAACACGCGAAGGCGCGGGTGCGCCGACTGCACGGCGAGCCCCCCGCGCCCCTCGACGTGGCGGCCCTCCGCGCGGCCGCCCGCACCGAGATCTCCGGGGAACGGCACTACGACCGGATGCGGCAGGTCGAGCTGGCGTACGGGGAGGCGTTCCGCGGCGTCCAACGGCTCACCGTGGCCGACGACATGGTGCTCGCCGACTACGCCAACCCCTCCGGGGCGCAGGGGTTCCACGCCCACCCGGCCCTGATCGACTCCACGCTGCAATCCATCGCGGCGCTGCTCCCCCACGCCGAGAACGGGCAGGTCCACCAGTTCCTCCCCGCCGAGCTGGAACGGGTCCGCTTCTGGCGGACCCCGGCCGACCGGGGCGTGGCACTGATCCGGGCCCGCCGTCTGACGCTGCGCGAGGCGGTGGTGGACATCACCGTCGCCGATCCGGACGGCACCGTCGCCATGGAACTGCGCGGAGTCCACGTACGCCGCAACAAGGGAGCGGCGAGCGGCATCGACCGCATCGTCAGCACGCTCCGCGCCGCACCGCTGCCCGGGGCCACCGGCCCGGCTGGACTGCCGACGGCCACCGCGCTCGCCGCCCTGCGGGCCACCGAAGTGGCGGCGCTGAACGAGGCGGCCCGACGCCACGACAGCCCCACCTTCGTACGCCGGGTCAAACACCTGACCGGCCACTTCGTGA
Organism: Streptomyces javensis; assembly: GCF_039525925.1. NCBI lineage: Bacteria > Bacillati > Actinomycetota > Actinomycetes > Kitasatosporales > Streptomycetaceae > Streptomyces > Streptomyces javensis. Next base: position 168,888 of record NZ_BAAAIF010000001.1, on the reverse strand, counting down.
CGGCCGCGCTCGCCGAGCTGGAGGCGAAGGGCGCGCGGCCGGCCGACCGCGGGCGGTACGAGAACCTGCGGGCACTCGCCGAACGGGAGGGTGTGCTCGACCGGACCCCGGAACCGGACCGGCTCCTCACCGAGTTGCTGCGCGACTTCCCCGCCATGGCGCCGGAACTGCTCCTGTACGCGCACTGCGGTCCGCGGCTGGCCGGGGTACTCACCGGGGACGTGGATCCGGTCGGGTTGCTGTTCTCGGACACCGAGCGCCTCGCCGAACTGCACTACACCACCTCCGTGGTGCACCACTACCTGAACCGGATGGCCGGGGAACTGCTCACCGGGCTGGTGGACGTCTGGCCGGCGGACCGGCCGCTGCGGATCCTGGAGGTGGGCGCGGGCACCGGGTCCACCACCGCCTGGCTGCTGCCCCGGCTGCCCGCCGACCGCACCACGTACACGTACACGGACATCTCCAGCGCGTTCTTCCCGCGCGCCCGCCACCGGTTCGCCGGCCACCATCTCCTCGACTACCGGACGCTGGATCTGGACCGGGACCCCGCCGAACAGGGCTTCGCCGCCGCCTCCTTCGACCTGGTGGTCGCCGCCAACGTCCTGCACGCCACCACCGATGTGCGCCGGGCCCTCGGCCATGTCACCGAACTCCTGGACGACGGTGGCCGATTGCTCGCCGTGGAGTTCCACGACAACGACCTCTTCGCCCCCTGCTACGGGCTGCTCCCCTCGGCCACCGGCTTCACCGACACCGATCTGCGCGAGGACACCCTGCTCGCCCGCGAGCAGTGGCCCGATGTGCTGCGCTCCGCCGGATTCGCCGACGTGGCCCAGCTCGGCGAGGAGCCCATCTGCTCGGTCCTGCTCGCCGACCGCGGGACGCGCGAACAGCCCGTGCCGCACCCCGCGGCCACCGCGCCCGGCCACTTCCTGGTGGTCACGGACGGCCTCGACGACCTGGCCCGATCCGTGGTGGCGCGACTGCGCGGCCCGGGCCGCTCGGTACGCCATGTCGACGCCCCCGACAGCGCCGCGCGATGGGACGCCGCGCTGAACGACACCGATGAGAGCACCGGAATCCTGGTCATGCTCGGTGACGAAACCGCCGGGGACACGGATGACCCCGTCGGCCTGGTCGTCCGCCAGGCGGCGATCCTCAGGGCGATGGTCACCGCCTGCCAGGCGCTGCCCGAGAGCCGCGAGGTACGCGCCTGGGTGCTGACCCCCGGCGCGCACACCGCCGTACCCGAACGCCCCGCCCCGGCCGCCGCCTGGGCCCAAGCCCGCACCCTGACCAGCGAGAACCCCCTGCTGAGGATCCGCAGGATCGCGGTGGCGCCCAGCGCGACCGCGACCGACATCTGCGCGGAGCTGCTCGCCGGGACCGACGAGGACGAGACCGTGCTCACCGCGGGCGGACGCTTCGTACCCCGGATCACCGAGCGCCGTCCCGCCACCCACGCCGTCCGCCCCTTCGGCCTGGCCGTGGTGGACGACGGACCGGCCTGGACGGCGGTGGCCGCGCCCGAACCCGCACCGGGAGAAGTGGTCATCGAGGTGCGGGCGGCGGCGCTCAACTACGCCGACATCATGGTCTCCCGGGGACTGGTACCGCCCATGGCCGAGACACCGGAGGCCGGAACCCCGCTGCTCGGCCTCGAATGCGCCGGAGTGGTGACCCGCGTCGGTGCCGGTGTGACCGACCGGGCCGCGGGCGACCGGGTGATGGTCGCCCAGTCGGGAAGCCTCGCCTCGCATGTGCGCTGCCCGGCCCGGCTCACCATCCCCGTCCCCGAGCACATGCCGTTCACCGAGGCGGCCACCATCCCCACGGTCTTCGCCACCGTGCACTACGGCCTCGACTACCTGGCCCGGCTCCGCCACGGCGAGACGATCCTCGTGCACGGAGCCGCCGGTGGAGTGGGACTGGCCGCGCTGCGCTACGCCGAACACGTCGGCGCCACCGTCATCGCCACCGCCGGCACCCCCGCCAAACGCCAGTTGCTGCGCCTGCTCGGCTACTCACACGTACTGGACTCGCGAAGCCTCGGCTTCGCCGATGAGGTCCTCGACATCACCGAGGGGCGCGGGGTGGACGTCGTGCTCAACTCGGTGGCCGGGGAGGCGCTGGGCCGCGGCATGGAGCTGCTGCGCCCGCACGGCCGGTTCGTGGAACTCGGGAAGCGCGACATCCTCGCCGACAACGCGCTCGCCCTGCGGCCGTTCTCCGGTGACCTCTCCTTCTTCGGAGTCGACCTCACCAGCCTGCTCCAGGGCGACAGCCCGGTGGCGGGGCAGCTGATCGACGAACTGGCCGAGCGCGTGGCGTCCGGGACGTACCGGCCCCTGCCGCACCTCATCTATCCGGCGGACCAGATCGCCGACGCCATGGCGCTGCTGCGGGACTCCCGCCATATCGGCAAGCTCGTCATCACGACCGACCCCGCGGAGCCGGTCCCCGTACGCGTGCCACGGCCCCCCGTGGCCCTGGACCCGGAGGCGACGTACCTCGTCACCGGCGGTCTGGGCGGGTTCGGCGCCGCCACCGCCCGCTGGCTGGCCCGCTGCGGGGCACGCCACCTCGCGCTGGCCTCCCGCAGCGGCGGCGCCCATCCGGAGGCCGACGCGGTGCTCGCCCGCGTCGCCGAGGAGGGGGCGCTGGCGACGGCCTACGCCACCGACATCACCGACCCCGCGGCCGTCCGGGGCCTGGTGGCCGCGATCGACGCCACCGGCCGTCCGCTGCGCGGAGTCATCAACGCCGCCATGGTGCTCGACGACGTCCTCGACGACGCCACCGCCGTGGAGCTCGACGACGAGCGGACCCGCGCGGTGGTGAGCCCGAAACTCGACGGGACGGCACACCTGGACCGGCTCACCCGCGACCGGCCACTCGACTTCTTCGTCTTCTACAGCTCCATCTCCGCGCTCGCGGGCAACCTCCGGCAGAGCACTTACGCCGCGGGCAACCTGGCGGGCGAGGCGATCATCCGGCAGCGCCGGGCCGCGGGGCTGCCCGGACTGGCCGTGCAGTGGTGCGCCATCTCCGACACCGGCTACGCCGACCGGGCCGGCATGGTCGACACCATGCGGCAGGCCGGGTTCGGGGAGCTCGACTCCACCACGGCCACCCGCGTTCTCGGTGAGCTGATCAACGATCCCGATGCGGACGTCGTCATGGTGGGGAACACGGACTGGGCGCAGACCGCGAAGCTCCTCCCCGCCGTCGCCGCGCCGCGGTTCGCCGAGATCCTGCCCGACCCGGACGCCGACCCCCATGACACCGACCGGAACATACCGGAGCTGGTGCGTTCGGCGGACGAGCCGGAGGCGCTGGCCATCGTCACCGAGGTGCTGGTCTCGGCGCTGGCCGCGGTACTGCACACCGCTCCGGAGCGCATCGACCCGGACACCCGGCTCGACCAGCTCGGCCTGGAGTCGCTGATGGCGGCCGAGCTGAGCTCCGTACTCCAGCGCAGGCTGGACTGCGTCGTCCCGACGATGGAACTGGCCACCGCGACCGGGGTCCGGCAACTCGCCCCACGCCTCCTCGGGCGGGTCAGGCGGGGCGCATGACACCGCTCCCACCGTTCCCTGCCCCGGAGCTCAATCGGCTCACCGACCGGCAGACCGCGCGGATCCGGCTCTACTGCGTGCCGCCGTCCGGCACCGGATCGGAGTTCTTCCTGCCCTGGGTCGCCGCCTTCTCCGAACTCTTCGACCTGGTCGCCGTCGACCTGCCCGGCCGCGGCACCCGCACCGGGGAACCGTCGATCACCGACATCGGCTGGGCCGCCACCGGCATCGCGGAAGCCGTCGCCGCGGACCTGCGGCACCGGCCACCAGCCGACGGCTTCTACGCCGTCTTCGGCCACAGCTTCGGAGCGCTGCTCGCCTTCGAGGCCACCCACCGGCTCCGGTCGGCCTCGCGCACCGAGCCGGATCTGCTCGCGCTGTCCGCCGTTCCGCCACCGGGCCGCGACGGACTCGACGACCACATCGCCCGCAACCTCGGCGCCGGGATCGCCGCCATCACCGAGATCATGGGCTGGGAGGCACCGGCCGACGACGCGCTCGCCCGGACCGTCTACACCCCGTTCCTCGCGGACGCGGTGGCGCTGCTGCACCACACCCGCCGGGAATGGCCACCGCTGCGCGCGCGGCTGAGCGTCTTCGGCGGACTCGACGACCCGATGGTCGACCCCGGGACGCTGCACGAGTGGGGCGCCTGTACGGCGGCCGACGCCCGGGTCCACCACTTTCCCGGTGGCCACCACTATCTGCGCACCCAAGTGGCGGAGGTGGTCGGTCAGTTGACGGACGATCTGCTGACCGCGTACCGGAGTCCAGCAGCCGGCTAGGTCCTCAGGGCCTCCTCGGTGTCGGCCAGGTCGTCCAGGGTGTCGAGGTCCACGGACCCTCCGGGCATCACCTGGCGGGTGCGCCGGTAGCCGTAGGCGCCGTAGATGACCAGCCCGGCGACGAGCCACGCCCCCAGCCGCACCCAGGTCTCCCATCGCAGGAACGACATCAGCCAGCCGGAGAAGACCATGCCGAGGACGGGCACCACCGGCGTCCCGGGGCATCGGAGCGCGCGCTTGAGGTGCGGCTTCCGGCAGCGCGGGATCAGCACGGACGCGCAGACCACCATGAAGGCCGGCAGGACTCCGATGTTGGTCAGTTCCGCCACCGCGTTGAGGGGCAGCGCGCCCGCGAGCACGGCGGAGACGATGCCGATGACCGCTCCGACGGCGATCATCGTCAGCTGGGTGAGCCCGAGGGTGCGCACCACGCGCTCGCCAGCGGGCTGTTCGGAGGGCTCGTCAGCGGGTGAGGAGCGTGTCCCCGCTTTGCCGCTGATTCCCAGGTGGCCGCCGACCCGCCGAGGCGCGCAGGACATCCACCAGCGCGGCCACCGTCGGCCGGTGCTCGGCGAACGAGCGGCACACCACCACGATGTGGCGTTCCATCGTCTCGTGCAGCTCCAGGACATCGAGGCAGGACGGGCGCAGCCGGAGCATCAGTTCCGTCACCACGCTGACCCCGACTCCGGCCTCGACCAGGGCCAGGGTGGCGGCCGTGTCCGTCACCTCGTGCAGCACCTGCGGTTCGAAACCGGCACGGCGGCAGGCGGTGAGCACGGCGCGGCCGTAGTAGCTGCCGGCTGACGGCAGGATCCACCCCAGGTCCCTGGTGTCGGCGAGCGAGACCTTCTGCCGACCGGACCTGCCGGACCTCCCAGCCATGGTCCCGGTGGGAACCGCGAGCGAGAAGCGTTCCCGGGACAGCTCCCGCACCCGCAGGGACGGATTACGCGGGATGGGCACGTCCGGGTAGTCCAGCCCCAGCGCCAGGTCCACGCTTCCGCCGGCCACCGCGTCGTACACCTCGTCCACGTCCATGTCCCGGCTGCGCACGGTCACACCGGGGTGCGTCTCGCGCACCTGCCGCAGGGCGGGCGGCAGGATCTCGGCGGCGGCCGTGGCGAAGAGACCCACCCGCAGCGTCCCGGAGATCTCGTTCCGGGTGCGCTCCAGGGCTTCTACGGCCTCGGCCTCCGTGGTGAGGATGCGCTCGGCGTGCAGGGCCAGCGTCGCCCCGGCGTCGGTGAGTTCCACCCGGCGTCCCACCCGCCGCAGCAGTTGCCTGCCGGTGGCCTTCTCCAACGCCGTGATCTGCTGTGATACCCCGCCTGGGGTGTATCCCAGGGCCTCCGCGACCGCGGTGATGGTGCCGCGTCTGGTCAGTTCCACCAGCGAACGAAGCTGCGCACTCGTCCAGTCCATATAGGGATCCTAAAAGATCAGAAGCATGGAACGTTGATAGACGTCAACGATTGGTGTGCTGCACGATGACGCGGAGATAGCTGATCGGCATCGCTCTGTCCTGACAGCCCTGCCACCCCCGGGCATGGACCCGTCCTCATCCGGCGAGGTGGCCCCTGGAAGGGAGTGGCCTGTTGTCCTCCTCCGCCTTCCGTACCGTTCCCGCCTCCGCCGATGTTGTGATCGTCGGCGGCGGCGTGATGGGTGCGAGCACCGCGTTTCACCTCGCCGAGGCCGGGGTGACGAACATCGTCGTCGTCGAGCGCGGCGAGCTCGGCCGCGGCAGTTCGGGCAAGCCGATCGGTGGCGTACGCGCCCAGTTCTCCGATCCGCTCAATATCGAGCTGGGCAGCCGCAGCCTGCGCGCCTACCGGGAGTTCCGCCACCGGCCCGGCGCCGACATCCGGCTCGACTCCGTCGGCTATCTGTTCCTGCTCGACAGCGCACAGCAGACGAGTGACTTCGAGGCCGCGGTTCAGCTCCAGAACAGCCTGGGCGTGCCGAGCCGCATGATCGCACCCGACGAGGCCCAGCATCTGTGTCCCTATCTCAGCACCGATGGCCTCGTGGCCGCCGCGTACTCCCCCGCCGACGGTCACGCCCGCCCCGGTCTGGTCGTCCAGGGGTACGCCCGGGCGGCGGCCGGGGCCGGAGTCACCATCGCCACCCACACCGCGGTGTCCGGCCTCGGTACGGCCGGGGACCGGGTCGTCGCCGTGCACACCAGCCACGGCCGCATCGCGTGCTCCACCGTGATCTGCGCGGCGGGGGCCTGGTCGGCGCGGATCGGGGAGATGGCCGGCGTCGACCTCCCGGTCCGGCCGGTGAAGCGGCAGCTGGCGTTCACCACGCCCATCTCACCACCCGCCCCGCGTATCCCGTTCACCATCGACTTCTCCTCGACCGCCTACTTCCACAACAGCGACGACGGTCTGCTGCTCGGGCTGGCCGACCCCGACCAGGAGGACGGCTTCGACACCACCTGGACCCCGGAGTGGCTGGAGCTGTTCCGCACCGTCGCCCGCCGCCGCGCCCCGGCCCTGGCCGGTATGGAGACCGCCGGCGGATGGGCCGGTCTGTACGAGGTCACACCGGACCACAACGCGCTCATCGGCCGCTCCACCGAGCTGCCCAACTTCCTCTACGCGGCCGGGTTCTCCGGCCACGGCTTCCTTCAGGCGCCCGCGGTCGGCGAGGTGGTACGCGATCTGTGCCTGGGGCGTGAGCCGTTCACCGACATCTCCCCGCTCGGCGCCGACCGGTTCCACCACGGAGCCGAGACCCGCCCCGAAGCACACGTGGTGTGAACTGAGAACCCCCGATCGAAAGGCCGGACCATGTCAACGCTCAGCCAGTGGCAGCTGAGGGCCGCGTTCGCGGCGCGGCTGTCGGAGATGTACGGGCAGGAGGTTCCCGCCTACACCACGCTGGTGGATGTCTCGCGCGAGGTCAACGAGGACGTACTGCGCGCACGGGGAGCCGATGCCGAGCGGCTCGGGTCCATCAGCCGGGTGACGGCCGAGCGGCACGGGGCCATCCGTGTCGGCACACCACGGGAGCTGGGGCAAGTGGCCCGGATCTTCGGCGCCCTCGGCATGCACCCGGTGGGCTTCTACGACCTGCGGGAGGCCGCGGCCAGCGCCGTCCCCGTCGTCTCCACCGCCTTCCGGCCGGTGGACGGCGAGGAACTGGCGCGCAATCCCTTCCGGGTGTTCACCTCCATGCTCACCCCGGCCGACCCCCGGTTCTTCGACGCCGAGCTGCGCTCGCGCCTGGAAGCCTTCCTCGCGGACCGCGAACTCTTTCCCCCCGAGCTGCTGGCGCTGGCCGACCGCGCCACCGCCGAGCGGGAGCTGCCCCAGGAGGAGGCCGAGCGGTTTCTCCACCTCGCCGTGGGGGCATTCGAGCTGTCCGCCGAGCCGGTCGACAAGAGCTGGTACGAGACCCTGGAACGGGTCTCCGCCGTGGCCGCGGACATCGGCGGTGTGCGCAGCACCCACATCAACCACCTCACCCCGCGCGTCCTCGACATCGACGAGCTGTACCGGCGCATGACCGACCGCGGCATCGAGATGATCGACACCATCCAGGGCCCGCCGGCCTGGCAGGGCCCCGATGTGCTGCTGCGGCAGACCTCCTTCCGGGCCCTGGCCGAACCCCGCGCGATGCGGACCCCGGACGGCGGCATCATCAGCGGCGCCCTGCGGGTCCGCTTCGGGGAGGTGGAGGCCCGTGGCATCGCCCTCACCCGCGAGGGACGGGCCCTCTACGACGAACTCCTCGCCCGCGTGGACGAGCAGTTGTCCCAGCGCCCCTCGGCCTCCCGGGGCGAGATCGCGCGTGGCGTATGGGAGCGGCATCTGCCCGGCAGCGAACGGGAACTCGCCGCCAGGGGGCTCGCCTACTTCACCTACCACCTCCACCCCGACCGCCCCCGCGACGGCAGCACTCCGCCCACCAGCCTAGGCGAGCTGCTGCGGCGGGGCTGGGTGCGGGCCGAGCCCATCGTCTACGAGGACTTCCTGCCCCGTTCCGCCGCCGGGATCTTCCAGTCCAACCTCAGCGGCGAGGGCACCCGCCACAGCGACCAGCAGGGCACGGCGTACGACGCGGACTGGCTCTCCGGCGCCATCGGCCGCGATGTCCTGGACCCCTTCGCCCTCTACGCGCGGCAGCGGAACGACTCCCTCGCACACATCGCCCGTGAGCTGGGCCTCACCGCCGCCCTCAGCTGACCCCTCACCCCGGAGGACCGCCATGACCAGCACCGCACTGCCCACCACGGACGACCTGCGCGCCCGCGCCCGTACCGCTCTCGACACCATCGGTGCCGAGGTGGCCGAGGGCGGCGACTTCTCCGCCCGCACACCGCTCACCGGCGAGAACCTCTTCGGGCTCACCGCCGCCACCGACGCCGTCGCCGAAGACGCCATCGCGGCCTCCCGCACGGCCTTCCGCACCTGGCGCACCACGCCCGCGCCGCGCCGCGGTGAACTCGTGCGCCGCCTGGGTGAGTTGCTGCGCGAGCACAAGAACGACCTGGCCGACCTCGTCACCATCGAGGCGGGCAAGATCCGCTCCGAGGCGCTCGGCGAGATCCAGGAAATGATCGACATCTGCGACTTCGCGGTCGGCCTGTCCCGGCAGCTGTACGGCCGTACGATCGCCTCGGAACGCCCCGGCCACCGTCTCGCCGAGACCTGGCATCCGCTCGGCGTGGTCGGCGTCATCTCCGCCTTCAACTTCCCCGCCGCCGTGTGGTCGTGGAACACCGCCGTCGCCCTCGTCTGCGGCGACACCGTGATCTGGAAGCCCTCCGAGCTCACCCCGCTGATCTCGCTGGCCTGCGACCGCCTGCTCGCCCGGGCCGCGGAGGAGGTCGGCGCGGACCGCGACGTACACCGTCTCCTGCTCGGTGACCGCGCCGTCGGTGAGCGGCTCGTCGACGATCCGCGCGTCGCGCTCATCAGCGCCACCGGCTCCACCCGCATGGGCCGCGAGGTCGGCCCCCGCGTCGCCGCCCGCTTCGGCCGCAGCCTGCTGGAACTCGGTGGCAACAACGCGGCGATCGTCGCCCCGTCCGCCGATCTCGACCTCGCCGTCCAGGGCATCGTCTTCGCCGCGGCCGGCACCGCGGGCCAGCGCTGTACGACGCTGCGCCGCCTCATCGTCCACCGCGACATCGCCGACACCCTCGTCGAGCGGCTGACCGCCGCCTACGGCAAGCTCCCCATCGGCAGTCCGTTCGAGGACACCACGCTGGTCGGCCCGCTCATCTCCCCCGCCGCCCTGGACACCATGAACGACGCCCTCACCCGCGTCCGGGCCCAGGGCGGCAAGATCCTGGCGGGCGGCAACCGGCGCCTGGCCGGGGCCGCCCCCGCGGCCGCCTATGTCGAGCCGGTCCTCGTCCGCGTCGACGCGCAGACGGACGTCGTACGGGAGGAGACCTTCGCGCCGATCCTGTACGTCCTCACGTACGACACCCTCGAGGAGGCGATCGCGCTGCACAACGACGTTCCCCAGGGCCTGTCGTCCAGCATCTTCACCCGCGACCAGCGGGAAGCCGAGATCTTCCTGTCCGCCGCGGGCTCCGACTGCGGCATCGCCAACGTCAACATCGGCACCTCCGGGGCCGAGATCGGCGGTGCGTTCGGCGGCGAGAAGGACACCGGTGGTGGCCGGGAGTCCGGCTCCGACGCCTGGAAGGCGTATATGCGCTCGGCCACGAACACCATCAACTACTCCAGCGAGCTCTCCCTCGCCCAGGGCGTCAGCTTCCTCTGATCAGGCACCGACCGGCCCGTGCCGGAGGAGCCGGACCCGGTGGCGCCGACGGCGTCTACGGGGAGCACACCACTCGGGCCGTCAAACGACTACAGAAGAAGCCCGGGCTGCCACCCGACGGCATTGTCGGCCCGCACACCTGGCAGGTGCTGCGACGATGAAGGACACCACCGCGCCCGCCACCGCCTCCGCATGCGCCCGCCCTACCTTGGCGCTGCGCGAGCTCAGGGCGCGTACGGGCCTGAGCATGGCGGCGCTGGCCGAGCGCACCACGTACAGCAAGTCCTCCTGGGAGCGCTATCTCAACGGCAAGCAACTCGCCCCGCGCCAAGCCGTCGAAGCGCTGTGCACGATGGCCGGTGAACCGCCCGGACGCCTGCTGGCGCTGTGGGAGCTCGCCGATGGGGAGTGGAGCGGCCGGGCCGGGGGCCCGCCGCATCCGGCCGAGCCGGATCAACGACCCGGCAGGCGCGCCGGGTTGCGCGGATGGGCCGCTGTCGGCGTGGCCGCGTGTGTGGTCGGAGCCGCAGTGGCAGCGGCGTGGGTGGCGATCCTGGCGAACACGGGATCGAAGGACTCCGCGGCGCACGTAGCCTCGTCCACCGCGCCAGCGTCCCCCGCCTGCCATGCCCGGGGCTGTGTCGGCAAGGACCCGGGGCTGATGGGCTGCGGCACACCCGCACGGGTCCGAGCGCTCGGCCCACCGCTGCGCACCTCCACCGGCGCCCGGCTCCGCCGCAACGTCTTCACACCCATGGTCGACCCGCTGACGGGCGGGCTCATGCGCGCCTTCGCTCGAAGCATGGAGGCTGTTTGAGTCCATGCCATTTGAGTCCAAAAGAATGCCGGGGTACAGTACGACGGCTCCGCTCCCCCACCGCATTCGGCATCCACACCCCCATAGGTGGTTTGACATGCGCGCGTCGCACTTAGGTGAATGTTGTACGGTCCTGGTAGAGGATCAGGCACTCGATGAATTTCTCGAGGTGGCCGTCGGCGAGTACCGGCGCATCACCTCCGAAACACCACTGCCGTGCTTCGCTCTCCTCGTGGGTTCGGCGGACCAGGCGACCTTGACCGTCGAGCGCGTCACGTTCGGCCGCAATGCCCGTACCACCGACCCGGCCGCGCGCCGTGAGTTCACCGAGTCGATCGTGCCGCTCTTCGGCCCGGCGTACGAGAACGAGACACGTGGCTGGTGGCTCGACTCCCACGACCTGCTGAGGGCCTCGCGCGAGGCCGAGGCCGACGGTCTGGAGATCCTGGGGTCCGTGCATATGCACCCCGACTGGCATCGCATCGGCCCACCGGAGGAGCGGCAGCTCATCCTCAGCGAGCGCCCGACCCCGATGGATCAGCACGTCTTCGGCAACACGGGTTGGCCCGTCAACCTCATCTGCTATCTGGAACGCCGCGGCGACGTCATGTACCACGCCCTCGCCGCCTGGGCGCCGCCCCCACCCGAGAGCCCCCACCTTCCGTGCACCGAACTGCCGCTGCGGATAAGGACCAGGGCCGTGGTCGGGGTGTGAGGCCGATGACCATCACGATTCCCACCCCCGACCGGCCACCCCGCCGGTATCCGACCGCTGGAGGAATTGCCCATGTCTGACGCGTCCACCCCGGACAGGCCCAAACTGCGCCATCTGGCCATTGTCGCCCGTGACCCCGAGAAGCTGGCCGAGTTCTACGGCGGAGTCTTCGAGATGGAGCTCTTCCACCGGGATCCCGATGGCAGCTGCTTCCTCTCCGACGGATATCTCACCCTCGCCTTGATCAAGCAGCAACTCGACGGTGACACCCCCGTGGGCATGAACCACTTCGGTTTCCACGTCGCCGACACCTCCGAGATATCCACGGCCCTGGTCGCCTCGGGCGCGGACGAGCCCGCCGAGCGCTTCACCAACCGCCCGTTCGCCGAATACCGGGCCATCGACCCGGAGGGCAACTGGTTCGACCTCTCGGCCCACGGCTTCGGCGGCCCCCGCCCGGCCGCCGAAGCGGACGGCGCGTAACGGGGCCGGGGCGCCGACCGTTCGCGGCGGCGCCCCGCACCCGTCAGCCGACCCGCCGCGCCAACACCTGCCCCGGCCACGCCCCGGACCGGAAGCGCTCGGTGGGAGTGAAACCGTTGCGCTCATAGAACGCGACGAGTTCGCCGCCGCCACCCGCCCAGCAATCGACCCGCAGCAGTTCCACCCCGGCGCGCCGGGTCTCCTCCACGGCATGGGCCAGCAGTGCCGCCCCGATGCCCCGCCCGGCGTGCCCTCGGTCGGAGACCAGCAGCCGGACGTACCGCTCGGGTTCGTCCGCCGGGGCGATCGGCATCTGGGGGCTGGGCCCGGAATCCAGCACCAGCACTCCGACAGGCGCTCCGCCCAACTCCGCCAGCTCCGCGATGAATGGGGCGTTCTCGGTCAGGTACCCCTCGACCCGCGCCACTCCGCCGGGCCGCCGCGAGTACGGCATCGTGCCCCACTGCTCGGTGTTGCCGCGCTCGTTCATCCAGACCACCGCGGCGTCGAGCATGTCCAGCACCGCCGGCGCGTCGGCCGGATTGCCCGGTCTGATCCGTATGGTGTAAGTGGTGTCGTTCACGGCGGAAGTCTAGGCAGAAAAATGCACGGAACCGCCCCCCCGATCGAATAGGCGTGCAAGCGGATTGCGGAATTCCCCGGGTGCGCGGGAGTTTCACGTCAGACTTTCGGCCTGTTGTGTGCTGCGGGTGGACCGGCCTGGGACTACGGTGTTTTCGAGGGTCTGGCAAAACGAAATCGGCGGCACCGGGGCGTGGCGGCATTGGGGCAAACCGTATTCGGGCGACTGTGCGAAGAGCGTCAGTGGAGTCACCCCGCGGTGTTTCTCGCGGTCTACGCCAATGTCGCCGCCCGTCTGGGAGAGCCGGAGCGGGTATCGGCCCGGCAATTCCACCGGTGGTGTGAGCCTGATCCGCCGCACCCCGGGCCGTCGAGCCGGCGGGTGCTGGAGGACATGTTCGGCGCCTCGCTGGAACACCTCGGGTTCCCACTCCCCCAGCGCCACCGCGCCCCCTCGGCATCCGGTGGCGCGGGCTCGGCACCGCGGTTCGCCGTACTGGGGCCCGTTCGCATCTGGCGTGGTGAGCAGGCGCTCCCGGTCCTCAGGCCGCTGGAGCGCGCCGTGTTGTGCGCGCTCCTGCTGCGGGGACGCACCGCCACCGCGAGCGAGCTGATCGACGGGGTGTGGGGCGACGCCCCGCCACCTCAGGCGATCGCCAGCTTACGCACCCACGCCTTCCGCCTTCGCCGAGCGCTGGGGCCCGGCGTACTGGTGTCGGAGGCGGGAGGGTACGCACTGCGGATCCGGCCCGGGGCACTGGACCTCGCGGTGTGCGAGGACTACGAGGCACGAGCCAAACACGCCAAGGCGGAAGGTGAGTTGACCGGCGCGCGGAGACTGCTGCACATGGCGGTGGAGCTGTGGGAGGGTCAGCCGCTGGCCGGAGTGCCCGGCCCGTACGCCGGGACCCAGCGCGCCCGTCTGGAGCAGTGGCGGCTGTCCCTGCTGGAGGCGCGCCTCGAACTCGACCTGGAACTGGGCCTGCACACCGACGCGGTCTCGGAGCTGACCGCGCTGACCGCGGAGCACCCGCTGCGGGAGCGGCTGCGCACACTCCTGATGACGGCGCTCTACCGCAGTGGCAGGCAGGCGGAGGCGCTGGGTGTGTACACCGACACCCGCCGCCTCCTGTCCGAGGAACTGGGCGTGGCGCCCAGCGCCGAACTCGCCCGGCTCCACCAGCGCATCCTGCGCGCCGATCCCACGCTCGCCGGGCCACGCAGGCTCCCGGCCGGGACCAAGGCCGCACCCACGGCCTCGCCCGCGCCACGTCCGGCCCAACTCCCGGCGAAACTCGCCGACTTCACCGGACGCACCGCCGCCATGGACACCTTGCGCAAGCGGCTGCGGCACGCCCAGGGGACGGCGATGACCATCTCCGTGGTGCAGGGGCTCGGCGGGGTGGGCAAGACGGCCCTGGCCGTGTGCGTCGCGCAGGCGGTCCGGGAGCGGTTTCCCGACGGGCAGTTGTTCGTCGATCTCATCGGCCACCACGCCCAGCCCGCGGATCCCGCGGCCGTACTGGGCACATTCCTCCGTGCGCTGGGCACCCCGCCCGCGGAGATTCCGGAGGCGTTGCCCGAGCGGGCGGCGCTGTACCGCTCGGTGCTGGCCGACCGCCGGGTGCTGGTCCTGCTGGACAACGCCCACGACACGGCACAGGTCCGCCCGCTGCTGCCGGGTTCTCCGGGCTGCGCGGCGCTGATCACCAGCCGCACCCCCATGACCGGCCTGGACGGCGCCCGTGTGGTGGACCTCAGCATCATGGACCAGTCCGAGGCGCTGGCCCTGTTCACCCGCATCATCGGCGACGAGCGGGCCGCGGCCGAACCACACGCCTGCCGCAGGGCCGTCGCCGCCTGCGGCTATCTGCCCCTGGCCATCAGGATCGCCGCCGCCCGGCTGACCACCCGCCCGGCCTGGACCGTGCGCAGCCTCACCGACCGCCTGGCCGACGCCCACCGCCGCCTGCACGAACTGCGGGCCGGGGACCTGGCCGTCAAGACGAGCTTCGAGTTCGGATACACGCAGCTGGGGCCCTCGCAGGCACGGGCCTTCCGGCTGCTCGCGCTCACCTACGGGCCGGACATCTCCCTGGCCGCGGCCACCGCCGTCCTCGGCGTCACCGCACAGGAGGCCGAGCGATTACTCGAGTCGCTCGTCGACACCAGCCTGCTGCATTCGCCCGAGCCCGGCCGCTACCGCTACCACGACCTCGTTCGGATCTACGCGCGCGACCGTGCCGAGCGGGATGAGCCGCCGACGGGCCGAGCCGCCGCGATGTCGCGCATGCGGGACTTCTATATGGCCTCGGCCGCACGCGTGTACGCCATGGGACGACCGGGAGACCGGCTCGTCGACCACCTGTTAACCACCGACCACCCCGGGCAGGACTTCCCGGACGCCCGCACCGCGCTGGACTGGCTCGTCAGCGAGGCGGACTGCCTCCTCACCTGCGCCCAGCAGGGCGCCAAGTCCCCGGAGAGAGGCGCCGTCCGCCGCGCGGCGGACCTCCTCCTGGTCACCCGGGACCTGGTCGAGTCCGGTACGCACTACCTCCAGTACGAGGCGGCGGCCCGTTCGGTGGGCAATGCCGCCCACATCGCCGGGGACACGGCCGCGGAGGGCCGGGCCCGCCTCGCGCTGGCGGGGATGTTCCCCGTCACCAGGGGCCAGCAGCAGGCCGACGACGAGGCCCGCCGCGCGGTCCTGCTCGCGACCGCCGCGGGCGACCCGACCACCGCCTGCCACGCGGTGAACGTACGTGGCGTCGTGGCGATCTACCAGCAGCGGTACGACGACGCGGAAGCACACCTCCGCGAGGCCCTGCGCGGCTTCCGGGCCGACGACAACCTCGCCTGCGTGGCCAGTGTGTTGTCCAATCTCTCCCGTGTACACGCCGCCACGGACCGGGCCGACAGCGCCGTCGACCTCGCCACGCGGGGAGTCGACCTCCGGCGGAGCCTGGGCAGCACCTGGCGCATCGCCAATGGCCGACTCGCCCTGGGAATCGCCCTGCACCGGGCAGGACGGCATGCCGAGGCGGTGAGCGAACTGCTGGAGGCCCTCGACACCTTCCGCGACAACCGGCAACGGCTCTGGGAGGGATCCACCCACGCCCGGCTGGCCGAGGTGTACCTCGCGTCGAACCACCCTGCCGAGGCGGCCACACACGCCGAGCAGGCACTGGCGCTCGGCTCCATCGGCAACAAGTGGCGCCGTGGGTCGATCCTGAGCGTGCTGGGCCAGGCGTTGGAGCGGCTGGGGCAGCCGGACAGGGCCCGCGCGTGCCACCGCAAGGCCGAGATGTCCTGGGTGTGGTGGAGCCCCTGACAACCTCACCGGGCGCCGTCTCCCTCGGACCGGGACGACTAGAGGTCGAGGACGATCTCGGTGGTCGGCGCGCTACAGCAGACGAGGACGGTGCCCGCTTCGGGGAGTTCGAGGGGCGGGATGGTGTAGGTGATGTCACCGGACACGATGTGGGTGACGCAGGTGTGGCAGACACCGGTGCGGCAGGACCAGCGGGTGGGGATGTCGCAGGCTTCGGCAAGATCGAGGAGTGACCCGTGCACGGGTGACCACGGGGTCGTGACGCCGCTGCGCGAGAAGGTGATGAGCGGGCCGGTGCCCGGTGGGCCCGGTGGCTGGTGCGGCCGCAGCGCGGCGGTGGGCGTGACTCCGGGGTTGATGGCGGGCAGGGCGCTGAACTGTTCCGTATGGATCCGCTCGGGGCGCAGACCGTGATCGCGCAGAACGCCGCCGAAGTGGTCCATGAAGGCGGTCGGCCCGCAGAGGTAGACGTCCGCGTCGGCGGGGATACCCAGCGTCGCGAGCGATGAGGCACTCGGACGCCCCTGGGTGATGGAGGGCTGATCGGGGCACGGGGCTTCGCCCGTGTAGTAGATGTGCTCGTGGGCGTCGGGGAGTTGGGCCAGGAGCGCGTGGGTCTCGTCCGCGAAGGCGTGGTGGGCGCGGTCATGGGCGATGTGGATCCACCAGACGGGGCGTGGGTCCCGGGTGGCGGCGAGCCGATGGAGCATGGCGAGCACGGGTGTGGCACCGATCCCCGCGGAGATGAAGGCCACAGGGCGGGTGCCGTCCTCGAGTACGAACGTTCCGCGGGGGCTGGCGATCTCCACGAGGTCCCCGGGGTGGAGCGCGGTATGGATGTAGCCGCTGACTTTCCCGTGGGGCTCATGCTTGACGCTGATGCGGTACGCGTCGGCCGTGGGCGTGGAGGACAGGGAGTAGCTGCGCACCGCGGGGGCGGCGTCGCCGACGGCGATGCGGATGGAGAGGTACTGGCCCGGGCGGGCCTCGGGCAGGGGTGTGCCGTCGGTGGTGTCGAGGTAGACCGACGAGACGGTGGGGGTCTCGCGGACGATGCGGGCGACCCGCATGGTCTTGAAGCCCGGCCATTCCGGCTCTTCCCTGGGCTGCTGGGCGGCGGCGCGTTCGCCCGGCCACCCCGGTTCCTGTTTGGGCTGCTGGGCGGCGGCGAGTTCACGGAAGGACTGCTGCCATCCGGGGCTGAGGGCGGGGATGTTCAGCGCCTTGCGCAGCTTCGCGGGGTCGCGGTCGGGCAGGTAGAGCAGGGCGTCGATGTCGGCGACGCTGAGTGCTTCCGGGCCCCTGCGGGTCAGAGTGATGTCGTCGCCGGCCTGGACGCGCCCCTCGGTGATCACGCGCAGGTAGAAGCCCGGGCGGTGGTGAGCGACGAGCAGGGCGGCCATGGTGGGTTCGCCCAGGCGCATGCCGACGCGGTAGCAGGTCACCCGGGGCTGGGTGACCTCGAATTCGGCTTCGCCGATGCGGTACCGGTCGCCGATGCACACTTCGTCGTCGGGCAGACCGTCGACGGTGAAGTTCTCCCCGAAGATCCCGAAGGTCAGGTCGTCGCGACCGAGCCGCTTCTGCCAGTAGTGGTAGGACTGCACCTGATAGACGAGCACGGCCCGGATCTCGCCGCCGTGCCCGGCCAGGTCTCCTTGGCCGTCTCCCTCGATGTTCAGTCGCCGCACCATCCTGGGCCCCTGGACCGGGGCCTTCCAGGCTCCGGTGTGGACGGTCCTTCCCTGCCAGGGGACGTCCTTGGGCATTCCTACGTTGACGGACAGCAGCGTCGCCATCGCGGACCTCCTGCGAGGGTGGCCGACTGGCGCAGCCCCTCATGACGCCGTGATCTGTGCATGACCCGCTTGATGCGTTCGCGGATAATTCGTCCGCTTTTCGGACTTCTCTACTCATTGTCCGGGAGCTGTGCGAGCTTCGCCTATTCGGCCATCGCGTCGCGAGTGCGCTGGTAGTGGCGCCGCGCCTTCATACGGTTGCCGCAGACGGCCATCGAGCACCAGCGAGCCTTGTTGGTCTTGCTGCGGTCGATGAGGAACAGTCGGCACTCCGGGTTGGCGCACATCCGCAGCCGACCGGGCATCGCCTCCCACAAAGCGCTCCAGGCCAGGACGGCCTCCACCGCCATCCGGCGCTCCGCCGGGGCCTCCACCTCCCATGACACCCCCGCGGACGAGAGGTGCGGACGAGAGATGACGTCCTCCAGGAGCGGGGCCAGCGACGCGGCGGGGCGACTGCCCCGCACCACGTCCTGCAAGCCGTCCCGCGCCTTCAGGAGGTGTCGGCGCTCTTCGGCACTGCCGCTGCCGCCGTGCGCGCGCTGCCAGGACCTGGCCGCTTCGGGATCCGCCAGCTGGTCCTGGGCGACGCCGTTGACGACCGGCGTGGTGTTGAGGAGTTCCAGGAGCAGGTCCTGCCGTTCTCGGTCGGCCACCCCGCCACCTCCTAACCAGATCGTTTCACTTGACAGGTTACACACAGGGACCCGAGCGACCGTACCTAACCATCTATGTCAGCTTGACAGGTTAGATCAAGCGTGCTCGACTGGACATGTAACCACTGAAGCTCAGCAGAGAGGTTAGGTCATGGTCTCCGCAGTCCACCACCGCACCGCCACGGTCGACGGCCACGACGTCTTCTACCGGGAGGCCGGTGATCCGAAGGCACCCGCCGTCGTACTCCTCCACGGCTTTCCGACCAGCTCGCACATGTTCCGCCACCTGATCCCGGCGCTCGCCGATCGCTACCACGTCATCGCCCCCGACCACATTGGATTCGGTCTGTCCGCGATGCCCGCCCAGCGGGACTTCCCGTACACCTTCGACGCCCTCACCGATGTCACCTCGGGTCTGCTCAGGCAGCTGGGCATCGACCGGTTCGCGATGTACGTGCAGGATTACGGCGCCCCCATCGGCTGGCGGCTCGCCCTCCGGGCCCCGGACCGCATCACCGCGATCATCACCCAGAACGGCAACGCCTACGAAGAGGGCTTCGTCAAGCCCTTCTGGGACGGCGTCTTCGCCTACGCCAAGGCGCCCGGTCCCGACACCGAAGCCGCCATGCGCGGCGCGCTGACCCCCGAGAGCATCCGTTGGCAGTACACCCACGGCGTCACCGACCCCACCCTGGTCAGCCCCGACAACTGGGTCCTCGACCAGGCGCTGCTGGACCGGCCCGGCAACGACGAGATCCAGCTCAGGCTCTTCCGCGACTACTCCACCAACGTGGACCTCTACCCACGGGTCCACCAGTACTTCCGCGACTCCCAGGTCCCGCTCCTCGCGGTCTGGGGCGCCAACGACGAGATCTTCGGCCCCGACGGCGCCACCGCGTTCAGCCGGGACCTGCCCGACGCCGAGATCCACCTCCTCGAGTCCGGGCACTTCGCCCTGGAAAGCCACCTTCGGACCATCACCGAGCACATCCGCGGCTTCCTCGCCCGCGTCCTCACCTGACGCTCAGAGCGTCGAGCCTGCTCGGCGGACGCACAATTCGTCGTACCGGCCGGGGCATCCAGCGGTAGATGGGCATCCTTTCGGGTTGCGGGCCGGTGGGCGGGCTCCGTTTCGCGGCTGGGTCGGCCACGGATCGGTTGACTTGGCGCGGGCGGAGGCGATCAACGTCTCCAGAGCGCGTCTCGTGAGGGCGGCCACCTTGATCAACAGACGGAACGTACTGCGGGCGGGCACGGTCGGTGTTCTGGGCGCGGAGGTGATGGCTTCCCGAACAACGCCCGCCGCCGCCACGCCACCACCCGATGTGGCGGAGCGGGTCAGCCGGCGGGACTGGGAGCTGCTGGCCCAGTCGCTGTCGTCGCGTTCCACGCTCTACCGGCCGGGGGACTCCGGCTACCCGCCGCTGGCGCTTCCGTTCAACCATCGGTACGCCGGGATCCGGCCGGCGGGAATCGTGGCGTGCGGCACCACCAGGGATGTCAGTACGGCGGTCCGCTGGGCCCGTACGGTGGGGCTGCCCGCCGTGCCCCGCACCGGGCTGGGCCACAACTACGCCGGGTACTCCGCCACCACCGGTCTGCTGCTCAACATGGCCCGCATGAAGAGCATCGACTCCACGCCGGTGCCGGGCCCCGGCTCCCGGACCCGGACGTACGGGCGGATCAAGGTCGTTCACGATGCGGGTACCGTCACCGTAGGGGCCGGGGTCACCAACGGCGATCTGCACCCGATGCTGGAGGACCGCGGCATCTTCGTGCCGACCGGGCGCTGCCCCACGGTCGGGGTGGCCGGGCTGGTGCTCGGCGGCGGGATCGGTTTCAGCGACAAGATGTTCGGCCTGACCTGCGACCGGCTGGTCTCGACGACCGTGGTGCTGGCCGACGGCGAGGTGGTGAAGGCCGGTCAGAGCTCGCACTCCGACCTGTTCTGGGGCTGCCGCGGCGGCGCGGGGAACAACTTCGGTGTCAACACCTCCTTTACGTTCCAGTACGAGCGGTTCCAGGGCGGCGTGGGCTTCTACCGGCTGAGCTGGAGCCTGGACTCGGCGCTGCCGGTGATGGCCGCCGCGCAACGGATCGCCGTGGACACCCTGCACGACAAGCGGTTCCATCTCCGCGTCGGCATGGGCACTCATGGGCTCACCAGGGACGAGATCCGCGCCAACGCGGGCGTCAATGCCATCGGCCAGTACTACGGCGATCTGGACGAGTTGCGCGAGATCCTGGCTCCGCTGCTCGCCATCGGCACGGCCGAGGAGTGGGCCGCCAACAGAGCGTCGGTGCGCGAGGTCACTCCGGGTGAGGCGAGCGTGCTGCTGAGCGCCACGACGCCGGTGCAGCAGTTCGCCGCCAAGTCGGCGGTGCTGACCTCCCGGACGCTTCTGACCGATGACCAGGTCGCCGCCGCCGCCGAGCAACTGCTGGAGTGGCCCGGCAGCAACAAGGAGGACGGGGCCGGGTTCGCCATGTTCGCCCTCGGTGGCGAGATCAACCAAGTGCCGCCGGACGCGACGGCGTTCGTCCACCGCAACGGCGTGTTCATCCTCGCCGCCGAGACCTCGTGGGCGGACTACGATCCGCCCATCGTCGCCACGGCGAACCTTCAGTGGCTCCCCGAGTTCTACCACGCCCTCTTCGGCGGTACGCCTCCTCCGCAGTCGTACCAGAACTTCCCGGATCCGACCCTGAAGAACTGGCGGCGGGCCTACTACGGTGCGAACTACGACCGGCTGGTGCGGGTGAACCGCGAGTACGACCCGACCAACTTCTTCAGCTACCCGCAGGCGATCGGCACCTGACCTCGGCGGCCTCGGCGTTCCCGGCGTCACCGAACCGGACGGCCGCAGGCAGACCTGGAGCGATGGCCGCCGACGGCTAGAAGCACGGCAGCCCCGAGGGCGGTTCCGGGATGGCCCGCCCTGCCGTCACCGCCTCGATGAACTCCCGTGGCGGGAGGTAGCCGTGGGCGGCCACGTAGTGGAGGACGAGATTGGGGGCGATGAGCCATCGCCCGTCGTGGGCCAGGAGCCTGATCTCGGCGCTGCCCAGGGTGACCTCGGTGCCGTCGACGTCCACCACGACGGGATAGGGCGGCCTTCCCTCCGGGTGCGGGAGGGTGCAGCTCTGCCAACCCCGCATACGGTTGGTGGAGTTGTCCCGGCATATCACCGCGAGCGCGTGGACGAACTCCCTCGGCACCTCACCGCGCGGAAACTCCCCCTGTCGCTCCAGCCATCCGACATTGACCGCCTGGACGCCCTGGGGCACCCCGCTGCCGGGGGTGTAGACGTAAGGGGAGCCGTCCTCGTACCGCACCGCGTGTTCCTCCCGTACTCGTGGGGCACCGCTGATGGCCGCTGCCCCGGCGACAGTACGGTGTGGCGCGCTCCCTGCACCGAGCGGGTCAGCGGGCCAGCGGGTCAGCGGGCCAGCCGTCCCAGCAGCGAGGAGGCCGCCGTGATTCCGGCCGCCGCGGCCAGCACCAGGACGGCGTAGTCGAGTGCGAGATGGTGCGGGGTGCCCAGCAGCAGTCCGCGCAACGCGTCGACCTGGTAGCTCAGCGGATTGGCCTTGCTGACCGCCTGGAGCCAGCCGGGCATGAGGGCGACCGGGTACAGCGCGTTGGAGCCGAAGAACAGTGGCATGGTGATGGCCTGCCCGATGCCCATGAGCCGGTCGCGAGTCAGCACGATTCCCGCGATGGTCATGGACAGACAGGAGAAGAACGCCGAGCCCAGGATCACCGCGACGGCCACCCCGAGGAGCCGCAGCGGATTCCACGTCAGCGCCACCCCGAGCAGCGCCGCGATGGCGATCACCACGACCGCCTGGATCAGCGCCTTCACCCCGGACGCGAATGCCTTGCCGGTGATCAGGGCGGCTCGCGGGGTCGGGGTGACCAGCAGTTTGGTGAGGATCCCGGCGTCCCGCTCCCAGATGATCTGGATCCCGTAGAAGATGGCGATGAACATCGCGGACTGGGCGATGATGCCGGGTGCGAGATAGTCGATGTACGGCGTGCCGCCGGTCGGTATGGCCTTGAGCCGGGTGAAGGTCTCGCCGAAGATCAGCAGCCATAGGGCGGGCTGGACGGCCCGGGTGTACAGCTCGGTGCGGTCGTGCCGCAGCTTCTGGAGCTCGACCACGCACATCGCGACGACCCGCGTGGGCAGCATCCGCCAGCCGGTGCGGGCGCGCGGCGGGGTCAGCAGCGGATCGGGGCGGCCATCCGGCGCGAGCCCGGCGGCGTCAGCCGACCCGGGACGCGGTGCGACGGGTGCTTCGGACATCGCGGAAATCTCCTCCCTGCTCGTCGAGGCCGCTGCCGGCGACGTCGCGGAAGACGTCCTCCAGGGTCGGCTCGTGGTCGGCCTCGCCCTCCCCCCTGCGGCGTTCGGCCAGCTCGGAGCGGAGTTCCTGGGGCGTTCCGAGGGCGTGGATCCGGCCGCGGTGCATGAGCGCGACCCGGTCGCAGTACTGGTCGGCCTCGTCCATGTAGTGGGTGGTGACCAGCACGGTCATCCCGGTGGCGGCCCGTACCGCGTTGATGTGCTCCCACACGCTGGTCCTGGCGATCGGGTCCAGGCCGATCGTCGGCTCGTCCAGCATCAGCAGCCGGGGCGCGCTGACCAGCGCCTGGGCCAGTTCGAGGCGGCGGATCATGCCGCCGGAGTACGTCTTGGCGAGCCGGTCGGCCGCCGCGGTGAGATCGACCGCCTCCAGCACCCGCGCCACGCGGTCGGCCCGCTCCCGGCGGGTGACGTCGAAGACGCGGGCGAACAGCTCCACGTTCTCCCGGCCGGTGAGCCCGGCGTCGGCGGACAGCTGCTGGGGTACGTAGCCGAGCAACCGGCGGACCGCCATCCGCTCCTTCGCCGCGTCGTGCCCGAACACCCGCACCATACCGGCGGGGACCGGCAGCAGGGTGGTGATGCAGCGGATGGCGGTGGTCTTGCCCGCTCCATTGGGTCCGAGCAGGCCGAAGACCTCACCCGCCCGGACCGTGAGCTCCAGGTCGTCGACCGCCTTGGTCTCCCCGAACGCGTATCGCAGGCCCTCACAGGCGAGCGCGACCGGGGCGGTGCCCTCCGGGACGTCGGTCATATCCCTCCCACCTCCTCATGAAGGTTCTCGGCCAGTTTGCGCAGCGCCGGAACGGCCGCGGCCAGCGCCGCCCGCTCGCTCTCGGACAGCTTCGCCACCTGCTCCCGGACCAGTGCGCCGCGCCGCGCCTGCCACTCCCGCAGCCGGGCCTCGGCGGCGGGGGTGGCCGTCAGCCGGGCGGAACGCCGGTCCTCGGGATCGGTCTCGCGGTGCAGATAGCCCGCCTTCACCAGCTGGTTGACCAGGGTGGAGACCGAGTTGCCCGCGAGGTAGAGCTCCTTGGCCGCGGCCGACACCCGGATCCCGGGACGGGCCATGACCAGCCGCAACAGCTCCACCTGGGCACCCCGCAGCCGTGGTTCCGTCATCCCGGCCCGCAGCCGCCGCCGGATCAGCCGCTGGACGCCGCCCAGTACGTCGGCGAACGAGTCGGGGAACTCCTCTGTGGCCATGCCTCCACTTTACCTCTCAGTAAGAGGTAATTTTCAAGCAGCCGGACCAGCCGAGGTCCCGGCAGATCACCTCACAAGAACCACACAAGGCCATCCCCTACCGTCCCGTGCCCACGGAAGCGAAGATCGTCCAGGGAACAGAGGGACCGATATGAGCGAGACACGTCGGCACGGAATAGGCCGACGCCACTTCCTGCACGGGGCGGCCGCGGTGGCGGCCGGTGTCATGGGCACCGGATGCACCCCCGAGGACGCGCGGGGGGCAAGCGTCTCGGACCGCGTGCCGGTCATCGCCATCGACGCCCAGCGGCGATCGTTCAAGGTGAGCCCGTACATGACCGGGGTGAACGGGGCCAAGTGGTACGACGACGCCTTCGGGATGTGGGACTCGAAGCACGACCGCCCGGCCCCCGGCATCGTCGGAAAGATCAAGGAGTCCGGGATCGGGATGATCCGCTATCCCGGCGGCACCTCGTCCAACCTCTTCAACTGGAAGGGAGCCATAGGTCCGCAAGCGGACCGGACCCGCCAGGTCGAGGGAAAGCAGGGCGCCACGGTCGACAGCCGGTTCGGGCCGGACGAGTACATGGCGTTCATCCGGGAGGTCGGCGCAACGCCGGAGATCATGGCGCCGTTCGCCAACTCGACCCCGGACGAGATCGCCGACTGGGTGGCGTATATGAACGCGCCACAGGGCACGAAGTGGGGAGATCTGCGAGCGCGGAACGGCCACCCGGAGCCCTACGGTGTGCGCTACTGGGAAATCGGCAACGAACTGTTCGGCAAGCACCAGCGCTACTGGATGAGCGCGGATGACGACAAGGCCATGCGGCAGTACGCCTTCGGCGGCACCCAGCGGCAGCAGCGCCAGCACGTCGGTACGCCCGCCGACCACCGCCCCTCCGCCTCGGTCAGCGACGGCCGGCCGAACCAGACCTTCACCGTCTGGTACCCACCGGTCGTCCCCAAGTCCCAGACCGTCCGCGTCGGTGACTCCACCTGGCGCGAGGTCACCGATCTCTCCTCGGCGGGCGCGGACGACCGCGTCTACACCTTCGACCCGCGCAGCGGCACGATCCGCTTCGGCGACGGCCGCCACGGGATGATTCCCCAGAGGAGCTTGAAGATCACCGCCGACTACGACTCCGGGCCCCACGCCGGATTCGTCGACTACTACACCAAGATGAAGGCGGTCGATCCCTCGATCGACGTGCTCGCCGTCTGGGCGCCCATCGACGCCGGGAAACTCGCGGGCGGAAAGAGCTTCCCCGAGCTCCTGGCCGAACACGGCCACGCCGACAAGTACGACGGCATGGCCATCCACCCCTACACGAACTTCCCGCGGGACCTCAAAGCCACCAGCTTCCCGGACAAGCGGGCCGGACACGACTACCAGATGCTCGGCGACGCGGCCGCCGCCAAGATGGTCTCCGACCTCACCGCGCGGATACGCGAACACGGCAAGGACGATGCCTACGTCGCGGTGTCCGAGTGCGGCGCCCTCTTCTTCGGAGGAGAACGCGACTCCGACGCCTATCCCCAGTACTCCTTCGCCATGTCCCACGCGCTCTACATGGCATCGCAGTGGGCCCGGTTCGCCGACCTCGGCGTCCGCTGGACCGCGAGCAACGATCTGATCGGGGAGAAGCCGGGGCTGTCACGGACACTCTTCGGCGGCGCGCCCAGCTTCGTGCGCACCCCCGACGCGATTGTGCGCGAGCAGTTGAGCGGCTTCTTCCACGGCGGCGGACATGTCGTGGACAGCGAGGTGAAGAGCAACGCCGAGGTCTCCACCCGGGAGACGCCGCTGGGCTCCTCCTACGAAGCGCTGGTCACCACCGCCGCCGTCGACAAGGACGGAGCGCTCAGTGTCCTCGTCGTCAACCGCTCACCGGACGAGGACCTCAAGTCCCGCGTCGATCTGGGGAGTTTCCGGCACACCGGCACGGTCGACGTGTCCGTGGTGGCGGGCAGGAGCTACGACGACTTCAACAACGACGAACACCCCGACGCCGTCACGATCGAAAAATCCCGCGCCACGGCCAAGGGCGACTCCCTGAACTGGACCTTCGCGGCACACTCGGTCACACTCCTGCGCTTCCCACCGCCCACGTCCCACTAGCCGTCCGCCCCCTGTGCCGGAGGGTCCGCCCCCTGTGCCGGAGGCGGACCGCTTCCGGCACAGGCGGCGGACCCGCCGAGCCGGCCTCGGTTCAGCGGCGCAGCAGGCTCGCGCTGAGGCCATCGGCCACGAGCTGGAATCCCAGCACCAGCAGGGTGACGGCGGCCATCGGGCCGATCGCGTACCAGGGGTTCTGCGCGAGGAAGTTCATGCTTCCCTGAAGGAGCGAGCCCAGGGAGGGGGCCGGTGGCCGGATGCCGAGGCCGACGTAACTCATGCCGCCCTCGATGAAGACGGCGGTCGACATGGACAGGGCGAACTGGACGATCAGCGGGTCGAGGCCGTTGGGCAGGATGTGGCGCACCAGTATCCGCACCCGGCCCGAGCCGATGGCCGTGGCCGCGACGACATAGTCGCGCTGGCGCTCGCCGACGACCGACGACCGGATGAGTCGGCCGAACAGCGGCACGTTGACCAGTGCGATGGTCACCATGACCGCGGTGCCCCCGGAGCCGATGATCATGGCGACGGTGACCCCCGCGATGAGCGCGGTGAACGACAGCATCACATCGAACAGCCTCTGTACGGCGGTGTCGAGCCACCGGGCCAGTCCGCTCGCGAGGCCGATGAGGATCCCGGCGAGGGCGCCGATCGGGACGGCGACGACGGTGGCGAACACATCCTGGCGCAGCCCGTACAGCACCCGGGAGAACAGGTCGCGGCCGTACTCGTCGGTGCCGAGCGGATGCGCGGCCGACGGATGGGCGAGGGCGAGCGGTCCTTGCTGTGCCGGCGCGGCGGGTGCCAGCAGCGGGGCCAGCACACCGGCCAGAACGAGCACCACGACGAGCCCGAGGCCCAGGCTCAGCACCGGCCGGCGCAGCAGCCGCGACCAGCCTCCGCCACGGACGGCGGAGGTGGAGGCGGTGGCGGTGGCGGTGGCGGTGGCCGTCGGCGGTGTCCCGGTGGTGGTCATGCTCACTCCATCCTGAGTCGTGGGTCGACGGCCGCGTGCAGCAGATCGGTCACGGTCTGGAGGATGACGAACACCGTGACCGTGATGAGCAGCAGATTCTGAACGACGAAGTAGTCGCTGCTCTTGAGGGAGTCGATGATGAGCTGGCCCACCCCAGGCCAGGCGAAGATGGCCTCCACCACGATCGCCCCGCCGAGCATCTGGCCGATCTGGATGCCGAGGACGGTCAGCACCGGTGGCAGGGCGTTGGGAAGCGCGTGGCACAGCACGATCCGTCGCCGCCGCAGCCCCTTCGCGGTTCCGATGCGGATGTAGTCCTCGTCGAAGACCCGCCGGATCGACGTCGACAGGAAGCGGGCGAGTACGGCGGCGGCGGGGAGGGCCAGGGCGAGGGCCGGCATGATCAGGTACTGCACCCCGATCTCCGGGTCCGCGAGCACGGAGACATGGCCGCCCGCGGGAAGGATCCGGTGGGTGATGGCGAACACCATCACCAGGAGCACTCCGCTGACGTACGGCGGTATCGCGAAGGCCAGTGCGGTGGCCGCGGCGGTCGCGCCGCGGACGAGGCGGCCCTTGGCCACGCCGAGGACGAGCCCGGCCAGGCCACCGAGCAGGACCGCAAGGACGATGGCGCCGAGGGTGAGTTCGAGGGTGTTGCCGAGGCCGTTGCCGATCAGAGTGGCGACCGGCACGCCACGTACGTAGGAGTCGCCGAGGTCGCCCGTCAGCACCCCGCCGAGCCAGGTCAGGTACTGATGGGGCAACGAGGCGTCAAGACCCAGCTGGTGCCGGACCGCGGACACGGTCTTGGCGGAGGCGTCCGGGCCCGCGGCGAGCACGGCGGGGTCACCGGGTGCCAGGTGCAGCACGCTGAAGACCACGATCGAGGCGATGGCGAGCACCGCGAGGGCGGAGGGGACACGCCGGAGTGCGTAGCGGAGCATGAGGTCCTCCTCATGCCAGATAGGCATGGTCGAGGTCGATGCCGTCGTACATGGTCCAGGCCAGACCTTTGAGCGACGCCTGAATGGCATACGTATGGGTGCTGTTGATCAGGTCGATGACGAACTGCTGCTGGAGGAAGAGCTGGTTGAGGTCCCGGTAGGCGGCGGTCAGGGCGTCGCCCTTGCCGGTCCAGATCTCATCGGCCAGGCGGCTGTACTCGGGATCGCGGAAGTTGGACGCGTTCTGCTGGGCGTTGAACGGCCAGGAGCCTTTGACGAGCGTCGACGGAGTGAGCTGCCCGAAGCCGTGGCCGTTGACGAACAGGCCGGGGATCTTCCCGCTGACGAACATCTTCTGGTACTCGGCGTCCTGCTTGGGCTGGAGTCGGCAGGTGAGGCCGACGTCCTCGAGGTTCGCCTGCACGATCTGGGCGATCGCGGCGTTCGTCGCCAGGGTGTTGCTGTAGTACAGGTCGACCTTGGCGTCGGCCGCGCCGGCCTGTCGCAGCAGGCGTTTCGCCTTGTCCGGGTTGAGTGCGTAGGCCGCCGCCCGATCGGGGTCCCAGGCGGCCGTTCCGGGTGACCACGGCAGGCTGCTCGGGCGGCCGATGCCGCCCAGCACCTGGTCGAGGACCCGTTCCCGGTCGATCGCCCAGGCCACCGCCTGCCGTACCTCGACCTTGTCCAGCGGGGGGACCTTCACATTGGCCCCGATGTAATAGGTGAGGTCGTGGGCGTCGGACTGCACCAGGCGGAACCCCGGCCGGTCGCGGATACCGGCGGCGTCGAGCGGCGACAGGTCGAGGGCCAGATGTGTCTGCCCGGAGCGCAGGGAGGCCACGGCGGACGACGACTGCGCGGCGATCGCGATCTCGATGCCGTCGAGGTAGGGACGGCCCGGCTTCCAGTAGTGGCGGTTGCGTTTCAGCGAGATGGACGAGCCCGGTTTGTAGGACTCGACGGTGAACGGCCCGGTGCCGATGATCTCGCGCCCCGAGGCGAGATCGGTCACCGACTCCCGGTCGATCAGGACCATCATCTCGAACATGTCCCACACATTGCTGACGGCCTTGCCGAAACCCACGGTGACCTCGTGACCGCCGGTCCGCTCGGCCGAAGTCACCTGCTGGGCAACGGACTTGACCTGGGTGCTGGTGGTGTCCTTGGTCAGGTGGTCCAGGACGAACACGACGTCGTCGGGGCCGAAGGGACGGCCCGAGTGGAACGTCACATCGTCGCGCAGCTGGAAGACATAGGTCCGTCCGCCGTCCGACACCCGCCAGCTCTTCGCGAGCGACGGCCTGGGCCGCAGCGTCCTGTGGTCCAGTTCGGTCAGCGTGTTGAAGACGGTGCGGCTCACCGAGAAGTTGGGGTTGATCTGTGACAGCAGGAACGCGGGCAGGATGTCCGTGCCCTGCACCATGTGCAGGGTGCCGCCGTGCCGCGGCCCGCCCCCGGACCCTTGCTGCTCCGCCACGGCACTGCGGCAGGCGGTGTTCAGCAGGCCCGCCCCGAGTGAGAGTCCCGCGGCGAGGACCGTGCGGCGTGCTGGCTGACCACGTTGTCCGGTCACGCTGGCTCCTACCGGGTCGCTCATTTAAATCAGAGTAGTTTATTTAAACGTGCTGGGCTGACCTTGCAGCCGAAACCTCCGGGAGGTCAAGGGCCAGGACGGACGGGACCGGGGCCGGGACCGAGGTGGGGATGAAGGCGGCGGGAGTCAGGCCGCGGGGGCGGGGGCGAGCGGGTCGAGGAAGTCCTTCTCGGCCGTGTCGAGGGCGAGGCGTACGGCACCGGTGACCACGGCCTGCTCGCGCAGGGGCGAGGCTTCGACGCGGGGCACGCGCGGGACGAGCTCGGTCAGCCGCCGTCGCAGCGGCGGCAGCAGCACGTCTCCCGCCGCCGCTACGGCGCCGGTGATCACCACCAGTTCGGGGGCGAGCAGCATGGTCAGCGTGGCGATCGCACGGGCGGCCGCCTCCAGCCCCTCCTCCAGGGCCCCGGCGGCACCCGCGTCGCCCCGGCGGACGGCCTCGAAGACATCGCTCGCGCTCACCCGGCGCGGGTCTCCGTCGGTCAGTGCGCGAAGCTCGGCGCCCGGTGCGCCGGGAAGCGGTGGTGTGTCACCAGCCGCCACCTCGGCGAGCAGCGACGCCCCCCGCCGACGGACCGCACTCGCGATGCCGTCGTCACGGGAGTAGTCGCCCATCAGGGACAGGAAACCGAGGTCCCGGGCGCTGTTCGCCTGGCCGCGCACGAGGGTGCCGCCGGCGCACATGCCCACCCCCAGCCTCTCCCCCGCCAGCAGACAGACGACGTCCTGGGAGGCGCCCGCGCGGCCCCGCCAGCGCTCGCCGATGAGTGCCAGGTTGCAGTCGTTCTCCACACACACCCGCGCGGCGAAGTCCCGGGCCAGCGCGGCGCGCAGATCGACCCCGAGGAACCCCGGGATACCGGTGCGCTGCTGTACGACACCGTCGGCGTCGACGGGACCGCTGGTGCCGACACAGACCGCCAGGACCTGCTCGCCGCGCAGCCCGGCCGTCCGCACCACCTCGACGGCGAGCTTCCGCACCCGCGCGATGCGCTGCTCCGGGCCGACCGAGGGGTCGCCGAAGGCGATCCGCGCCTCGGCGACGAAGACGCCACGCAGATCGGCCACGGCGACGCGGACGCTGTGCGCGCCGATGTCGACGCCCAGGACATGCCCGGCGTTCGCCACGAAGGAGAAGACCCGCGACGGCCGACCGCGTCCGGAGAGCCGCCCGTCGACCCGATCGGTGGTCTCCCGGACCCAGCCGAGCTCGACGAGGTGGTGTGCGGCGGCGTGCACGGTGGGCCGCGACATGCCGGTGGCGTCCACCAGGTCCCCGGAGGACATCTCCGCCCGCCCCGGGGGGCGTTCCCGCAGCTTCGCCAGGATGCGGGCGGCGTTGACCCTCCGGGCCAGGGCGGATGTGGCGATGTCCCCCGGCATCTGCTGCGGCGCTCCTCTCCTGCCGCGCGCCGAGGACCTTGACGGGGCTGAGGACCCTGACGAGCACGGGATCTTGACCTCGGCGCGCGCGGCCTGGAAGTCTAGCGCACGCCTTAAATAAAATGCTTTCATAAAAACGAGACAGCAGCGAGACAGCGGCGAGACGGCAGCCCAGCCGGGGGTGCGCGACCCGTACGGCGCATCCGGTGAACCCGCCCGCTTCAGGACGGCCGACCGCACCAGAGCGGTCGGCCACCCCGCCACCGACAGGAGGGCCACGCACCCATGACCCCCAGCGCTTCCCCCTCCGGCCCCGCCACGTCCACGCGGCGTCCGAACGTCCTCGTCTTCTTCACCGATCAACAGCGCTGGGACACCACCGGACTGCACGGGAACCCCCTCGGGCTCACCCCGGTCCTCGACCGCCTCGCCGCGGAGGGCGTGAGCGTGGACCGCTCCTTCACCTGTCAGCCCGTGTGCGCGCCCTCCCGGGCCAGCCTCCAGACCGGGCAGTACCCGACCACCACCGGCGTGTTCCGCAACGGTCTTCCCCTCCCCCGGGACACCCCGTCGCTGGCCCGCTCCTTCCGGGAGGCGGGCTACGCCACCGGCTACATCGGCAAGTGGCATCTGGCGGGCGACCACACCTCCGGGCCGGTACCGGAGGAGGACCGGGCCGGATACGACCACTGGCTCGCCGCCAACCTGCTGGAATTCACCTCGGACGCCTACGAGACCACGCTGTACGACGGCAGCGGCGCCCCGCACCGGTTCGAGGGCTACCGGGCCGACGCGCTCGGCACCGCCGCGATCGACTTCATCGACCGCGACCGGGACGGGGACCGGCCGTTCTTCCTCTTCCTGTCCTTCCTGGAGCCCCACCACCAGAACTCCCGCGACGACTACCCCGCCCCGACGGGCTATCGCGACCGCTACGCCACTCCCTGGGTGCCATCCGACCTCGCCACCCTCGGTGGCGGCAACTGGGCGGAGCACCTGCCCGGTTACTACGGAATGGTGCGCCGCCTGGACGAGGTGCTCGGGCGTGTCGTCGCGGCGCTGGAGCGGCGTGGGGAGCTGGACGAGACCGTCATCCTCTTCACCTCCGACCACGGCTGCCACTTCAAGACCCGCAACGACGAGTACAAGCGCAGTGTGCACGACGCCTCCCTCCGCGTGCCCACCGTGCTGCGCGGGCCGGGGCTGTGGGGCGGTGTGCGGCTGCCGGAGCTGGTCAGTCATGTCGACTTGCCGCCCACGCTGTTGCGGGCGGCCGGCGTACCCGTGCCGGAGGAGATGCAGGGCCGCTCCCTGCTGCCGCTGCTCCCCGGCGGGGACGGCGGGCACGGCGGAGACGGCGAGGAAGCCGAGTGGCCACGGGAAGTGCTCTTCCAGATCAGCGAATCGGAGGTCGGGCGAGGGCTGCGGACGGACCGCTGGAAGTACGCCGCGACCGCGCCGGACGCCGACGCCTGGAACGACCCCCGCGCCGAGCGGTATCAGGACGCCTACCTCTACGACCTGCGCTCCGACCCCGACGAGTTGATGAACCTGGTGGCCGACCCGGCCCATGGACACGTCCTGGAGGAGCTGAGGCAGCGGCTGGTGCGGCGGATCGTGGACTCCGGTGAGCCACGCCCCACGGTCACCGCACACAAGCCCACCCCGAAGGACGGGTCCGAGGACACCGCCTAGGCCCGGCAGTCCTCTCACAAGAATCCCACAAAGAGATCTTTTACGTTCTTATCGGCGGAGACGTCACAGCGATGCCCAGCGGCGACGGCATGGCCGCTTCGTCCGCGCCCCGGAAGCCATCGTCATGACCAGAGGATTTCCCATGCACAATCCCGCCATGCTCCCCGCCATCGATTTCACGCACCACGATTTCGAATCCGAAGCCCTTGTCGTGCGCACCGACCATTCGGACGACAAAGCATGGCGGGCCGTCGTCGGCCTGCTCAACCAGCCCGATCAAAACGGCTTCGAGGTGCGCACCTACCTGGTCGACAACCATGCGTTCGCCGGGGCGGGTCCGGATGACGTGCTCTCCGCTGCCGCCGCCGAATCAGGGCTCGAAGTCGTGTTCCTGGCCGATACCGCCACCATGACGGGCGAGCACACCCTGCTCGCGGTGTCGACCAGGAGCCAGGAGCTGGAGGACGGCGACATAGAACTGTCCCGCGCATTCCGTCTGTTGCCCCCGGACGTCAATCTGATGCATGTGAACCTGGCCATCGGACATATGGACTTCTGGGAATTCGCGTATCACGCGTCACTCGCCGAGGACGGAATTCTCCGCCTGTGATCGCACTCAGGAGGCTCCTGCCCGCCGATCGGGTCATCACCGGGGGTCCCGGGTACGCGGCGGGCACCGCACTGTGGAACGGCGCGGTCTCCTCCAGGCCCGCGATTCTGCTGCGCTGCACATCGACGGCCGAGGTAAGGGCAGGAGTCCGGACGGCTCGTGAGTTCGGTCTGCCGCTGTCGGTACGGAGCGGAGGCCACGACTGGGCGGGACGGGCCCTCAGCGACGATGGGCTGACGCTGGACCTGACCCCGATGCGCTCGGTGCACATCGACGCGGGGGCCCGTCGGGCGACCGTCGCCGGAGGGGCCAGGGCACACCATGTGCTCGCCGCCGCCGACCGGTACGGACTGGTCGCCGCCACCGGGACCATCGGCACCGTGGGCATGGCCGGGCTGACCCTGGGCGGTGGATACGGCCCGCTGGGCGGCCGATTCGGCCTCGCCGCCGACAACTTGACGGGTGCCGAGGTGGTGCTGGCCGACGGATCCGTCGTCTGGACCGACGCCGAGCGCGAGCCGGACCTGTTCTGGGCGCTGCGCGGCGGAGGCGGCAACTTCGGCGTGGTGACGTCCATGGAGATCCGTCTGCACGCCGTGCCCACCGTGGTCACGGGAATGGTGTTGTATTCGCTGCGACAGGCTCCGAAGGTCTTCGCCCGGCTGGAGGACGTCCTGTCGGACTGCCCGGACGCGCTGACGGTTCAGACCGGGGTCATCGACGGCCCCCAGGGGAAGCCCATGGCCATGCTGTGGCCGACCTGGTCCGGCGAGCCAGCCGTCGGCACGGATCCGGCCGGTCCGGTGCGGCGGCTGACGCGCCTGGGCACCGCCCCGGTGGCGGAGTTCGAGACGGGGCGGCCGCCCGTGTCCCGTGGTCGGAGACGGCCTTCGCCTTGCGCAAGCCACATCTGATGGCCGAGGTCATCGCCGTGTGGACGCGGGAGAAGGACAGCGGTCGGCACGCGGCCTGGGCCGATGCCGCCTCGGCGGCGCTGGAGCCGCACGCCTTCGCCGGCGGTTACGCCAACTTGCTGGGGCCCGAGGCCACTGACCAGATTCCGTACGTATACGGCGGCAACACCACCCGGCTGCTCGCGATCAAGGAATCCGTCGACCCGGACGGCGTGTTCCAGGGCATTCCCCTGCCCAAGGCGGCACCCCGCGCGCTGAGCCCACACGCGACATAGGACCGCGGCCGTACGTCATATCCATCCAACGTATTGACATATCAATTGGGTGAGATCACTCTCTTCGCATGGCCGAACGTGACCTCCCGCTGTACGAGCAGATCCGCCGGGAGCTGGAGGGCAACATCCGGGACGGCCGGTGGCAGCCCGGGACCCGGGTGCCCACCGAGGCCGAGCTCGGAGAACGGTTCGGTGTCTCGCGCATCACCGTGCAGCGCGCGCTGCGCGAGCTCGCGGACGCCGGGCTGGTCGTCCGGTACCGCAGGCACGGCACGTTCGTCGCACAGACCACCGATGAGGAGAATCTGCTCCGCGCCGCGGGCGTCCTGACCAGCGGGCCCGAGGCCCACGGCGACCACCGAGTGATCAGCGCCAAGGTCCTGCCCGCGGGCGGCGCTGCCCTGCGACTGCCCGGCCTGGACGACAACGACGCCGTCGTACAGCTCGATCGCCACAAGCTCAGCCCCGACGGCAGCCGCGTGACCGGCACGGAGCTCGCCGTGCTGCCCTTCCGATTCGCCCCCGACCTGCTCGACCAGGATCTGGTCACCATCACGAGCCATATGTACCTCCGCGACCGTGGTGTGCCGCTTCAGCGCTCACGGCTCTACGTGGAGCCGTACGCCCTGGACGAGGAGCACGCCGAGCTCTTCGGCCTGAAGCCGGGTACCGCGGTCTTCCGCTGGCTGCGCACTACCTGGGCGGACCGCGACGAGGTGGTCGAACACCTCGAGATGATCCTGCCGACCGACACATCCCGCTTCTACGTGGAGACCTCTCTCCAAGGCCGCTGACCCTCATCGCAGGAGGTAGCCATGCCATTCCCCCGATCAGCCCTGCCCACCCTGTGTGCCGTGACCAGTGCCCTCACACTCACCGTCGCCGTCACCGGCTGCGGCGCTCCCAGCCCCGCCGCCGGTGGCGGCAAGGGAGGCGCCCTGGTGGTCGCCGGCTACGGCGGCTCGTTCGAGACCGCGTTCCGCGACTCGGTCCTGCCCGCGTTCGAGAAGAGCTGCGGCTGCAAGGTCACCTACATCCCCGGCTCCTCCACCGACACCGTCGCCAAGCTCAAGGCGCAGCGCGCCAATCCGCAGATCGACGTGGCGCTGGTGGACGACGGTCCGCAGGCGCAGGCGCAGGAGGCCGGGCTGCTCGCGTCGATCGACACCAGGGTGGTGCCGGTGGACGACGTGGTGAAGATCGCCCGGATGGAGAACGACTCGGGGGTGGGGTTCGGGCTGACGGCCACGGGCATCGCCTACAACCCCGAGTGGTTCGAGGATCATGGCATCCCCAAGCCCACCACCTGGGAGGATCTGGCCAATCCCAAGCTGAGGGACAAGGTGGTACTCCCCTCGATCGTCAACACCTATGGGGTGGGGCTGCTGGTCGGCGCGTCCAAGGCGAACGGCGGCTCGGAGAAGAACGTCGACCCCGGTCTCACGGCGGTCAAGAAGATCGCCAAGAACGCGGCGACGTTCGACACCACCGCCGATGTGTCCAACTACTTCCTCCAGGGCCAGGCCGCCGCCTCGGTGTGGGGGGTGTCCCGCACCTCGACGCTGGCGGAGAAGGACTTCCCGATCGAGTTCGTCTATCCCAAGGACGGTGCGATCGGCCTGGTGACCACGGCGAACGTGGTCAAGAAGGCACCGCATGAGGAGCTTGCCCAGAAGTTCGTGGCGCATCTGCTGGAGCCGTCCGTCCAGCGGGCGCTCGCCAAGGCCACCTACGACGGCTCGGTGATCCAGGGCGTCAAGGAGGACCCCGCCCTGAAGAACAAGGTGGTCGGCACCGACAAGGTGGACTCCCTGCTGAAGCTCGACTGGAAGACCATCAACAAGAACCGCTCCGCCTGGACCGACAAGTGGAACAAGCAGGTGGAGAGCAAGTGACCGCCGGGACGGACACCGTGGGCGAGGAGAGCGCGCCGACCGGGACGGACACCGCCACCCGGGCGGAAAGCAGCCGCGGGCGACTGGTCCTCAAGGGGATTCACAAGGCGCTCGGCGGCAAGGAGGTCGTCCGTGGCATCGACCTGACGATGGAGCCCGGGGAGTTCCTCACCCTGCTCGGTCCCTCGGGATGCGGCAAGAGCACCACACTGAACATGGTGGCGGGCCATCTGCTGCCCGACTCCGGTGTGGTGGAGGTGGACGGCCGCGACATCACCCGGCTCCCGGCGAACCGGCGGGCCATGGGCATGGTGTTCCAGTCCTACGCCCTCTTCCCCCATATGACGGTGGCGGAGAACATCGCGTTCGGCCTGCGGATGCGCAAGGTCGGCGCGGCCCGGCGCAGGCACAGGGCGGCCGAGGCCCTGGAACTGGTGGGGCTCGACGGCATGGGCGAGCGCTATCCGCGCCAGCTCTCCGGCGGGCAGCGCCAGCGCACGGCCCTGGCCAGGGCGCTGATCGTGGAGCCCGATCTGCTGCTGCTCGACGAGCCGTTCTCCAACCTCGACGCCCAGCTCAGGGTCCGTCTGCGCGAGGAGGTCGCCGCCCTCCAGCGCCGGGTGGGCACCACCACGATCCTGGTCACCCACGACCAGGACGAGGCGCTCGCGGTGTCGGACCGGATCGCGGTGATGGCCGATGGGGCGATCCATCAGCTGGACGTCCCCGAGACCGTGTATCTGCGTCCGGCCACGGACTTCGTGGCGCAGTTCGTCGGCGAGGTCAATGTGCTCGACGGGATCGCGGCGGGGGCGGCCGCCGATGGGCATCGCTGCCGGATCGCCGACCACCTCGTCACGGCGACACCGGTGGGCACCGCGCCGGGCGACGGCGAGGCGGTACGGCTCTATGTGCGGCCGGAGGCCGTACGGGTGCTGGCCCTACCCGAAGCCACGCCCCGGAAGGACGGCTCGGCGAGCACATCGGGCCGTACGGCGGCGGAGCCGGGGCTTCCCGGCACCGTCGAGGCCACCCGTTTCCTCGGCACCCGTGTCCGCTGCGTCGTGGCCACGGCCGCGGGACGCGTCGAGGCCACGCTGCCGTTCGGCTCCGAGGTGCCCGGGCTGGGCGAGGAGGTGATCTGCGCATGGCAGCCACAGCACGCGTCGCTGACGGACCGGCCCTGACGCCCGACGGCTCGGCGCCGACGCCGGGGGCCTCCCGGCCGGTCAAGAAGCGCGGCCCGTGGCGCACCGGTCTGCTGCTGGCCTCCCCCGCCATCGCGGTGCTCGCCCTGCTCTTCATCGCACCGCTGTTCATGCTGGTGTACAACAGCTTCCGCACCCAGGCGGGCGCTCCCACCCTGCACAACTACACGCGGTTCCTCGGGGACTCCTTCTACCGGGATGTGCTGTGGCACACCTTGTGGATCGGCGCGCTGACCACCCTCGGTTGTCTCGTGGTGGGCTACCCGTTCGCCGTCTATCTGCGCGGCCGCTCCCCCAGGGCGCGCAACTACCTCTCCCTCGTGCTGCTGTCGCCACTGCTCATCTCCATGGTGACCAGGGCGTACGGATGGCTGGTGCTGCTCGGGCCGAAGGGGCCGATCGCGGACGGGTTCCACGCCCTGGGCCTGGACGCGCCGAAGATGCTGTACAACGACACCGCGGTCGTGATCGGCATGGTGCATGTGATGCTCGCCTACATGGTGCTTCCGCTGATGGGCAGCCTGGACCGGATCGACCCGGCCCTCACACCCGCGGCCAAGGGCCTGGGGGCGAGCGGCTGGACGTGCTTCTGGCGGATCACCGTGCCGCTGTCCCTGCCGGGAATGCTCGCCGGTTCGCTGATCGTGTTCAGCCTGACCGTCTCCAGCTTCGTCACCCCGGCGATTCTGGGCGGGCCCACGGTGAAGCTGATGCCGTACTTCGTCTACACCGAGGCGACGTCCAATCTGAACTGGCCGTACGCGGCGGCCATCGGCTTCGTCCTGATCGTGGTGACGACGATTCTGACGGCCGTGTACGCCCGGCTGCTGCGCGGGCGTGGCGGCAAGGAGGTGTTCGCGTGACCAGGGCACCGGAAACTGAAACGGCATCGGCGACGGCGACGGCGACGAGCAAGGCCGCGGGCAAGCCGATCGCCACGGGCGCGGGCGGACGGGCGAGGCGCCTGCTCGGCGCCGTGTTCGCCGCGCTCGTCGGCCTGTTCCTGCTGGCGCCCGTACTGGTGACCATCGCCTCCTCGCTCACCACGACCAGCTATGTCACCTTCCCGCCCGAGGGGCTGACCCTGCACTGGTACGCGGAGCTGCTGAACCGCCCCGAGTTCCTGGACTCGTTCCTGCTGAGCATCGGCGTGGCCGCGGGAGCGGCCGTGGTGTCCACGGCGCTCGGGCTCGCCGCCGGGCTGGCCATCCACCGCTATCCGTTTCCGGGGAAGTCGGTGCTGGACCGGCTGTTCTCGAGCGCGTTCGCCGTGCCGACGATCGTGCTCGGCATCGGACTGCTCCAGTGGTACGCCCAGCTCGGCATGGCGTCCAGCCCGCTCACCCTGCTGCTGGCGCATCTGGTGCTGACGGTCCCGTACACCGTGCGCCTGGTGCTGGTCGGGCTCGCCGGGCTCGACCGGTCGGCGGAGCTGGCTGCCGCCGGGCTGGGTGCGAAGGCGCCGCGGGTGTTCTGGCATGTGACGCTGCCCGCCGTGCGCGGACCGCTGATCGCGGGGGCGTTCTTCGCCCTGATCACGTCCTTCGACGACCTGACGATCGCGCTGTTCGTGGTGACCACGGACATGCAGACCCTGCCGGTGCGGATCTTCAACTACCTCCAGTACAACTACGACCCGACCGTGACCGCCGTCGGCACCGTGATGGTGCTCTTCGCCGCGGTGGCCGTCGTCATCATCGAGCGCGTCGTCGG
Organism: Streptomyces javensis; assembly: GCF_039525925.1. Classification (NCBI taxonomy): domain Bacteria; kingdom Bacillati; phylum Actinomycetota; class Actinomycetes; order Kitasatosporales; family Streptomycetaceae; genus Streptomyces; species Streptomyces javensis. The sequence continues at coordinate 129,477 of NZ_BAAAIF010000001.1, read as the reverse complement.
CGTCGCGCATCTGTTCGGGGCCGACCCCGAGAACTGACCTTCGTACCAAGGAGGATTCCCGTGCGAGTTGTGGTCATCGGAGCCGGAGTGGTGGGCGCGGCGGTGGCGGCGGAGCTTGCCGCGCGTGGCGCCCGGGTCACCGTGCTGGAGGCCGATCACCCCGGAGCGGGCACCACGGCGAACTCGTTCGCCTGGATCAACAGCGCGAACAAGGAGCCGGAGCCGTACTTCGCGCTCAACCACGCCGGTATCCGCGCACACTACGAGTTGGCCGGGGACGGCGCGCCGTGGTTCTTCCCCGCCGGAAACCTGGAGTGGGCGGTGACGGACCGGCACAAGGAGGTGCTGGCCGGGCGGGTGGCGCGGCTGAAGGCCAGGGGCTACCCGGCCGAGTGGATCACCGCGGAGCGGGCCCGGGAGCTGGAGCCGGACCTCGCGCCGGCACCGTCCCACGCCGTGTTCGCCTTCTTCCCCGAGGAGGCGTACACCCTGCCCGTGCTGCTGCTGTCCCGGCTGCTGGGCGCGGCCAGGGACCGTGGCGCGACGGTGGTCGCGGGCGCCAGGGTGACCGCGGTCGAACACGGCCCGGCGGGCGCCACCGTGATCTGCGCCGACGGCGGCCGCCACCCGGCGGACACGGTGGTGAGCTGCGCGGGCCGGTGGACACAGGAAGTGGCCCGGCTGGCCGGCGCCCATGTCCCCATGGCGGACCCGGATCTCGCGGGCTCGGCCACGGTCGGCTTCCTCGCCACCACCGCACCGGCGGCCGCGCGGCTGTCCCGCGTGCTGACCGGTCCGCGGCTCAACGTACGCCCGGACGGCGGCGGTCGGCTGCTGCTCCAGGCCCTGGACCTGGACGCGTCCGCCGACCCCGCCACGCCGTACCCGCCTGATGGCGAGATCGCCTCCGCGATGCTGGCCCGTCTGCCCGAGGTGCTGAACGGCGCCGAGGGCACCGTCGTGGAGAAGGTACGGGTCGGTCAGCGCGCCATGCCGGGTGACGGCTTCACGGTGGCGGGCTTCCCCGCCACCGACGTGCCGTTCTATGTGGTGGCGACCCACAGCGGCATCACCCTGGCCCCACTGCTCGGCCGCCTGGCCGCGGACGAGCTCCATGGCCACGAATCCCCCCTGCTGAAGGACTTCCGGCCCAGCCGCTTCACCTCGGGCGAGGTGCTGCCCCCACCACCTCCGGCCCGCCGTCCGGGCGAGCAGTGAGCGTCCGGACCGCTCCGCGGTCCCTCAGGGGCCGTCGGCACAGTCGAGTGCCGTGAGGTCGATGGCGTCGGCCAGCGCCTGCATCCCCTTGTCGTTGGGGTGCAGATGGTCGCCGTTGTCGAAGAACGGGAGGATGCGTTCGGGGTCGTAGGGGCTGCGCAGGGCGCGGTCGAAGTCGGTCACCGCGTCGAACTCGCCGCCGCTTCGGACGAAGGCGTTGACCTCCTGGCGCACCCCCTCCGCCGCCGTGTCCCATTCGCTCCAGCCCTTGAACGGCCCCACGGTGGCGCCGACCACGCACATGCCGGCCGCGTGCGCCCGCTCGATGATCCGGCGGTATCCGGCGATCATGTCCGCGGCGGTGACACCGGTGTGCGCCTTGATGTCGTTCACCCCCTCGAAGAGGAACACGGTCCGCACGCCCGGGAGGGACAGGACATCACGGTCGAGCCGGTTCAGTGCGCTCTGCCCGGCGCCGTCGGCGAGTACCTTGTTGCCGGAGATCCCCTCGTTCGCCACTCCCCTGACGTCTGCGGCGGCCTGCCGCAACCGGCGTGCGAGATAGTCGGGCCAGCGGCGGTCGAGGTCGGTGGTGGACTGCCAGCCGTCGGTGATGGAGTCGCCGAGCGCCACCACGGCCCCGGTGGTGGCGGGCGTGCGGACGGTGGCGGCGTCGAGGTAGAACCAGGAGCCGGTGGTGTCCGTCCAGTGTGCGGCGCTCTCCTCCGCCGTGTGGTCGCCCTGGGTCGTGTACGACGTCTGCATGGCCATCCCGTGGCCCGTCGCCGGACCGGCCGCGTCGGGGGTGTGGAGGCTGACGACCAGGTTGGTGGCGGCGGGCAGGCGGCCGGGCAGGGCGTCGCTGAGCACCACCTCGCCCGCCGGGATGGTGACGGTGTGCCCGCCGCCGAAGGTCAGGGGCCGGTTGCTGCCCGGCTTCAGCTCGGCGCCCGACTTCTGGGCGCCGACGTAAGAGCTGTCGAGGGTCAGCGGCCGGTCGCCGAAGGCGTTGGAGAGGCGAATGCGCAGATCGCTTCCGCCGACGCTGGTGTGCACGACCATCCGGTAGCCACGGTCGGGTGCCCCCTCTCCCACCCGGTCCGCGCTCGCCGCCCAGGTGACGACGTCGTGTCGGCCGCCCGCCGCCGCGGCTGGTGTGGCGTGCAGCGCGGCGGCGGCGAGCAGTACGACACCCAGGCCACCGACGGCGGTACGGCGAGCCGTCATCGGGCGAACCCCTTCAGCGTGACCGACCCGCCGGGCTCCAGGCGGACCGTGCGTGAGGTGGAGCCATGGGCCACCGTCGTGGTGCGGCCGCCGACGCTGCGGATCGTGACCGACGTCGGTATCCCCTGCTCCCAACGCAGGCCGACGACGAAGCCGCCCCGCGCGGCCAGTCCCGTGACCGAGCCGGCCGCGGCCCAGGCGTCGGGCAGGGCGGGGAGCAGTTCCAGGTGGCCTGGGCGGGAGTACAGCAGCATCTCGCTCATCGCCGCCGGGGTGCCGAAGTTGGCGTCGATCTGGAAGATGCCACGCCCCTTCTCCACCTCGTAGATGTCGAAGAGGTTGAACGCGGTGCCGTTGCTGCCGTCGGTGGAGGGACGGAGGTTGTTGACCACGAGCTGGTACGCCGTGTCGGCGTCCTTCAGCCGCGCCCAGCACGCGGCCCGCCAGGCGTTCGCCCAGCCGAAGCTGTTCATGCCGCGCGCGGTGAGCAGGGCGGTGGCCCCGGCCACGATCTCCTGGGGGGTGGAGCCGTCGGCGCGGATGCGGTCGCCCGGGAACAGACCGATCAGCGGGGACAGATGGCGGTGGGTGGTCTCCCCGAGGTTGTCGGGGGACATCCACTCCTGGAGCCAGCCGGTCTTCGGGCTCACCTCCGGCAGGTACAGCTTCTTCCGCAGTGAGGCGATCGTGTCCGCGTAGGCGGTGTCCTTCTTCAGCTCGGCGGCCGCGGCGGCGAAGTTGCCGAACAGCGCCCACACCAGCTCCTGGGCGTAGGTGATGCCCTTGGCATCCTGCGGGCCGTGTTCGGGCGACCAGTCCCTGTCGTCGATCAGCACCTCCCTGGAGGTGCCGGGGAGGGTGGTGGTGAGCAGCCGCGCCTCCCAGAACTCACAGGCGCCCTTGAGCAGCGGGTAGATCTTCGCCAGATACGCCCGGGACTGGGTGTACTCGTAGTGCTCGTACAGGCTGTTGCTCAGCCAGGCGTTGCTCGCGGGATGCCACCACCAGCCGCTTCCGCCGTGGATGTTGGTGGAGAAGGCCACGGTCCAGCCGGCGACCTTCCCCGTGGAGTTGCGGTAGCGGTTGCGCGGGTCGTTGAAGAGGTCGTGGGTGAGCCTGGCCCAGGACGGGAGCTGGGCGAGGCAGTAGTCGGCGAAGGCGTCGAAGCACGGGGACAGCCCCGCGCGGTCGGCCATCCAGTAGTTCATCTGGATGTTGATGTCGGTGTGGTAGTCGCCCATCCAGTCCGGGTCGTTGCCGTCCAGCCACAGGCCCTGGAGGTTCAGCGGAAGGCCGTCGCGCGAGCCGGAGATCATCAGATACCGGCTGAACTGGAGGTAGGCCGCCTCGAGTTCGGGGTCGGGCACACCGTCCCGGGCGCGTGCGGTGAGGCGCTTCCAGGTGTCCAGGGAGCGCTGGGCGTCCGTTGAGGTGCCGAGCGAGAGGGTGAACCGCTCGTACAGGCGGCGGTAGTCGGCGATATGGGTGCGCCGCAGCGTGTCCGCCGGGTGCCGGGCGGCGGCGAGCACCTTCGTACGGGCCAGCCGCTCGGGGTCGAGGGTGGGGTCGCGGTAGCCGCGGTCGGCGTCGGGCGCGTAGTTGGTGCCGCCGCTGACCACCACCGTGAGGTCCTCGCAGCCGGAGAAGTCGACGCGGGTGCCGTTGACCCGGACCCGGCCGCCGCTGCCGTACGCCGTGACCGCCGCGCCGTATCGCAGGCCGTTGGGGAAGGACGCGCCGAACGACTCGGCGCTCACGGGCTTCTCGCCGTGGGTGCCCTCCAGGGTGACGCTGCCGGTGTAGCGGCCGCCACCGCTCTGGGTGAAGTGCAGGACGATCGCGTCGTCGGGGTGGCTGGCGAAGATCTGGCGCCGGTAGGTGACACCGGCGTGGACATAGGAGCTGGTGACCAGTCCCTGCGCGAGGTCGAGGGTGCGGCGGTAGCCGTTGACGCCGGACAGGTCGTGGCCGGGGATGTCCACGGTGAGCCGGGCCAGCAGGGTGAAGGAGCCGAAGTCATCGCGCCCGTAGGGGAATTGGCCGTCGGCGTCGAGGGTGTCATTGAGGCCGCCGGTCCACATCGTGGCATCGGTGATCAGCAGCAGCTCGCGGCCGGGGTCGTTGCTCGCGAGGGCGCCGAGGCGGCCGTTGCCGACCGGCAGGCCCTGCTCGATCAGCGAGCCCTCGTCGCCCGGGGCCCGCCACCACAGCTCGTCGTGTGGGGTACCGGCGAGCGGCGGGGTGTCGGCCGGGCGCCGGGGTGCGGCGGAGGCGGTGAAGGCGGGCAGGGCGCCGAGGGTCAGGGTGAGTCCGGCCGTCGCCGCGAGGGACAGCGCGGTTCGTCTGCTGGGGTCACTGCCGGAGTCTCTGTCGAGTTCTCCGTCGACGTCTCCGTTGGGGTCTCTGCCGGGGTCGGTCGGGCGGGGGTTCATGGCGGCTCCAGGCGTCTGAGAACGGCGGATCGGCAAGGGGCCCGGCCGAGGGGCCGGGCCCCTTGGTGTTCAGGAGGACTTCGGTACGTCGATCCGGTCGATGTCCGGTGCGTAGCCGGAACCGCTGTCGAACGTGATGGTGTTGGAGCCGGCCTTGAGCGTCACCGGAACATAGACACTATTGACGGTGGACCAGTCGCCTGTCGAGGGGAACTTGTGGCGGGTGGCGCCGCCGCCGTTGGCCGAGACATCGGCGGAACGGGCGTCACCGCTGACGTAGGCCACCTTGATCTGGTAGGTGCCGGACTTGTCCACGACGACGTTGTTGATGGTCAGCTTGGACCCGGTGTAGAGGTTGCCGACCTTGTGGCCGTCGGAGCAGGCCGCGCAGTCGGCCACGGAGGCGTTGCCGCCGAGGGTGTTCGCGGAGGACTCGGCCTCGATACCGGTCCATGTGAGCGCGTCACCGCGCGGGGTGACCTTGAAGAGGCGGGAGCCGTGGGCGGGCAGGGCCTGGGTGATCCCGTTCCGGTGAGTGCCGAGGTTCTCGTGGTTCCACAGATCCCGGACCGAGGCCCTGCCGGTGAAGCCGAGTGTCGACCAGTCGGCGGTCACCGAGGCGGGCCGGTCGGCGAGGTTGAACAGGGCGACCGTATAGCTGCCGTCGTAGTTCTCCGCGGCCCACACCTGCTGGGGGTCGGACGGGGTGACCGGCCGCGCGGGCGGCGCGTCGCCCTGGTTGACGGCGATGACCTCGCGGTTGGTCAGCAGGGACAGCCCGTAGGAGTCCAGCTTGGTCACATCGTCACCGGTGTAGAGCGGCGACTTGGCGATCGCCCACAACGTGGCGTAGCTCTGCCGCTCGGCCTTGGTCAGGCCGTCCATCTCGCCGTTGCCCACATCGAGGGAGTCCAGGTCGTTCCAGCCGCCGGGGCCGGCGTGGCGGGTCCAGGCCGGGGTGTCGTCCCAGCGGTCGTCGACGGAGTTCTCCCAGCTGACGAGCGTGTTGCAGTAGCACTCGACGTCGGTGTCGACGCGCCAGCCGTTGGAGTGCCGCTTCCAGTCGTCGGCGTGCCCGATGTCCAGCGACCAGGACAGCTCCAGATGGATCGGACGGCCGGTGGCGGAGATCGCCTTCTGCCAGGCGGCCACGTCGGCGACGTTGTCGTAGTTGTCGCCGCTCTTGAAGGAGCCGGGGCCCACACCGTCGAGCTTGAGGAAGTCATAGCCCCAGTCGGCGAACATCCGCACCTGGGAGTCGATGTACTTCTGCGCGCAGGGATCGGAGAAGTCGATCTTGTACGCACTGTCCCAGCCGTTGGTGGTGCGCAGGTCGTCGTAGACGATGTCGGCGGTGGTGCAGCCCTCGGCGTTCCAGATGGGCACCTTGCCCTCGCCGTACGCCTCCTTCTCCAGGCCGACGGGCAGATAGATACCGGCCTTGAGGCCCTTGGAGTGGATGTGGTCGGCGACCGACTTCATGCCGCTCGGGAAGCGCACGGGGTCGGCCTTCTGGCGGCCGTACTCGTCGAACTCGGGCGTCCACGCGTAGTTCCGCCACCAGCCGGCGTCGATGTTGACGTACTCGTAGCCGTACTTCTTGAGCTTGGTGGCGAGGGCGTCGGTCTGCTTGAGGACGTTCGCCTCGGTGAGGTAGCTGTAGTCGCCGTGCGGGTTGAGGCCCGGGTACTTCGACGACTGCATGCTCCAACTCGACCAGCCCATATAGGGCTTGGCCGCGGCGGTGACCGTGGTGGCGTCGCCGTTGCCGGGCTCTGCCCGCGCGGCCGGGGCGGCCGTGGCGAGGCCCGCGGCGAGGGCCAGGACGACAAGGGATCTCAGACCGCGTACGGGCATGACGGGGTACGAGGGTGACCGCATGGGTCTACCTCCTGGGGTGTGGTCCGGGGGACGGGGTGGCGGCGAGATGCGGTGCGGTTCGGGGTACGGCGGCGGAGGTCGCCGTTGTCTCGACCGACGGTGAGGGGGGCTGCGGCTCTCCTCCTCGTACGCGCTAGTTCGCGTCTGATCCGATGAAGGACTGGATGGCGGTGGCCGCGGCTCCACGGGCCCACTCGTCGAAGGGCAGTGGCCGGGTCTGTACGTCGCACCGCGCCGCGGAGCCGAAGGCCGCCGTGGCGAAGGCGTCACGGATGCGGTCGGCGAACAGGTCGTAGGCGGCCAGGCCCTCGCCGGAGATGATCACGCGTTCGGGGCCGAGGAGATTGGCCACGGTGGCGATACCGCGGCCGATGGCATCGCCCGCCCGTGCGTAGACCTCCCGAGCACCGGCGACCCCTTGGTGGGCCAGTCCGGCGGCCTCGATCGCGTCGGCCACCTGGACCCCCGTGGCCACGCGGATCTGGCGGACGATGGCGTCGTCGCTCGCGATGGCCTCCACACAGCCGCGGTTGCCGCAGTGGCAGCGGGGGCCCGCCGGGTCGACGGTGACGTGTCCGATCTCGCCGGCCACGCCGTGGGCCCCGGCCACCACCCTGCCGTGGACCACGAGACCACAGCCGATGCCCGCGCCGACCGTCACGACGGCGAAACCGGACAGTCCCACGCCCGCCCCGAACCACTGCTCGGCCACGGTCAGCGCGCGCACGTCGTTGTCGACGGTCACCGGAAGACCCGTGGTCATGGCGGCGAGTTCGGCGAGTGGCACATCGCGCCACTCCAGGAAGGGCGAGTAGCGCACCACGCCCTCGGCGCGGTCCACATCGCCGGAGACGGCCATGCCCAGGCCCGCGACGCGCACACCGAGGCCGTCCGCCTCGATGAGCAGCTCCCGGACGAGTTCCGCGGCCGTCCCCAGCACCGCCCTGGGGTCGCGGGTGGGCAGGGGGATGTGCCGGGCGACGAGGATCCGGCAGCACAGGTCGGTGAGCACACCGATGATCGTGTCCCCGGTGACCTTGACCCCGATGAACAGCGCGCGGCCACCATCCACCCGGACCAGGTTCGCGGGCCGCCCGAGGGCCGGGCGCGCGTCCTCGTCCACGTCCTCCACCAGGTAGCCGGTCTCGATCAGGGGACGGACCGCCTTGGTGACGGCCGCGGCCGACAGCCCCGTCCGCCGCGCCACTTCCAGGCGGGTGAGGGGGCCCTGCGACAGGACCGTGGTGAAGATCTGTGAGGCGGCCGACGTGTGCGCCGGGAACGACTCGACAGCGGAGGGCGAGGACATGGCCGGGAACCTAGGCTCCTTATTTTCCGCTGTCAATGAAAGAAGCAAGATTCTCCTGAGGATTGCCTGTGAGCCCCGATGCCGCTTCCAAGGCCGGGCTCATGCCAGGGTGTTGACATGCGATCGAAGGTCTCGTTGGCTTACGGGGCCGCCCTTCCTCTCCCACTCGCCGAGCGCCCCGCATCCCTGCGCGGCCCCTGCCGCTCCCCCGCCGTCCCACGAACGTGAGGCCCGATGCCGACGATCTCCCGTGCCCCGGACACCGGGGTCTGGCTGCTGACCACGCCCCGTACCTCGTACGCCCTGCGCATCGACGAGACGGGCGCGCCCTGCCACCTCGCCTGGGGGCCGCGGCTGACGCCGCGGGAGGCGGAGCAGCTGGTCGTGCCCGCCGGGGAGGCGGCGAGCAGCTTCGAGGGACGGCCCGCGGTGGGCGAGGAACTGCCGGTCGACGGCGGCACGCGCTACGGCGTGCCCTCCCTCCAGGTCCGCTACGCGGACGGCTCACGCGGCTTCGAGTGGCAGCCGACCGGGCATCGCGTCCTCACACCCTCCGACGGCGTCGGCGAACTCCGGCTGGAGTTCCGCGACCGCCTCTATCCGCTGCATGTCGCGCTCCACTACCGGGTGCGGGACGACACGGATGTCATCGAGCGCTGGACGGTGCTGCGCAACGAGGGTGCGCAGCGGGTCAGCCTGCCGCGCGCCGACTCGGCGGCCTGGTCACTGCCACCGCTGGCCGACTACCGGCTCAGCCATGTCACCGGCCAGTGGTCCGCGGAGAGTCAGCTGCGCCGCGAGCGGCTGCCGCACGGGGAGACCGTGCTGACCAGCCGGCGTGGCATCACCAGCCATCACGCGAGTCCCTGGGTGATGGTGGACGAGGGCGACGCCGGCGAGGAGCACGGCCGGGTGTTCGGCGCCGCCCTTGCCTGGAGCGGGAGTTGGCGCATCACCGCACAGCGCACACCGGACGGACGCGCCGGTTTCACCGGTGGCGTCGGCCACGAGGGCACCTGCGTGCCGCTCGCCCCGGGCGAGGAATTCGCCACCCCGGTGTTCGCCGGGCTGTTCACGGACGGCGGGTTCGGCGCGGCGAGCCGGGCCTGGCACGCGTACACCCTGCGCCACGTCCTGCCGCACGGGCGCGAGGTGGCGCCCGTGCTCTACAACTCCTGGGAGGCCACCGGGTTCGATGTGGACGAGGCGAACCAGAAGGCGCTGGCCGAGCGGGCCGCCGCCCTGGGCGTGGAGCTGTACGTGGTCGACGACGGCTGGTTCGGGGCCCGGCGCGACGACCACGCGGGGCTCGGCGACTGGGCCCCGGCCCGGGAGCGGTTCCCGCACGGCCTCGGCCCGCTGGCCGACACGGTGCACCGCCTGGGCATGCGCTTCGGCATCTGGGTGGAGCCGGAGATGGTCAACCCCGACAGCGACCTCTACCGCGAGCACCCGGACTGGGTCCTGCACACCCCCGGCCGGGCCCGCAGCGAGCTTCGCAACCAACTCGTCCTGAACTTCGCCCGCGACGACGTGGCCGAATGGGCTCACGGCTGGCTGACCCGGCTGGTCGCGGACCATGGCGTCGACTTCCTCAAGTGGGACATGAACCGCGCGTTCAGCGAGGCCGGGTGGCCCGGCACCTTGGACGGCCACGACCGGTTGTGGACGCGCTATGTGGCCAATCTGTACGGCGTCCTCGACCGGCTGCGGGCCGACCACGCCGGGCTGCGGATCGAGGCGTGCAGTGGCGGTGGCGGACGCGTGGATCTGGGCATCCTCACCCGTACGGACCAGGCGTGGGTTTCGGACAACACCGACGCCGTCGACCGTCTGGTCATCCAGCACGGCTTCGGTCAGCTCCTCCCGGCCCGCGCGATGTCCGCGTGGGTGACCGACGTACCCAATCAACTCACCGCCCGCACCGTGCCGTTGAGGTTCCGCTTCCATGTGGCGATGTGCGGGCTGCTGGGCATCGGCGGGGACCTCGCCCGCTGGTCCGAGGAGGAACTCACCGAGGGCGCCGACCTGGTGGCCGAGTACAAACGGGTGCGCCACCTCGTCCAGCACGGCGTCCTGTACCGGCTCTCCGGACCGCACGGCGAGCCGCCGACCGTGGTGCAGTACGCCGCCGAGGACGGCGGCGAGTCCCTGGTGCTGGCCTGGCAGCGCGGCCCGCGCCACGGGGTCCCTCGGCTGCCGGTACGGCTGCGCGGGCTCACCCCCGGCGCCCGCTACCGCGACACCCGCACCGGCGAGGTGCACCACGCCACCGTGCTGGCCGAGTACGGCTACCGCCCGTACCTCCCGTCCGGTGACTGGGCCAGCACGGCCGTACACCTGGTCAGGGTGGGGCAGGACGAGACGTAGCAGCGCCACCGCCGCGATAGGCGGCGGTGGCGATTTCGACGAACGAGCGGACCAGGGGATTCGTGTCGCCCTCGTGCCATGCCACCACCACGCGGCTCGGCTCCATGTCGATCAGCGGCACCACGGTGAGCCCCTCCGGCGGCTCGTGGTCCACGAGCGTCATGCCGACCGTGCCGTTCCACAGCACGGCTTGGCGGCATTCCTGGACGGCACGCACCACCGGGCCCTCCCGAGGCTCCCCACCGTTCCAGTACGACTGCCAGACGGGGTCGGTGCCCTCCGGGAACAGGAACCAGCGGCGGTCCGCCAGGTCGGCCAGTTTCAGGCTGTCCCGGCGGGACAGCGGATCGTCGGCCCGCAGCAGCGCGCCCACCGGGTCGGCGCCCAGCCCGTGCACGGTCAGGCCGGTCTCGTCGAACGGCCCGCGGGTCAGGGCGATGTCCACCAGCCCGGCGTGCAGCCCGCAGGTGGGATCGGTCAGGTCGGTCTCGCGGATGTGGACCTCGACGTCCGGGTGGCGCCGGGAGTAGGCGCCGGCCAGCCGGGCGGCATCCGGGTCGGTGCTGTCCCCCAGGATGCCCACGGTGAGCGCCGCGGTACCGGCCGCCGCGGCCACGCGTACGCGTACCCGGTCGGCGTGGCCGAGCAGGGCGCGCGCCTCATCGAGCAGCACGGCCCCCACCGGAGTGAGCGTGACACCGGCGGACGACCGGTGGAACAGCGCGGCGCCCAGCTCGGTCTCCAGCTGCTTGATCGCCCGGCTCAGCGGCGGCTGGCTCATGTGCAGCCGGACGGCGGCCCGGCCGAAGTGGAGTTCCTCGGCGACCGCCACGAAATAGCGCAGCGTGCGTAGCTCCATGGTGCAACGATACCCACCCGGTATCGAGGGCGCGGAAGAAGTCTTGGACGGTCGTGGCGCCCCGGCGGTGGAATCGCGGTGTGACTGAAGAACCGAAAACCAGTGTCCATGGCCGCTGCGCCACGGAGTCCGCGCCCGGCCGCGCCCGGAAGGCGGGACGGGACTCATGAAGGTGGCGTATGGGATCGTCGCCGGTCTGCTCGCCCTCTTCTACCTCTACGGGGGCGGGGTGAAGGTGATCCGGAGCCGCGACCAGCTTCGGCCGATGATGGCCTGGGTGGACACCACACCGATGGCGGCCGTCAGGGCCATCGGCGTGATCGAGGTGCTCGGCGCGATCGGGCTGGTCCTCCCCCCGCTGACCGGCGTCGCGCCCTGGCTGGCCCTGGCCGCGGCCATCGGGTTCGTGATCCTCCAGATCGGCGCGACCAGGGTGCACCTGCGCCGCGGAGACCGCCAGGTGGCCCTCAACATCACGCTCTTCCTCGCCGCCGCCGTGACCATCTGGCCGGCGACGACATGGCTGTGACCGCGGGCAGGCCACGCGGCGGCCCACCCGGCCAAAAGGTGACAAAATAATCCCAGGAGGTTGATCCACGCCGGGCAGGAGGGCTGGTGGACCTGGACGCCGTCGCCGATGAGCTGTACACCCTGCCACCTGCGGACTTCACGGCCACCCGGGACGAGCGCGCCAAGGACGCCCGTACCGCGGGCGACCGGAAGCTGGCCGAGCGGATCCGCCGCCTGCGCCGCCCCACCAAGGCGGCGTGGGCCAGCAATCTGCTGGTGCGGCGGCAGCCGGACGAAGCCGAGCAGGTCCTTCGGCTCGGAGAAGCCCTGCGCCAAGCACACCAGGACCTGGACGGCGGGCAACTGCGGAAACTGTCCACACAGCAGCGCCAGGTCATCGCGGCGCTCGCCCGCCAGGCGAGGGATCTGACCGCCCAGGCCGGGCAACCGATCGGCGAGGGCGCCCAGCGCGAGGTGGAGGAGACGCTGCGCGCCGTGCTGGCCGACCCGGACGCGGGTCAGGAATGGCTGCGGGGGCGGCTGGCCAAGCCGCTCACGGCACCGACCGGATTCGCGCTCGTGGCCGACGCCGCCCGGTCCGCGCCACCCGCCTCGGGCCGTGGCGGGCGGGCCTCCGGCGGCCGGGTGGCCGATCTGGACGCCGCTCGTTCGCGGCGCCGCGAACGAGAGGAGCGGGAGCGCCGCCGCGAACGAGAGGCGCAGGAACGGCGCCGCGAACGAGAGGAGCAAGAGCGGCACCGTGAGCGAGAGGAGCAAGAGCGGCGCCGCGCACAACAGGAGAAGCGCCGCGAGCAGCGGGAGCGGCAGGCCCGCGCACATCAGGAGGCCGAGGACGCCGAGCACCAGTTGCGCGCCCGCGAGGCGGAGCTCAGCGCGGCCGAGGATCAGCAAGTCCGTGCCGACCAGCGAAAACACCAGGCGCAGCAGCGTCTGGCGGACCTGAGGAAGCAGCTGAAGGAGGCCGAGGGCGAGCAGCGGGAGGCCTATGACGCCGCCCGGGAGGCCCGCACACGGGCCCGGAAGGCGGACCGGGCGGTCCATGAGGCGAGGCGGCGGGCCACCGACGCGGCAGCACGGGCGGAGGGACTCGCCGACCAGGCAGAACCGCCGAGTGTGTGAGGAAAAGCCAAGACAGGAAACCCGACCACATGTGTTCGCGCCGGACGGCCCAGGCCGGCCGATGGCCGAACAAAGCACCATGCGAGGGAGGCAGCGATGATGAGCGACGACAGGGCGGACGACGTCTATCAGCCGATCGGCACCAACGAGGAGCAGGAGGACGCGGCCCCCCTGGACGCCCAGGACTCCCTGGACGAGCGCGACTACGACGAGATGCTCGACGAGGGCTACTCGCCGCCGGAGAAGCCTCTGGGTGTCACCAAACACGGCACGACGGCGGCCGAACAGCGCGAGCGCGAGACGCTCGACGAGCGGCTGGCCGAGGAGACCCCCGACGTCGAGGCCCCGGCGGGCGACGAGGTGGGGGATGTGCGGGAGGGCGAGGGCGAACCGATCGACCCGGAGGCGGGAACGGACCGCACGGGCCGACTCGTCGCCCCCGACGAGGGAGCGCACACCGACACCACCAAGGAAGCCATCGCCAGGGACGAAGGCATCGACGCGGGCGCCGCCGGCGCCGAGGAAGCCGCCGTGCACACCGTCCCGGATGAACAACTCGAAGAGGAAGACGACACGGAACCGGACCGTTGATCCTGCCGGGCGACACTTACGCGCCCTGGGGGGCGGCCCGGTCCCGTTCGGTCAGGAGGACATGAAGTCGCGCACCGGCAGTGCTCGGTCCACGACGCGGACGTCGCCGATCCAGCCGTGCATGATCTGGTCGATCTTCCCGCCGTACTCATAGCCGCCCAGCAGCCAGGGCAGCCCGAGGGTGGTGAGGCCGTTGGCCGGGGTCGAGGGGTTGCGCGCCACCGGGCAGCCGTTCACATACATCGTGGTGTGTCGTCCGTCGTTCACCACGGCCGCGTGCCACCAGGTGTTCAGCGGCAGCTCATGGCTCCAGTTGGTGACCGCGCCGTCCTGGTTCAGCGGATAGACGGCCCACTGGAGCCCATGGCCGTCGGACAGCGAGAGGGTGACCACCGGCTCCTCCATGTCCCCGCCCGTCTTCCCGGCTTGGCCGCTGGGGCCGCGTCGGCCGAGCAGTCCCGACCAGGCGTTGCGGCCACCGTCCCAGTCGGCGGGCAGCTTGAGGAACGCCTCGACGGTGTAGCCGGAGCGGAAGGTGGCGCCGTTCAGCGGAGCGCCGTCGGCCGTGCGCAGACAGGCGCCGCGCAGGGGGGACTTGTCGCCGTGGAAGGAGAGGCTGCCGTGTCCCGGCTGATCCGGGTGGTGTTCATCGGACCAGGTGAGGGCGTCGGCCGGGCTGCCGGGGACGGCGACCTTGGTGAGGTGGTTGCCGCGCCCGGAGTGGTCGGTGACGCGGACGGAGTCCTCGACGGGCGCGCCGTCCCGGCCGCCCTGGTCGAAGCGCCAGTAGGCCACCGTACCGGGGATCACCAGCCGGGAGGCGGGCCGGGCCGGGCGCGGTGCGGTGGGGGCGAATCCGGCGAAGCGCTCCTCGAAGTCGATCGGGACGCTGAAGTAGTCCTGGGAGCTGGTGCGTTCGATCTCGCCGCGCTCCAGCTCGTTCAGGTGGTCATCGGCGCGGTCCAGGATCCACGGGGAGAGCGTCCGTACGTCGACGGTGTGGCGGGCCAGGTCGAACCGGTAGAGGCGGATCATCCCGGCGCCGCCGTAGTAGCGGTTCTGGTAGTTGGTGATGTGCAGATGGACATCGTGGCCCACCTTGTTCTTGCGGACCGTACGGGCCGGCGGCCAGTAGTGGCCGTTGAGGGTGAGGAATATCTGGTCGTGGTCGGCGATCAGCTCGTCCCACAGCCACTGCCCGTGGTCGGAGAACCGCGCCTCCTCGCCCTCGTGGTCCGCGTACACCAGCTCGTGTGTGGTGAGGATGACCGGAGTTCGGGGGTGGCCCGCGATGACCTCCCGGGCCCAGGCGATGCCCTTCGCGGACGGGCGCCAGTCCAGGGCGAGCACCAGCCACTCCCGGCCCGCGGCGCGGAAGGCGTGGTACGTGTTGTAGCCGTCCGGGCTGGCGCCGCGGAACGAGGGCGAGGAGCGGTACCGCCGGGGTCCGAAGGTGTCCAGGTAGGGGGTGCGGCCCCGCTGGTCGTCGGTGGACGAGTCGAGGTCGTGGTTTCCGGCCACCACGCTGTAGGCGCCGCCCCGCTCGTCCAGGAGCCGGAAGGCCCGGTCGATCGGCCCGAGTTCGGAGATCTGCCCGTGCTCGGTGAGGTCGCCGAGGTGGGACAGGAAGACGATGTTCTCCTCGCGTGCGTGGCTGAGCAGATAGCGGAAGGACGCCTCCACCGGCGCTGGGTGGATGCTCTCGCCGTCGAAGAGGTACTGGGTGTCCGGCATGACGGCGAGGGTGAATCTGAGGCTGTCGGGGTCGGGGTGCCAGGCGGGGGCGCCCGCGGCGCCGGAGGCCGGTGCGGCCGTGGCGGGCGGCGCCGCCTCCAGCCCGGTCATGGCCACACCCGCGCCGACGAGTCCGGTGGTGCGCAGGAAGGTGCGGCGGCCGGTTCCGGACCGCGGCTCGTTGATCTGACGGGGACTGCACATGGCGCTGCTCCACGCGGTGGGACGGAAGGGATGGAGCGCACGTTATGGAGCCGGGAACTTGGCCACAGGAAGATGTCCGGCAACGGATGGGGAAGACCACATGAATGGCTTCCGCGTGCGGGGGGTGTGGAGGGTCCGCGACCACCGCGCCGCGGACGCGGCTCAGTGGGGCAGATCCTCGGCGGTGAGGGTGTCACGGGTCTCCGGCGCCCAGACCAGGCTGACGGCCGTTCCGAGCAGCAGCACCAGCGCCATCCACCCCATCGACCAGCCCGCGCCGAAGTGGCCCAGGCTGACCGGCAGCACGAAGGTGCCGACGGCGGACGCGACCCTGCTGGTGCCGTTGAGGAAGCCCACCCCGGAGCCGCGCAGCGCGGTGGGGAAGAGCTCCGCCGGATAGACCTGGGTGATGGTGGAGGCACCCGCCATGACGAAGGTGTAGATCAGGAAGGGGACCATCAGCGCCCCGCTTGAGCCGTCGCTGAGCACGGCCATCGCCCCCAGACACAGCGTGAGGATCGCGAAGGTGCCGATGGTGAACGGCCTGCGGCCCAGACGCTGCACCGGCCACAGTCCGATCACCCCGCCCAGCAGCAGGGCCAGGTTGAGCACCAGGTTCTGGGTGTCGGCCCCGGAGATGTTCAGGGTGGCCAGGATCTGCGGCATGAAGGTGTAGATGGCGAAGTAGGGCAGCACCTGGGCGCTGTAGAAGATGACACCGAACCAGGTCTTGGTCGCCTGGCCACGGGCGAAGAGCTCGCGGTAGCGGGCCGCGGGCGGCTGCGCGGCGGCCGCGGCCTCCGCGGCGGCGGCGGTGGCCTCGGACTGCCCCAGGTAGGTGCGGCGGATCCGGGCGGCCTCGGCGGAACGGCCCCGGGCGGCCAGCCAGCTCGGGGATTCGGGGATGCCGATCCGCAGCAGCAGCACCAGCAGGGCGGGCACCGCTCCGCTGGCCAGCAGCCAGTACGCGGTGGTGCCGTTGATCGGTATGTAGGTGCCCAGGATGTTGGCCAGTACGTAGCCGACGGTCCACAGCACGGTGAGCGAGCCCAGCAGGACACCGCGCAGCCGGCCGGGGACGAACTCGGAGAGCAGGGTCGGGCCGACGGCGTAGTCCGCGCCCAGACCGAAGCCGATCGCCAGCCGGAGGAGGAAGAGGACCAGCGGGCTGTGCGCCCAGAACTGGGCGGCGGAGGCGACCGCGATGAGCACGAAGTTGTAGAGGTAGAGCTTCTGGCGTCCGATGACGTCCGCCACCCGCCCCAGCAGGATGCTGCCGAAGAACAGGCCGATCAGGGCGGACGCGCCGAGCAGTCCCTGCCAGACGCCGGACAGACGCATGGTCTCGCCGAGCGCGGGCAGCACCGCGCCGATCACACCGAGGGCGTAGCCGTCGGAGAAGTTCGCCCCGAAGGTGGTGGCGGTCACCCGGATGTGGAACCCGGTGAGTGGCTCGGTCGAGGCGGAGCCCGACCCGGGCGCCGCCTCCCGCTTCCCCGCCCTCCGCGCGTCCGCCGCCTCCGTGTCCACTGCCTCCGCGTCCACTGCCACGCCTTGCCTCCCGACCGAGCGTTCACCGTCTGGACGGCCCAGCATGCATGAATTCATACAGTCAAACAATAGGTTGATTGCAGATTCTCATTCACTAACAGTGGGACTTCGAGGTGGTCCCGTATCCCGCCACACGGGGCTGCGCCGCCACGTACTACCCCAAAACCAATCCGCGGCCGGACTTCCCCGCTCCTGACCCGGATCACCCGCCTGACCAGGCCCGTTGTCCGACACGAGCAGTCCCCGGAGGGCGGGTGGGAGGGCTTCGGGGCCCGGTTCTACGATCGGACACGACCAAGGTACGTGCACGGGCCAGCAGTTGCCCGGCCGACTGTGTCGTGCCACGCGGAAGGGCGGCCGCCTGTGGCGGCGGGGGACCACGAGGATGTGAGACGTGAGTGGACGCCGGACGGCATCAAGTGCCTCGCCGGCCGTGGGGCGGGCGCTGGACGTCCTGCTGCACCTCGCCGGCCGCTCTGGGCCGGTTCGGGCATCGGCGCTGGCCAGAGACCTGGAGATGCCCCGCTCATCGCTGTACCACATCCTCGCGATCCTGGTTGATCGCGGTTTTGTCACCTATGTCCCGGAGGAGCAGGCATACGGTCTGGGCGTGGCGTCCTTCGAAATCGGCTCCGCCTACTCGCGGCACGAGCCCCTGAAGCGACTCGCCCGCCCCATTCTGCGCAATCTGTCGGGCCTGCTCGGCCAGTCGGTGCACCTGGGCATCCTCTACGGCGCCGAGACGGTCTACCTCCTCAAGGAGCAGCCGCCGAGGGGCCATTCCGGATACACCGATGCCACTCCCGTCACCGACGTCGGCGTCCGGCTGCCGGCCCATCTGACGGCCAACGGCCGGGCGATCCTGGCCCACTCCGGCGAGGCGCACCTCCGGGCGGTCTTCCCCCGGCCCGGAGATCTCGTCACCCGCACCGGCAGAGGGCCCCGGTCGCTGGCGGAGCTGCGGAACCTGCTGGCGCGGGACCGTGAGCGCGGCTGGTCGGAGGAGGTCGAGCTGGTCTCCGAGGGGCTCCGCTCGATAGGGGTGCCGGCGTTCGATCACAACGAGCGGCCGATAGCGGCCGTGAGCAGCACATGGCGGCGCCACTACCACCGGCATGAAGCGGATCATGTGCGGCACATCCTGCAACAGGGCGCGGCACGGCTGACGGCGGCGGTGTCCGGCCACGCACCCCACGCGCCCCACGCCCACGGGACGAACGGCGCACAGTGAGCGGCCGTCGCAGACGCCCTCGCCACATGGCGGAAAGATGAAGGCCCACTGACCAAGGCGTTCACGGAACGGGCTTCTCGGATCCGAGAAACCTTGGACCGCCTGGCTGGCTCCTGGCGTATGTGCCACGTGTCATGGGCACGGAACCCCATTGATCGTCCACGTACCACGGCCTCCCACGGGCCGGCACTCCCCCACAGCTCCACTCCCCCACACAGCTCCACTCCCCCCCACAGATGAAGGATCCAGCACCGATCATGACCGCGAACCCTCCCGACGCAACGAGGCCCGTCGCACCCCAGGAGACCGACGCCACCCTGCACTTCACGGGCCCGGCCACCTTCGGCCGCGTCCCCCGCCTGGACCAGGTCGACACCGCGGACATCGCGGTGGTCGGGGTGCCGTTCGACGCCGGTGTCTCCTACCGGCCCGGGGCCCGCTTCGGGGCGAACGCCGTCCGGGAGGCGTCGCGCCAGCTGCGTCCCTACAACCCGGCCATGGACGTGTATCCGTTTCACTACGCCCAGGTCGCCGACGCCGGTGACATCACGGCCAACCCGCACAACATCGACAAGGCCGTCGAGAGCATCGAGGCGGGCGCGGACGCTCTGCTGTCCACGGGCGCGCAGCTGATGACCCTGGGCGGCGACCACACCATCGCGCTCCCGCTCCTGCGCTCCGTGGCCCGCCGCCACGGACCGGTGGCACTGCTGCACTTCGACGCGCACCTGGACACCTGGGACTCCCACTTCGGCGCCCAGTACACCCATGGGACTCCGTTCCGCCGCGCGGCCGAGGAGGGCCTCCTCGACACCTCCGCGCTCTCCCACGTCGGCACCCGCGGCTCGCTGTACAGCAAGGAAGACCTGGACGAGGACACCAAGCTGGGCTTCGGGATCGTCACCGCGGCCGATGTGATGCGACGCGGGGTGGACGAGGTGGTGCAGCAGCTCAAGGAGCGCATCGGCAAACGGCCGCTGTACATCTCCGTGGACATCGACGTCCTGGATCCCGCACACGCCCCCGGCACCGGCACCCCCGAGGCGGGCGGCCTCACCTCGCGGGAACTGCTGGAGATCGTGCGCGGGCTCGCCGATTGCTATCTGGTCTCCGCCGACCTGGTCGAGGTCGCCCCGGCGTACGACCACGCCGAGATCACCTCCGTGGCCGCCTCGCACACCGCGTATGAGCTGATCACGCTCATGTCCCGGCAGATCGCCTTCTTCCGCTGGGTGGAGGAGAACAAGCCGTCGTAAGCCCGCTCGCCCGCGTCGCGCTTCATCCGGTGACCGGATTGGCGCTTCCTGTCGCGATCTGTGGGATACAGGGCGCTATCGTCATGGCAGCGGTCCGGCCGCCGCGCGAGGCTGTGGACAGTGCCCCAGGGGGCGTGCTGCTACGGACACGGAGAGCGGATTCATGACGACTGACCTTGATATGGCGGCGGGTGTGAAGGTGCCGGCGACGACGCTGGCGCGCGAGGCGACGGAGCTGATCCGTGACACGACGAGCGAGCTGATCTATCACCACTCACGTCGGGTGTACTTCTTCGGCGGTCTGCGGGGCCGCGAGCGCGATCTGAGCTTCGACCCGGAGCTGCTGTACCTGGGGGCGATGTTCCACGACGTGGGGCTGAACGAGGCGTTCCATGCCAGCGGCCACCGTTTCGAGGTGGACAGCGCGAACGAGGCGAAGCGGTTCCTTCAGGCCCATGGCGTCCCCGAGGACAGCGTCCGCCGGGTCTGGACGGCGATCGCCCTGCACACCACTCCCGGAATCCCCGAGTTCATGGAACCGGAAGTGGCTCTGGTGACGGCCGGTGTCGAGTACGACGTGCTCGGCATCGGCTATGGGGACCTCTCCGCCGAGGAGCGGGAGGCGGTGGTGGCGCTGCATCCGCGCCCCGACTTCAAGAACAGGATCCTGCGGGCGTTCACCGACGGTATCCGTTCCAAGCCGGAGACGACGTTCGGCAATGTCAAGGCGGATGTCCTGGAGCACTTCGTACCCGGTTTCGAGCGGGGGGACTTCGTCCGGACGATCCTGGATTCCCCGTGGACGGAATAGCCCGGCGGGCCTCGGGACCCTCACGGGCATCACGGGCATCCGGTGGCGGACGCACCGTCGTGATCGTCGCGTTCGACGGCGTGCAGCTGCTGGACGTCACCGGTCCGGTGGAGGTCTTCACCACGGCCAATCACTACGGTGCCGACTACGACGTACGGGTGGTCTCCCTCGCCGGTGGCGCCGTGGCCACCTCGTCCGGGCTGGTGATCAGCGCGGATGGCGCGCCCGGCGCGCTGCCGCGGCGCCTGGGCACCCTGCTGGTCCCCGGCAGAAGGGACTGGCGCTCGGCGGTGGCCGACACCGACCTGGTCGCGCTGGTGGCCAGCCTGTCAACGCGGGCCAAGCGCGTGGCGTCCGTGTGCGCGGGGGCCTTCGTACTGGCCGAGGCCGGCATCCTGGACGGCCGCCGCGCCGCCACGCACTGGGAACTGGCGTCACAACTGGCCGCCGCCTATCCGCGGGTGCGGGTGGACGGCCATCCCGTCTTCGTCCGGGACGGCCACGTGGCCACATCGGCCGGTATCACCGCGGGGATCGATCTCTCGCTGTCGCTGGTCGAGGAGGACTGGGGCGCGGACGTGGCACGCGATGTGGCCCGGCAGCTGGTGGTCTTCATGGCCCGCCCGGGAGGGCAGGCGCAGTTCAGCGCGCGGCTGGCGCCGCGTGGACCCCGGCATCCGGCGGTGCGCCGGGTGATGGACCGCGTCACCGCGGACCCCGCCGGGAGCCACACGCTCGCCACGCTTGCCGACTCGGGCGGTGTGAGCGTCCGTCACCTGGAGCGGCTGTTCCGCACCGAGGTCGGCATGGCTCCCGGACGTTACGTCGAATCCGTGCGCGTCGAGGCCGCCCAGACCCTGCTCGCCGATGGCACCGGCACGGTCGAGGAGGTGGCGCGGCAGGCCGGGTTCGGCTCCTCGGAGTCGCTGCGCCGGGTCTTTCAGCACACCCTCGGGGTCTCCCCGACGGTCTACCGCGCCCGCTTCCGCAGCACCCTCGGCGACCGGACGCGCTGACGGACGGTCGGCCGACGGGGGCGCCGGGGGCGACGGGGCCCACCGGGACACAGGAGCCACAGGAGCCGCCCAGGCCGAAAGTAAAGGGCCCTCACCGACGGGGGAGCGGCGAGGGCCTACGTTCAGTCTGACACGAATCAGCGCGGAAGAATCCGTTCCGAGCGACAAACATTGCATATATCTGCCATCCGACTCCCCACCGGCGCGGTCCGCCGCAGCGGCCGGTGCCCCTCCGGCACCACCCCGCCGTAGCGCCTCCCGAGGCGGAGGGGCCACCTCCCCCCGGTTCGCGCGGGGCGCCCACGTCCTGGTCCCCGGGTGATGTGGTGGTCTTCGACAACCGCATCACCCAGCACTACGCGCCCGACGACTACGGCGATCTGCCGCGTCTGCTGCACCGGGTGACCGTGGCGGGCGATGCCCCGGTCGGGGTGGACGGCGAGCGCAGCCATGTCCTCGAAGGGGACGAGGCCGGCCACTACACCCCGGCCGCCGCCTGAGGACCACCGTCCTCCGCACCATGAAGGGGCCCGCCCGGTGTGCGCGATCCGCACACCGGGCGGGCCCGGCGGGTGCCGCTACGCCCCTTCGCGGGCCGTGCGCGCCGCACGGGCCAGGTCCAGGTCGGTGGTCTCCGGCGCCAGGAACTGTGACACGACGGCGCCGACCACCAGCACTCCGGCGCCGACCAGGAGCACGAACTCCGCTCCGAAGTGGTCGAGCCCCATCGGCAGCAGGAACGTACCGATCGCGGCACCCACCCGGCTCATGGCCGTGGCGAAGCCGACGCCCGTGGTGCGCAGGGACGTGGGGAACACCTCCAGCGGATAGACCGCGGTGAGCGCGGAGGAGGCGGCGTTGAGGAAGATGAAGAACAGGAAGCCGACGACGATGACGGGGGTGGAGGACGGCCACACCGCCACCAGGGCCAGACACCCGGCCGTGATCCAGAACGGCGGGATCAGCAGCTTGCGGCGGCCGATCCGCTCCACGACCAGGCACCCCGCGGTGACACCGGCCACGGCGGTGAAGGAGTAGACGAGCAGCGCCGCCACCGCGTTGTCCCCCATGTGCAGAGCCTCGAAGACATCCGTCCAGAAGGTGCCGATGGCGAAGTACGGCAGCACGAGGGCGGCCCAGAAGACGCTGGCGAACACCGTGGAGCGGATGTGCTGCCGGCTGAAGAGCGCGCGGAACCCGTCCCGCCGCACCTCGTCGCGCTCGTCGAGTTCCGCGGCGACATCCACCTCGATGCCGTACTTCTCGATCAGCGCCTCCGCCTCGTCCCGGCGGCCCTGGCTCAGCAGCCAGCGCGCGGACTCCGGGATGCCACCGCGCAGGGTCACACACACCAGCGCGATCACCGCACTGCTCGCCAGGGACCAGCGCCAGCCGCCGTCGACGGAGGTGAACAGCGCCCCCACGACCGTGGCCAGCGCGTACCCCAGGTACCAGCTGATCTCCAGGCTCGCCAGCAGCCGCCCGCGGCCACGTCGGCCCGCGTACTCCGACAGCAGCGGCGCGCCGATCGCGTACTCGCCGCCGATCGCCACACCCATCACCAGCCGGATGAGGAAGAGCTGTGTGCCGTCCCCGACGAAGAACTGGAGCACCGAGCCGACCAGGAAGATCAGCATGTCGATGAGGAACACCGGCCGGCGTCCGAACCGGTCGGCCAGCCGGCCGAAGAGCGGCCCTCCGACGAAGATGCCGATCAGCGGTGCGGCGCCGACCAGCCCCTGTTCCACGGAGGTCAGATGGAGGTCGTCGGTGATCGCCCCCATCGCCAGGCCGATGCCGCCGATGATGTAGCCGTCGATCCCCTGGCCGATCTGGGTGGCCAGCTTCAGCTTGGTGTGCAGCCGCTTCCGTTCGCGTTCGGTGGCGGGTGCGCCCGGCGGTGTGCTGGGCTCGTTGTGCTCGGTCACAGGCGTCGTTGCCATGTGCGGGTCCTTACCTAGAGGGGGAGTCAGCCGGTCGGCCAGTCGAGGGCGATGTACTGCGTTTCCAGGAACGCCTCGATGCCCTCGCGGCCGCCCTCCCGGCCCAGACCCGACTGCTTGACGCCGCCGAAGGGCGCTGCCGGGTCGGAGAGCAGGCCACGGTTGAGGCCGACCATGCCGCTCTCCAGACGTTCGGAGACGCGCAGGGCCCGGGCCACGTCGCGGGAGTAGATGTACGAGGCGAGACCGTGCACCGTCGCGTTGGCGCGGGCCACCAGCTCGTCCTCGTCGGCGAAGGTGGCGAGGGGCGCGACCGGCCCGAAGACCTCCTCGTTCATGATCCGGGCGTCCTCGGGGACGTCCACCAGGACGGTCGCCGGATAGTAGCAGCCGGGGCCCTCGGGTACGCCGCCCCGCGCGGCGACCCTCGCGCCACGCCCGACCGCGTCGTCGACCAGGGAGCGGATGGACTCCACGGCGGTCCGGTTGATCATCGGGCCGAGGGTGACGTCCTCCTCCAGTCCCGCCCCGGCGCGTACCGCGATCATGGCCGCCGCGAACTTCCCGGTGAACTCGGCGGCGACCGACTGATGGACGTAGAACCGGTTGGCGGCGATGCAGACCTCGCCGCCGCCCCGCATCTTGGCG
Organism: Streptomyces javensis; assembly: GCF_039525925.1. Classification (NCBI taxonomy): domain Bacteria; kingdom Bacillati; phylum Actinomycetota; class Actinomycetes; order Kitasatosporales; family Streptomycetaceae; genus Streptomyces; species Streptomyces javensis. The sequence continues at coordinate 105,546 of NZ_BAAAIF010000001.1, read as the reverse complement.
TCCATCGCACCGCGCACCGCGGCGTCGACGTCGGCGTCCTCAAGGACGATGAAGGGGGCGTTGCCGCCCAGTTCCATGGTCACGTTGACGACGTTCGCCGCCGCCTGCTCCAGGAGCTTCCGGCCGGTGGCGGTGGAGCCGGTGAAGGAGAACTTGCGGACCCGCTCGTCACGGAGCCAGACCGAGACCACCTCGGGTGCGCGGTCGGTGGGCAGCACGTTCAGCAGCCCGTCGGGCAGGCCCGCCTCGCTCAGCAGGGCGGCGATCGCGAGGGCGGTGAACGGGGTGTCCGGGGCCGGTTTGAGGAGCACCGGGCAGCCGGCGGCGAGCGCCGGGGCGATCTTCCGGGTGGCCATCGCGGCCGGGAAGTTCCAGGGGGTGACGAAGGCGGTGACGCCCACCGGGTGCCTGCGTACGACGTGGCGGAAGCCGCCACCGGGCGCGTCGCCGAACGAGGAGCCGATCCGCACCGCCTCCTCGGCGAACCAGCGGAAGAACTCCGCCGCGTAACCGACCTCGGCCACCGCGTCCCGGTACGCCTTGCCGTTTTCCAGGACGATCAGGCGGGCGAGGGTGTCGGTGTGCTCGCGCATCAGGGCGAAGGCGGTGTGCAGCACCTCCGAGCGACGGCGGGACGGCGTCGCCCGCCATCCGGCGGCGGCTTCCTGGGCCGCGTCGACCGCCGCCACGGCGTCGCCCGGGCCCGCCGCGGACACCTCGCGGATCAGTTCCGCGGTGGCCGGGTCATGCACGGGAAACGTCCGTCCGTCCTCGGCCGCGCACCAGCGGCCGGCGATGAACACATCGCCTTCGGCGAACGGCGCCTTGACGAGGGTTTCTATGCCGGGGAGGTTCATGAGCTGCTCTTTTCTCCGTTCCGAACGGGGGCTGGTCCGGTTCGCGGTGAATTTACGAGCGCGTCATACGGCCGACAAGGCTGCTTCTCGGATCGCAATGGTGGTTGCTGTCAGGGCAACTCACCGCACACGACGGGGAGGAGGACGGGCGGGCGGCCAACCGGTTCGGACGTCCTCAGGTGAGCCGGGCCCGGGGGAACGGGGTGTGCCGCGGCTCCCAGCCCAGCAGCGCGGAGACGCGTGCCGCCGCCTTGGCGGTGGTGCGGCCCGCCTGGTCCAGGCGGTCGCCGAGCCGGGACTTGGGCGCCGAGATGTTGATCGCCGCCACGACCCGTCCCCGGAAGTCGCGCACCGGCGCCGAGACCCCGACCAGACCGGCCTCGAACTCCTCGCTGACCCTCGCGTAGCCCTGGCGTGACGCCTCCTGGATCAGCGCCCACAGCTCGGGAATCGGCGGCGTGGAGGTGGTGCCGAAGCGGACGTACAGCTCATCGGGTGTGGCATCGGCCAGCAGCACACGCCCGGCCGAGGTCTGCCACGCGGGCACTCCGCGCCCCTCCCAGCCGTGGACGCGGAAGGAGTGTCCGGAGACCGAGAGCAGGGTGAGCACCTCGCGGTCGCTCAGGACGCACAGATGGCTGGTCTCCTCCACGTCCGCCGACAGCGCGTGCATCACCGGCTCCGCCATGCGCACCAGCCGGTTCTGCGAGGTCCGCGCGACCAGCGAGAAGAGCCGCCAGCCCAGCCGGTACTCCAGGGTGTCGGGGTCCCGCTCCACGATGCCCGAGGCGGCCAGGGCCTTGAGGGCCCGCGAGACCTGGGTCTTCTCCCGGCCCACCAGCTGCGCCAGGCGTACGACGCCGAGTCCGCCGGCGTTCTGGGCCTCGTCGGAGGCGAGCGCCTCCAGCAGGTCGATGTCACGGCGCAGCCCGTGGCCGCGCGGGGCGGTGGTGTCTCCGGCGCCGGAGGAGTCGGGGCGGGGGCCCGCGCCATGCGGATCGGCGGGGTCCAGGGGGCCATCGGTGCCGCGAGGGGGGAGGTTCGTCACGCGCGCCATCCTAAGCGCGCACCCCCTGGGAACCCCCAGGTCAGCCGCCGGGTTGTCGGGAGAGCAACCGGCATTTCGATTCGAGCGGGTGCCTTGCGAGGGGGTGGCGGCGGTTCTAGATTCGCCGCATCGGACCGGATGAACTGCGGTGAATGCGAGGTTCATCCCGTCGGTCCGCCGATTCCCCGCTCCCGGAGATCCAGGAGATCCCATGCCATCGCCTTTTGCCCCGACCGCCCTGATCGGCGAGTCCTTCGTAGGGGAGGGTGCCAACGCCGCGCACACGAACGTCGTGATCGGACGCAAGGGCGGACCCGTCGAGACGGCCTGGGCCACGGCGCTGGCCACGCCCAGCGCCGGACACGTCCCGTTCCTGACGATCGTGCGGCCCTCCGTCCCGGTGAAGCCGCTGACGCTGTTCGTGACGAAGGCCGCCGCCGACGGTGAGCTGCACCAGCGCGCCACGTGGGGCTCCGCCCAGGCCGGTCTGGCGCAGGGCGTCACGGACGCGGTCCGGGACGGGCTGCTGCCCGCCGAAGAGGCCGACGACCTGCTGATCATCGCCGCGATCTGGGTGAACCCGGCGGTCGACGACCTGGATGTGTCCTTCCGCAACCAGCGCTCCGCCGCGTACGGCGCGGTGCGGGCCGCGGTGAACGCCACCCCGACCGTGGCCGATGTCCTCGCGATCGCCGAGGAAGGCCCGGCCAACCCGTTCTACGTCCCCACCTCCGAGGCGCTCGCCCGATGAAGATCACGGATATCACCCTGGACCGGCTGCGGCTGGAGCTGGACCCGCCGTTCCGGGCCGCCTGGGACCCCGAGCCGAGGCGCCACTTCGACGCCACGATCGTCCGCGTCCACACCGACGAGGGGATCACCGGCATCGGCTCCGGTGACCTGATGGACGGCTTCGACACCTACAAGCACCTGTTCGTCGGCGAGGACCCGCTCGACATCACCCGGCATGTCAAGGCCATCGAGACCGCGAACTTCCACGGCGCCCACTACTGGCCGCTGGAGGCGGCGCTGTGGGACATCATCGGCAAGGTCCACGGCCGCCCGGTGGCGGAGCTGTTCGGGAACGCGGCCAAGAAGCTGCCCGCCTACGCCTCCTGTGGCGAGCTGAAATCGCCCGAGGAGCGCGTGGCCACCGCGCTGAAGGTCCGCGCGGCGGGCTTCCGCGCGATGAAGATCCGCATCGACCGCAACCAGGTGGACGAGGGCGTCGCCGCGGTCCGCGCGGTGCGCGAGGAGCTGGGCGCGGACTTCGAGATCATGGTGGATCTGAACCAGTCGTGGCGCATGGCGGGCGACACCGCGGGCGCCACCGACCTGGCCCGGACCCGCAAGACCATCGCACGGCTGGCCGAACTCGATGTGTTCTGGGTCGAGGAGCCGCTGCCCTACTGCGACGTGGCGGGCTTCAAGCGCCTGCGGGCCGAGAACCCCGGGGTGCGGATCGCCGCGGGCGAGATGCACCACTCCCCCACCGAGCTGCTGCGCTACCTCGAAGAGGACGCCCTCGACATCTACCAGATGGACGTGGTGCTCGCGATCGGCATGCACCGCGCCCGCACGCTGGCGGAACTGGCACAGCTCAAGCACCGCCACTTCACCCCGCACAGCTGGACCAACGGCATCGGGGTGCTCGCCAATCTGCATGTGGCGGCGGGAGTCGGCGGCGGGCCGTACTTCGAGTTCCCCTACGACCCGCCCGGGTGGACCCCCGAGCGCCGTGACTTCATGCTCGCCGACCCGGTGCGGGTGGGCGGCGACGGCGACCTCGAGGTGCCCGCGCGGCCGGGCCTCGGCATCGAGCTGGACGAAGACGCGATCGACCGGTGGAGGATCACATGACGCACGGCATCGACGCCCTGCTCTCCCGTACCCACGACCAGTGGCTGGCCGCGGCCGACCAACTGACCTTCGAGACAAGGCCGTTCATCGACGGCCATTTCACCGACGCGCTCTCCGGCGACACCTTCACCAGCCACTCGCCGCGCGACGGTTCGGTGCTCGCCAAGGTGCAGGCGGCCGGGGCCGAGGACGTGGACCGTGCCGTACGCGGCGCGCGCGCCGCCTTCGAGGACGGACGCTGGCGTGACCTCCCGCCCAAGGAGCGCAAGCGCGTCCTGCTGCGCTGGGCCGACCTGATCCGCGGACACGCGGCGGAGCTGGCCCTCCTCGACACCCTGGAGATGGGCAAGCCCATCACCGAGTCGGTGCGGATCGACGTGGACAAGGCCGCCGAGACCATCGCCTGGTACGCCGAGGCCATCGACAAGACCTACGACGAGGTGGCGCCGACACCTGGGGACGCGCTCGCCCTGATCACCCGGGAGCCCCTGGGCGTCGTCGGCGCGGTCATCCCGTGGAACTACGCCCTGCTCATCGCCAGTTGGAAGCTGGGCCCGGCCCTGGCCACCGGCAACAGCGTGGTGCTCAAGCCCGCGGAGCAGACGTCGCTGGCCGCCCTGCGGCTGGCCGCTCTCGCCTCCGAGGCGGGTCTGCCGGACGGGGTGTTCAACGTCGTCCCCGGGCGTGGCGAGGTCGCCGGACAGGCGCTGGGCCGCCACCCCGAGGTCGACAAGATCGCCTTCACCGGCTCGGTGGAGGTGGCCCGGCTCTTCCAGGTGTACGCGGGCGAGTCCAACGGCAAGCAGGTGGCCGTCGAGGCGGGTGGCAAATCGCCCCAGCTCGTGCTGGCGGACGCCGATATCGAGGCCGCCGCGTCGGCCGTGGCCTGGGGCATCTTCTACAACGCCGGGCAGACCTGCAACGCCGGTTCCCGGGTCGTGGTCCACGCCTCCGTCAAGGACCGGCTGCTGGACGCCGTGCGCCGGATCACCACGGACACCTTCCGGATGGGCGACCCGCTCGACCCGGCCACCGTCATGGGCCCCCTGGTCGACGAGCACCAGCTGGCCTCGGTCCTCGGCCATATCGAGCGTGGCGTGGCGGACGGGGCGAACGTGGTGTTCGGTGGTGGCCGCGCCCTCACCGAGTCGGGCGGCAGCTTTGTCGAACCGACCGTGCTGGACGGGGTGGTGAACACCTCCGCCGTCGCCCAGCGGGAGATCTTCGGCCCGGTCCTGGCCGTCGTGTCCTACGACGGCGACACCGACGAGGGGATCCGGCTGGCCAACGAGACCGACTACGGGCTCGTCGCCTCCGTATGGACCCGTGACGTGGCCGTCGCCCACCGCGCCGCCAAGCGGCTGCGGGCCGGGACGGTCTGGATCAACACCTTCGACGCCAGCGATGTCATCACCCCGTTCGGCGGCTTCAAGGCCACCGGCGCGGGCCGTGACAAGTCCCTGCACGCCTTGGACGCGTACACCGCGCTGAAGACCACCTGGGTCAACCTGGCCTGAACCGGGCCCGGTTCACGACCACCTCCACGACGCCCCTCTCCCTTTACTCTCTCTTCTCACCACAGCGAGGACAACGATGAGGATCGGTTTCATCGGCCTGGGCAACATGGGCCGCCACATGGCCCGCCACCTGATCCAGGCGGGTCACCAGGTCACCGTGCACGACATCCGCCCCGAGTCCGCCGCGGAGCATCTCGCGCTCGGCGCCGGATGGGCCGACACGCCCGCCGCGTGCGCGGACGGCGCGGAACTCCTGATCACCAGCCTGCCGACACCGCGTGTGGTCGAGGACGTCCTGCTGCGGGGCGGCGCCGCCGCGGCCCTGGCGCCGGGGGCCCTGTGGGTCGACATGTCGACCTCGACCCCGGCGGCGGCCGAGCGGATCGCCGCCGAGGTGCTGGACGCCCGGCAGGTGCGCCGGCTCGACGCGCCCGTCTGCGGGATGTCGCACGGCGCCGACTCCGGCACCCTGCAAATCTTCGTCGGCGGTGCCGAGGACGACTTCCGGGCCGCGCTGCCCGCGCTGGAGGCGATGGGCGACCCGCGGCGCATCCTGCACGTCGGCCCGCTCGGCGCCGGTTACACGGTCAAGCTGCTGCTCAACCTGCTGTGGTTCAGCAAGCTCGTGGCCACCTCGGAGGTGTTCGCGATGGGCGCCAAGGCGGGCGTCGACCTCGGCCTGCTGCGTGACTCCCTGCTCAAGAGCTCCGCCGCGTCCTACTTCCTGGAGCACGACTTCATCCGCATCCTCACCGACGGCGACTACGACGACTCCTTCGCCATGGTCCTCGCCTGCAAGGACCTCGGCCTGGCCATCGACCTCGGCCGCGACCTGGGCGTGCCCACCGAGCTTTCGGCCGTGGTCGAGCAGATCTTCCGCCGCTCCAGGACCGAGCACGGCGACCTGGCGGGCGAGATGAGCCCCGTCCGCCTCTACGAGGCCCTCGCCGGGCAGGAGTTCCGGCTGGCCCTCCAGGCCACCGCGCCGTTGGACGCGACCGCCGCGGTCTGACGGCGAGCGAACGCCACCCCGCCCCACGACGTCAGGAGCCGCACCCATGACCTCTACCGGGCCCGGCGGACCCACACCGCTGAGCATCGACCCCACCTGCCGCATCGAGTTCGGCCCCGGCCGCATCGACCGGCTCCCCGCCCTGATCGCGGCAACCGGCCACGATCGCGCCTTCGTCGTCACCGACCGCGGCCTGCGCGCCGCGGGCGTCCTCGAGCCGGTCCTCAAGGCCCTCGAAGCCGTCGGGCTGGAGTACGCCGTCTACGACGAAGTGGCGCCCAACCCGTCCACCGCCAACGTCGACGCGGGTGCCGCACGGGCCCGTACGTTCGGCGCCGCCGCGGTCGTCGCCCTCGGCGGTGGCTCGGTACTCGACGCGGCGAAGGGCATCGCCCTGCTGGTCGGCAACCCGAGCGCGGCGGCCGCCGACGCCGATGACCTCTGGGAGGCGGGCGACGGGCTGCCGCTCGTCGCGATCCCCACCACCTCCGGCACCGGCGCCGAGACCAACGGCTTCGGCGTCATCGAGGACACCGCCGCGTGCCGCAAGGTGTACATCGGCCACCCTTCGGTGAAGCCGCGTGTCGCGCTGCTCGACCCGGAGCTCACCCTGGGGCTGCCCGCCGCCGCCACCGCCGCCACCGGGATCGACGCCCTCGTGCACGGCATCGAGTCGCTCGCCTCGCGCGGCGCGAACCCGGTCTCCACCGCCTATGCCACACAGGCGGTGGCCATGGTCAGCCGCGCCCTGCCCGCCGCGTACCGGAACGGCTCGGACCTCGACGCCCGTGCCGAGCTGATGCTGGGAGCCCATCTCGCGGGCCAGGCGCTCACCCTCTCCGGGCTCGGACTCGTCCACGGCATCGGCCATGTGCTGACCGCGCACACCGGCACACCACACGGCGTCGCCCTCGCCGCCGTCCTCGAGGAGGTGATGGAGTTCAACGCTCCCGCCGCACAGGCCGCCTATGAACAGGTGGCGCGGGCCATGCGCCTCGACCCGCCCGCCGACGGGGACTGGGCGCGGGCAGCCATCGAGGGAGTACGCGAGATCGCGGGCGCCGTCGAGGTGAAACGCCCCCTGAGGACGCTCGGCGCCGACCGCGCCATGCTGCCCTCCATCGCCGCCGGGGCGGTGGCGGACGCGGTGACGAAGAACAATCCGCTGTCGCCCGATCAGACGCAGGTCCTGAACATCCTCACCGCCACATACTGATCGCCACCGCATACCGATCAGCAGCCCGTACCGACCGCGCGCGCCTGGTTCGTGACCCCGGCGATCCAGGCGCGTCGCGCGCGATGGCTGTCACATCCGCGGAGCCGACGGCGCCTTCATGCCGAACCGGCGAACAGCGAAGGGGAACGCCGTCATGATCACTGACGGTGGCGGGGTGGTGGCCGCCGCCCTGGCCCCGATCCACGGGGCCGGGAGGTGGCGAAGGTGCGGAACGGGCGGGTGGCCCGGATCTACGTGGTGAGGAACCCGGGGAAGCTGACCCGGCGGACGTACCGGCCGAGCCCGCAAGGTAGGCCACCGCGGTGGGTGTGCCGGGCGGTGCGAACCGCCCGCACACCCGTGACCACGCGAACGCGCTAGTGGTGCCAGGCGTGACCGCCCGTGTTGTGGATGAAGCGCTGCAACACCTTCATGGTCGTCAGGTACTCCTCGTCGGAGATGCCCGCGTGGCGTTCCGCCCACAGCTCGTCCTGGAGGGCCGCGGCCTTGTCGTACAGGGCCCGGCCCTCCTCCGTGATGTCCAGGCGTCCCTCGGCGTCCTCGGTGATCCAGCCCAGGGCGACGGCCCGGTCGATCTCCGCCTCCATGACCTCGGGACCGGCGTCGAGATAGTTGCGGAGGAGGCCGGACACCTCGTCGCGGGTCTTGACGGTGTCGGCGCGTGCGACCTGTGCGATGACCCACCACTGTGGCTGGGTGACGCCGATCCCGGCGAGAGCGGCCTGGATGCGGCTGACCACTGCCTTGTAGGCCGCCCAACTCCAGTACCCGATGGGCTGCTTGACCAGTTCGGCGTCGCTGTGGGAGTACCCCATGGCCGGTCCCTCCGTCGTTGTGTGAACTCGGTTGACGATGGGATCGACCGTAAAAGTTCAACCTAAGTTGAAGTCAAGGAGATCACCCGGGGGCGGCGGTCGGTCACCGGTCGGCCGTCAGCAGACGGACGCGGCCCGTGCCGGGGAGGGCCGGGTCGAACACCGGAGGGACGGGCCGGGCGTGGCGCTCCGCCAGGTCGGTGAGGGTTTCCTCGGCGGCGCTCCAGCCGTGGTCCGCGAGCCAGTCGGCGGGAGGCTGCGTCATCTCGTTCTTCCACAGGGAGGACAGCATGCCCATGATGCCCTCCGGGGAGGCGGACGCCGCCTCCTGGGCCTGGTCGGTGTTGACCATCGACCGGGTGACATGCTCAACCCCGAGATGACTGCCCGGCGCGGACAGCGCGGTGATCCGGTCGAGCAGATGGTCCGCGTCGCGCTCGGGCAGGTAGACGAGTATCCCCTCGACCAGCCAGGCCGTCGGCACGTCCTCGCGGAAGCCCTGCTTCGCCAGCAGCGAGGGCCAGTCCTCGCGCAGGTCGGCCGCGATCACCTCGCGCTCACAGCGCGGCTCCTCGCCCTGGAGGACGCGTTCCTTGAAGTCGAGCACATCGGGCTGGTCCAGTTCGAAGAGGCGTGTCCCGTCCGGCCAGTGCAGACGGAAGGCGCGGGTGTCCAGGCCCGCCGCGAGCAGGACCGCCTGGCGGCAGCCGGCCGCGCACGCCTGCATGAAGTAGTCGTCGAAGTAGCGGGTGCGCAGGGCGAAGTAGTCGCCCACGGCCTCGGTGAACAGCTTTCCCTGGCCCTCGGTCCAGACCGCCTGCTGCTCGGGGCCCGCCGCGTCGACGAAACGCGTGGCCAGGGTGTCCTCGAACAGCCGCTCCGGGCGCCGGCTCTCGTTCGCGCGGGTGATGCCCACGAACAGCGCGGTGCTGCTGACTCCCGCCAGGCGCTCGTGTCCGTCGGTCACGTGGTCCTCCGCTTCATGTGGTGGTCTCTCATATCGTCTCTCCCGCTCAGGAGCGTGTCGCGCCCGCTCATGCGCGTGTCGCGCCCGCTCATGAGGCGGTGCGCCGGCGGTACGCCTCGCGGTCGAAGCGGACGCCGCCGCGCCAGATCGCCTCGATCGACCGGGTGCGAGTGATGTCCTTGGTGGGGTCGCCCTCGACGAGGACGAGGTCCGCGCGCCGACCCGGCGCGATCACCCCGCGGTCGGAGAGGCCGAAGTGCGCGGCGGGCGCCGAGGTCGCCGCCGTGAGCGCCTCCGCCGGAGTCAGTCCGGCCTCGACGAGGAGGGCCAGCTCGGTGTGGAGACTGGCGCCGTGGACGACCGGGCAGGCGCGGTCCGGCCGGTAGTTGGTGTCGGTCCCCGCCAGCACGGGCACTCCTGCCCGGTGCAGACGGGCCACGCTCGCCAGGGCGTGGGTGAAGTGGTGCTCGGGGGACTCCTTCTCCACGCAAAGGCCCTCACGGCCTTCCGCGATCGCGGTACGGGCGTGATCCGGGAGGTAGCCGACGATGCGCGGATCGGCCGCCAGCGACCGTCCGGTGCGGGGCCGGGAGGGGGTCTCCGGGGCGGATGCCTCCAGCATGGCCAGGGTGGGGATGGCGACCCGCTTCCCGTCCGCGGTCCGGCTGACGAACGCGTCGTCCAGAGCGGCTTCCAGCGGAAGGTGCGTCAGCATGTCCACACCGCTGTCCAGGGCGAGTCGCGCGGACCATCCGGCGGACACATGGGCCACGGTGAGCAGGCCACGGCGGTGCGCGGCGTCGGCGAGCGCCGTCACGGTCGCCTCGTCCAGGGCGGGCAGCGACATCCCGTGGTTGGCGCCGTCATCCACGATGATCTTGATGAAGTGCGCGCCCTCCGCCTGTCGCGCGGCCACGAAGGCGTCGGCCTCATCGGGCCCGGCCACCGTCGGCAGCAGCGGCATGGCGTGGCCGGGGTGTCCTCCGGGCGCGCTTGCCACCAGCCCCGAGCTGCGCATATCGGCGAGGTCGGCACGCTCGCCCGCCGCCGTGCACAGGGCCTGGGTGAGCTCCGGCGGGCCCATGAACATGTCCAGCTCGGTCGTCACGCCGAAGGCCAGCGCCAGTTCGAGATTGCTCTCGGCGCCGAACACATGCGTATGCGCGTCGATCAGCCCCGGCAGCAGCGTCAGGCCCGTTCCGTCGATCACATCGGCCGACGCCGATGCCCCCGGTGCCGCGGCGGGCTCCGTCAGGACGCGTGTGATGACCCCGTCGGCGAACTCCACCGCCCCGGGGCCCAGCATCGCCGTCCCGTCGAAGATCCGCACCTTGTCGATGATCACCGGCCGCACCTCTCTCACCGTCCGATCGCGATCGCTGTGGAGCCGTAGAAACACAGCAGGTTGAAGAAGAGCACAAAGCCCATCGCCGGGAGCATCAGCCCGGATGGCTTTCCGCGTACGAGGAAGCGCCAGGCGCCGAGCGCGGGGAAGACGATGCTCAGCGCCGGCAGCAGGCCCCGCGTCCCGAACAGCAGGAGCCCCAGTGCCACCGCGCCCACGGCGAGCGCGAGAGACACGGCGGCGCTGCCGCGCGGGCCGAGCACCTCCGAGTACAGCCGTGCCTCCGGGTCCCGCCGCCACTCGGTCTTCCGCGCGAACTCGAACTGGAGGAAGGCGCAGGCGAACATGGCCATCAGCGGGACGGCCCGACCGTCACCGTCGATCGCGTCGCCGGTCAGCAGCGAGACGTAGAGGTAGCCGGAGAGCAGCAGCTGCACCGGATAGCTGACGAGGAGATTGGCGATGAGGGCCTCGCCGATCCACGGCGACCAGCGCTCCAGCGCGGCCAGGAACAGCGTGTATCCGAGGGCGAGCAGGATCAGCAGCACGGAGAGGGCGGAGACGAATGCGTTGAGCACGACGACGACCACCGTGATCAGCGCCATCGCGCCGCGCAGCTCCGCCACCGTGATGGCGCCCGTCACCAGCGGACGGTCCGGATGGTGCCGGCGGTCGTACTCCAGGTCCTTCTGCTCGTCGACCATACGGGCGAACAGCAGGGCCAGCACCACGCTCACCGCGCGCACCGCGGTCGCCCCGGAGGGCGTCCAGTGCGAGGAAGGTCCCGAGAGTGCCTCGGCCGAGCCCTCCAGGGTCAGCGTCCACAGCACGCCGTAGGTGACGTAGATCTGCGGGCGGAACATCCGCAGCACGAAACGGCCCAACCGGGCCGGTACCCGGGAAGCGGTCAGGACATCGCTCAACGCCGCCACCGTCTCCCGGGCACGGGACGGCCGAGCGTGCCGGGAGCGGCGGTCATATCGGCCGCTCCGTGGGTGCCGGGCTGAGGCGCAGCTCGCCGTCGGCGATGGTGTGTCCGGCCTGCCTCATGACGCAGCGCAGAACGGCGCTCGTCCCGTCGTCCTCCACCCGGACGCTCTCGCAGGTGATCGGCAGATCCAGTTCGCCGAAACCGGTGAAGCGCGCCTTCAGCCCCGTGAGGACGGCCGACGCCGACGGCAGCGCCCCTGTCTCCACGGCGGTGGCGATGCTCAGTTGCCGGAACGCCTCGAGGGTCAGCATGCCGGGGACATGGTCCAGGGGGTGGTCGAACAGCACGGGGTGGCTGGTGTCCACGAGCAGCCGCGCGGTCCCCGTCCCATCGCCGTCCGGCGGGAGTTGGAGCTGAAGCGGGGAGATGACGACGTTCGCCACGTCCCTGCGGTCGACCAGGGCCTTCCCGATCCGCTCCCCCGGCTCACACGCCGTGAACGCGGCCTGGACGGGCAGCCCCAGCGTGGCACGCACCTCCTCGCGCGTCGCCTGCCACTGGGCGGGCGTCAGCCAGGACATGGAGCCCTCCAGCGTCGCCACCACGCGGTCGCCGATCAGCGCGGTGTAGGACAGCCGCGCCCCCTTCAGCCCCTCGCGGCCACGGAAGCGGCGCACGATGCGGCAGCGCAGCACCACCTCGGTGGGTACGTCGCCCACCGTGAGCGCGGTGATGTCCGCGTCACGCAGGGCGATGTCCCGCAGGATGAACTTCGTGCCGAACGGGTTCTCGAACAGATCGTGGCCCAGCATGAGGAGCGACTGCCGGACGGCCTCCACCAGGACCATCGGGTCATAGACGTGGCGGCAGCCCGCCGTGTCCCGGTAGAAGGCGTGTGAGCGGGGTATCTGCACCCCGATGTCGAGGGTGTCCTCGTCCCGGGCGAGCACGCCGGTCAGGAACACCTCGGCCAGGCTCAGCCGATGGACGAGCTCACGCGGCACCGTCTGGCTGAATTCCACCGTGTCCATGCTTACCCCTCTGTGTTACCGAACCGCCGACCGCGCCAGGTGGTGCTGCCAGTCGGACACGCTGACCCCACCGAGCACGGGCGCCAGCCCCTTGCGCTTCATGGGCAGGACATGGGAGCCGACGATCACCATGTCCCAGGCGTCGAGCGGCAGCCCGGCCCGCCAGACGGCCTCGATCAGCCGTCGGTGGCCCTCCTGGTCCCGGGCCGCGAGCCGGGCGGCGCGCAGCTCGTCCCGGACGGCGCCGGGGGCCAGGGATTCCTCCGCCTCCGCCACGGCCCGCTCGAGCCGTTCCGCGGCCGGTTCGAAGGAGAGGTCCCGCTCGGGCACCTCGGTGTGCAACCGCTCGCCGAGCTCACGAGCGCGGGCCGACTGGTCCTCGCCGGCCAGCGCGGCGGCGTAGACCCGCTGTCGGAGCGCCGCGCCGAAGTAGATGCCCAACTCCCGTGCCACGTCGGCGGGTTCGTCGGGGGTGTGGACGAGGTTCAGCAGATAGCTGTAGCGGCCGGTCGCGTAGCGGAGCTGGCCGGGGACCCGGGCCCGCGGGTCGGTGGGGCCCTTCCGCTCGGTCAGGACGACCGACGCGGGTACGCTCGGCGGGGCCTCGGCCCCGTCGGCGTCCCGGCGCACCACGAGCACCACCGAGTCGCAGGTGTCGGTGAACAGATCGGCGAGACGGCGGCGCTCCGGTGTGGCCAGGTTCCACTGGAAGTACCACAGCGACCGCACGGTGTTGGGGGTGAGCCGGGTGCGTTCCGCGGCCACGATCCGGAAGCCCTCCCGGGCCAGCCAGTCGACGGCCGTCGGCAACTGCCTGCTGACCACGGCGTCGGGCTTGAGCAGCAGCGCGGCGTGCCGGTGGAGGAAGCCGTCGACGTCGGCGGTGAGGGCGGCGAGCTGTTCGACGCTCTCCAGGAAGTAGGTGTCCGAGCCGAAGAGGACGCGCTTGCGCGGATCGCGGCTGAGGGCCGGGGATATGTCGTCGCCGAAGGGCCGGCCGTTCGTGGTGTCGTCGGTCATCGGCCGGCTCCGTTCACATCGCTCGCGGCCGGGCCGGCCCCGCTCGCCGCGGAGGTCCCGTCCGGGCCCGTCATGTTCAGCCGGGCGAGCACCTCGGTGGCGTCGGCAGGCGGTGCGCCCAGGTAGCCCGTCTCCAGGCAGTGGTCGATCAGCGCGCGCAGGAAGTCCTGCCCGTCCGCCGGGGGCCTGCGGGTGGCCAGGTCCGCCGTGTGGGAGTCGTCGAAGCGCATCCGGCGCCGGAAGTAGCTCTCGTAGAGCGTCATGACGCGCTCGTAGTACGCCCGCTCCCGGCGGGGCAGCCGCTGGGCGTCGAAGCTGGTCGGCGGGACGAACCGCGGCACGTGGAACGGCGGGTACTCGGCCATCACATCGGAGAAGTCCCGCAGCGTCAGCGGTGCGCCCACCGCGTGGAAGGTCCGGCCCGCCGCCTCCTCGAAGCGGTGGGTGACCTCGGTGATGATGTCCGCCACGTAGTCCACGGGCACCAGGTCGAGGCGCGCCTCGTACTGGCCGGGGATGGAGCGGACCTTGCCCTCGGTGGCCAGCTTGAGGACGACATAGATGTTCTTGTAGTCGCGCACCACGCCGGTGCGCTCGTCTCCGACCACGATGCTGGGGCGGACGATCGCGGCCCGCACCCCGTCCGCCTGGGCCTTGTGCACCAGGGTCTCGGCCCGGAACTTGCTCTCCTCGTAGGCGTTGGCGAGGCGCTGCCCCTCGTCCAGCTCCGTCTCGCGGATCAGTCCGTCACGCTCACCGCACACATACGCGGTTCCCACGTGCACGAGTGGCACCCCGCCGGCGCGGGCCAGCTCCAGGACGTGGGCGGTGCCGTCGACGTTGACCGCCTGGTAGACCTCGTCGGGGAGGCCGAAGTCGGTGATCGCGGCGCAGTGCACGATCCGGTCGAGGCCGTCCGCGACCAGCGCCTGGTACGCGGCCTCGGGCAGGCCGAGCCGGGGCTTGGTCACATCGCCCGGCAGGCAGGTGACGGCGTCCGGTTCCAGCGGGGTGCCGTCGTTGCGTATGACCGCCGGCTGGTTGTGGACCAGGGCGGTGACCCGGTGCCCGGCCGCCACCAGCCGGGCGGTGACCTCCGCGCCGACCAGCCCGGCCGCTCCGGTCACCAGGATCCTCAAGCGCTCCGTCATCGGCCCGCCTCCGCCTGCCGTGCCTCGTTCTCGCGTCGTACCTCTGTCACCAGGCGGACGATGTCGCCGAGTGTGGTGACCGTGGCGGTCCGCTCCTGAGCGAGCTCCCCGAGTCCGAAGCCCTCCTCCAGCGCCAGCGTCAACTCGATGAGCCGGAGCGAGTCATAGGCCAGATCCGCGAAGAGCTCGGTGTCGTCGGTCAGGTTCGCGTCCCGCGCGGGCGCCATCGCGCCGACGATCGCGTACACCTTGCTCCGCGTCTCGTCCTCGTTCAGCGATGGTGTGCTGGTGCTTGACGTCAACGTTCCTCCCTCAGCGTCAGGTGGTGGCGAGATGCGGCTGTGCGCCACCGCTGGACAGCAGATCGCTCGCCTCGTCGATGGGCAGGTCCGCGTCGAGGTGGGCGCCGAGGCGCAGCCAGTCGTAGCCGATCTCCAGGGTCTGCCGCCATCCGTCCGAGGAGTCGAAGGAGGACGGAAAGCTGTGCGCGCCGATCGTGTGCCGGACCAGGGCCACGAAGTCGTCCAGCGCGGTGAGCGCCGCACTGCCCTGGGTCCCGGACGCGATCGGGAGCGTCGCGAGGTGCCGGGCCTTGGCCCGGATCTCGTCGGTGTCCGATCCCGCCGGCAGGAGGGACAGCCTGCGGACGACCTCGGAGTCCGGGGGCAACGGGTTGACTCCGTAGGCGCTGAGCACGCCGCGCAGCGCGGCCCGCAGTATCCGCCGGGCGCTGAGTTCGGCCACGCTCCACTGCTCGCGGTCCAGGGCGCCGGTGAGGTCCTCGCGGGCGTTCTCCACCAGCACGTTGGACCACACCAGGGTCATCGCGGCGGCGCTGAACCGGCGGGCGGGCATGGGCACGAGATCGATGCCCTCCGCACCGCCGACCGCCGCCCCGCCCACGGTGACGATGGGCCGCGCGACACTCGGTGGCGGTGTGACAGGGCCGGACGGGGCGGCCAGTGGCATGGCGGGGACGATCGGACCGTCGCCCTTCCACGCCACCTTCACCAGGCCGAACCGGAGGAACTGGGCGATCTGCGGGCCCGCCTGCGGCGCTCCTGACGCCTCCGCGGCGGCCACTACGCTCCCCAGGGGCCGGCCGAAGACGACCGAACGCCAGGCCCGTGCCGCGCGGTCACCGAGGACGAACACATCCTGCTTGTCGCGCACGACATGCACCCGGTCGCCGGTCTGCCAGGTGGTCACCCCGGCGGCCCTGGCCACGGTGATCCGCTCGGAGTCGGGTTCGGCGCCCGCCACCCCCAGATCGGCCGTGAGCCCGACCCCCGCGGTGATGTACTCGGCGGGGTCGAGGCCCGACGCCTCCAGCGAGGCGAGGGTCCGGTACCGGTCGCACTGCGGCTGGTCGCCGATGCGGTCCAGCTGCATCGGCAGCCACTTCGGCTCCAGATAGGTCTCTCCCCGCCCCGCCGCCCAGGACTTCACCGCCTGGAGCAGTCCGGCCTCGGTCCATGCCGCGGCCTCTTCCTCCTGGCCGAGCTCCCGCAGGGCGAGCGCGTAGCGGATCGACTGGCGCGCGTGGTGTGCCCACCACTCCCGCATCGTGTCCTGGAAGTCGTCGCGGGACATCAGCCCCTTGACCTTCGCCACCAGGTCCGGATTGCGCAGCGGGAAGCTGCGCAGCAGACGCTGACAGCGGTTCAGCAGATCCTCCGGGACGGCGCCCACGTGGTCGTGCGTGTCGGCCGTGATCGCGGAGAACTGCTCGGCGAGCTGCCGCACGGAGCGGGTCCTGACCTCGACCCGCCGCCCGTCCAGGAACAGGAGCGAAGGCATGGTGGGCAGATCGGCGTCGCTGTCGGCGATGAGCAGGAAGTCGATGTCGGACGAGGAATTGCCGAAGCCCTCGGCGATCGAACCCTCGAGGACCACAGCGCAGTCGGCGACGGAGTGGATCTGCGGAATGGTCTTGTCGAGCAGGTTCTGTAGATAGTCCTCGCTGAGGATCACACGGGCCTCCCGGTCGTGGCATGGGCCGTCTCCAGGACGCGCGCGCCCTTGAGGCGGCCCGCTCGCAGCTCTTCCCACATGTGGCGACGTCTCGGCTTGCCGCTGGACGTCTTGTCGATCAGCCCGCTGCGGCCGGTGACGACGGTGATGGCGACGTCGTCGCCGAGCGCGCCGCGCAGGATGAGCGTGGCGTCCGCCACCCACGCTCCCTCGGCCTTCTCCGCGAACAGCGCCACCGAGGTGCCGCCGGTGCCCTCGACACCGACGACCGCGCACTTCTCCCGGGCGATCCCGGTCGCGGAGACCACCTTCGCCTCCAGGTCCTCCATGTAGACGCTGCGTCCGCGCGCCTTGAGGCTGTCGCCCATCCGGCCGAGCACGAACAGCTCGCCGCGGTGGAAGAACCCGGCGTCGCCGGTCCTGATGCCGCCGTCGACGTACCGGGTGGAGCCGGTGCGTCCGGCGTGGTAGCCGCTCGTCACCGACGGGCCCGTCACCTCGATCTCGCCGAGGTGGCCGTCCGGCAGGGGCCGTCCCTCGTCGTCGACCACCGTGGCGCCCACCCCGTCGCCGGGGCCGCCGCAGCCGATCAGCCAGCCGTCCGCGCCGTCGTCCGCGGGCGGGTTCACGGAGCTCGCGAACTCGCCCTCGTCGTCGATGGTGACGGGGCCCCCGAAGCGCAGCGTGCCGGTGTCCACGCGCACGGTCGGCGCGGGGGCGCCGGAGGTGCGGACGGTCACCGCGAGCGTCGCCTCGGCGAGCCCGTACGACGGAAGGTAGACGGAGGGGGAGAACCCGGCGGGTGCGGCGAGCCTGGCGAAGTGCTCCAGCGCACGGGGGTTGATGGGTTCGGCGCCGACGATGGCATTGCGCCACGCGGACAGGTCCAGGTCCGCGAGCCGGTCGCCGAGCCGCCGGGCCGCGTACTCGAACGCGAAGGGCGGGGCGGCGGTGTGCGCGGCGACGGCGAAACACCGCAGCCAGCGGGCCGGATCGCGGATGAACTGCTCGGGGCGCATGAGCCACAGATCGTCCCGCACGCTCACGGGGGTGAGCAGACAGCCGATGAGCCCCATGTCGTGGTGGAGCGGCAGCCAGGAGGCCCCGGCGTCGCCCGCGCGCCAGCCGAGTGTGTTCCGGATCAGCGCGAGGTTCGCCTCCAGGTTCGCCCATGTGACCCGGACCCCGCGGGGCCGGCTGCTGGAGCCCGATGTGAACTGGAGGAGGGCGAGTTCGCCGGGTTCACGGGGTTGGAGCTCATCGCCGTCATCGCGCCAGATCCACGGCTCGCGGTCGGAGCCCGCGGCGGCCAGCACCCGGGCCGCCAGGGGGGCGAGGCCCTCGGCGGTGATGGTGACGGCGGCCTCGGTCTGCCGCAGGATCCCGGCCGTGTGCTCCACGTACTCGGCCTCGGCGGCGAAGGCGGGCGGGGGGACGAGGCACACCGTGGCGCCCGCGGCCCAGACGCCGAAGAGCGACGACAGGCACGGGAAACCGGTGGGCAGGAGGACACCCACCACATCGCCGGGGCGCACCCCCCGTGCCGCCAGCGATCCGGCCACCCGCCGTGCGGAGGCGGCGAGTTCGGGGTATCCGTGGAATTCCCAGCCACCTCGGTCGTCGGCGAGGTGGATGCCCCGGCCGTGGAGGTCTCCGGGATCTCCGGCCGCCCGAGGAGGATCCGTCAGCCAGGAGAGCAGTGCGTCACTCACTCTTCGCCACCTTCGCCTTCCCGGCCTCGGCCCCGCTGTCCGTTCCGGCCCCGGTGCCGGTTTCGGCCGGGGTGTCGTCGTCCAGGAACGTGATCGCCCCCGTGCCGCCGTCCACCCTCAGCCGCATCCCGGTCTCGATCTCCGTGACCGCGCCCTTGACCTGGACGACGGTCGGAATGCCGAGCTCACGGGCGACGATCGCCACATGTGTCAGCGGGCTGCCCCGCTCGATGATGAGCGCCGAGGCGGACGGCAGCGCGGCGACCCAGCCCGGATCCGTGCGGTAGGTCACCAGGACTCCGCCGTCCACATCCACCGGGGTGTCCGTGACGACGGCGCGGGCCTCCACCGCACCGGGGCAGGACGGGGTACCGCGCAGCTCCCGGACGCCGGTGCGCGCCACGCCGCCCTTCACAAAGCCGGCCCGCTCCAGATTGCCCCGCCAGTAGGCGGCCCCACGGGTGGTGAACCGGGACGGCGCGGACAGCTGCTCGTCCTCGGCCCGCTGACGCTTGCGCAGCTCCACGAGGCCACGCAGATCGGTGTGCGCCGTCGTGCCCTCGTAGGCGCCCCGCAACTCCTCCAGGCGCAGGAAGAAGACGTCGTTCCAGTGGTCGATCGCCCGCATCCTGGCGAGATCGCGGCCCATGGCGCGCAGCATCCGCTTCGCCGAGCCGAAGGCGCGGGTGCGGCAGAACCTCAGCCGCTCCCGGTTGTAGAGGGAGGTCTGCGCCTTGCGGCGGACGAGGTTGTAGAGCATCCGGCGCGGCCCGCGCAGACGCCCGTCCAGATAGGCGTCGGCCTTGTCGCCGGAATGGGCGTCCACCTCGGGCAGCGCGGCACGCACCATGGCGAACAGGGTCGACGGGTCCTCCCGCAGATCGGGCACTTCGAGCTTGAGTTCGTCGAGGCTGCGATAGCCGTACGCGGCGACGTACTCGTCCACCGAGGCGAGGAACGCGGTGTGGCCGCCGTCGCGCAGCGCCTGATGGGTGTCCGCGGCCGGGGTCTCCTGGATGAGACGGCTCAGTTCGGCGTCGTCACGGACGGTGGCGGCGAGGGCCGAGAGCGCACGGGCGGGTTCGATGGACTCCACCCGGGAGCCGGGGCTGGCGGCGCTCCAGGTGAGCCATTCGGGGGCGTCGGGCAGCCAGGCCCTGTTCAGCAGGGCGAGCGCGCCGATGGACCAGAGAATCGTCGCGTCCAGGGTCTGCATCGGACCCCACTTCTCCAGCAGGTCCTTCTCCAGGGCGCGGAATCGCCGGTAGACCTCCTGGCCCTCCATCGCGTCGTAGTCGACGTTGTCGAACTCCTCGTACGCCTTGTAGAAGTAGGCCATGAAACGTTCGACAGAGCGGTTCATGGTGAGGAAGCGGCGTACGAAAGCGGCCACCGTCCGCGCGCGGGACAGCCGGCCGCGCAAGGAGGAGGAGAAGGTGTACGGGTAGATGGTCTCGGCCATTTCGTCGTCGAGTGGCTCCTCGACGCCGATCGCGACCTCCAGTACTTTCCTGTTGAGTTTGTACAGTGGCGCGATCCGTACCATCCGGTACCAGTGGAGCAGGTTGTAGTACACCCGGCCATGGAAATAGCCGAGCATTTGGGGAGCCCATTCCTCGATCTCGCGCAGTGCGGCGGGCGGGACCCGGAGACCTCGGGCGTAATATTCGTAGACCCTGCCGTAGACATTGGCCGCGAAGCTGTAGGTCAGCGGTGAAACGATTCCGGAAAAGCTCTCGATGATGTTGGCGTTGTCCCAGATCCGGAGTTCGCCTTCGCTCCGCCCTAACTCATCCTCCGATGGCTGGATCGCATCCGGCAGCGCGGTGATCGGGCGGGCCTGTAAAATCCACAGGGCGTCGTCCGCGAGCGCCCACTCTATGTCCTGCGGAGTGTCGAAGACCGCCGCGATGCGCGCCCCGGCCTCGTGCAGCCGCGCTATGTCCTTCGGCTCCAGCGACAGCCTCTCCCGGTCGGCCGGCTCCACTTCGGCGACCAGATATCCGGAACCCGCCGGATCCAGGTGATAGCGCTCCTGCTTGTCGCCGAGCACGGTGTCTTCCACCGCGCCCGTGGCGCCGTCGAGGACGACGGTGTCGGCGTCCACCGCGCCCGAGACCAGACCCTCACCCAGTCCGTACACGGAACTGACCACATACTGCCGCCGGTCGCCGGTCACCGGGTTGGCGGTGAACATGACGCCGCTGCGCTCGGCGTCCACCATGTCCTGCACCACGACGGCGATACCCGCGTCACGCAGCGGCAGCCCATGGCGCAGCCGGTAGTGCAGCGATCGCCCGGAGAACGCCGAGGCCCAGCACTTCTTGACGTGCGCCGTCACATCGGGGAGCCCGGACACATTGAGGAAGGTGGCGAACTGCCCGGCGAAGGAGAGCTCCGCGCCGTCCTCCTCCACACCGGAAGAGCGCACCGCGACCCGGGGGCGCCCCACATGCGCATACGCTTCTTCGACGACCGACGCGGCGTCGTCGCTCAACTCCCCCGACTCGATGATTTCGGCCAACTGTCGGGAGATTCGGTCCACATTGTCCCGGGTGACCTCGGCGAGCAGATCCTCGATGCGTCCCGCCTCGTCGAGTCCGGCGATGAATTCCTGGAACACATCGAGCCCGACGACTGCCCACCGGGGGACGGCGAGCCCGTTCCTGGAGAGCTCATGGAGATTCTTCCCCTTCCCGCCCGCCAGCTTCGCGGCCTCACCTGGGAGGCTGTCGTGGACTATGGCTCGCATCGGTTTCCTCGGCCTCCGGGCACGCATCGCGAAACACACCCCCGCTTGATCACGAGGAAGTTTCACCGTACCCCACGGGTCTGGCGATTGCGATCCTTCCCCCCTCTTTATACAAGGCCACTTCATGACGTCTTGATTCAAGACGCCCTGGCACTTTGGCTGGTTGCTACGCATTCCCCTAGCGATTGCCGATCGGCCACCCCTGGCGCCCGGCGTTCGCCGAGGGTAGTAGTGAGCTGGTAACGCTAGGATCCTTGCCATTGCTCGCGCCCCGTTTCCTGCCCCCCACGCCCTTTGTTCTCCCCGGCCGGTGGCGAATCCCTGGTGGGTCGCACAGTGGCCACTAGTGGCCGCCACCTCGTGGACGCCGGAGAACTGAGTGAACGCTGGACAACTGGAGAAAACCGATGTCCCTCCTTCCTCCCGGCTCCCGGCAGCCCGCCCTTCTTCAGACCATGCGCATGCGCGACCCGGTCCACTACTTCGCGTCACTTCGGCGGCGCTACGGTCCGGTGTTCCGCATGAAGCTGATCGGCTTCCCGCCCCAGGTGGTGGTGTCCACCGCGGAGCTCGCCGCGAAGATCTACAGCACGGACGGCGACGGCAACCGGGCCGGGGCGCTGCGCGCAGGGTACGTGCCGTGGCTCGGCGACTATTCGCTGTTCACGAACGACGGCGAGCCGTGGTGGCGGCATCGCAAGCTGCTCAGCCCGGCCCTGCACGGCCGGTCCATCGCGAGCTACCCGGACCTCATCGCCGAGATCGCCGCGGAGGACATCCGGACCTGGCCGCTCGGCAGGCCGTTCGCGCTCCAGGAACACATGCAGGCCATCACGCTGGAGATCACCCTGCGGCTGGTCTTCGGGATCCGCGACGTCACACAGCTGGCCCGGCTGCGGGCGTTGCTCCTCGCCCTGTCCAAGGCCAGTGGCTCCCCGCTGCTGTTCCTGATGCCCGCGCGGCTGCGGGCATGGGCGGAGAAGTCGCCGCTGGCGATGCGCGTACCGGTCCTGCCGACGACCCGCACCATGAAGGCCAGCGCGGCGGTGGACGAGATCCTCTTCGCCGAGATCGCCCGGCGCAGGGACGAGGAGGACAGCGGCGCCACCGATGTGCTGGGGCGGCTGCTGAAGGCGCGGGACGACCAGGGGCGCGCGATGAGCGACCAGGAGATCCGCGATGAGCTGCTCACCCTGCTGGAGGCCGGGCTCGAAACCACGGCGACCGGCCTCTCCTGGGCCTTCGAACGGCTGATGCGCTCCCCGGAGATACTGCGGCGGCTTCAGGAGGAGTTGGAGCGGGGCGAGGACGACAGCTACCTCGAAGCGGTCGTCAAGGAGGTGCTGCGGCTGCGCCCGGTGATCACCGGCTCGGGGCGGCTGCTGGACAAGCCGCTGCGGCTGGACGGCTACGAGATCCCGGCCGGGTGGGTGGCCATCCCCATGTTCTCGCTCATCCACCAGGACAGCGAGGCGTATCCGGACCCCGAGGAGTTCCGGCCGGAGCGGTTCCTCGGCGAGGGCGCCCAAGCGGCACAGAAGTCGTTCCTGCCGTTCGGCGGCGGCCGACGCTACTGCGTCGGCGCCCAACTCGCCATGATGGAGATGAAGGTGATCATTCGGGAGGTGCTGCGGAGGGTGGAGCTGACCGCCGCCGACCCCGCACCGGAGGCCCAGCGCATGTGGCACGTCACCCTGGTCCCGGGAAAGCGCGCCGTCGCCGTGGCCCGCGAACGGCCCCTGGACCGCGCACCGTTGAACGAGGAGCCGAGGTGCCCCGTGCACCCGGCCCCGTCCGAATAGGCCATCACTCCCGCGGGGCGGCGGTGAGTCGGTCGCCGAGGGGACTCCGCCGGTACAGCACCTGCCGTCCGTGGCGCGCCCGGGTGACCAGACCCGTGGCGTGCAGGACGCGCAGGTGCTGGGACACCGCGCTCGGAGTCACCCTCAGGCGGCGGGCGAGCTCGACGGTGGGCAGGGGCTCCTCGAGGAGGCCGAGGAGCCTCGCCCGGGGCGCGCCGATGAGCGACACCAGCGCGGACGCGTCATGGGCGGGCTCCGAGGCCCACAGCGTCGCCACGCCACGGCTCGGGTAGACCAGCGACGGAGGTTCCTCCGGGCTCACCGGGGGCGCGGGCTTGTGCGCGAAGACGGAGGGCAGGAGGAGCAGTCCCCGGCCGGACGCCACCACGCGGTGCCGGCTGATCATCTTGGCGATGTGCAGCACCCCGTTGTGCCAGCGCAGATGGGGATGCATATCGGCGAAGAGCAGGCGTGCGCCTCCCATGGCCAGTTGGCGCGCGCGATAGGTCATGTCCGCCTCCACCACGAGTCGCAGCCGCGGCCACATCGGCTCGACGGCGATCTCCCAGTACTGGCGCAGAAGGGCGCAGATGGTGTCGCGGAGTCCGGCGACGGAGGCGTCGTCGGCGGTGGCATCGCGCAGCGCCGGGGGCAGCGGGTCCGGCGCATGCGTGGCCAGCAGATCGCGGCGGACCAGGTCGGGAGGGGTCTGGCGGACGACGGCGAGTTCGTCCTCGAAGGCCGGGGCGAAGGTCACGGGCCGTGGAGTCAGAAAGTCCGGCAGGGTGCGTCGCCGCGCCACCAAGGACATCAGCAGGTCGGTGTCCAGGGCGCCGAGTTCGCCCAGCACGGCCCTGCGCCACGGGAGATGCACGGCGGACAGGCTCGGATCGCGCAGCACCCGCAGGCTGAACACCGTCTCGTTCAGAGGCGATACGGCGAACCGCGTGTCCGCCAGGTCCTCGACATCGAGCACAAAGCTGATCATTAAGTCATACGCTACATCGATTGGCAGCGGAGCGCCGGTGCCATGGACTTCGGCGCATGACATCCCACGACACATCCCGTGAGACACCCCCTGAGTGTGCGGACCACGGCCGGATGAGCCGCCGCATGGTCCTGCTCCTGGCCATCACCTGCGCCGTGGCGGTGGGCAATATCTACTTCCCGCAGGCGATCGGCCCGCTGGTGGCCGACGGGCTGCACGTGTCCGCCGACTCGGCCGCCGTGGTGGTGACCGCCACCCAGGTCGGCTACACGGCCGGGATCGTCCTGCTGGTGCCGCTCGGCGACCGGATTCCGCACCGTACGTTCCTCGTCGTCCTGCTCGGCCTCACCGGCCTGGCGCTGCTCGCCGCGGGTTGCGCACCGGCCCTGCCGCCCCTCGTCGCCGCCAGCGCTCTCGTCGGCCTGGCCACGGTGGCGGCGCAGATCGTCGGCCCGCTGGCGGCCGGTCTCGTGGCCGCCGACCGCCGGGGAGCGGTGACCGGCACCCTGCTGAGCGGATCGACCGGCGGCATGCTGCTGGCCCGCACCTTCAGCGGCACCCTCGGCGAGTGGCTGGGCTGGCGGGCCCCGTATCTCGTGGCCGCGGTCCTGGCCCTGCTGCTCGCCACCGTCCTGGCGTTCGCGGTCCCCGCCACGGCCCCGGCATCCCGGCAGTCCTACCCCGCGCTCCTGGCCGAACCGCTGCGCCTGCTGCGCACCGAGCCGGAGCTGCGCCGCTCCTGCTGGTACCAGGCGACCGTCTTCGCCGGATTCTCGGCCGTCTGGACCTGCCTGGCGCTGCTCCTCACCGGTCCCGCCTACGGGCTCGGCGCCCAGGCCGTCGGCATGCTCGCCCTGGTCGGCGGGGTGACCATGCTGTGCACCCCGCTCGCCGGGCGTCTGGTGGACCGCCTGGGGCCCGATCCGGTGAACCTCGTCTGCCTGCTCGGGGTGCTCCTCTCGACCGCGATCCTCACCCTGGGCGCCCTGGGCGGAACGCCGGGCCTGGCCGCCCTGACGATCGGCACCCTACTGCTCGACGTGGCGATGCAGTCCGGCATGGTGGCCAACCAGGCCCGCGTCTACGCCCTGCGCCCGGACGCCCGCTCCAGGCTCAACACCGCCTATATGACCTGCGCCTATCTGGGCGGCAGCGCGGGTTCCTGGCTCGGGGTGCGCGCCTGGGGCCGGGCCGGCTGGTGGGGGGTGTGCGCACTCGTCGCGCTTCTCACCGTCCTCGCCCTGGTCCGCCACCGGATCCCTTAATCATTCAACCGCTTCCGGAACGCCCTCGGCGCCCCCTATAGTAGGTAGACCTACCTACCTAATCTGTCAGGGTGCAAACGATGAGTGAGACCGGTGTGAGGACGACGGAGCCCGGGAGGCGGCGGCCGGCGCGGGAGCGTCTGCTGGCGGCCGCCGCGCGCCGCTTCTACGCCGACGGCGTGACGGCGACCGGGATCGACACGATCACCGCCGAAGCGGGTGTGGCGAAGATGAGCCTGTACAACAACTTCTCCTCCAAGGCCGATCTCGTCAGTGCCTATCTGGATGCCCGCCACGAGGAGTGGCTGGCGCTGTACCGGTCACGGCTGGAGCGGGCCGAGAGCCCCCGCGACGGCGTCCTCGCGGTCTTCGACGCCTACGCCGATCACGCGGCGTTCGCCTACGAGCGCGGCTTCCGCGGCTGCGGTCTGCTCAACGCGGCCGCCGAGCTGCCCGCCGGGGACGAGGGACGGACCGTCGTACGCCGCCACAAGGAGGAGGTCGAGCGGCTGATCTCCGGCCACCTCGAGGAGCTGCTGCCCGAGCGCCCCGACGACGCCCGCACGATGGCGGAGCACCTGGCGTTCCTGCTGGAGGGCGCGATGGCGCGGGCCGGTCTGGAAGGCGACGACAGCCGGCTGCGGCACGCCCGCGCGATGGCGGCGGCCCTGCTGGACCGGCTGTGACGGCCCCCGGACCCGGCGCCCGCTCTTCCGTGGGCGCCGGATCGTTGTGCGTGCTCGCCGCGTCCGTGCTGTGGGGCACCACCGGCACCGCGGCCACCTTCGCCCCGGACGTCGGCCCGCTCGCCATCGGCGCCGTCGCCATGGGCCTCGGCGGACTGCTCCAGGCCCTGGTCGCCGCTCCCCGCATCGCCCGCGAGGCCCCACTGCTGCGTGCGCGGCGCGGCACCGTACTGATTGGCGCGGTCGCGGTGGCGGCGTACCCCCTGGCGTTCTACAGCGCGATGCGCCTGGCCGGAGTGGCGGTGGGCACCGTGGTGTCGATCGGCATGGCCCCGCTCGCCTCGGCCGTGATCGAACGGGTCATGGACCGGCGCCGGCTGACGCGCCGCTGGAAACTCGGCGCCGCCCTGGGCCTGTTGGGCACCCTGCTGCTGTGCGCGGGCCAGGCCGCCGGGGCCCCCGGCGACGCGGAGCGGACCTCCACGGCCGCCACGGTGCTCGGCGTGGGGCTCGGCCTCATCGCGGCCACGACCTACGCCCTCTATTCCTGGGCGGCCCACCGGCTGATCATCCAGGGGGTCACCTCCCGCGCGGCGATGGGCGCGGTCTTCGGCGTGGGCGGGCTGCTCCTGGTGCCCGTCCTGCTGGTCACCGGTGCCCCGCTCCTCGACTCCGGGTCCGACGTGGCCGTCGGGGTGTACATGGCGCTGGTGCCCATGTTCGCGGGCTACGTCCTGTTCGGCTGGGGGCTGGCGCATGTGCCCGCCAGCACGGCCACCACGCTCTCCCTGCTGGAACCGGCCGTCGCGGCCGTGCTCGCCGTGCTGGTCATCGGCGAACGCCTGCCCGCCGTCGGCTGGGGCGGTATCGCACTCGTCCTCGCCTGCCTGGCCGTCCTCACCGCCCCGGTGGACGTCTCCGGGCGGCGCCGAGAGCGACGGGACGGCGTGACGCCGCCACGGCGCACCGCGGTGGAGCACTCCGTCGCCCGGTCGGACCCGGCGCCGTAGCGGAGTCCGGCCACCGCGGGCCATCCGCGTGCGGTGCTGTCATTCGGCCCTCCGCGGGCCGGAGAACCTCTCCGCGAGTTCGCGGTGCTTGTCGGCGGCCAGCTTGGCCTGGGCCGTGCTGATGGTCGATCCGGCCATCCTGCCCAGACGTTCGACCTCGTCCGCGAAGCGCAGATGCTCCTGTCGTGCGTGCTCACGGCAGGCGAGGCAGGTGACGTTCTCCGGGCGCGGCGAGGTCATCGCGTACGGCGCCCGCAGCCCGCAACCGGTATCGACCAGGCTCGGCAGGTCACCGACCAGGCCGAACGTGGATGCCATCATCTCGCGCACGGCGGCCACGCCACGGACGACCTTCGACTCGACATGGATGTGCGGATCGTCCCCGCCCAACACGTCCTCCTCGCCCCGGCCCCGTGGCCGACCGGGAGCGTTCCCGGTCGGGCCGCGGAGTGCGGGACGAGTCTCCCACGGGCCCGGTGCGCACTGGCTTCAGAGGGTCGGCTGTGCGGCGGCGGACCACTGGCCGGTCATGGCCTGTCAGGTCGCGGGCGGCCGGGCCGGTGGTGTCGCGGGCGGCCGGGCCGCCGCGGCAGCTGAGAGCGTTCTGTCCGCCGGGTCAGGTCGCCGTCGCGGACGCCGCCGCGCGGCCCGCCGTGCGGCCCGAGAAGAGGCAGCCGCCGAGGAAGGTGCCCTCCAGGGAGCGGTAGCCGTGCACCCCTCCGCCACCGAAGCCCGCCACCTCACCCGCCGCGTACAGGCCGCTGATCGGGTGGCCGGAGGCGTCCAGGACGCGGCCGGAGAGGTCGGTCTGGAGGCCGCCGAGGGTTTTGCGGGTGAGGATGTTGAGGCGCACGGCGATCAGCGGTCCGGCGCCCGGGTCCAGGATCCGGTGCGCGGAGGCGGTGCGGCTGAGGGCGTCCCCGGGGTAGGCGAGCGCGTTGCGGATGCCCATGACCTGGACGTCCTTGGTGTACGGATTCTCGATCTCGCGGTCGCGGGCCTCGATCTGCCGTTTGAGGTCCGCCAGGTCGATCAGGTTGTCGCCGGTCAGCTTGTTCATGCCCGCGACCAGTTGGGGCAGGGAGGTGGCGACCACGAAGTCCTCGCCCTTGTCCCGGAACCGCTGGATCGGCTCGGGGGTCTGCCAGATGCGGGAGAGGAGCTGGAGGATGTCCTTGTTGGTCAGGTCCGGGTTCTGCTCCGAGCCCGAGAGCGCGAACTCCTTGGCGATGATCTTCTGGGTGGTGACGAACCACGAGTAGTCATGGCCGGTGGCGGTGATCGATCCGAGGGTGTGCAGGGTGTCGTAGCCCGGGATGTCGGGGCTGGAGAAGCGCCTGCCCTTCGCGTCGAACCACATCGACGACGGGCCCGGCAGAATGCGGATGCCGTGGCCCGGCCAGATCGGGTCGTAGTTCCTGAGGCCCTCGGTGTAGTGCCACATCCGGTCGGGGTTGACGATCCGTCCGCCCGCCTTCTCGGTGATCGCCAGCATGCGGCCGTCCACATACGCGGGGACGCCGGTGACCATGAACTTCGGCGGTGAGCCGAGCCGGTCGGGCCAGTTCCGGCGTACGAGGTCGTGGTTGGCGCCGATACCGCCGGAGGTGACGATCACCACCGGGGCGCTGAGCTCGAAGTCGCCCACCACGGTGCGCGAGGTCTGCTTGCCGCGGGCGGCGTCGCTCGGTTCCAGGATCGAGCCGCTCACTCCGGTGACGGCGCCACCGGTGACGATCAGCTCGTCCACCCGGTGCCGGAACGTGAAGGTCACCCGGCCGTCCTGCGCGGCGGCCCGCACCTTCTTCTCGAACGGCTCGACCACGGCCGGACCGGTGCCCCAGGTGACGTGGAAACGCGGCACCGAGTTGCCGTGGCCGTCCGCGAGACCGCCGCCGCGCTCGGCCCAGCCGACGATCGGGAACCATTGCACACCGAGCCCGTGCAGCCAGGACCGCTTCTCCCCGGAGGCGAAGTCCACGTACGCCTCGGCCCACTTGTGGGCCCAGTAGTCCTGGCCACCGGGGTCGCCGACACCGCGGTCGAAGCCCGCCGTGCCGAGCCAGTCCTGCCAGGCCAGTTCGGGGGAATCCTTGATCCCCATCAGCCGCTGCTCCGCGGAGTCGACGAAGAACAGGCCGCCGAAGGACCAGAACGCCTGGCCGCCGAGGTTGCTCTCGGGCTCCTGGTCGAGGAGGAGCACCTTGCGCCCCGCGGCCGCCAGTTCCGCCGTGGCCACCAACCCGGCGAGCCCGTGGCCGACCACGATGGCGTCCGCGTCCGAGGACGCCCCGGAGGCGGCGAAGGCCGGAACCGCCGTCTGGGCGAGCGCGGCGCCGGCGAGCACACCGCCCGCCGCCGTCAGGGCACGGCGGCGGCTGATCCCACCGACCCCGGCGGACGACGCGGAATTCTCTGTGGAGTTCTCCATGAGCTGCCTTCCGGAAGGGGGTTCGGAGGGTGCGGGAGATACGGAGGGGGTTGCCGCGACGGAATCGTGTTACCGACCGGCAACGTGTTACCGACGGTAGCCCACGGGGTGCGAGGCCGCCAGAGTTCTGCTCACGACAGCAACTCCCGTGCGTCGTAGGGGACTTCGGTCGCTCAGCGACCGCCGGGTGACGGCTCGGCCGAGGCGCTCCCCCGTGGCGAGAACGCGTACAGATCGAGGATGTCGGGCAGCGGTGCCACCCCGGGGCCGCCCGCCCGGACCCAGGCCACGATGTCCTCCGTCGCGTCCGGGTCGTTGACCAGGCCGAGCCACACCGGCCTGCCCCCGGCGGCCCGCCCCGCGGCCGACGGCTGCACCACGATCACATTGGCCTGGTCGCAGACGTCCAGACACTCGGAGACGCGTACGGGCGCCTCCTCACCGAGCCGCGTGATCTGCGCGGCATGGTCGACGCCGGTCACCTTGGGGCTGCCGCAACAGCAGTCCCGGCACACGGTCACCCGGCACGGCAGCGGGTCGGTCGGCCCTACGGGCACGCCGCACCACCCCTCCTCCGGGGTAGTCCGCCCCGGTGTCGATCGAGGAGGCGACCGCGTGAGTCTCCTGGCTCTCGGGTCGATGCTCGTCCCGGCCTTCCCACCCGCGTATGCGGGCAGTGGCCTGTCCGGGATCCGCTCGCCGATCACAGTGGCGGTACCGCGCCGGATTCCCACCGGCTTCCTCGTTCCGCCGTCGCCTTTGTCGCCCGGCATCATCGCATCCCGGACACCGCCACACCACGCGGCCCCGGCCCCAGCGGGGCGACGGGCGGCCCGGCGTCAGCCCCGGCGGACCGGCGCCCCCGCCAGGATCTCCCCCAGCCCCTGGCGGGTGGCCGCCAGCACCACGCGGTCCTGGGGCCGCAGGGCATAGCCGGGGCGCAGATCCCATACCAGGGCGGGCTCCTGCTGGACGGCACCGTCATAAGGGGGCGCCGCCCCGAGGTCGCGTCGCCGGTCCGCGGGCTCGGCCGCGTCCAGCGCGATCACCCGCCAGGCACCCGGTACGAACGCCTCGGCGACGGTACGTCCCTCCAGTTGCGGATGCCCGGCGACATTCAGGGCGGCGAAGAGCAGCACCCTGCGCTCGACCGGTATGGCACCGAGGACCTGACGTCCCATCATGGCCCCGGCGAACGCCGGAGCCGCCAGGCTGGAGACGCTGCGGCTGCGGGTGAGGGCCCGCGGATGGGCCGCGCGCAGCGTGCGGTAGACGGCGGTGGCGAAGCGGTCGTCGTACAGGCGCAGGGCCACCCGGAGCCGGGGCTTGACCGAGCGGGCGTACAGCGTCGCCTCCAGGTTGGTGGTGTCGGCGCTGGTCAGGGCGAGCAGGGCGTGGGCCCGCTGGATTTTGGCGGCCTCCAGGACGCCTTCCTGGGTGACGTCACCGAGGACCGTCGGCACCCCCAGTCTGCGGGCCAGCGGGATGCCGCGCGCCCCGGGATCCTCTTCCACGCACACCACGGGGATGTCCATCTCCCGGAGTCTGGCCAGGACCCGGGTGCCGACCTTGCCGAGCCCGAGCAGTACGACATGGCCGGACAGGCCGCGCGGCGGGCGGCGCAGCGCGGACGCGGTGCGGAAGGTGCCCAGCGCTTCCAGCGCGGCGGCCACCAGGACGGGCAGCAGAAGCAGTCCGGTCAGCCCGGACAGCAGTTGCAGGACCTTGCGTCCGGTCGGCTCGTCGAGCGCCGGGTCGTCGATCGCGAGCACGTCCAGCACCGTGAGGTAGGCCGCGTGGAGCAGCCCGGCTCCGGTGAGCCGCCAGGAGATGATGGTGAGGACGAGCACGGCGATCGCCATTCCGGCGACGGACCAGCGCAGCCGGCGGGAGAAGAGCGAGGCGAGCGGCAGTCGGCGGCTGCCGAGCCGCTGCGGCGGCAGCGGTGTGCCGATGGCGGAGACGGCCTCGAGCACCACCGTGTCGCGCCCGGTGGCGGCGGCCACCTCCTCGTCCCCGGGCAGCAGCCTGGGCCCTTCGTCCCCGCTGCTGTCGGAACCCTCGCTGCCGCCGGGGTCGCTGGTGGTGGACGAGAGCAGGGCGAGGGTGCACAGCCCCGGGCGGGCCACCTCGTCCGTGCCGGGCGGGGTGCGCTCGGCCGCGCGCAGCAGCAGCCCGTCGGCCTGGAGCACTTTGCTGGTGCCCGCGACGGCGGTGGCCGCGAGCGCGGGGGCGGCGGTGTCGGCGTCCGACAGTACGGTGGTGGTGGCGTCCAGCTCCGCCGGGTCCATGCCGGGATCGGCGACCCGCGCCGCCTCGTCGAGGAGTTCCTCCAGGTGCTGGCCCAGCTTGCGGTTGTAGAGCCGGATCACCAGCCGCAGCCGGGGGTTGAGGCGGCGGGCCCGCAGTGCGGCGTGGATGTTGGTCTCGTCGTCGTCATGGACCAGGGCGAGCGCCGTCGCCTGATCCGCGCCCGCCTCGGTCAGCACGTCCTCGTCCAGCGCCGGGGCCTCCATGACCCGCACTCCCCCGTCCGGGGCGGGGTCGTCCGCCGTCTGCCGGGGCAGCGGGACCCGCCCGACGGCCGCGCTGAACCTGCCGAAGAGCGCCGAGGTACGGCCTCCCGGCCGCCATCCCGCGATCCGCTGCCCGGTGGGGTCCGCCAGGGGAGCGCCGCCGGGAATGACGACGGTCACCTGTGTCCGGTAGACGTCGTGGAGTTCGGCGGCGAGGCGGTGGGCGAGCGCGTCATCGCCGCAGACGATCATGCGGACCGGCCCCGAGGGGGACGGCGGGGTGGATGTGGAGGTGGAGAACACGACGGCGAAGCCCCCCGTTGGTTCCGTGGTGATGATCAGACCGTACCCGGTCCGCCGTCAAGGAGAGTTGGCCGTCCCGCCGCCGAAGGATCCGTATCGCCGCCGCTCACTCCCTCGGGGCGCCGCACCGCGCACAGCGGGTGAACTCGGCGGTGTCCTGCATCGCGCCGCAGTCCGCACACACCATCTCCAGCCAGCAGGCGGGGTCCCCGCCCTCGGGTTCGGCGGGCGCCGGGTCCGCCGTCTCCCGGTCCGGGTCGCCGGGCCGAGCCGTGCCGCTCATCGTGTGCGCCTCCTCGTCCGGACCGTGCGCGGGTCCGTTGACCGACCCTCTACCCCTGGCGTCGTCCCCGGAAGCAGCCCAGCCATAGATCCGATCTCTCATGCGCCAACAACCCTTGACGGGGCGTAATGCCGCCCAACCCCTCCCCAGTTATCGGATGACTCGGTAACGTATCCGCCTCGGGAGGCAACGATGCCGAGATCTTACCGACGCTCCGCAGTGGCATTTCTGCTCTGCGGCGTCCTGGCCATGACGCTCTTCATCACCGGGCCCGCACAGGCGAAGGACTCCGCCTGGACCGTGCGCGGCCCCTCGCCCCACTCCGGTCCCCTCGCGCAGCTGCGGCTCGACGGCGCCTCGGGAGCGCTGACGCTCCAGGTGTCCCGGGGCGGACGGACGGTGGTCGAGCCCTCGCCCGTGGGCATCGTCACCGAGCGGGCGGATCTGTCGCACGGGCTGCGCTATCTGGGACGCCATGACCGCACCGTCGTGGAGCGCTACCGGTCGACGGTCGGCAAGCAGCGCTCGCGCACCGCGCGGATGACCGAGACCCACTTCCGGTTCCGGGGCGGCGGGAACGCCCGGCTGGACCTCGTGGTGCGGGCCTCGGACGACGGGGTCGCCTACCGCTACGACCTGCCCTCCGGCAGCGGCGATGTCCTCGGCGAGACCTCGGCCTTCACCCTGCCGCCGGACGCGGCCGCGTGGCTGGGCGACTACCGCAAGGACAACGAGAACCTGTTCAAGGAGTACACCGCGGCGACCGCGCCCACCGGTGAGTACATGGCGCAGGCGCTCTTCGAGACGGCCGGCGGCTACGCCCTGATCGCGGAGTCGGATCTCACCGGCCGCTACTCCGCCGCCCGGCTGATCCACCAGCAGGGGCTGCCCACGTACCGCATCGGCCTGTGGGACGAGCGGGTCGAGTCCGACGGGCCGCTCAGCACCCCCTGGCGCGCCCTGATCGTGGGCGATCTGCCGACCGTCACCCAGTCCACCTTCACCGACGATCTGGCACCGGCGTCACGGGTCGCCGACACCTCGTGGATCCGGCCCGGCCCCGCCCTGTGGACCTGGCTCGCGGGCGGCAAACCGGCCGGGCAGAGCCTGTCGATGCAGCAGGGGTACGTGGACTACGCGGCCCAGCGCGGCTGGCCGTATGTGGTGGTGGACGCGGGCTGGTACTTCGACCCCGACCAGTGGGACGTCACCGATCCCGACTGGCAGCGGAACAGCTGGATCCCGCGGCTCGTGGACTACGCCCGCGAGCGGCATGTGGGCATCCAGGTCTGGATCCACCACCGTGACCTCGACACCGCCGAGGAGCGCGAGCAGTGGCTGCCCACGCTGGAGCGGTGGGGGGTGAAGGGCGTGAAGATCGACTTCATGGGCTCCGAGTCCCAGGAGACACTGCGCTGGTACGACGAGATCCTCAAGGACACCGCGGCCCACCATCTGCTCGTCAACTTCCACGGCTCGACGATCCCCAAGGGCATTCAGCGCACCTGGCCGCAGGTGATGTCGATGGAGGGCGTGAACGGCGAGGAGAAGCGGACCAACACCCCGCAGCACCTGGCGACGCTGCCCTTCACCCGCAATGTCATCGGCTCCATGGACTTCACCCCCGGGGCCTTCCACCGGCCCCAGCGCCCCAACGCGGCGTCGGACGCGGGCGAGGTCGGCCTGTCGGTGCTCTACGAGTCCGGGATCCAGAACCTGGCGGGCACCCCGGAGTCCTACGACGCACGTCCGCTCGCCCGCCGGTTCCTGGAACAGATCCCGGCCACCTGGGACCGCACCCAGCTGCTGGCGGGGCGGCCGGGTGAGAGCGCGGTGCTCGCCCGCGCCAGCGGCTCGCGGTGGTTCATCGGCGGTACGTTCACCGGCCCCGCGCACACCGCCGAGGTGCCGCTGCGGCTGGAGCCGGGCCGCTGGCTGGTCGATCTGATCCTGGACGGGCCGGACGGCCTGGTCCGCAAGCCCACGGTGGTGCGCGGCGGGCAGACCCTGTCCGTGCCGGTCGCGGCGGATGGCGGGTTCGCCGCCATCGCCTGCCGCTGGCGGCCCGGTCTGTCGACCTGCGACCGCGCCTGACCGTCCGCCACGACCCGCGCTGACCGCCCGTCACGCGGACACCCGTCCTGCGGACCAGTCACGCGGACACCCCGTCCAGGACGCCCCTCCAGATGCCGATCGCCGGAAGGCAGACACCGGCCGCGAAGACCCATGCGGCGGCGACGGCACGGGCGTAGGGGGCGGGGTGGCCGCCGGTCCACCCGTGGGAGAGGGCCAGCAGCCGGTCGGCCTTCTGCCGCTTCGGGTGCTTCTTCTGCTGGGTGGTGAGGAAGGCGGACAGCCGGTCCGCCGACTCCGCGTCCGTGACGGCCTCGGCGTCCGCCCGCATCTCCATCAGCGTGACCAGGACGCGGCGGGCGCGGCTGTTGGCGTAGAGGCCGCCGGTCAGGGTGCCGACCAGTCGACCGGGTCCGGTGGCTCATCGGCCTCACGACCGCTGAGGGAGTCGGCCCGCCACTCGTGGACGAGGGGCAGCAGGAAGACCACGAGGAGGACGAGGACGGCGAGCAGCGCGGTGCCGCCGACCGCGGCCGGCGCGGACAGCGGATCATCCCCCGTGGTCAGCACGCTCGCCCCGGTGACGGGCGCCGCGCACAGCGGCCCGATGACCACGGTCCAGCAGGTCCGCTCGGCCCGGCGCAGCCGGCGGACCGGGGACGCGGCGGTCATGGGCGGCCGGGTGCCGCGGGGTCCGGGGCGTCGGCGGAGTGGTCGCCGGGGCCGTTGCCGGTGTCGAGTTCGTCGTCGGAGCCGCCGTCATCGCCAGGATCCGCTCGATCGCGGCGTCGTCCAGCCCCGTCATGTCTGTCATGTGGTTCCCCCCGTGCGCCACGCCCCCGCGCGGTGTGCGACGTTTCCACGCCAGCCCGCCCGGAGGAGAAGATGTAGGGACTTACGGCAAATAGGCGCACTCTCCGCCCATTTCGCGCATGGCAGCCGTCAACTCCCGTGCCGCGCACGGCGCGGGGGCCTGCGCGTGCGGGTCCAGTCCACCAACTGCCGGGCCGTCCAGGTGTTGATGACGCGCTCCGCCGGCACCCCGCACTCCACGGCCCGTGCGCATCCGTTCGGCTGCCAGTCGAGCTGGCCGGGCGCGTGGGCGTCGGTGTCGATGGAGAAGAACGTCCCCGCCCGCACGGCCTCCCGCAGCAGTCCGCGCGGTGGATCCAGCCGCTCCGGGCGGCAGTTGATCTCCACGGCGGTGCCTGCCTCCGCGCAGGCCCCGAAGACCTCCTCATGGTCGAAGGCCGACTCGGGGCGCTTGCCGCCGAGCAGCCGTCCGGTGCAGTGGCCCAGCACATCGACCCGCGGATCGCTGACGGCGGTGACCATCCGGCGGGTCATGGGGCGGGCGTCCATCCGCAGCTTGGAGTGGACCGAGGCCACCACCACGTCCAACTGGTCCAGCAGCTCCGGGTCCTGGTCCAGGGTGCCGTCGGGGAGGATGTCGACCTCGATCCCGGTGAGCAGCTGGAACGGGGCGAGTTTCGCGCGCAGCTCCGCCACCACGTCCAGCTGGGCGCGCAACCGGTCCGCCGAGAGGCCGTGGGCCACCGTCAGCCGTGGGGAGTGGTCGGTGAGCACCGCCCACTTGTGCCCCAGCCGGGCCGCCGTACGGGCCATCAGCTCGATCGGGGAACCGCCGTCGGACCAGTCCGAGTGCATATGGCAGTCCCCGCGCAGCGCGGCGCACAGCTTCGCCGCGTCCTCGTCGGGCTCGCGCCCGGCCTCGGCGGCCTCGGTCTCCAGTTTCGCCAGATACCCGGGCACCTGGTCCTTCAGCGCCTCCTGGACCACCTGCGAGGTCTTGGGGCCGAGTCCCTTGAGCGAGCGGAGGGTGCCGTTCGCGGCCCGCCGCTCCACCTCCTGGGGGTCCAGGTCGGCGAGGACCGACTGGGCCGTGCGGAAGGCACGCACCCGGTAGGTCGGCGCCTGGGCGCGCTCCAGGAGAAACGCGATCCGGTCCAGGGCCTCCAGGGGGTCCATCGGGCGCTCCTCGCTGTGGGTGGGCTGAGAGTGGGCTGTGGATGGGCTGGGTGGCGTGGCGTACGGGGTGTCGTGACGCAGCGGCGCGCCCGTGCCTCAGGCGCGGCGGTTCGGGCGGCGGCCGGGGGGCTGTCGGGGTTCGGGACGTGCCGTCAGCTCGTCGATGTCGCAGGTCTTGGGGGCCTTCTCGGAGACGGTGATGGGCCGGCCGTAGTGCCGGATCTCCAGGGGCGCGCCCTCGGCCAGGGAGTAGGTGACCGAACGGTTGGTGATCTCCACGCGCAGCCTCCGGCCCAGCACCTGCATGGTGAAGGCCAGCCGGGCCAGCTTCTCCGGCAGCTTGGGCGAGAACTCCAGCCTGCCGTCGAGGTGCCGCATCCCGCCGAAACCGGCGACCAGCGCGATCCAGGTGCCGGCGAGCGAGGCGATGTGCAGACCGTCGCGGGTGTTGTGCTCCAGGTCCTTCAGGTCCATCAGGGCCGCCT
The DNA here is from genome assembly GCF_039525925.1 of Streptomyces javensis. NCBI lineage: Bacteria > Bacillati > Actinomycetota > Actinomycetes > Kitasatosporales > Streptomycetaceae > Streptomyces > Streptomyces javensis. The sequence goes on along the minus strand of NZ_BAAAIF010000001.1, from coordinate 68,486 downwards.
CGCCCAGGTAGTCGTAGGCGAGCCGCAGATGGCCGACCTCGGCGGCCATGACGGCCTGGGCACACGCGGAAAGCGAGGAGTCCCGGACCGTAAGCCGCTCGTAGTAGTCGAAGTTGCGTGCCTTCTGCTCGTCGGTGAAGCACTCGCCGCGCAGATACATCGCCAGTACCAGGTCGGCCTGTTTGACCACCTGTTTGCGGTACATGTCGAAGTACGGGAAGTGGAGCATCAGCGGGTACTGGTCCGAACGGGTGCCCTGGAAGTCCCACTCCTGGTGGCCGGTGAAGTCCGCGGACTGCTCATGCACGCCCAGGGTCTTGTTGTACGGGACGGACATGGACTCGGCGGCGTCCCGCCAGGCGGCGGCCTCCTCGTCGTCGACGCCCAGTTCGGTGCCCTTCTCCGGGTGGCGTTCGACGATGTCCGCGGCGGCCCGCAGATTCGACTGGGCCATGAGGTTGGTGTACACGTTGTCGTCCGCGACGGCGCTGTACTCGTCCGGGCCGGTCACCCCGTCGATGTGGAAGCGGCCGTGGTGGTCGTGGTGGCCGAGGGAGCGCCACAGCCGGGCGGTCTCCACCAGCAGTTCCACGGCGGTCTCGCGCTCGAACTCGTCGTCGCCGGTGGCGGCCACGTAGCGCACCACCGCGTCCGCCACATCGGCGTTGACGTGGAAGGCCGCGGTACCGGCCGGCCAGTAGGCGGAGCATTCGGAGCCGTCGATGGTGCGCCAGGGGAAGGCGGCGCCTTCGTGGCCCAGCTGCCGGGCGCGGTCCCGGGCGGCGGGCAGGATGGACTGCCGCCAGCGCAGCGCCTCGGCCACGGACTCGGGGAAGGTGTACGTGAGCAGGGGCAGGACGAAGGTGTCGGTGTCCCAGAACGAGTGGCCGTCGTAGCCGGAGCCGGTGAGGCCCTTGGCGGGGATGGCCCGTTCCTCGGCGCGGGCGCCGGCCTGGAGGACGTGGAAGAGCGCGAACCGCACGGCCTGCTGGATCTCGGCGTCCCCCTCCACCTCGACGTCGGCACGGGACCAGAAGTCCTCCAGCCAGGCGCGCTGCTGGTCCACCAGGCCGCGCCAGCCGGTGCTGGCGGCCCCGGCCAGCGCGGCCTCGACCTGGTCCCGTACGGCGGGCAGCGAGCGGGCGCCGGACCAGCCGTAGGCCACCAGCTTCTCCAGCCGCAGCACCTGGCCCGGCTCCAGCACCGAGGTGACGGTCAGCCGGGCCACGTCGTCGGCGCTCTCGCTGGAGTGGCGGGTGGGCGGCGGCCCGGTGATCAGGTGGTCGGCGGCGGTCGCGACCCGCAGACAGCTGGCGTCGGTGCAGTGGATCAGCCGCAGCCGCTTGTCGTCGGCGGCGTTCTCCTCGGGCTTGAGCGGGGTCTCCAGGGCCTCGGCCACCCTGGGGTCGCCGCCGCGCTCGGGGAGCTGCTCGTTGGCGACCAGTTCGGACTGGACGACGACGCGGATCTGGGCGTCGACGGCCTCCACCTCGTAGGCGACGGCGGCGATGGCCCGCTGGGTGAGGGAGACCAGCCGGGTGGAGCGGACCCGCACGCTGATGCCGGAGGGCGAGGTCCATTCGCAGGTGCGGTGGAGCAGTCCGCCGCGCAGGTCGAGCACCCGCTCATGGGAGCGCAGCCGCCCGTAGCGCAGATCGAAGGGCTCGTCGTCCACCAACAGCCGGATGATCTTGCCGTTGGTGACGTTGATCATGGTCTGGCCGGCCTCGGGGTAACCGTATCCGGCCTCGGCGTAGGGCAGGGGACGCCGTTCGTACACCCCGTTGAGGTAGGAGCCGGGGAGGCCGTGCGGCTCGCCCTCGTCGAGGTTGGCACGCCAGCCCACATGGCCGTTGGAGAGTGCGAAGACCGATTCGCTCTGGGGCAGCAGATCGAGCCGGAGGTCGGTCTCCCGCAGCGCCCAGGGGTCGACGGCGTACGAGGAATCGGTGATCACGAGTCGTCCTCCAGCAGCTCGGCGAGATCCTTGACCACGATGTCGGCGCCGTGTGCGCGCAGCGCGTCGGCCTGGCCCACTCGGTCCACGCCGACGACACAGCCGAAGTGCCCGGAGTGCCCGGCCTCCATGCCCGCCAGGGCGTCCTCGAAGACGGCGGCCGCCTCGGGCCCGACGGCCAGCTCCCGTCCGGCCTCCAGGAAGGTGTCGGGGTGCGGTTTGCCGGGCAGCTTGCGCTCGGCGGCGACCACACCGTCGATCCGCACCTCGAAGAGGTGCTCGATACCGGCGGCGATCAGCACATCGCGGCAGTTGGCGCTGGAGGAGACGACCGCGGTCCGCAGGCCCTCGGCGCGCACGGCCGCCACGAAGCGCACCGAGCCCGGGTACGCCTCCACCCCCTCCTTCCGGATCTTCTCCAGGACGAGGATGTTCTTGCGGTTGCCCAGGCCGTGCACGGTGTCCCGGTCGGGCGGGTCGTCCGGCTCGCCGTCGGGGAGCTCGATGCCCCGGGAGGCCAGGAAGGTGCGCACCCCGTCGGCGCGCGGACGGCCGTCCACGTACTCGTCGTAGTCACGGCCGGAGTCGAAGGGGCGGTAGGACGGGCCGTCGCGCCGCCGCAGATACTCGTCGAACATCTGTTTCCACGCCGCGGCGTGCACCACCGCGGTCCGGGTCAGCACGCCGTCGAGGTCGAACAGGCAGGCTCGGATGCCATCGGGCAGGCGGAGCTTGGTCATGGCCCCCGGTTCCCCCGGGAACGCCGGAGTATGCGGGGAGCGGGAAGCCTTGCCCCCCTCGGCGGAGCACGGGCGCGCACTCGGCGCGGGGCGGGCACGCTCAGCGCGGGCGGCGCCCGCTCAGCGCGGTACGACGGTGCGCCCCTCGCGGCCCGAGCGGTCGGCGGCCTCCAGCACGGCGACGACCTCGCGGCCGAACCGTACGTCGCAGGGGTCGGCCGCGCCGCCGTCGCGGGCAGCGGTCAGCAGCCGGTCGACGGCCGCCGCGAAGGCGTCCAACGCGGTGGTCCCCGCCTCGGGCACCGCGGCGATCCCCCGCTCACCGTAGAAGTCGCACGAGAAACCCTGGGCGGCGGGCCGGGCGTCCAGGGTGAGCGCGAGGGTGCCGATGGCGCCGGAGTGGTGGCGCAGCAGCACATGCGCGGCGCCGCGCGGCCCCTCCAGGGCGGTGACCTCGGCCACCGGGCCGAGCACCGGCAGCAGGACGGACAGCGAGTGGGGGCCGACGTCCCACAGTCCGCCGCGCTCCCGCCGCCAGTGGGAGTCGCCGTAGTGGCCGCCGGGCTGGAAGATCGAGGCGAAGGCGGTGGCACGGCCGCCGTCCCAGCCGCCGTCCGCCGCGGCCTGCCGGAGGAAGGTCTCGACGGGCGCCGCGAAGCGGTTGGTGAAGAACACGACCGAGGCCAGCCCGCGCTCGTCCACGGCGCGCACGATCCGGTCGGCCTCCTCGGTGCTGAAGGCCAGCGGCTTGTCCAGCAGCAGATGGCGCCCGGCCAGCGCGGCCCGCTCGGCGAGGCCGCTCTGGATGTCCGGCGGAAGGGCGATGGCCACGGCGTCCACGTCGGCGATCAGCGCGTCGGCGTCCGGGTAGGCGCGGGTGCCCCAACGGTCCGCCAGCGCCTTCGCCTTCGCCGGATCGCGCCCCCAGATCCCGGCCAGTTCGGCCACGGGGTGCGCGGCGAGCGCCGCCGCGTGGGTCTCGGCCGCCCAGTGTCCGGTGCCCAGCACTCCGAAGCGCACTGTCCGTCCCCCTCCGCGCGAAGCCCCCCGGGGCCTCCCCGGGGCGTCGGCCGCGATCCTACGCCGGTGCGGCCGGGCCGCTTCCGCCGAGGGCGGTACGCCGCTCCCCCGCTTGGCCGCGGGCGGATGCCGGTGGGCGGGGGCGGTGCCAGGGTGAGGCCATGGCCGGCCACGGTGCGGGTGACGGCCGAAGCCCACCCTCACCGCTGGAGGAACCCGTGGCCCGTGGCACGTCCCGCCCCCTCGCCCGCGCACACCGGCGGCGTGCCACGGTCCGGGCCGCGGCGGCCCTGCTGCTGTGCGCGGCAGCGGTTCCGGCCTGCGCCTCCTCCGGCGACCACCGGCCGGACCGGGCGGCGTCGGCGGCGGCGCGGCAGAGCGCGCTCCAGGCGTCGGCCGCGGCGCGGAGGAAGGCGGAGCGGAAGGCGGAGCCGACCCGGCTGCTGCCGGGGATGCCGCCCCCGCTGGACCCGCATGACCTCTACGCGGCCGACCGGGCGGGGAAGCTGTCCCGGACGGTGAAGGACTATCCGTCGCGGGTGTATGTGCCCAACACCCTCTCGGACACGGTGAGCGTCATCGATCCGAAGAAGTTCAAGGTCATCCGCACCATCCGGGTGGGCCACCAGCCGCAGCACGTGGTGCCCTCGTGGGATCTGAAGACGCTGTGGGTCAACAACGACCTGGGGAACACCCTCACCCCCATCAACCCCGCCAACGGCCGGGTGGGCCGCCCGGTGGACGTCCACGACCCGTACAACCTCTACTTCACGCCGGACGGGAAGTACGCCGTGGTGATGGCCTCCATGGACCGGGCGCTGGTCTTCCGGGACGCGCACACCATGAAGGTGGTCAAGTCGGTGCCGGTGGACTGCTACGGGGTCAACCACGCGGACTTCTCGCCCGACGGGCGCTACTTCATCGTCTCGTGCGAGTTCTCCGGTGAGCTGCTGAAGGTGGACACGGCGAAGAAGAAGGTGATCGCCAAGCAGCGGCTGCCGATCGCCGGGGCCATGCCGCAGGACGTCAAGATCTCGCCCAACGGCAAGACGTGGTACATCGCCGACATGGTGGCCAACGGCCTGTGGGTGCTCAACGGCGACACCTTCGGCAAGCCCCGGCTGCTGCCCACCGGAAAGGGCACACACGGCCTCTACGTCAGCCGCGACTCCCGCTCCATGTACATCTCCAACCGCGGCGAGGGCACCATCTCGGTGCTGTCCTTCAAGACCGGCGAGCTGGTGCGACGGTGGCGGCTCCCCGGCGGCGGCAGCCCCGACATGGGCGGGGTGTCCACCGACGGCAAGGTGCTGTGGCTCTCGGGCCGCTACAACGCCGAGGTCTACGCGATCGACACCCGCACCGGCCGGCTGCGCGCCCGGATCCCGGTCGGCGGCGGCCCGCACGGGCTCGCGGTCTACCCCCAGCCCGGCCGCTACTCCCTCGGCCACACCGGAATCTTCCGCTGAGGCGGTATTCCCGAGGGGGCCCGCCAGGGCCTGTGAGCATCTGCATAGCCTGCCTATATAGAGGCATGATATAAAAATAGATGTGGAATACACACAGCAGTCCGGTGCCCGGGACTCCGACGCCCCCGCCACCCGTGAGGAGGTCGCGGAGGCGCTGGAGCAGCTGGCGTTCCTCGCGGTGCGCCATCTGACCAACCGGGACATCAGCTTCACCGCGGCCTCGACCCTCGGCCGGCTCAGCCGGGAGGGCCCGGCCCGGCTCACGGCCCTGGCCGCCGACCAGAGCGTCACCCAGCCCTCGATGACCCAGCTCATCCAGCGGCTGGAGCGGCAGGGTCTGGTGACCCGGGTCGACGATCCGCACGACGGGCGGGTGGTCCTAGTGGCGATCACCGACGCCGGGCGGGAGCTGCTCGCCGAGCGGCGCCGCAGCCGTACGAACCGGCTCGCCGAACTGCTGGCCACCCTCCCCCCCGAGGACGAACAGGCACTCGCCACCGCCGTCCGCGCCGCCACCCCCGCCTTCCAGCGGCTGGTCGAGAACGCGGCACGGGCGCGGAAGTCCCCGGGAAACACCGCTTCCTGATCAACCGGCACCCTGCCGCGCCACGGCTCGCCATGTCGTCACGGCTCGGACCCCGAACGACGGAGCAATGATTTGTCCGCTCATTCCAGTACCCCCAACCCCTTCAAGCAGCCGAAGGCCGTCTGGGCGGTCGCCTTCGCCTGTGTGATCTCCTTCATGGGCATCGGCCTCGTGGATCCGATCCTGCCCTCCCTCTCCGCCAAGCTGCATGCCACGCCGAGCCAGGTGTCGCTGCTGTTCACCAGCTATCTGGTGGTCACCGCCGTCGCCATGCTGGTCACCGGGTTCGTCTCCAGCCGGATCGGCGCCAAGCGCACCCTGGTGGCCGGTCTGGTGCTCATCGTGATCTTCAGCGCGGCGGCCGGGGCATCCGGCAGCATCGACGGGATCGTCGGCTTCCGCGCCGGATGGGGGCTGGGCAACGCCCTCTTCATCGCCACCTCACTGGCCGTCATCGTGGGCTCGGCCAGCGGTGGCTTCGCCGGCGCGATCATCCTCTACGAGACCGCGCTGGGCATCGGCATCGCGATCGGGCCGCTGCTGGGCGGCGAGCTCGGCGCGATCAGCTGGCGCGGGCCGTTCTTCGGCGTGGCGGTCCTGATGGCCATCGCGCTGATCGCGACCATCGTGCTGGTCCAGCCCACCCCGACCCCGGCGCGCCGGGCCTCGATCGCCGACCCGATCAAGGCGCTGCGCCACCGCGGACTGCTCATCATGGGACTGACCGCGCTCTGCTACAACTGGGGCTTCTTCACGGTGCTGGGCTACGCCCCGTTCCCGATGGACCTGGGCACCCACGAGCTCGGCTATGTCTTCACCGGCTGGGGTGTGCTCGTCGCCCTCTTCTCGGTCTTCGGCGCCCCCTGGCTCCAGGCGCGGCTCGGCATAGCCCGCTCGCTGTATCTGAACCTGGCGCTGTTCGCCCTCGACATCCTCGTCATCGGTCTCTTCACCGACTCCAAGGCGACGCTGATCGTGGCGGTGATCGTGGCCGGTGCCTTCATCGGGATCAACAACACCATCACCACCCAGGCGGTGATGACCGTCGCCCCCGTCGAACGGCCCGTCGCCTCCGCCTCCTACGGCTTCGTCCGCTTCATCGGCGGCGGTCTGGCCCCGTACGCCGCGGGCAAGATCGCCGAGCACAACGGCGTGCATCTGCCCTTCTACATCGGGGCGGCGGCGGTCGCGCTGGGCATCGGCGTCCTGGCCACCGGGCACTCGCTGCTCGCCGAGGCCGAGCGCGTCCAGGCGGCGGATGCGGCCGGACACACCCCGGCCGAGGAGCGGCGCGAGACGCTGGAGAAGCAGGCGCTGGCCGAGGAGCTCGGCTCGGCGGGCTGACGCGGGACGGGGCCCCGGCGCGGGCCCCGTCTCCCATGGCCCCCGCCAGCCCTCTCGGATCCGCCGGGAAGCTCGGCTCCGCCGGGAAGCCTCAGATCCGCCAGAGCCTCAGATCCGCCGGAGCCTCAGATCCGCCAGGAGCGGATGTGGCTGGCCGCGTCGAAGACATCGGACTTCCCCGAGAGGATGTCGCGGACCAGGTCGATCAGCGCCCCGTACGGCGGGTCGATGCCCTCGCCGGAGGCGTGCATATAGGCGACCGCGGTCGCGGCGGCGAACCGCGCGTTGCTCGCCGGAAGCGGTCTGAGCAGCGCGACGGTGTGCAGCAGGGCCGCGGCCCGCCACGCGGGGTCGGGATCGACGCCCAGGCGCGGCGGGTCGACACGGTGGCGGGCGACGGCCGCGACCAGACCCGAGAAGTCCGAGATGGCCGGCTGTTCCGGCATGACCTCCTCATGGCGCTGCAACAGCCAGGGGACGTCGATTTGCAGCAGCGGGGCCATGGTCAGGCGGCCTGCCCGGGCTGGCGGTGCTCATCGTCGGGGAACGCGTCCGCGAAGGCGTCGGCGTTGTCCGCGAAGAACCGCCGGAAGACCTCGGCCCCCTCCTGTAGAGCGCGGTGACGCGCGATGTCGGCCACGGTCGCCTCACGGACGAGGGCCTTCATGGTGGTACCGCGCTCCTTGGCGATCTGCCGGAGGTCCTCCAGTTCCCGATCGCTGAATTCCACGTTGAGTGCTGACATGGGGACACCCTACTCACCAGGTACCCCGTCAGCAATCGCCGCAGCTCAGATCATGTTTTTGTAGGTACTTGACAATCTTTTTCCAGTCACTGGGGACGGCTGCGGCCGGGGACCGGACCGCCGTCGTGCCCGACCCGGACGAACGGCTCGCACACCTCCCGGTCCAGCAGGCTCCGGTACGCGGCGGGGCGGCGGAAGGCGTCTCCCCAGGCCTCCCGGCGCCGGTTGTCGCGCAGCGCGTCGAGATCGAAGACCGCCGGATATACCCCCTCGGCCTCACCCGCCTCGACCACCAGGGTGTCGCGCGACCGCCCGTCGACGAAGGCGACGCCGTCGTGGGCGACCGAGTGGCCCCAGCCGGGACCGGCGTAGTTGGCCATGGCCATGCCGGTCATGTTCTCCACGGCACGGGAGCGGAACTGGGAGAGCCGGTTGATCTCCAGCTCGCAGGCGTTCGGAGTGAGGACGATCTCCGCCCCGGCGAGCATCAGGGCGCGGGCGCTCTCCGGGAACTCCCGGTCGTAACAGATCATCGCCCCGGTCATCACCTCGCCCACCGCCGTGTCCAGGGCGCACACCTCGAACCCCGCCCCCGGGGTCAGACCGGCCTCGGGCAGGTCGAAGGCGCAGGTGTGCACCTTGGCGTAGGTCAGCACCAGGCGGCCGTGCCGGTCGATGAGGGAGAGGGTGTTGCGCGGCGGCCCGTCCCAACGCTCCAGGTAGGTGAGCGCTATGGCCATCTCGAGTTCGGCGGCCAACTCCCGGAATCGGGTGACGAAGGGCGAGTCGCGGGTGATGGGCTCGCCGAGCCAGACGGGCTCGGGCCACGGCCCGGCCGGGGTGCGGGCGCCGTCCCACAGCGAGGGATGGCGGTAGACGTCGCCGTCGGCGGAGCCCTCGGGGGTGGCGCAGCTGTAGCCGTTGCTCCACATCTCGGGGAAGAGCGCGATGTCCGCGCCGAGCGCCCTGGCCCGGCGGCAGGCCGCCTCGCCCAGGGCGAGGGTCACGCCCAGATCCGGCCCCGGCGGGGTGAGTTGGAGCAGGGCGACGGTGAGGTTGGTCATGGCGGATGCCTCCTTCGGTACCTGATGGCGTGCGGGCGATGCGAAGGAGGTGTCCCGGTGGGCCCCGGGGGCGGGGCGGGTGTCAAAGCACGCCGCCACACTACCCGCGCGCGAAGTGGGTTCGCGAGGGGCCGTCGCCTCCGGATCCCGGCGGCCGGAAGCGGGTAGAGCTGCCCGTACGGCGTGATCGCCGAAGGGACCGGCCACGAGAAATGGGGTACGCGGTGAGGATCGAGTCGGCCGAGGTCGTCGTCACCAGTCCGGGACGCAATTTCACCACTCTGCGCATCGTCACCGAGGACGGTGTCACGGGTCTGGGGGACGCCACGCTCAACGGCCGTGAGCTGGCCGTCGCCTCGTATCTGCGGGACCACGTGGTGCCGCTGCTGCTCGACCGGGACGCCTCGCGCATCGAGGACACCTGGCAGTATCTGTACCGCGGGGCGTACTGGCGGCGGGGGCCGGTGACCATGGCCGCCATCGCGGCCGTCGACACCGCGCTGTGGGACATCAAGGCCAAGGCCGCCGGGATGCCGCTGTACCAACTCCTGGGCGGGGCGTCGCGCAGCGGGGCGCTGGCCTACGGACACGCCTCCGGCCGGGACGTCCCCGAACTGCTCGACTCCGTCCGCGCCCATCTGGAGCAGGGCTATCGCGCGATCCGCGTCCAGACCGGCGTCCCGGGCCTGGCCTCGGTCTACGGGGTGGCCTCCTCCAGCGCGGGGGGCGGGGAGCGCTACGACTACGAACCGGCGCGCCGGGGGTCGGGGCCGCGGGTGCTGCCCGCCGAGGAGAGCTGGGACACCCGGGCCTATCTGCGCCATCTGCCGACCGTGTTCGAGGCCGTCCGGGCGGAGTTCGGCCCGGAGCTGCCGCTGCTGCACGACGGCCACCACCGGATGACCCCGATCCAGGCGGCCCGGCTCGGCAAGGCGCTGGAGCCGTACGACCTGTTCTGGCTCGAGGACGCGACGCCCGGCGAGGACCAGGCCGCGCTGCGGCTCATCCGGCAGCACACCACCACTCCCCTGGCCATCGGCGAGGTCTTCAACCACGTCCACGACTACACCACCCTGCTGAGCGAGCGGCTGATCGACTACGTGCGCTCGGCGGTGACCCACACCGGCGGGGTCACCGCCATGCGCAAACTGCTGGACCTGGCCGCGGTCTACGGGATCAAGTCCGGGATGCACGGTCCGACCGACATCTCCCCCGTGGGCATGGCCGCGGCGCTCCACCTGGATCTGGCCGTCCACAACTTCGGCATACAGGAGTACATGCCGCACACCGCCGACACGCTGGAGGTCTTCCGCACCTCCTTCCGCTTCGAGGACGGGCTCCTGCACCCGTCCGACACCCCGGGCCTGGGCGTCGAGCTGGACGCCGAGGCCGCCGGGCGGTTCCCGTACCAGCCCGCGTATCTGCCGGTGAACCGGCTGGCGGACGGCACGGTGCACGACTGGTGAACGGAGGTACGGTGAACCGCGTCGCCGTGAGTGAGAAGAGGGAGCATGGAGCAGCGTGAGTTCGGCCGGCTCGGCCGCGAGGTCTCGGTCGTGGGCCTGGGCACCTGGCAGCTGGGCGCGGACTGGGGCGAGGTCGGCGAGAACGACGCCCTGACCGTGCTGGACGCGGCCGTCGAGGCGGGCGTGACGTTCTTCGACACGGCCGATGTGTACGGGGACGGGCGCAGCGAGCAGCTCATCGGGCGGTATCTGCGGCAGCGCCCGGACGCCGGGATCTTCGTAGCCACCAAGATGGGGCGGCGGCTGCCGCAGCTCGCGGAGAACTACACCCTGGACAACTTCCGTGCGTGGACCGACCGTTCGCGGGCCAATCTGGGCGTGGACACCCTGGATCTGGTGCAGTTGCACTGCCCGCCGTCCTCGGTGCACTCCTCGGCCGAGGTCTTCGACGCGCTGGACACACTGGTGGCCGAGAAGCGGGTGGCGGCGTACGGGGTGAGCGTCGAGACATGTGCGGAGGCGCTGGCGGCGATCGCGCGTCCGGGCACGGCGAGTGTGCAGATCATCCTCAACCCGTTCCGGCTCAAGCCGCTGGAGGAAGTGGTCCCGGCGGCGCGGGAGGCCGGTGTGGGGATCATCGCGCGGGTGCCGCTGGCGTCCGGTCTGCTGTCGGGGAAGTACACCAAGGACACCGTCTTCGCCGAGAACGACCACCGCACCTTCAACCGGCACGGCGAGATGTTCGACCAGGGCGAGACGTTCTCCGGCGTGGGCTTCGAGGAGGGCGTCGAGGCGGCGGTGGAGTTCGCCGGGCTGGCCCCGCGGGGAGCCACCCCCGCGCAGACGGCACTGCGGTGGATCGTCCAGCAGCCGGGCGTGACCTCGGTCATCCCGGGGGCGCGTTCGCCCGAGCAGGCTCGGGCGAACGCGGCCGCGGCGGGGCTGCCCCCGCTGCCGGGCGCCACGCTGGAGGCCGTCGGCGAGCTGTACGACCGGCGGATCCGGGCCCAGGTGCACCAGCGCTGGTAACGGTGGCACGCGAGGCTCAGAAGCCGGCGTCCGCCGCCCATCGTTCGAGTTCGCGCTGGGCGGCGGCGCGCTGCTCGGCCGAGGGGGCGGCGGTGCCGTCGGCGATCAGCGCGTAGTGCAGGGTGCCGGTGGCCTCGTCGGCCGGGGCGGAGAGCATCAGCCGGTTCCCGTCGCTGTCGCCGCGCTCGGCCGCGGTGGCGACGGGGTGGTCGGCGGTGTGGCCGTGTGCGGTGTACGCGGGCGGGCCGGTGACGGTGCCCAGATCGGAGACGACGGTGGTCCGGGCGGGGTCGAAGTCGCGGGGCAGCCGGAGTTCGGTGGGCGCGTCGGTGGCGCCGTCGGAGCGCCACACCAGCATGCCGTAGCGGCCGGAACCGGTGACCTTGGCGACGTTCGGCAGGCTGCCGGGGACGCGGTCCCAGCTGAGCGTGGTGGAGCCGTCGCGCGCACGGTCCTCGAAGGTGAAGGCGAGGGTGCGGCCCGCGACGGCACGCGGATAGATCCGGTCGAGGAGCCGGGCGTCCTGGCGCGGGACGGCGGTGCCGGAGTCGTCGAGGCGCACGGCCGAGAGGTCCTCGTCGTTCCAGGCGTCGCCCTCGGTGAGGATCTTCCCGGTGTTGCCGTTCATGGCCTCGTGGTGGCGGCCGTTGTAGATGTCCCACTGCCACTGGGTGGAGGAGAGCACCGCGCCGGAGGCGGCCGGCCGGGTCCACCAGGAGGCGCCGGGGAGGCGGGAGTCCAGCGCCTGGTACATGCCCTTGACGACGGTGGGGGCCTTGTCGGAGGTGAAGCCGGCCAGCGGATGGCCGAATTCGCTCATGACGGCGGGCACGCCGAGTGCGGTGGAGCGGTCGCGCAGGGCGCCGAAGTCGCCCGCGTACTGGCCGTCGGCCGCCTTGCCGGGCATGAAGATCCCGGAGATGGCCTTCTGGTCGTAGTAGTGGGTGTTGAAGACGTAGTCGGGGCCGGGCTTTCCGGCGTCGAGGAGTCCGCCCTCCTGGCGCTGGAAGTCCAGATTGGAGTTCCAGAACATATTGGGCTCCACGAAGGCGGGCTTGTCCTGCCAGCCCGCGGCGTCCATACGGGCGCGGAACTTCTCGTAGAAGGGCCACAGCACGCTCTTCTCCCAGGTGCGGCTGTTCTGGCCGTCGTCATACGCGCCCGCGTACGGCTCGTTGAGCGGGTCGAAGCCGACGACGCGGGTGAACTGGTCGTCGGTGAGCTGCCGGGCGAGGTAGGTCATGGTCTTCTCGGCGGTGGCCAGGAAGGCGTCCTGGACACGGACGGTGCCCGCGCCGGTGGTCAGTGCGCGGTTGCGCCAGAAGTCGCGGGTGGCGCTCATGACCGCCTGGTTCTGGGTGATGTTCTGGCCCCAGTGGAAGCAGATGCCGCAGGACTCCTTGGGGTAGCCGCCCGCGTCGATCACCCACTTCGGGGCGCCGTCGCCGCTGTACCAGCTGTCCTTGTCGAAGAGATGGCGGGAGTAGAGGTCCTGGTGGAAGTCGGGGAAGACCCGGATTCCGGCGTCGAGGAACGCCTTCATCTGCGCGGTGGCCTGCTCCAGATAGCCGGTGTCCACCTGGCCGGGCTCGGGCTCGGCATGGGCCCAGGAGAGCAGGAACCGCACCGCGTTGGCGCCGGTCAGGTGGCGCATGGCGGCGGCGGACTTCCTCGCGTCGGCGGTGGTGGCGAACGGGAGCCCGCCGTTCTCCTCCAGTTTGGTCTCGCCGGACACGTTGAAGCCGCGCAGCACGACCTCGCGGCCATGGCCATCGGCGAACCGGGTGCCGTCCACGGTCACCTGGTCCGCCGCCCGGCCGTCGAACCAGGGCGCCTCGGCCGCGGCCGCCGGGGTCCCCGGGGCCACGGCCCCCGCCAGCAGCAGGACGGCCACCCCGAGCAACCGGGTGCGACCCGGTCGGGGGCGGCCGATCCGTATCCCTCGTGTCTCATGAGTCGGCATGGACCTACCGTCCAGTAAACCTGAGGGATCGTCAACTACTCGCGCCCGAAGAACTGTTCGGCAGCGAGGCGATGTGGTTACCGCTGGAATCCGTGCCCCAGGGACGCACCGGCTTCCGGCGCCCCGAGGGAGTCCGGCCCGAAGGAGACGACGCCGCTCGTGGTCAGGCCGCCCGCCTGGCCGCGCAGCACCCAGGCCGCACCGCTGGTGGACTGGGCGCCGTCCTCGTCGGGCGCGCCCACGGCCAGGTCGTCCTTGCCGTCACCGTCGGTGTCGGCGAGCCCGGTCGCCATGGCGAAGTGGTCGCCCGCCTCCGCGACCCCGGGGACACCGGCGGTGTCCTGGGTGAACGCCTGGGCGCCGGTGCCGGACAGCCCGCCCCGGCCGCCGTAGAGCTGGACGACGCTGCCCGCCTCGCCCTGACCGGCCTCCAGGTCCTCGTACGGGATGCCGACGGCGATGTCCGCGTAACCGTCGCCGTTGACGTCGCCGGAGCTCAGCGAGTAGCCGAACTGGTCGCCGTCCTCGTTGACGCCGGGGACGCCCGCGGTGTTCTGGTCGATGGTGGTGGTGCGGGTGGTGCTCGGCCCCGACGCGGTGCCGTAGAGGACCTTGAGCGTGCCGTGGTCGTACGGCAGGTTCTCGACGACGTCACCGGGGACGGTGCGCAGGACCAGATCGCCGTGGCCGTCCTTGTCGACGTCGCCGATGGTCGCGGAGGCGGCGTCGGTGAGGTCGGCGGCCTTCTCCGACAGGCCCTTGTCGTCACCCTTGAAGAACAGGCTGGACTGGGACATCTCCTCGAAGGCGTGGGTGGAGACCAGGTCGTCCTTGCCGTCGCCGGTGATGTCGCCCGCGGTCAGACTGGTCGGCGCGTCGAACCGGCCGGTGTCGGAGAAGGAGCTGCCCGCGTCCTCGCCGTCCCGGGTGAACGGGCCGAGGCGGACGCGCACTCCGGTCTTCTCGTCGTCCGGGCCCTCGCCGGTGGTGACCACGTCGGCCAGGTCGGCCTGGCCGTCACCGTTGAAGTCGCCGCCGGCGATGACGCTGTCGCCCCAGTGGTCGCCGTTGCCGGCGGGCAGCTGGGTGCCGCCGGTCAACCCGTTCGGCGAGCCCCACAGGACGGTGATGGCCGGGGACTTGCCGGTCTGGACCGCCAGATCGGTGTAACCGTCGCCGTCCAGGTCGCGGGCGACGGTGTGGGCCCCGAAGTACGCCGACGCGACGGGGTCGCCGGGGACGCCCTCGGTCGCCTGGCTGACGACCTGGCGGTGGGCGGTGTCCGCGCCGGAGGCGGAGCCGTAGACGACTGCGACATAGCCCGCCTTGGCCTTGCCGCCCACCGCGCCGGTGGGGGCGGAGACTGCGAGGTCGGCGCGTCCGTCCTTGTTGAAGTCGACCTTCGGGGCGGCGGCCGCGGCGGGGCGGGCCCCGGCGGCGCCCGCGGAGGGTACGGCGAGTAAGGCGGGGGTGGTCACAAGTGCGGCCACCGTCGCACAGCGCACGACGGTGGTGAGGGAACGGGGGCGCACACTTCCTCCTGCTCGTTGATGAGCGTTTACCTCATGTACACCCAGCAGGACCCGTGACGCCGCCTCAGGGTTGCACGGACGCTTCCGGCGGTTTCCCTAGTCCATCTCGTTCACATAGCGGAACACGCCCATCATGTGCGTCTCGTCGATCTCCTCCTCGGGCGCCGCCACGCACTCGGCCAGGCGTTTGGTGAGGGCGTCGGCGTCGATGCCGGTGCCGATCATCACCAGCTGGGTGGTGCGGGGCTCGCCGCGCTCCCAGGGCGAGAGCTGGAAGCGGAGGTACGAGCCGACCGCGTGCAGCCCGAACTTCCGCTCCCGGCCCGCGCCCGCGAAGTGGAGGAACCCCTTGGCGCGGTAGAGGCCCACCGGGCGGCTGTCGAGGAAGTCCATCAGCCGGCGCGGATGGAGCGGCTCGGCGGCGGAGAACTCCACGCTCTCGTAGGCGGCGTGGAGGTGCTGGCCGTGGTCATGGCCGTGGCTGTCGTCCCCGCACCCTTCCCCGCACCCGTCGGCGCCGCCCCCCTCGTCGGCCCATACGTCGGCGAACGAGAGCTGCCGGAAGCCTTCCTCGGCGGTCTCGCGGGGCCGGTGGTCGAAGAGGAGGGCGGGGTCCACCCGCCCGTGCGCGGCGGTTACGGCCGGCACGCCGGGGGCGATCTCCTGGAGGGTCTCCAGGAGATCCCGCCGCTCGCGCTCGGCGACGCGGTCGGTCTTGTTGAGCACGACGAGGTCCGCGTCGCGGACATGGCGGTCGAGCTCGGGGTGGCGGACCCGGGTGTCCGGGAACTCCGCGGCGTCCACGACCTCCACCAGGCCGCCGTAGACGATCCGCTCATTGCTGCTGGACAGCAGTGCGCGGATCATGCTCTGCGGCTCGGCGAGGCCGCTGGCCTCGATCACCACGACATCGATGCGCAGCTCGGGATCGGTGAGCCGCTCCAGCATCTCGTCCATCTCGGAGGCGTCCGCCGCACAGCACAGACAGCCGTTCTCGATCGGGATCATCGAATCGACCTGCCCGGCGACGGCCAGGGCGTCGATGTTGATCGACCCGAAGTCGTTGACGATGACGCCGACCCGGGTGTCCACGCTGTCCCGCATCAGATGGTTGAGCATCGTCGTCTTGCCGGAGCCCAGAAAACCCGTGATGAGAATGACCGGAATCCGTTGTGTGGCCAAGGCTGTGTCTCCGTGCGGCGGTCCGTAGTGATCTCGGGCGGACCGCTTATGCTATCCGGCCGCGGGCCGGGCCGGTCCCCGGCCCGCGGACCGTCAGCGAACCCCGTCAGGGGATCTCGATCCCCGCCTCGGCCGAGAGCCGGTCGATCTCGGCCAGCTCGGCGTCGCTGAAGTCGGGCGAGTCCAGCACCGCGACGTTCTGCTCCAGCTGGGCGACGCTGCTCGCGCCGATCAGCACCGAGACCACCCGGGAATCCCGCAGCACCCATGCGAGCGCCAGCTGGGCAAGGGTCTGACCGCGCCCCTCCGCGAGCTTGTTGAGGGCGTGCAGCAGTCCAAGCCGCTCCTCGGTGAGCGTCTCGCGCTTGAGGAAGTGGCCGAGCGCCATGCGTGAATCGGCGGGCACCCCGTGCAGATAGCGGTCAGTGAGCTGCCCCTGCGCCAGCGGCGAGAACGCGATGACCCCGACGCCCGCCTCGGCGGACGCCTGGAGCACCCCGCCCTCGACCCCGCGCTGGAGGATCGAGTACGGATGCTGGTTGATCAGGTACGGGGTGCGCAGCTCCTTCAGGATCGCGGCCGCCTCGGCGATCGCCTCCGGCGGGTAGTTGGACAGCCCCGCGTAGAGCGCCTTGCCCTGCCGCACCGCGCTGTCGAGCGCACCCATCGTCTCTTCCAGCGGAGTGTCCGGGTCGAAGCGGTGGGAGTAGAAGACGTCGACGTAGTCCAGCCCCATCCGGGACAGCGACTGGTCGAGGCTGGCGAGGACGTACTTGCGCGAGCCCCACTCGCCGTACGGCCCCGGCCACATCAGATGTCCGGCCTTGCTCGCGATGAAGAGCTCATCGCGGTAGGGGCGGAAGTCCTGGGCGAAGATCGAGCCGAAGTTGGTCTCGGCGCTGCCGGGCGGCGGACCGTAGTTGTTGGCCAGGTCGATATGGGTGACACCCAGGTCGAAGGCGCGGCGCAGCACCGCGCGCTGGGTCTCCAGGGGGTGGGTGTCGCCGAAGTTGTGCCACAGGCCGAGCGAGACCTTCGGAAGCAGCACACCGCTGCGGCCGCAGCGCTGGTACTGCATGGAGTCGTAGCGGTTCTCGGCGGCGAGGTGGACCATGCGCGTCGTCCTTGTCCGTACGGTGCGGTTGGGAGCGGACGGGCCGTGGGGACGGCCCGCCCGCCTGAGCTTGTCAGCTTTGGGCCAAAGTGGCGACCTCATTAGCGCTGAGTGTCCTGCCGTACACACGGACGTCGTCGAACGCGGCCTTGAGGTACGGGTCCGGGTACTGCGACTTGCCGAGATAGCCGGCGCGGATGTGGTTGCCGAAGTGGACCGGCTCGACGGTGATGGCGGTGTTGCGCCCCACCTCGCGCCCGCCGACGTAGAGGACGGCGGTGCCGCCGCCGTAGGCGACGGCCACATGGACCCACTGGCCGGTGGGCAGCGGGGCGGCCTCGATGCGCTGCTCGGCCCCGCCGCCGCCCGCGGTGATGGCGAAGCGCAGCCTTCCCGAGTCGGCCACGGGGGTGAGGAACATATTGGCGGTGACACCCGTGCCGATGTCGAAGATACGGGTCCAGGTGGCGGGGGTGCCGTCCAGCCGGACCCAGGTGGCCAGGGTGTAGGCACGGGCGCCGGCCAGAAGGTCGTCGGCGAGGACGACATGGCCGTCCGTGCCGTTCAGGGCGACCGCGCCACCGGTTCTGCCCGCCGTCCAGGAGGCGCCCCCGACGAGCCGGGCGGTCTTCCCGCGGCCGGTGGCGTCGGCCGCGGTGGTACCGGAGGACTCGTCGAAGCGGTGCCAGGCGGCGAAGGCGGGCGGCGGGGTGGGCGGCTGCCCGGTCAGCCAGTACACGTTGTAGTGCTGGTGGTGGACGCGGGCGACCGGCAGCAGGGTCACGCTCTCCCCACTGGCGGTGGCGCTGAACCGCAGGGGGCTGGTGGCCGTCCGGGACACGGATCCGGTGTCCAGGCGCGGCATGGTCATCCCGGTGCGGCCGCCGTACGCCCCGGCGAGCACCACGGGCCCGTAGAGCACCGCCTGGACGTCGGGGTCGTCGGGGGTGGGGTCGAACGTCAGCTTCATCGGCAGGGTCACCTCGACCCGGTCGCCGGTCTTCCACTGGCGGTCGATGATCAGCCAACTGCCGGGGGCCGGCCGGTCGGCGAGGGTGGTGCCGTTGAGCGTGGCGCGGGCCCCGGCCGCCCAGGAGGGGATGCGGACGCGCAGTTCGAGGGAGGCCGCGCCGGAGGTGACGGTGAGGGTGGTGGTCTGCTGGTCGGGGAAGCCGGTGGTCTGGCGCCAGGTGATGCCCTTGTCCTGCCAGCGCAGCTCGGAGGGGATGAAGAGGTTCACCAGCAGGCTGCGGTCGGCGTGGGTGTAGATGGTGTCCGCGAACTTGGCCTGGGTCTCCATGCCGCTGCCGTGGTCGCAGGAGAAGTTGTCGTAGTCGGTGGAGTACTGGTTGGGGTCGGTGCCCATGAAGGACGGCTGCTGTTTGAAGGAGCCGGGGGCGAGGCCCGTGTAGTAGATGTTGAAGCCGTGGGCCGAGTCCGGGTCCTGCTCCCCCAGCATCTGGTTGAGCAGGGTGCGCTCGTAGTAGTCGAGCAGGTCCACCCGCTCCGGGGCGTGGAAGTGGATCAGCCGGGTGAGCTTGAGCATGTTGTAGCTGTTGCAGTTCTCGCAGCAGGTGTTGGAGAGCTGGGCGGCGATGGCGTCGGGCTCGTGGAACGCCTCGCCGTTGCTGTTGCCGCCGATGACGTAGGTGTGGTGATCGGTGACGATCTTCCAGAAGTTCTCGCCGATGGTGCGGTACCGGCTGTCGAGCCCCTCCTCCCACAGCCGCATGGCGCCGACCATCTTGGGGATCTGGGTGTTGGCGTGCAACCCGGCGAGCTGGTCCTCGTTGCGGGCCAGCGGGTCGAAGACGCGGGCGTGGGTGAAGCGCTCGGCCACCCTCAGCCAGCGGCTGTCGCCGGTGATGGCGTGGAGATCGGCGAGGACGTCGTTCATGCCGCCGAACTCGGTCTGAAGCACCCGCTGCATCTGGTCGTAGCTGAGCCTGCCGGTGCGGGTGTCGACCCAGGCGGCCTGGCGCTGCACGGTCTCCAGGGCCTCGGCGTTGCCCGCGAGCCGGTACTGGTCGACGAGCCCGGCCATGATCTTGTGGATGGTGTAGTACGGCGCCCACACCCCGGTACCGGCCTCCAGCCGGTCGAAGAAGCTCTCGGGGAACGCCGAGAGATAGCCCTGGCCGTAGCCGGCGGCCGGGGACTTGGCCTGGCAGGCGGCGAGCGCCGAGACCAGCTTGCGGCCCTTGTCGAGCAGGGCGGTGTCCCCGGTGGCCGCGTAGCTGAGGGCCAGTCCGGACAGCAGGTGGCCGGTGCTGTGGCCGCGCAGTTCCGTGCTGGGGCTCTCCCAGCCGCCGCAGGGCTGGGCGCCGCTCGGGAGGCCGACGTTGAGGCGGAAGGTGTGCAGCAGCCGGTCGACGTCGACGAAGCGCAGATAGGCGGTGTTGCGGGACTGGTTGTCCTTGAAGGCGCCGGGGAGCAGGGTCACGGCGGTGAGCGGAAAGGGCTGGGTACTGGTCAGCGCCTTGGGTTTGCGGTGGGTCGCGGCCGGGGTGGCGCCAGTGGCCGCCGCCGCGGCGGTGGATCCGGCGGCGACGGTGAGTGCCACGGCCGCGGCCCCGGAGGCCGTGGTGGCGATGAAGTGCCGTCTGTCGACTGGTTCGCTCATGACTTCCCTCGCTGAGGTTCGAAATTACGAACAATGTCCGACACCGTGTGCACCGTGCCGCGCCGCCACTGCTGGTTGGCGCCGCCGGTGCAGCTCCACTGGAGGAGCGCGGCCTTGTCCGCCGTGGACTCGTCCGCGACATCCAGGCACTTGCCGCTGGAGCGGGCCGTGAACCGGACGTAGCCGTCACCGGTGTCGGTGGCCCGCCATTGCTGGTTCGCCCCCGTGCCACAGGCCGACTGGACCACGGCGGCCCCGTCGGCGGTGGAGCCGCCCGCCACCGTCAGACACTGGGAGCTGTGCCGGGCGACCAGCTGGACCTGGCCACCGCCCACGTCCTTGGACCAGAACAGCTGATTGCCACCGCCGTTGCAGGTGTACTGCACGGCCCCGGCGCCCTCGGTCTGTGAGCCGGAGACGATGTCGGCGCACTTGCCGCTGTGCCGCGCCGTGAGCGTGGTGTACGGACCGCCGGAGCCGGTCACCGTGCCCGCCGCCGTGTCGATGGTGAGCTGCGGATACCAGTCCATGGTGAGGGTGGTGGCGCTGGGGAAGGCCAGCGGCAGCCAGACGTAGCGCGAGTCGTTGACGGTGCCGCCGAAGGAGTTCCCCCAGCGGTCGCCCAGATAGAGGTACGAGGTGGTGCCGCTGCCCTGCACCGGCAGGACGTACGCGGTCTGCGAGCCGTAGGCGGTGGCGTCGCCGACGTTGCGCATCGCGCTCCAGGGGCCCGCCAGGCTGGTGGCGGTGGCGTACTGCTGCTGGTTGGGGTTCCAGCCGGTGGCACCGGAGGTCAGCATGAAGTACACGTTTCCGCGCTTGAAGAGCGCCGGTGCCTCGCGGTGGCCGCCGGGCCAGGGGTTGGCCACCAGGCTCGCCACCCCGGTGTAGTCGTCGGTCAGCCGGTAGATGTGCAGGTCGTAGTTGTCCCGGGCGGCCGAGACCATGTATCCGGCGCCGTCGCCGTCCTGGAAGAGGGTGATGTCCCGGGACATGTGCTGGCCCAGCGGGCGGAAGCTGCCCCGCCAGGTGTAGTCGCCGTCGATGGTGGCGGAGGTGGCGACGGCCGCGCGCGCCTCGCTGTAGTCGCTGCCGTTCTCCTTGTGCATCCACATCACGTACTGCCTGGTCCGCTCGTTGTAGAGCACCTTGGGCCGTTCGATGTTGGCGGAGGCCAGCTCGGGGTCGGTGGCCTCGGTGAGGACGTGGCGGCGGAACTCCCAGGTCTTCAGGTCAGTGGAGCGGTAGGCGGAGACATAGCGGAAGGTGTTGTCGGCGTTGCGGTCCTCGCCGAACCAGTAGTAGTAGCCACCGGACTTGATGACTCCCCCGCCGTGGGCGTGCACCACTTCGCCCGATGTGGTGGTGAACTGGGTGCCGTTGGCGACGGTGACGGGGGCGGCCTGCGCCGCGCCGGCTCCCGCCAGCGGGGCGAGCAGCCCGAGGACGGCGGCCACGACGAGGGCCCACGGATGTGCTCCGGGACGTCCGCGCATCACACGGCCTCCTTCAGGACGGTGAAGTGGCGGGCGAATCCGGTGAGTCCGGGCAGCTCCCGGATCGGGGTCCAGGTCCGGAAGCCGTCGAGGCTGTCGCTGTAGTAGTACTTCTGCTCGGTGTAGCCGTCGAAGTAGATCCGCCAGCCGCCGTTGTCCAGGCGCACCAGCGCGGGGCCCTCGCGCCAGCTGCCCCAGCCCGCCCAGTCGCCGGTGCCGCGGAAGGTGTACGGCCCGCCGAGACTGTTGGCCGTGGCGTGCTCGATGTACTTGGTCGTCTCCTGCTTGGTGAAGGCGTGGTACTGCCCGGCGTGGCGGACCACGAAGGTGTCGATGTAGTTGGCGGTGTCCAGGCCCTTCAGCGGTGTGGGCGTGGTCCAGGACGACAGCGAGGCGTTGGTGGCGGTGAGCAGATGCGGCCGGAAGATGTAGTCGGGCGTGGAGGTGGTGTCCAGCGAGACGACGATGTGCACCCCGCCGCCGTCGTCCACGAAGAACTCCGGCGCCCAGGTGCGCTCGAGACCGGCCACCGGGAGGGTGTGATCGCGGACGAAGGTCCAGTTGACCCGGTCGCGGCTGCGCGCGAAGCCGATGGTGTTCCCGGTCCAGTTGGTCGTGTAGACGATGTAGTAGTAGCCGTCGGTGTGCTTGATGACGCTGGGGTCGCGGATCAGCCCGGACGGCGGGGTGTAGGCGGGCCCCTTGAGCAGCGTGTACGTGGTCGCGTCGGACGACTGGTAGACGTACATGTTCGACTCGCTGCTGTTGGTGAACGCCGTCATGGTGAAGCGGGTGGCGGCCGTGGTGTCCCGCGCGGGCGCGTCGGCCACGGGCACACCGAAGTCCGGGGTGCCATCGGCCTTCCAGCCGAGCGCCTGGACGCGGGTGTGCCGGTTGGGGTCGTTCAGCGGGTCGCCGGTGATGTCCTTGTACTGGCGGGCGTGGTAGACGAGGAGGTCGGTGCGGCCGTCCTCGGCGACGGTGAACGAGTTGTGGCCCGGCCCGTACTGCTTGGTGGTGTCATTGCTGGTGAAGACCGGCCGCGGGCTCTTCTTCCAGGACGACGCGGCGAGCAGATCGCTGCCCGCGGAGGCGGTCAGCAGCCCCATGCAGTAGTTGGCGTCGGTGGCGCTGGCGGAGTAGGTGAGGAAGACCCTGCCGTTCCGCTGGAGGACCGAGGGGCCCTCGTTGACCTTGAAGCCACGGGTCTCCCAGTCGTACGTCGGCCGGGAGATCTCCACCTGGGGCCCGGTGACGGTCCACGGATTGGCCATCCGGGCGAGGTAGATGCTCGAGTTGTTGCCGACGTCCGGGTTGCTCTGGGCCCAGACGAGATAGCGGGTGCCCTGGTGGGTGAAGGTGGAGGCGTCGAGGGAGAAGGAGTCGACGGGCGTGACGACGCGGCCCTTCTCGGTCCAGGTCCCGGCGAGGGGGTTGGCGCTCGCGTTCTCCAGCACCCACATCCGGATCTTCCAGACGTCGTCGGCGGGCGCCGAGGCGAAGTAGATGTACCACTTGCCGTCGATGAAGTGGATCTCCGGGGCCCATATGTGGGCGCCCATGTCGCCGCTGGTGTGCTTCTTCCAGATCACCGACTCGGCGGCGGTGGCCAGGCCGCCGATGGCCCTGGAGCGCCGCAGGACGATGCGGTCGTACTCCGGGACGGTGGCCGTGAAGTAGTAGTAGCCGTCCGTGTGCCTGAGGATGTGCGGATCGGCGCGCCGGCGCACCAGCGGATTGGCGTACCCGGCGGCCTTGGCGGCCGCCCGCGGCGTGGCAGGGGTGGCGGCCTCTTGCGGCGCGCCGGGGGTGGCGGCCCGCGCGATGCCGGGTGTTCCGGCGGCCGCCCCCAGGACGAGGGCGCCCATCACCACGCGTCTGCGGCTGGGCTGGTGCTCTTCGCTGCGGCTCATACGGTTCTCTCCTGCTCTGGCGGATGATGCGCCTGACGTCGGACGGGCTTGATGCCGGCTATCGGACGGGGTCGATACCGGCCTGCGTCGGGCGGATCTTCTGGATGGTGCCGTCGGGGTCGAACCGCATCCGGTCGATGGCGACCTCACGATGGGTGCCGTCGCCGCCGGGGCGAGCGAAGCGGTGGTAGACGATGTACCACTCGTCGCGGCCCGGGACCTGGATGACGGAGTTGTGGCCGGTGCCGAGGATCTGATCGCCGGGGTCCTTGGCCAGCACCGGGTTGCCCGCCGCCTTGTCGAACGGGCCGAGCGGCGAGTCGGAGACTCCGTAGGCCACGCGGTAGTCGGGGCTGCGGGTGTCGTCCTCCGACCACATCGCGTAGTAGCGGCCCGCGCGCTTGAAGACGGTCGGGGCCTCGTTGTAGCCGGGCGGGGTGATCTTCACCGGCTGGGTGGCGAAGGAGACCATGTCGTCGTTCAGCCGGGCCGCCTCGAGGGCGCCCTGCCCGAAGTAGAGGTAGGGGGTGCCGTCGTCGTCGACGAAGGCGTCCGGGTCGATGGACTGATGGCCGAACTGCCCCTTGGCGACCAGCGGTTTGCCGAGGGCGTCGGTGAACGGCCCCTGGGGGCTTGAGGACTTGGCGACGCCGATGGACTGGCAGGCGCTGAAGTACATCCAGTAGGTGTCGCCCTTCTTCACCACCGAGGGGGCCCAGGCGTTTTCGTGGCACCAGGAGACATCGGCGAGGTCGAGGGCGGGGCCGCGGTCGGTCCAGTGGACCAGGTCGGGTGAGGAGAAGCCGTTGAAGCGGGTGCCGCTCCAGCCGGGGTGGCCGTCCTCGGTGGGGTAGATCCAGTACCGCCCCTCGGCGTACAGCACATCGGGGTCGGCGTGGTAGCCGGGCAGCGCGGGGTTGGCATCGCCGGGCCGCTCGGTGGCGGTCTCACGGATGACGGTGCCGTGGCGTACCACCCCCGACAGGCCGGGCAGTTCCCGTTTGGGCGTCCAGTGCTCCAGGTCGGGGCTGTCGCTGTAGTAGTACTTCTTGACGGTGTAGCCGTCCATGAACATGCGATAGCCGCCGCCGGGCAGGGCGACGACGGTCTGGCCCTCCAGCAGGCTGCCCCATCCCGCCCAGTCGCCCTTGCCGGTGAAGCGGTACGGGCCGGTGACGCGGTCGGCGACGGCGTGCTCGATGAGTTCGCCCGTGGCGTTCTTGGTGAACGCGTGATATGTGGCGCCCTTACGGACCACGAAGGTGTCGATGTAGCCGTTGTAGTCGCTCTCGCTCGGCGAGATGCCCTCGAGCGGCTGGGGCTTGCTCCACTTGGTGAGGGTGTCGTCGAGGGCGGTGAGGACGTAGGGCTGGAAGTGCCGGTAGGCGGTGGGCCCGGTGGACAGCGAGACGACGATACGGACCTTGCCGTCGGGCGCGTCGGTGAAGAACTCCGGTGCCCAGGTGTTGTTGGCGGCCACGCCGTGGTCGATGTCGGCGAGATGGGTCCAGGTGCGGCGGTCGTCGCTCACCGCGAGGCCGAAGGTGGTGCCGGTCCATCCGGTGGTGTACGCGACGTAGTAGCGGCCGCCGCGGTGGATGACGCTGGGGTCACGGACGAGACCGGAGGGCGGGGTGTACGCCTTGTCCTGGATCGACCAGAAGTTTTCCGCGTCGTCGGACCCGTAGACGTACATATTGCTCTCGCCGCTGTTCGTGAAGGCGGTGAACAGATAGCGGGAGACGGTGGTGGGCTGCCGTGCGGCGCGTCCGCTCCCGTCGCTCCGGTGGTGCTCCGCGGCGTGCACACGGTTCGCGGTGAGGGGGGCCACGAGGGCGAGGGCGGCCAGCAGTGCGAGCAGCACTGTCGGCGCTCTCCAGGGTCGGGTGGCATGCGGGGGCATCAGAGGGGCTCCTGCGACTCCGAAGTGATCGAATTTGTTCGGAGATTAAGGGTTCTGATGACTTCCGACAGCCCCTGGAGAGGGTGCGAAAGTTTCGAAAACCGCGGGGCCCTGGAGGACGCGCGATGAAGTGGTGGGGGGAGGGGCCGGGTCAGACGAAGGTCTGGCGTTGCAGCCAGAGGTCCCTGGCGGTTCCGCTGCCCTGGATGAAGACGTAGAGCAGGTTCTCCTCGTTGAGGATGGGGACGCCGACGCCCGCGGAGCCGACGACCCCGCCCAGGGACTGGAAGCCGCTGTACGCCGTGCCGTTCTCCGTGTTCTGCACGGCGACCCACAGGGCGTTGTCGGTGGCCTTGATGAACACGTTGATCCGGCCGTCCTGGGCCAGGGCGCAGGTGGGCCGCCAGACGATCTGCGCGCCGAGGCTCACGGGGGCGCCGAACGTGTCGTAGTCATCGTTCTGTCCGACCCGCCGGACGGACCCGTCGGAACCCCGGTAGAAGATCTGCACCCGTCCCGCCGCGTCCGGACACACCGACGGACGGCTGGTCACATTGGAGGCATTGAGGGAGAACATCTCCCAGATGGAGGAGTTCTCGGTCTGCTGCTGGATGGTGTAGAGGGTCTCGCCCGCGCCCTTGACCGCCACCACGAGCCGCCCTCCTCCGTCGAGAATGGGCGAGGGTGTGGCGAAGATGGCACCCCCGAGCGATGCCGCGGAGCTGTAGGTCTCGTACTGGAGATCCTGATTGCGGATGTACCACAGGGCGCTGTCGTTGCCGGGGAAGAACACATAGATGCGGCCGTCGGCGCCGAGCGCCGCCGCCGGGTCGTCCCCGATGCCGGTGACCAGGGTCTGGGGTGGCCCGTACCCGGAGTTGATGGAGGTCTGGGTGATGACCTCCAGATTGTTGCTCGGGGTGCGGTAGAAGACCCGGACCTTTCCGTCCTTGCCCCGGATCGGCGCCGGGATGCCGTCGACGGACAGGCCCGGGTATTGCTGCCACGGCCCCCAAGTGCCGTCGCGGGCCTCCACCCTGCTCCACAGGACGTTCGACCCGCCCCGGATGAAGACCTGCACCCGGTCGTCGGCGAACGTGACCGGGGCGGGCTCGGAGTGGATGCCGCCCTGGAGATTGATCCAGGTGCCCCAGACGGTGCCGGGAGTGGTGGAAACGACCATGAGAGGACCTCCCTCTTCTCATGAGGTCTCGTGAGACCTCGTGAGGCCACGAGAGTCGCGGATACCCTGTCAATTCCCGGGGCAAGCATGGCGAATACCCGAAGAAAGCAAGATGTACGGATATGACCGACTCATTGCCATGAGCGGTCGCTATCGGATTGGACGCGCTCGCTTGCTTCGAGAATTCGTCGCGCGGAGGAGCGATACTGATCGCGGACCCGGCGGCACCCAACGGCCCTGCGCCTCTGCACCTCTGCGCCTCCGCGCCTCCGCGCCTCCGCGTCAATTGACCTTCCCCCTTGGGGAAGCCCGAGCATCGTGGTCGCCGGGCGAGGTGCCCGGCGACGAGGAGGGCGAGCATGGGGCTGCTGACCATCGGTGCGTTCGCGAGGGCCTCTCGGCTGTCCCCCAAGGCGCTCCGCCTGTACGACGAGCTCGGGCTGCTGCCGCCCGCCCGCGTCGATCCGTACTCCGGCTACCGCCTCTACGATCCGGCCCAGCTGGAGCGGGCCCGTCTGGTGGCGTGGCTGAGGCGGCTCGGCATGCCGCTGGCCGACATCCGGGCGGTGTGCGAGCTGCGACCGGAGGCGGCGGCGCGGGAGGTGCGCGCGTACTGGGCGCGGGTCGAGGCCGACACCGCCGCCCGGAGGGACCTGGCCGCCTTCCTCGTCGACCATCTGTCCGGGAAGGACGTCACGATGTCTCCTGACCACACCACCCTGGGGATCCGCTACGCCGTGCTCTCCGACACCGGCTCGGTCCGGGAGAGCAATGACGACGCGGGCTACGCCGGTCCGCGCCTGCTCGCCGTGGCCGACGGATTCGGGGGCGGACGGCACGCCGGCGAGGCGGCGATCGAGGCGCTGAAGCCGCTGGACTCGGGCGTCCCCGGCGGGGAGTTGCTCAGCGCTCTCGAAGAGGCGGCGCACCGGGCCCGCGAGTCGGTCTCCGCGCTGGCCGCCTCCGACCCCGCGCTGCGGGACGTCGGCACGACGCTCACCGCGATGGTGTGGTCGGGCTCCCGTCTCGGCCTGGTCCACATCGGCGACTCGCGCGCCTATCTGCTGCGGGACGGTGAGCTCTTCCAGATCACCCATGACCACACCGTGGTCCAGTCGCTGGTCGACGAGGGGCGGATCACCCTCGAGGAGGCCGCCTCACACCCCCAGCGGGCGCTGCTGCTGCGGGGCGTCGGCGGCGGTTCGGCGTTCGAACCGGACTTCGCCCTGCGGGACGCCCGCGCCGAGGACCGCTATCTGCTGTGCTCGGACGGGCTGACGGGGGTCGTGCCCACCGAGGAGATCCAGCGCGTGCTCGCCTCGGAGGACGACCCGGGCCGGGCCGTACGGGAGCTGATCGCCCTCGCCAACCGCGCGGGCGGGCCCGACAACGTCACCTGCGTGGTGGCCCATGTGGCCGAGCAGACGGCGCTGACCTCGGTGCAAGCCACCGCTCCCGCCGTCTCGCGGCCCGCCGGTTCCGGTTGTTGAACGTTGATGAATGGCGCGTGCAAGGTCTTGTCGGCCGGAAGAACGCGTCCATATGCTCGCGACGGAAACCGGTTTCCACTCCTGCGTGACCGGGAGACGGGCATGGCCGGCGGCGCGGCGTAAGGGGTGGGCGGATGTCCGCAGGTCCGATCCGGCTCTCCAGGGAAGCGCGCACCGCGCTCCGCCCGGCGACCGCGGCGCGGATCACCGGCGGCTTCTGGGCCGCCAGACGCCGCGCCAACGCCGAGGTGAGCGTGGCCCAGGGGCCGGACCGGCTGGAGCGGGCGGGCAATCTCGCCAACCTCCGGGCCGCCGCGGGAGCGGCGCCGGAGGAGTCCGGCTTCCGGGGCGACTTCCCGTTCCAGGACTCCGATGTGCACAAGTGGCTGGAGGCGGCGTCCTGGCAGCTGGCCGACGGCGGCGAGGGACCGGCCGAGGAGGAGCTGTCCCGGCAGGTGGAACGGCTGGCCGGGCTGGTCGCGGCCGCCCAGGCCGAGGACGGCTATCTCCAGACGTACTACCAGCTCGGCCCGGGCGCCCGGCGGTGGGCGGATCCGCACTGGGGACACGAGCTCTACTGCGCGGGCCATCTCCTCCAGGCCGCGGTCGCCCACCACCGGGCCACCGGCCGGGACGGGCTGCTCGATGTGGCGGTGCGGTACGCCGATCTCATCGACGCCACGTTCGGGCCCGGCAAGGACGAGACGGTGTGCGGACATCCGGAGATCGAGACCGCGCTGGTCGAGCTGTACCGGGAGACCGGTGAACGGCGCTATCTCGAGCTGGCCGGGTACTTCGTGGACCGGCGCGGGCGCGGCAGCCTCGGCGACGGCCCGCCGGAGGGCTCGCCCGGCCCCCGCCCCGGGGCGCCCTACTGGCAGGACCACGTCCCGGTGCGGGAGGCGACGGCGGTCGCCGGGCACGCGGTGCGCCAGCTGTACCTCCTGACCGGGGCCGCCGATGTGGCGGCGGAGACCGGCGACGAGGGGCTGCGGGACGCCCTGGTGCGGCTCTGGGAGGACATGGCCGCGACAAAGACCTATCTGACCGGCGGGGTCGGCTCACGGCACGAGCTGGAGTCCTTCGGGGACGCGTACGAGCTGCCGCCGGACCGGGCGTACGCCGAGACCTGCGCGGCCATCGCCGCCATCCACTTCGGCTGGCGGATGGCGCTGCTGACCGGGGAGGCCCGCTACAGCGATCTGGTGGAGCGGACCCTGTTCAACGGCTTCGCGTCGGGGGTGTCGATCGACGGTGAGCGCTGGCTCTATGTGAACCCGCTGCGGGTCCGTCACGACGATGAGAACCGTAAGGACGACGAGAACCGTAAGGACGACGAGAACCGTAAGGACGCCTTCGGCGACCGGAGCGCACACCGGACGCCGTGGTTCCGGTGTGCCTGCTGCCCGCCCAACGTCATGCGGCTGCTGGCCTCACTGCCGCACTACATGGCGAGCGGTGACGCCGAGGGGCTCCAGCTGCACCAGTACGCTTCCGGCTCGTACGAGGCGGGCGGCGGCGCGGTGCGGGTGGGGACCGGCTACCCCTGGGAGGGGCGGATCGCGGTGGTCGTGGACGCGGCCCCGGCGGACGACGACTGGACGCTGTCGCTGCGCATCCCGCACTGGGCGCGGACATACGAGGCGACGATCGGTGGGGAGCCGGTGGCCGAGCGGGCCGAGAACGGCTGGCTGCGGCTGCGGCGGCGCTGGCGGCCCGGTGCGACGGTCGTGCTGAGCCTGCCCCTGGACCCCCGGCTCACCCGGCCCGATCCGCGGATCGACGGGGTGCGCGGCTGCGCCGCGATCGAGCGCGGCCCCCTGGTGTACTGCCTGGAGCAGCCCGATCAGCCCGCCGGGCTGCGGCTGGACGACATCGACCTCGACCCGGATGCCGCGCTGATCCCGGAGCACCGGCCGGAGCTGCTGGGCCGGGTGACCGTGATCACCGCCCTGGCCCTCCCCCACGCCCCCGCGCGCGACGGCTGGTGGCCGTACCGGAGCGGCGGTACGGGCCCCGGCGGGGCCGCGGGCGGCGCGAAGGCCCCCGAGCCGGTCCCGGTGACCGCGATCCCGTACTACGCATGGGCGAACCGCGAGCCCGGCGCGATGCGGGTGTGGATCCCGGTCCGGGACCAGCCCGGCTGACGGTCCGGGCACCGCCCGGCTGACCCTCGCCGACCTGGGCCTGGATCGCCCCGCACCCGCCGGAACTCGGCGGACATCCCACGCGTTCATCGCTCGAGGAACACGATCCTGTGCCCGAGCGGCACCGGCCGACGGGAGGTGCCCCGTGAGCACCGGATCCACACCCCGAGGGGACGACGCCGACGACTGGGACGACGTCGTCCTCGACGCGGACTTCATACGGGACGCCGAGGTCACCGAGCCCGCCGCGCGCACCCGGATGCTGACCGCGCGCTGGCGGCGCGGCGCGCCCGAGCCCCAGCCCTGGCGGGCGGACGAGCCGCCGGCCGGCTGGTTCTGGAGCAAGCGCCGCAAGCGGCGTCGGCGGCGCTGACCTCGCCTCTTCGTTACCCGGTCGCAATTGCACGCGTAAAGACACCGCGCCACTTCCGGTGGGAGGATGCGGCCCGACTCACTGATCATGAGATCCGTGGGCATTCGCCGACCCTGCCCCCGGAGGTGCCGTGTTCGCTCGCTCCGCGTTGCCGCCCGTCATAGCCATCGCCGCCGTATCCGCCCTGCTGGCCGGGTGCACCAGCACCAAGTCGTCAGGGTCCGGCGGCAAGGACATCAGCCTGGTGAATTCCGGGAAGCTCACGACCTGCACCCATCTGCCCTACCCACCCTTCCAGTCCAAGCAGGGCAAGAAGATCGTCGGCTTCGATGTGGACATCGTCGACCTCGTGGCCTCCGCGCTCCATGTGAAGCAGGAGATCGTGGACACGCCCTTCGAGGGCATCCAGTCCGGCGAGGACCTCAACACCAACCAGTGCGACGTGGCCGCCGCCGGGATGACCATCACCGACGTGCGCGAGAAGAACCTGGACTTCTCCGCCCCCTATTTCGAGGCCACACAGGCGCTGCTCACCGCCAAGGGCAAGCCGTTCACCTCCCTCGCCGACCTCAAGGGCAAGAAGCTCGCGGTCCAGCAGGGGACCACCGGTGAGGCTTACGCCCAGAAGCACGCCAAGGGCGCGAAGCTGGTCCAGTTCGAGGACCTCGCGCTGCTGCTGACCGCCGTCAAGACCGGGCAGACCGACGCGGGCATCAACGACAACGGTGTGCTCTACGACTACGTCAAGGACAACCCCGACACCGCGGTGGCGGCCGAGTTCGACACCGGCGAGAGTTACGGCATCGCCGTGCGGACCGGCAATGACGCACTGCGCAAGAAGATCAACGCGGTGCTGAAGGACGCCCGGGCGGACGGCTCCTACGACCGTATCTACAAGAAGTGGTTCGGCACCGCGCCCAAGACGGACGCCCACTGACGGCCATCGGAGCTGAGGAGTCCGCACACTTATGGCAATGACCCGCCGGCAGCGAGTGCGGGCGATACGAGCGGTGCAGTACGCCGTGCTGATCGCCCTGCTGCTCGCCATCGTCCTGGCCGCGGACTGGGGTGAGCTGCGGCGCGCGTTCTTCGACGCCGAGGTCGCCCGGTCCCTGTTTCCCGACATCATCACCACCGCCCTGGTCAACACCGTCGTCTACACCCTGCTCGGCTTCGGCTTCGGCCTGGTCCTCGGGGTGGTGCTGGCGCTGATGCGGCTCTCGCAGGTGCCGCCGTACCGCTGGCTGGCGGTGGCCTATATCGAGTTCTTCCGCGGGGTGCCCGCGCTGCTGGTGTTCATCGCGCTGGGCTTCGGGGTGCCGCTCGCCTTCCAGGTGGCGCTGGACCGGTATGTCACGGTCATGCTGGCGCTGGGGCTCGTCGGCGCCGCCTATATCGCGGAGACGATGCGGGCGGGCATCCAGGCGGTGCCCAAGGGGCAGATGGAGGCGGCGCGTTCGCTGGGCATGTCCCACAGCCGGGCGATGGCGTCGATCGTCATCCCGCAGGCGTTCCGGATCGTCCTGCCGCCGCTCACCAATGAACTGGTGCTGCTGACCAAGGACTCCTCCCTGGTCTATCTGCTGGGGCTCTCCCTGGACCAGTACGAGCTGTCCAAGTTCGGCCGGGACGCGCTGAATCAGCACCGCAGCCTCACCCCGATCCTGGTCGCCGGGGTGTGCTACCTGATCATCACCGTTCCGCTCGGCCACCTGGTGCGGCGGCTCGAGGCCCGTGCGGCGAAGGCGAGGTGACGGGCGTGAAGGAGACGACCGGGACGAAGGGGACCGGCGAGGCGGACGGCATCGCCATCCGGGTGGCGGGTCTGCACAAGTCCTTCGGTGAGCTGGAGGTGCTCAAGGGCATCGATCTCACCGTCCGGCGGGGCGAGGTGGTCTGTGTCATCGGCCCGTCCGGATCCGGCAAGTCGACGCTGCTGCGGTGTGTGAACCTCCTGGAGGAGCCGACCTCGGGCTCGGTCACCGTGGCGGGGACCGAGGTCACCGACCCGGATGTGGACATCGACCGGGTGCGGCGGCGGATCGGCATGGTGTTCCAGGCGTTCAATCTCTTTCCGCATCTGACGGCCCTGGAGAACCTCACCATCGCCCAGCGGCGGGTGCTGCGCCGCGACAAGGCGGAGGCGGCGCGGATCGGCCGGGAGACCCTGCGGCGCGTCGGCCTGAGCGACAAGGAGTCGGCCTTTCCGGCGCAGTTGTCGGGCGGGCAGCAGCAGCGGGTGGCCATCGCGCGGGCGCTGTCGATGGACCCGGAGCTGATGCTCTTCGACGAGCCGACGTCGGCGCTCGATCCGGAGTTGGTCGGCGATGTGCTCGCGGTGATGCGCGCCCTGGCCGACGAGGGGATGACGATGCTGGTCGTCACCCATGAGATGAGCTTCGCGCGGGAGGTCGCCGACCGGGTCGTGTTCATGGACGACGGGGTGATCGTGGAGGAGGGCGGACCCGAGCAGGTCGTGTCCGATCCGGTTCACCCCCGTACCCGGGCCTTTCTCACCCGGGTGCTCAACCCGGCCGCGGCGCGGGTCGGGGAGGTGCCGGACACGGGCCCGCACGGAGCGCGGATCGACCGCTGAGCCGCGTGCGGGCGGGGGCCGCGTGGTCGAGACGCCCCGACGGCTCCCGGGACCCCGCGAAAAGCGGGCAACCTTATCGCGGGCGGCGGCGACAAGGAGTCGCGGGCCCGCCACCCCGACGAGCGGGGTCGCCACCCCGACGACCGGGGTCTTCCCGGCGACTTGAGGCGGCCTTAGGGTTGGTAACCGATTGCTGCCCGGTCAGGGGTTCCACGTGGGCGGTTAGGGAAGGGAGTCTCAATGGCTCGTTCCTCGGGATCGACGGGGCCCACGCTGGCGGTCGTCGCCCGTGAGGCGGGTGTGTCGGTGCCGACCGCGTCGAAGGTGGTCAACGGCCGGGAGGACGTGGCCCCCGAGACCCGCCGCCGGGTCACCGAGGTCCTGGACCGCCTGGGGTACATCCGCAGGCCGCGCTGCGAGGCGCCCAAACCGGCCGCGATCGTCGACCTGGTGGTGCACTCGCTCGACAGCGCCTGGTCGGGGGCGGTGCTGCACGGCGCGGCGGAGGCCGCGCACGAGGCGGGCCTCGAGGTGGTGGTCTCGGCCGCGGCCACCCGAAGTCGGGGCGGCCGGCTCGAGTACGGCTGGCCGGAGAAGCTGTACGCCCGGGGCAGCTCGGGTGTGCTGTTCCACCTCATCGAGCTCGCCCCCGCCCAGTACTCCTGGCTCGACGAGCGGCGGATCCCGTTTGTGCTGATCGACCCCGCGAGCGACCCGCCGCCCGGGGTGCCGTCCGTGGCGGCCGCCAACTGGCAGGGCGGGATGGCCGCGACCGAGCACCTCATCGGTCTTGGCCACCGCCGGATCGCGGTGCTCGGCGGTCCGGGGCGGGCGGTGCGCGACGGCGGCCGGGCCGCCGGTTACCGTTCGGCGATGGCGGCGGCCGGGTTGCCGGTGCCGTCGGCGTATGTGCGCTACGGCGAGATCAGCGAGGCCGGGGCGCGCCACCGGATGGGTGAGCTGCTGGATCTGCCCGAGCCGCCCACGGCCGTCTTCGTCTGCTCCGATCAGATGGTGCCCGGTGTGTACCAGGCGGTCAGGGGACGGGGCCTGAGGGTGCCGCGGGACATCAGCGTGGTGGGCTTCGACGATCTGCCGCAGGCCCGCTGGATCACGCCCGCGCTGACGACGGTCCGTCAGCCGCTGTCGGAGATGGCGGGTGCGGCGCTGCGCACACTGCTGCGGCTGATGACCGGCGAGGTGCCGGAGGCCATCCGGACCGAGCTGTCCACCCGGCTCATGGTCCGGTCCAGCACCGCTCCGCCGCTCCGCGCTCCTTTATGACCGAGGGGTCGAACACTGCACGGATGACCGGACGACCCTGTATCCCCCCGCCCCCTCCCCCTCACTCCTGACCCGACTCCTCAATCGACCCCTGTCCGCACCCCCCTTCACCGCATCGATCGCTACGGAGGTCCGCCCACCGTGTTCATCGACCTGCCCCTGGAGCAGCTGCGCACCTACCGGCCCCCGCTGCCCGAGCCGGACGGCTTCGACGCCTTCTGGCAGCGGACCCTCGCCGAGGCCCGCACCCGCGAGCTGAACGCGGTGTTCACCGAGGAGGACACCGGACTGACCCGTGTGCACACCTACGACGTGGAGTTCTCCGGCTTCGGCGGGCACCGGATACGCGGCTGGCTGCTGGCCCCGCGGGACGTGGCGGGCGCGCTGCCGTGCGTGGTGCAGTACCTCGGCTACAGCGGCGGCCGGGGGCTGCCGCACAACTGGCTGCTGTGGCCTTCGGTGGGCTACGCGGTCTTCGTGATGGACAGCCGGGGCCAGGGCTGGGTCCAGCACTCCCCCGGTGTCACCCCCGATCCGGTAGGCGGCACCGGGCCCGAGACACCGGGCAAGATGACCCACGGCATCCTCTCCCCGGACGACTACTACTACCGGCGGCTGTACACGGACGCGGTGCGTGCGGTGGAGGCCGCCCGTGAACATCCGCTGGTGGACCCCGCGCGGATCGTGGTCAGCGGGGGCAGTCAGGGCGGTGCGCTGGCCCTGGCGGCGGCCGGGCTGGTGCCGGATCTGACGGCGGCGCTGGTGGATGTCCCGTTCATGACCCATATCCGGCGAGCGGTCGAGATCACCGACAAGGACCCCTACGGTGAGCTGGCCCGGTTCTGCGCCGGGCAGCGCGAGCTGGTCGAGCGGGTGTTCGCCACGCTCGACCACTTCGACGGGCTCAACTTCGCGGTCCGCGCCAACGCGCCGGCGCTGTTCTCGACCGCCCTGCGCGATGAGACCACCCCGACCTCCTGCGGCTTCGCCGCCTATCACCACTACGCCGGTGAGAAGGACCTCAAGGTGTGGTCCTTCAACGGCCACGAGGGCGGGGGCACCCATCAGCAGGCCGAGCAGATCGCCTATCTGCGGAGGCTGCTGGGCTGAGCCGGACGTGCCGGGCGGCGTCCGACCGCCGCCCCGGCACCGGGCAGACCGCGCCCGGCACCGGGTAGACCGCCCCCCGGCACGGGGTAGACAGGGGCTACCCGCATCGAAGGAGCCGCCCGTGCCCGCGCACCCGCTGGAAGGCATCACCGTCGTCGCCCTGGAGCAGGCCGTCGCCGCCCCGTTCGCCACCCGTCAGCTCGCCGATCTGGGGGCCAGGGTCATCAAGGTGGAGCGGCCGGGGCGCGGGGACTTCGCCCGCGAGTACGACCGCGAGGTCAAGGGCGCGTCGGCCTATTTCGTCTGGGTCAACCGTGGCAAGGAGAGCGTCGTCCTCGACGTCAAGGACGGCACCGACCGGGCGCTGCTGGAGGCGATGCTCGCCCGAGCCGATGTCTTCGTGCACAATCTGGCGCCCGGCGCGGTGGACCGGCTGGGCCTGGGTGCGGAGACGCTGCGGGCCGCCCACCCCCGCCTGATCACCTGCGCGATCTCGGGTTACGGGGACAGCGGCCCGTACCGCGAGAAGAAGGCGTACGACCTGCTCATCCAGTGCGAGGCCGGGCTGCTGTCGATCACCGGCAGCCCGGAGGCACCGGCCCGCCCCGGGATCTCGATCGCCGATATCGCGGGCGGGATGTACGCCTACACCGGCATCCTCACCGCGCTGTACGAACGGGAGCGCACCGGCGCGGGGACCGACCTGAGCGTGAGCCTGCTGGACGCGCTGGGCGAGTGGATGGGCCACCCCTTCTTCGCCCAGGCGTACGGCGGCGCCGGAGTCGTCCGCAGCGGCGCCCGCCATCCGTCCATCTCGCCGTACGGCGCCTACCGCTGCGGGGACGGCGGTCAGGTGTTCCTGAGCGTGCAGAGCGACCGTGAATGGACGGCCCTGTGCGAGCGGGTGCTGCGTCGCCCGGAGTTGATCCGCGATCCGCGCTTCGCGGACAATCCGCTGCGCCGCTCCCATGACGAGGAGCTGACGGCCGAGCTGGAGGCGTGCTTCGCGGGCCACACCGCCGAGGGGCTGATCGCGCTGCTGGACGGGGCCGGTATCGCCAACGCCCGGCTGCGCGACCTCGCGGAGTTCGCCGCCCACCCCCAGTTCGAGGCCCGCGACCGCTGGGGCGAGTTCGGCTCCCCGGTCGGGCCGCTGCGGGGGCTGCTGCCGCCGGTGGAGGTGGCGGGCCGCAGGGCGCCGATGCGGCCGGTGCCGGCACTCGGCGAGCACACCGAGGCGGTGCGCGCCGAGTTCTCCGAACCGGTCCCCCGCCCCGGTAATCCGGGGCCCGCCTGACGGGCGGCTCGACCTCCTGTGCTAAGACGCCGGCCATGGAGATCGAGCCGATCACCCTGTCCACGCCACGGCCCGTGCGACGGCCGACCCTCGTCCAGCGCTGGGATGAACTCACCTTCCTGCACTGGCCGGTGGAGCCGGAGCGCGTGGCCCCGCTGCTGCCCGCCGGTACGCGCCCCGACACCCTGGACGGTGTCACCTATGTCGGGCTGGTCCCGTTCCTGATGCGCGGCGTGGGCTTCGGGCCGGGGCCCGGCCTGCCGTATCTGGGCACATTCTGCGAGACGAACGTACGGCTGTACTCGGTGGACGGGCAGGGCCGGCGCGGTGTGGTGTTCCGCTCCCTCGACGCGGCCCGGCTGCTCCCCGTGCTGGTGGGCCGGTTCACCGTCCGGCTGCCCTATCGCTGGTCCACGATGCGCCTGCGCCGCGAGAACGACGTGATCACCTACAGCTGCGGCCCGGGACGGCGCCCGGCGGCCCGGGGCCGCACGAGCCGGGCCGTGGTGAGGATAGGCGGGGCCATCACGGAGCCCACACGGCTGGAGCGGTTCCTGACCGCCCGGTGGGGTCTGCATGTGGCATGGCACGGCCGCACGGTGCACCTGCCGAACGACCACGCACCGTGGCCGCTGCACCGGGCCGAGCTGCTCGACCTCGACGACGGCCTGATCACCACCGCCGGTCTGCCGGCCATGACGGGCCCGCCGGTGAGCGTGCTCTACTCCCCCGGGGTCGCCGTCCGCTTCGGGACCCCGCACCGCGTATGAGTCCGGGAAGCGGGCGGCCACTGCGTCGACGACGTGCATCAGCGTGCCACCACGGCGGCCCTCCACGTTCCGGGACCGCACGTTCGCCCGCGTCAGACGACGACCGGCGCAATGGCCTCACCCAGCCAGCGTGCGATGGCGGCCACGCGGGCATCAGTGCCCGGTTGCCCCATCACCTGAAGGCCGAAGGGCAACCCGCCGACCGCCATGAGCGGAACGTTCACGGCCGGGGCGCCCAAGAGCGAGCTCGGGGTATTGAATACCGGGTCCCCTGTCGGCCACCGCGCCGGCGGCTCTCCGGCGACATCGCCGAGCCACTGCGGCGCCGAGCCGGTGGATGTCGGCGCGACGACGGCGTCCACGACGCCGCCCAGACCCGCGAAGGCCGCCTGCACGACTTCGCGGTCCTGCAATGCCCGTTCGTAGCCTGCCGCACCCAGCCTCTCCCCGGCTTCGATGAAGAAGCGCTTGCTTCGCGCGCTGATGCGGTCCGGGTGCGCCTCCACCAGGTCGCGGAAGGCCCACAGATGCTCGCGTGCGAGGATCAGGCTGGTCAACTCGGTAGCACCGACCAGCGCCCGCTCGAATCGCTCGACCAGTGGTTCGTCGCCCCGGCGGAGCACAGTCACGTCGCGGGCCTCGATCTGTCGAGTCACCCGGTCAAACGCTTCGCGGCTCCGATCGTCCAGACGGTCCCAGCCTTCGGTCTCCATGACGGCGAGGGTGAGGGGCTTTCGGGCCGGTGGCGGTGTGGAGGGCCCGCGCAACGCCGGCCAACCGGGATCGCCGCCCACGCGACGGGCGATCTCGATGGCCACCTGCCACATGTCCTCGGGGCACGCCGCCACCACGCCGTGGGCCGTCGTGCTCGCGGTCTGCCGTTCACCGCGGTTGATGGCTCCGCGTGACGGCTTCAGACCCCAGTTCCCACAGAAACTCGCAGGCCGCATGAGCGACCCGCCGGACTGTGTGGAGATCGCCGCGGGCACCATCGACGCCCCGACGGCCGCCGACGAGCCGGACGACGACCCACCCGGCGTGTGCTTCGGGTTGAACGGGTTGGTCGTCGGTCCGGGTTCCGGGCCGGCCAGTTCCGTGGTGACGGTTTTCCCGACCAGGACGGCGCCCGCCTGCCGCAGTGCCCACACCGCGGCGTTGTCCCGCTTCGGGAAGTTGCCCGCGTACGCGGCGCAGCCGTACTCGGTGGGCATGTCCTTCGTTTCGAGCACGTCCTTGATCCCGATGGGCATACCGTCGATGAGGGAGAGCGGCTCCCCTCGACGGTAGCGACGGGTACTGGCGTCAGCCTGCTCGCGCGCACCCGACTCCTCGATCACGACCCAGGCTCGCACGGTGGACTCGAGTTCGGCGATCCTCGAAAGGCAACGCTCCAGGTAATCCCGCGGCGTGTCAGCACCGCTGCGGAACCGCTCCACCGCCGTGTGGAACCGCAGTCCTTCGAACTCGACCGGGTCGTACGTGCCGACGGTCGCGCCAGCTGAAGAAGTCACGAACACCCCCATCGTCGCCGTTCTGGAAGGCGAGGCTCTCACCTCCGAACGTGCGTGCCATATTGCGGCACAGTGTGCCTGCATACAGCACAGGCTAGGAATGGGTCGATCCGCATGTCAAGACCGTCTGGGCCGACGGCGGCGCCGGGCCGACCCGCCCGGAAGGCACGGCCGCCTGACTACGTGCGTGGTCATGGGGCATGGGTGGGGCAGTGGTCGTCGACGTCGGTGGGCTGCT
Source organism: Streptomyces javensis (assembly GCF_039525925.1). NCBI lineage: Bacteria > Bacillati > Actinomycetota > Actinomycetes > Kitasatosporales > Streptomycetaceae > Streptomyces > Streptomyces javensis. Next base: position 29,341 of record NZ_BAAAIF010000001.1, on the reverse strand, counting down.
GCCGGGCACCGTCACGAGCAGGGCCGACCTGCCGGTCAGGCGGACGAGACCAACGTGCTGATCTCGTCCGCGGCCGCGACCACCATTCGCGCGAGTGTCTTCTCCCGCGAGCGGACGTAACGCATCTGCGGAATCGCCAGCGTGACCGCCGCGATCGGCCGTCCAGCGGCGTTCGTGACTGCCGCTCCGATGGAGGAGACGTGTGGGCGGTACCACGACGACATGTCCAGCGCGTATCCGCGCTTGACCGTCCGGGCGATCTCCTTCCGGAATTCCCCGGAAGTCGGCACCGGCGCGTCCGCGAACTCCTCCAGCTCGGGCTTCAAGAGTTCGTCCACCTCGCCCGGTTCCATGCGCGCCATGATCGCGCAACCGGCCGAGCTGGCGCGGAGCGGCACCCGCGTACCGATTTCCAGGAACACGCGGATGAGTTGTGTGCTGTCCTCCCGCGCGATGAGGAGGTACTCACCACCGTCGCGCAGGCCGAGGAGGACGGTCTCGTCGGTCTCGGCGGCGAGGCGCTTGATGACCGGCCCGGCCAGTTCCCGCAGATCATGCTCGCCGGCGCTGCGCAACCCGAGCACGAGGGCCTTGGTGGTCACCCCCCACCGCACGCGCTCCGGGTCGACGATCCTCAACCAGCCGGCTTGCTGAAGCGTCACCAGGCACCGCTGGGCAGAGCTCTTCGGAATGCGCATCGCTCGCGACAGTTCCGACACGCCGATCGGCTGGCGCACGGCGACTTCCTCGAAGACGCGAAGGGTGCTCAGCACACTGTTCATCGAGGAGCGGGGGCTGCTGCCGGCGCTCCCCCGGGCGGCCGGGCCGTCGGCGGAGTGATCTGCGCGCATGGCCTGGTCAGGGTAACACCCCAGCGGTCGTCGGACGTCGTTTCGGTACGGTCACACCTGATACCGCGACGGTGCTCGCCGTGGCCGCCGACCGGTTCAGAACGCGCGGTGGTATTGCTTCGGCCATGACACTCGCGGCTCGGCGTCGAGGGCACGCAGCGCCCAATACGGGTCGCGCAGCATCGCCCGGCCGACCAGCACCGCGTCCACCAGCTCCGGGACCGCCTGATCGAGATGGCGCGCCTGCGAAATCATGCCGGATGCCGCCGTGAGGACTCCCGCCGCACGAAAGCGCGGACCGTACTGGGCGTTGTGCAAGGGCTCGGCAACCCGGAGGGCCTCCGGAACGAGTGCGCCGGTCACGAGGTCGATCATGTCAACTCCCGCCTCGCCCATGCGGGTCGCGACCAAGGCCATGTCGTCCGCGGTGAGACCGCCCTCCAGCAGATCCGCGGCGGGCAAACGGACGAGGACCGGCTTGTCCTCCGGCCAGCCCGCGCGAACGGCCTTCACCATCTCCAGCGGGAACCGCATCCGCCGCTCCGGGTCGCCTCCCCACTCGTCGGTACGGTGATTGGCCAGCGGCGAGAGGAACTCGTGGAGCAGATATCCATTCGCCCCGTGCAGTTCGATGGCCCCATAACCCGCGCGATGGGCGTTGCGGGCGGCCCGCTCGATGTCCTCCAACACCCGCGTTCCGTCCTTCGTGGTCATCTCGGCCGGAACGGCCAGACCGGCGAACGCGACCGGGGAGGGCGCGAGCGGCTGCCAGCCGCCGTCGTCCGGTGGTATCGAGTTCCGGGTCCCGTCGTTCGCCCACGGCACGCCGTGCGAGCTCTTGCGACCCGCGACCCCCAGCTGTACAGCCGCCACCGACCCGATGGAGGTGATGGCGTCCGCCAATCGCCGATGGCCGATCACCTGGCCCTCGGTGTACAGGCCGAGATCCTGTGCCGTGGTGCGCATATCGGGAGCGACGGCGGTGCATTCGACCATGACCATGCCCACACCCCCTGCCGCCCGGGCCCCGTAGTGGGCGATGTGCCAGTCGGTCGGGGCGCCGAACCCGTTCGCGGAGTACTGGCACATCGGTGAGAGCCACACCCGATTGGGTACCGACAGTTCCCTGAGGCGAATCGGGGTCCAGGCCATGGATGCCGTCGTCATCGGCTCTACCTCTCCACTTCTTCCGATTGCCCGGCATGAGCACGCGACTCTTTGTGCCGCCATATTGAACAGCGTACCGGGATACGGAACGATAGGTCGGCGTCACGCACCCGTCAATCGACGGTCACCGGCCCTGACGGGGTGCCGACCAGCAGGGCTCCGGCCGGCGAAGAGTCCCGCGCGACGGTTGACAGAACCACCACACTCCCCTCAGATTCGTTCCGGGATGCAGCACACGCGTTCCGTATTTTTGAACAACAGGAGTTGCACCGCGCACGCCCGGGGCCACCGTCACCGCCACCGTGGTCACAGCAACGCCGAGGCGCGTCGCTCCGGGGCTTCGGTGCCGCCGGCCCGGGCACGCCACAGGCCTCCCCGCCCTCACTTCGGCACGGGCCCCTCACCCGAGTCCCGCCGACAGCACGCTGTTTCGCAAGCAGTACGCCCACACCCACATGGAGGCGAAGTCGCGATGGCGACCAAGCGCTATACCGGTTACCGGTCCTTCTCATACCTGGAAGCCGGAAAGGACTACACCGAGTTCACACCCTCGGCCGATGTGGACCGGCTGCCCGAGCACGACCTCGGACTGACCGCCGACGAACTGGCCCGGGCTGAGCGCCTGTTGACCGACAGCATCGCGATTTCGCTCCACGACCACCCGGTGCGCCTCCCCCAGCAGGCCAAGACGGAGCTGCTCCAGTGGAACCGCGAGGCCCGCCTCGCCTACGGCTACGAAGGACTGAGCCGGTCCGGACTGGACGCCGTGTTCGACAACCTCGGCTGGGGCGCCTGCGAGTCCCGGAACGGGTGGAAGTGGGATGACGTCATCACCGACCTGGGAATGCGCTGGTGCGACTTCGCCCACCAGGACTACGTCATCCGCGCCGAGTCGGTCGCCGACATCCGGCGCGCGCACGCCGATGGCCGACTCGCCGTGGTCGCGGGCCTCGAGGGAGCGGCACTGATCGAGAACGAGATCGACCGGCTCGACGTACTCCACGGACTGGGCGTCCGGCAGATCGGCATCGCCTACAGCGACGCGAACTCCCTCGGCAGCGGACTGCGAGAGGAGGCCGACGGCGGCCTGACCGCACTCGGACGGCGCGCGGTCCGCCGGATGAACCAGCTCGGCATCGCCATCGACCTCTCGCACGCCGGGGACCGGACCGCGCTCGAGGTGATCGAGGCCAGCGACAAACCCCCACTGATCACACACGCCGGTGCCCGGGGACTATGGAACACCGCCCGGATGAAACCCGACGAGGTCATCCGCGCCTGCGCCGAAGCAGGCGGCATGATCGGCATCGAAGCGGCCCCCTACACCACCGTCAGCCCGCGGCACCGCCGTCACACCATCGAGTCCGTCATGGACCACTTCCGCTACTGCGTCGACCTGGTCGGCATCGAACACGTCGGGTTCGGTCCGGACACCTTCTTCGGAGACCACCTGGACCTGCATCACGTGATGAGCCAGAAATGGGGAGTCGCCGACACCATCCGTTCCGGTCCTGAATTCGAGACCATCGAATCCGTAGCCGGGTTGGAAAACCCCGGCGAATGCTTCCGCAACATCACCCGCTGGCTCGTCAAGCACGGGTACTCGGACCAGGACATCTCCGCGGTCATCGGCGGCAACGCGCTACGGGTGCTCGAGAAAATCTGGTGAATCGCTGACCCACGCAACAGCGCACGCCAGAAGCATCTTCACAACATCCCATCCTTCTCCCAGGGAGCTGTGGTGCAAAAGAAAATTCTCGGCGCCGCCATGATCGGGCACGCCGTCGAGTCCTACGACTTCGTCATCTACGGCTCCTCAGCGACAATCATCGCCAAACACTTCTTCCCCGAGGGCAACCCGACCCTGGCGATCCTGTCGACCCTGGCCGTCTACGGCATCGCCTTCGTGGTACGCCCCGTCGGCGCCGCCGTCTTCGGCAGCATCGGCGACCGTCTCGGCCGGCGCACCGCGCTGTCCACTGTGGTCCTGATCATGGCGATCTCGACCGCCGCGATCGCGCTGCTGCCCGGTTACACCACAGCCGGGATCGCCGCCCCGCTGCTGCTGCTGAGCTGCCGGCTCGCCCAAGGAATATCAATGGGAGCCGAATACACCAGCGCGGCGTCCTACGTCATGGAACAAGCCCCTCCGAACAAACGCGGACTGTGGATCAGCGCCGTAGGCAGCGCCACCTTCATCGGCTCCGCATTCGCCGCCTTCGCGCTCCTCGCCCTCCACTCCGCGTCACCACACGCCTATACGGAATGGACCTGGCGGATCGCCTTCCTCTTCGGAGGCCTCATGGCCCTGGTCGGCCTCTACATGCGTCTCAGCCTCGAGGAGACCAGCACTTTCCGGAACCTGGAGGCGCACGGCGAAACATCGGCCAGCCCCGTCAGGGAATCTTTCCGCGACTGGCGCCTCTTCCTCATTCTGTTCACCATCTTCACCCTCCTCGCCGTCGTCGTCCACAACCTCCTGGGCTACCTGCCCACCTACCTCACGACCACCGGCGGCCTCACCGAGACCACCGTACTCGTCGCAGGCGGCACCGCCCTCCTGCTGTGTACGGGCCTGTGCATCCTCACCGGCGCTCTCACCGACCGCATCGGACGCAAACCACTACTGATCACCGGAGTGGTCATCGCGGTCACGGGCTCCGTTCCCGCCTACGTCCTCGCCGGCGGCGGAACGCTCCTCACCACACTGGCCGCGGAGGCCCTGCTCGTCATCCCCGCCGCCCTCATCGGCATGCCGGCGACCATCATGGCCGTGGAACTCGTCCCACCTCACATCCGCACCACCAGCACGGCACTCGCCTACAACACCGCCTACGCCGTATTCGGCGGCACGGCCCCACTCCTCGGCGCCCTCCTCACCCAGCACTTCGGACAACTGGCACCCGGCATCTACATCACGATCCTCGCAGCCATCGCGCTCGTCATCACCACCACCGCACTCCCCGAAAGCCGCAACCGCACGACGACCACACGCCGGCCGCACACAGTCAGCCGACGGAGAAACCCAGGTCCGTCACGTACCAGCGACCTGCCACGACTCCGGCCTCGATCTTGATACCGATCTGGCCCTCCTCCACTCCGGTGGAGTGCGACAGGACGATGGCCTTCAATGTCTGACCGTCCACGGTGACCTGCTCACCGTCGACTGTCGCCTTCTTGCCGGTGACCGGGACCTCGGCAACCTTCACCGTCGGGGGATTCTTCGGCTGATCAGGCGTGAACGCGGTGTGCATGCGGTGGATTTGCTTCTCCATCCGTCGCGCCTCCGGCCCATCGCCTCCGCACATCGCCTCGGTGCCGGGCTTCGCGGGAGACCCGTTGGCGGCCGGTGTCGCCATGACCAGGCAGGCCTCTTGGGGACGGTCCTCGACGACCGCGGTCACCCACGTGGCCACCGCCCCCCGCACCGTGGACTGATCACCGGACCGCCCCTTCGGGGATGGGGTGGCCCTGGCCGTCGGGGTCGAGCTGTTCGTGTCCTTCGTGTCCTCTGCCTTCGTCGAGTCCGACGAACACCCCGCGAGGGCCGGCCCCGCCGCCATCACGCACATGCCGACGATCCAGCCGACGACGTTCCTCTTCGACCTGGTCATTCCCATTTGCTCACGCTTCCTCAGTGGTTCCTCATCCTCCGGCGTCCCCGGAACGCATGGCGCGCGCATGGCGCGCCCGCCCGGAGACGGCGGGGAAGCCCAGCCTCCCGGCACCCCCGCCATGGGGTGATCGTTCCGCGTTATGTCTAGGCGATTCCCTGCGCCGGTCCCCCCGGGGCCGCGCGCGCATGGTGTGCCTGGACCGCCCGGAACCTGGCTGATCTGCGGTTTCCCGCAGGGTCAGCGCTGCGGAGAACACCACCGGGTCGGGCGGCAATCCTCATGTCCTCGCCGGTCCGCGGTTTCTAGATTGGCAGGCGTCGGGGCGGGAGGCGCCACGGCGCCGGACCGCCATGTTGGAGACCACGCATGCACTTGATGACCCTGGCTCTGCCCCAGGAGCCCTCGGACGGCATCGCCGGCTGGGCCGCGGACCTCGTGGACGCGATGGGCGGGCCGGGAGCCGGTCTGGCCATCGCGCTGGAGAACCTCTTCCCACCGCTGCCCAGCGAGGTGATCCTGCCCCTGACCGGGTTCGCGGCGGGTCAGGGTGTGATCAGCCTGGCCTCCGCGCTGTTCTGGACCACCCTCGGCTCGGTGGTGGGCGCGCTGGTGCTGTACTGGATCGGCATGCTCGTCGGCCGTAAGCGCATGCACGCCATCTGGGCGAAGCTGCCGCTGGTGAAGACGTCCGATCTGGACCGTACGGAGCAATGGTTCGAGCGGCACGGCACCAAGGCGGTGTTCATCGGCCGCATGGTGCCCATCTTCCGTAGCCTCATCTCCATTCCGGCCGGGGTCGAGCGCATGCCGCTGCCGGTCTTCGCCCTGCTGACCACGCTGGGCAGCCTGGTCTGGAACACGGTGCTGGTGATGGCCGGTTACTGGCTGGGCGATCAGTGGGACGAGGTGGAGACCTACGTCGGTGTGCTCTCCAAGGTGGTCCTGGCCGCGGTTCTGGTGGCCATAGTGGTCTATGTGGTCATGCGCTTCCGCGGGCGCGACCGGCGGCACCACGCTTCATGAGCCATGACGCGCGGCCCGGCCCCTCCGCTCTGTTCACGCCACAGCTTGGGCGATCTTGCCCGGGCTGTGCGGCCGGGCTAGGCTCTGCCCCCGTGCAGGGGGATCCGACGAATACCGCCACTCATCACCTGCTACTCGGCTCACCCGGTCAGCACGACGACAGGGGGGCGGCGGAACCCTCGTGGCCACGCAAGATTCCGGGAGCACTGCTCGGCTGCTGTACGGCCATGCTCGGATTCCTCTATCTGCTGGTCGTCGGCACCGCCTTGGCGGCCTTCCTGCTGTGGCCGCGCACCCGGCCCCGCGCCCTGACCGCGCTCGCCTCCGGGGCCCGCCGGGTCGCGGGGCTGGACCGGGTGCGCCGCTTCGTCTTCTGCGGAGATCGTTTCCCCGAGCACTACAAGTCGTCCGACCAGAAGGTCCTGCGCTATCTGGCGATCCGCAGCTACACGGGGCTGCTGTACACCATCGTCGTGGGGCTGCTGGGGTTCGGCGTCATCCTCGCCGCCGTACTGGCCCTGCGGCTGGTCCAAGGCCGCCTCGACCTCCAGGAACTCCTCACCCAGGCGCTGCTCGGCGGAGTGCTGCTCTTCCTCGACGTGCAGGGCATCTACTCCCTGGCGGCGCTGGACGCCAAGCTGGCCCGCGAGTGCTTCGGACCGTCCGAGCAGGAGTTCCTGCGGCAGCGCATCGACGAACTGGCCACCAGCCGGGCCGCGGTGGTCCAAGCCGTCGACGCCGAGCGCCGCCGCATCGAGCGCGATCTCCACGACGGCATCCAGCAGCGCCTGGTGGCACTCGCCATGCTGCTCGGCCGGGCGCGCCGCAGCCGTGGCCGCAACCCCGAGCAGGTGGACGCCTTGCTGCACCAGGCGCACCAGGAGTCCCAGGAGGTCATCACCGAACTCCGTGAGGCCACCTGGCGGATCTATCCGTCCGCCCTGGACAGCCTGGGGCTGAAGGAAGCACTCAGCGGGGTCTCCGAGCGGTGCTCCATTCCCATCCGCATGGACTTCGAGGTCGACGGTGCGCTGCCGCAGACGGTGGAGACCGCCGCGTACTTCGTGGTGTCGGAGTGCGTGACCAACGCCGCCAAGCACTCCGGTGCCACGGCGATCTCCATCCGGCTCGCGTCGTACGGAGCGGTGCTCCTGGTGCGGGTGGAGGACAATGGCACCGGCGGGGCGGACCCATCGGGCAGCGGCCTCACCGGGCTGCGCAGCCGGGTGGGCGCGCTCGACGGTCTGCTGCACATCGACAGCCCCCTCGGGGGACCCACGACCATTACCGCGGAGCTTCCATGCGCGTGATCCTCGCCGAGGACTCGACCTTGCTACGGGAGGGGCTGGTACGCCTGCTCGTCGAGGAGGGCCATGAGGTCGTCGCGGCGGTGGGTGACGCGGTGTCGCTCATGAAGGAGGTCGAGGAGCAGACGCCCGACATGGTCGTCGTCGACATCCGGATGCCGCCGACACACACCGACGACGGGTTGCGGGCCGCGTTGGAGATCCGCAAGCGCTGGCCCCGGATAAGCCTGCTCGTGCTGTCACAGCATGTGGAGCGCAACTACGCGGCCCAGCTGCTGGCCGCCAACGCGGAGCGGGTCGGGTACCTGCTGAAGGACCGCGTCGCCCAGGTCGAGGAGTTCCTGGACGCGCTGGAGCGAATTCACGCGGGCGGCGCGGCCATCGACCCGGAGGTGGTGCGCCAGTTGGTCATCCGTACCACGCACGGTGACCCGCTCGCCCAGCTCACCCCGCGCGAGCGAAGTGTGCTGGAGACCCTGGCGCAGGGTCACACCAACACGGCCATCGCGCAGAAGCTGCACATCTCGCTGAGCTCGGTGGAGAAGAACCTCAACACGATCTTCGACAAGCTCGAGCTGTCGCACACCGCCGGCTACAGCCGGCGGATCCTGGCGGTCCTGCGGTATCTGGAGTCCTGAGCCGCGCGGTCGATGACGGCACGCGTACCGAGGTGTCCGACGGCGTCGTCCCGCACGCCGTCGGACACCTCTCGGCGCCTGGCACACCGCCGGGCTGTCCGGGGCCCGGCCATGTCCGGGCGGGCACAGCCCGGTTCCGTCACTGGAAGGAGTACGGGTTGAGCGCGTCCTCCGGCAGGTGTTCCACCTGCACCCGGTCGCCGATGCCGGCTTCCTCCGCGAGTTCGAGGAGCACGTCGAAGGCGACGTGGTCCTCCAGGGCGAATCCGGTGGAGTCGAAGACGGTCAGCCCCTCCCGCCGCGCCTCGGCGAGCGCCGGGTCGGCGCACAGCTCGGGCAGCTCGGGGCCCAGGTCTCCGGCGTCGAGCTGCTGGCACTCGCCCTCGCGCAGCGCCTGCCCCCGGTGGTCCGGGATGACGAAGGCGGACTTCAGCACGGACCGCGGCACCTCGTACTTGCCGATCAGATCGGCGCCTATGGCGTTGATGTGGACGTGCGGGCGCAGCCGCCGGCCCTGGAGGACCGGGCCGTCCCCGACCCCGACCGAGGTGACGGTGCAGATGATGTCCGACGCCGCCTCGATCTCCGTGACCGGTGCCACCTCCACGTCGATTCCGAGGAATTCCACGCGCTCGGCGAAGGACTCGGCGTGCGCGGGCTCGATGTCGTGGACGAGGACGCGGTCCAGCGGGAAGACCCGGCTCAGGGCGTGGGTCTGGGTCACCGCCTGGGCGCCGGCGCCCACCAGGCCGAGGACCCGGCTGTCGGGGCGGGCCAGCAGGCGGCTCGCGATGGCGGAGGCGGCGCCGGTGCGGACGGCGGTGGGCAGGATGCCGTCGCCGATGGCCAGCAGACTGCCGGTCACGTCGTCGTAGCGGGCCATCGTGCCCACGATGGTGGGCAGCTGATGGGTGGACGGGTTCGTGGGGGTGTACGCCACGGTCTTGATGGTGGTCGAGTCGCCGGGCTGGTGGTGGGGCATCCATTCGAGGATGGCCGTGTTCTCCGGACCGCGCAGGAATCCGTCCCGCGCCGGGGTGACGCCCCGCCGGCTCTCCTCACGGAACGCCTCATCGAGCCGGTCGATCATCCGGTCCATGAAAAGGTCTAAACCCTTCTCCTGGACGATCTTGGCAACATGCTGCCGAGTGAGGACCGTGGTTTCCATTGTTTCCCCTTGATTCGCATAATGGTGCGGCATTTACTTGCCAATGGATTTTCTGATCCACCGGAAAGGACGAACCGGGATATCAAACTAATGGCCGCGGTTTCCTCCGGTCAAGTTTTCGCCTGGGCGAGTACGGTTTCCCGCAACTGTCACCCTGCGGTTCCCCACAGGGTGACAGTTGCGGGAAACAATGACTACCGAGGCGGTTTACCCCGTATCGACGTCCGGGCCACGGAACTAACCTTTCAGCGTCATAAACCCGTCAGCTGCCCCGAGGGTTCAGCGACATTGGGAGGATAGAGACGGTGCGAAAGAAACCGGCGACGTTACGGGTTGCCCGATGGAGCGCCACACACCCGTGGTCGGCGATCGGGCTGTGGGTCGTGTTCGTCGCCCTGTGTCTCTTCCTCGGCGGCGCCACCGGTTCGGACAAGCTCGATTCCGAGGAGTCCGGGGTCCGGGAGTCGGGCCGGGCAGGCAAGATCGTTTCTTCGGGGGATTTCACCGAGCGGCCCGAGGAGAACGTGCTCATCACCGCCGATACGGGCGGGAAGCTGGACCGGCGGGCAGCGCGGCGGGCGGCCCAGGACATCACCGACCGGATGAAGGAACTGCCCGAGGTGCGGAGCGTCGGTGAGCCGGTTCCCGCACCGAACGGCAAGGCCCTGCTGGTACCGGTGACCATGACCGGTGACGAGGACGACGCCATGAACCGGGTCCGTCCGCTGCTGGACGTGAGTGCCGAGGCCGATCGCGCCCACGACGGGCTCAAGATCGAGCAGGTGGGCGACGGTTCCACGGTGAAGGGCATGTCGGACACCATCGGCGAGGACTTCAGGAGGGCTGAGCTGATCAGCGTTCCGCTGACCCTGCTGATCCTGCTGGTGGTCTTCGGCGCGATCATCGCCGCCGGAGTGCCCGTGCTGCTCGCGCTGTCCTGTGTGGTCACCGCGATGGGCCTGTCGTCCCTGGCCTCGCATGTGCTGCCGGAGACCAGCGCGGTGAGCAATGTCATCCTGCTCATGGGCATGGCCGTCGGCGTCGACTACTCCCTCTTCTACCTCAAGCGCGAGCGGGAGGAGCGCCGTAAGGGCAAGTCCCACCTCGACGCCATCGAGATCGCGGCGGAGACGTCGGGGCACACGGTCGTGGTGTCCGGCACCACCGTGATCGTCGCGATGGCCGGGCTGTACCTGGCCCAGGAGGCCACCTTCGCCTCCCTGGCCACCGGTTCCATCATCGTCGTGGCGGTCGCGGTCCTCGGCTCGGTGACCGTGCTGCCCGCCCTCCTCGCCAAGCTGGGCCGCTGGGTGGACCGTCCCCGGGTGCCTTTCCTGTGGCGGCTCACGATGCGCTCCGGCGAGTCGCGGATGTGGCCGGCGCTGCTGCGCCCGGCGCTGCTCAAACCGGTTCTCACGCTGGTGGTTTCCATCGGCGCGCTGCTGCTGCTCGCCCTGCCCGCCCTGGACATGAGGCTCAAGCAGCCCGGCCAGGACGACCTGTCACGGGACATCCCGATCGTGCGGGCGACGGACCGGCTCACCGATGCCTTCCCGAGCGAGGGAACCGTGCACACGGTGGCGGTACGGGCTCCCGCCGACGAGGCCGGCCAGGTCGAGGCGGCCCTGCGGGGACTGATCGCCCGCGCCGAGGGGAACAGCCTGTTCGCCCACGACCAGACGCCGGTGATCCGCGAGTCCGGGGACCACCGGGTGCACACCGTCGATGTGGGCACGCCGTACCCGCCGAAGAACCCCAAGGCCACCGAGTCGATGAAGGTGCTGCGCGGATGGGTGCCCCAGGCGCTGGAGGAGGTCCCGGACGCCGAGAGCGCGGTCGGCGGCGCGGTGGCCCAGGGCGCCGACTTCACGGTCCATCTGGAGGAGCGCATGCCCTGGGTGGTGGGCTTCGTGCTGCTGCTGACCTTCGGCACCATGGCGGTGATCTTTCGCTCTCTGGCCGTGGCGCTGTCCGCGGTGCTGTTGAACCTGCTCTCCGCGGCGGCCTCGTTCGGTGTCCTGGTGGCGGTCTTCCAGCACACATGGGCGGAGGGGCTGCTCGACTTCGACAGCTCGGGCACGGTGGTGTCCTGGCTTCCGCTGTTCCTGTTCGTGGTGCTCTTCGGGCTGTCCATGGACTATCACGTGTTCGTGGTCAGCCGGATCCGGGAGATGGCCCTGGCCGGCTCGTCCGTGAAGGACTCGGTACGGGAGGGCATCGTTCGCTCGGCGGGCGTCGTGACCAGTGCCGCGATCGTCATGGTCGCCGTGTTCTCGATCTTCGGCACGCTCAACGCGGTCGAGTTCAAACAGCTGGGCGTGGGACTCGCGGCGGCGATCACGCTGGACGCCGTGGTCATCCGGATCTTCGTGCTGCCGGCGCTGATGACGGCACTCGGCCCGTGGAACTGGTGGCCCGGCGGCACGTCCAGGACCGGTCGGCGGCTCTCCTCCGTATCGGCTCCGACCGGAGGGGGTGCCGATGCGCCGACGGCCTCGTGCCCGCAGTCCCCCGGGCCGGAGACGGGCAGGGACGGGGCGCCCAGCGCGTCGCCCGGCCACCCTCGGCGGTAGTGGCCGAACTGCCCCTCTGACGAGGGGGGAGGGCCGTCCCGATACCCCCGGTCGGGAGCCTCCCCCCTCTTCTCCTTCCCGCGCCGCTCGGCATCCCATGGCCGTCAGTTGGCGGCCGTCCCGGTGAGGAACTCCACCATCGCCTTGTTCACCGTCGTGGGGTCTTCCAGATAGCCGTAGTGCCCGCAGCCCTCGATGAGTTCGTACTCGGCTCCCGGGATGGCGTCGGCGACCTCGCGCGCCAGGTGCGGAGGGGTGATCAGGTCGTCCGCGAAGGCGATGACCTGACAGGGGACTTGAATGCCCCGGTACGCCTCGAGCCGATGGTCCAGCGTGCTCAACTCCATCTGGGCCCGATGCCCGGGACCGCCCGCGGGCGAGAGCTCGAACAGGTCGAGCCAGTCGGCCATGGCCGCCCCGTTGTCGAGGGTGCGCGGCGACAGCGACTTCAGGGCTCGTACCACGGCGGCGTACCGGACCGGGAGTTCCACCTCCGCGTCATACAGTTCGATCTCGCCACGCGTGATGGCGGCCCGCAGCGCGTCGGTGCGGCCCCGGGTGGCGATGAGGACGGCCTGGCGCACGAGATCGGGCCGGGACAGCGCGAGCTCCTGGGTGACGAAGGCGCCCAGGGACGTGCCGACGACCCGGCAGGGACCGATCCCGAGGTGCTCGATGAGCCCCGCCACATCGCCGACCATGTCCTGGAGGGTGAACCCCGCGGTCCACCCCGAGGTCGGCGGTATGCCCCGGTTGTCGAAGGTGATCACGCGGAATCCGACGGCGGTGAGGGCCGGCACCTGGTGCAGTTGCCACACGGTGCGGCCGGCGCCGGTCCCCTGGATCATCACGACCGGCTCGCCCTCGCCGGCTTCCTCGTAGTGGAGCTGTATTCCGTTGACACGCATGACCGGCATCTCGCTCCTCCCTTCTCCTTGGTCTTCCGGATACGCGGGCATGGGTGTGGCCCGCCCGTCGGATGCGACGCGTCGGAGGCGTCCCGGCGGGGCGGGCCACACGGCGGTCAGCGGGTGCGGCGGCGCCGCGGCTCAGGCCGCGCCGGCGCCTTCCATGGCCGCGATCAGGCTCTTGGGGCGCATATCGGTCCAGTTGGTGTTCACGTATTCAAGCGCCGCGTCCCGCGTGGCGTCGGCCAGGACCGTGCGCCAGCCCTGAGGAACCTCGACGAACGCCGGCCACAAAGAATGCTGCCCCTCATCGTTGACGAGCACGAGATAGGTGCCCTCGGGGTCCTCGAAGGGGTTGGTGCTCATGAGATCGCTCCTTCTCGAAGAATTCTTCTCTTGCGCTTGACGTACCTTCACGGCTCACAGCCGGTCGGCGAGAAAACGTCCGATACGGGCCGCATTACGGGCATCGGTCATCAGATCTCCGTGATTCGAGTCTACGGGGCAGATCTCGATCGACCCGCCTATCAGGGGTTGCCACAAGTTGACATTCAGCAGGGTTTCCCGGTCCGCGGGTTTCCGGTCCGCGGACACGAAAAGCATGTCCCCGTCGAAGAACTGGGGCACATAAGACCGCATGATCCGGACATTGTTCACGTAGACGTCCTTGAGGGCCAGCACGTCCTGGGCCTCGAGGTGGTCGAGGTGAGCCATGGGGTGATTTCCCCCTTGCAGGAACTCCCGGAAGCGCAGCAGAACCCGCTCCTGGTCTGCTATGAGCTCGTCCATGTCGAAGGTGAACCCCATGGCCCGCAGATTGTTCGCGACCACTTCGTGCTCCACCGGCTCGGAGTGGTCACTGTGCTCCCCCGGCGGGTAGGAGTCGAGCACCGCGAGCATCCCCACCTCCTCGCCCTCCGCCCGCAGCCGGACGGCCAGCGCCTGCGCGGTCAGCCCGCCGAAGGACCAGCCGGCGAGCCGGTAGGGACCGTGCGGCTGCACGGAGCGGATCCGGGCGCAATAGTCCTCGACCATCTCGTCCATGGACGCCGGGAGCGGTCCGGCGCCGTCGAGGCCGCGGGCCTGGACCCCGTAGACCGGCACATCGGCGCCGAGGTGGCGGACCAGTCCCGAGTAGCACCAGCTGAAGCCGCCTCCCGGGTGCAGGAAGAACAGCGGTGCGGCCGTACCGCGGGCGCGCAGGGGCAGCAGCGTCCCCGTCGAGCCGCGGTCGGCGGCCCCCTCCACGACCGCCTCGCCCGTCAGCAGGCGGGCGAGCGCGGCCGGTGAGGGCGCGTCGAAGACCGCGCGTACCGGCAGGTCGCCGCCCATCTCGTCGCGGATCCGGCCGACCAGCCGGGCGGCGAGGAAGGAATGCCCGCCGAGGTCGAAGAACTCGTCCTCGGTTCCGACCTTCTCCACGCCCAGGACCTCGGCGAACAGCGCGCACAGCGCGCGCTCCTCGGGCGTCCTCGGCACGCCGGGGGCGGTACCGGTCCGGTACTCGGGCGCCGGCAGAGCGGCCCGGTCGAGCTTGCCGTTGGGCGTCAGGGGCAGCGCGTCCAGGGTGACGAACGCGGCGGGCACCATATGGTCGGGCAGGTGCCGGGCGGCGTGTTCGCGCAACCGGCCCGCCTCGGGCTCCCCGCCGTGCGCCGCGACCACGTAACCGACCAGCCGCCGGTCCCCCGGCCGGTCCTCCCGCACGACCACGGCCGCCCGCGCCACCTCCGGTGCGGCGGTGAGGACCGCCTCGATCTCACCCGGTTCGATGCGGAACCCGCGGACCTTGACCTGGGTGTCGGTGCGCCCCAGGTAGGTGAGCTGTCCGGCGCGGGTGAGGCGGGCGAGGTCGCCGGTGCGGTACATCCGGGCGCCCGGCGGGCCGTAGGGATCGGCGACGAACCGCTCCGCGGTGCGGTCGGGGCGGGCGACGTAGCCGCGGGCCAGGGCGGCGCCGGTGATGTACAGCTCTCCGGGGACGCCTGGCGGCACCGGGTTCAGCCAGGGGTCGAGCAGCCGCACGGCGGTGTTGTCGACGGGCCGCCCGATGGGGGCGGGGCCTGGCGTCCACGCGTCGGTGTCCGCCGGAAGCGGGCAGGCCGTCACCACATGGGTCTCGGCGGGCCCGTAGTGGTTGTGCAGCCGCACGCCCGGGCGGTCGGCGCAGAACGCGCGGATGGCGCCGTGCGGGGTGAGCGCCTCACCGGCCTGTACCAGGTCGGTGAGGCGCGGCAGTTGAAGCCCCTGGGCGGTGGCGGCCTCGCATACCGCGTCGATGACCAGGTTGGGCGCGTACAGCTCCTGGACTCCGGTGTCGTGCAGCCACCGCGCCAGGCGGGCCGGGTCGCGGCGGACGTCCTCGGGGCAGACCACGAGGGTCTTGCCGTGCAGCAGGGCGGAGAGGATCTCCTGAACGGAGACGTCGAAGCTGACCGCGGTGAACTGGGCCACCCGGGTGCCCGGCCCGCCCGGCAGCTGCGCCTGGTGCCAGTAAAGGAGGTTGGCGAGGGCGCCCGCGGACATCACCACGCCCTTGGGGCGCCCGGTCGAGCCCGAGGTGTAGATGACGTACGCCGGGTGCGCGGGGTCGAGCGGCCTGGCGCGCTCATCGTCGGTGACATCGGTCGCGGGGTACGCGGCGAGCGCTTCGGCGGCGTGCCGGTCGTCGATCACGAGCGTACGGCCGGTGAGCGCCTCCGGAAGTGCCGCGGCCAATTCGCGGGTGGTCAGCACGAGGGCGGGGCGGGCGTCCTCGAGCATGAACGCGATCCGGCCGGCCGGGTACTCGGGGTCGACGGGCAGATAGCCGGCGCCGGCCTTGAGAACCGCGGTGAGGGCGGTGACCAGGTCGGCCGACCGGGGCATGGCGACCGCGACGAGGTCCTCGGGGCCCACCCCGCGGTCGATGAGCAGCCGTGCGAGGCGGTTGGCGCGCGTGTTCAGCTCCGTGTAACCGACCGCGCCGGCCGCGGTTTCCACCGCCACGCCGTGCGGGGCGCGGGAGACGGCCGCCTCGAACCGGTCGGGCAGCGAGGCGTCCGGCGCGGCGCGGACCGCGCCGTGCCCGCCGCTCAGCACCGTGGCCCGTTCGTCCTCGTCGAGGAGCGGCACCTCGCCGAGCCTCGCCTGCGGGTTGGCGGTCATGGCCGTCAGCAGCCGCAGGAGCCGCTCGACGATCCGCTCCGCCGTGTCGCGTTCGAAGAGATCGGTGCTGAATTCGAGGCCCGCGTTCAGCCCGTCCACACCGCCGTCGGGGGCGTGCCGCTCGGCGAAGGACAGCAGCAGATCGAATTTGGCGGTACCGGTGTCCGAGTCGAGTTGCTCGACGGCGAGGCCCGGCGCCCCCACACCGTCCTCGGGGGCCGCCGCGTCCGCCGCCTGCCGCTGCCCGGTGTTGTTGAAGGTGAGCATGGTCTGGAACACCGGGTGCCGGGACTGTGAGCGCTTGGGGTTGAGCGCCTCCACGAGCCGCTCGAACGGCAGGTCCTGGTGGGCGTATGCCGCCAGGTCCGTGTCCCGGACGCGGGCGATCAGCTCACGGAAGGTGGGGTTGCCCGAGGTGTCGGTGCGCAGCACCAGCGTGTTGACGAAGAAGCCGACGAGATCGTCCAGGGCGTCGTCGGTGCGGCCGGCCACCGGGGTGCCCAGCGGGATGTCGGTGCCCGCCCCGAGCCGCGTGAGCAGCGCGGCGACCGCGGCCTGGACCACCATGAAGGGGCTGGCCTTGGTGGCGCCCGCCAGGGAGCGGATCCGCTCGTACAGCGGTCCTGGCACCTGGTACGGGATGCGTTCGCCGCGATGGGCGGAGGCGGCGGGGCGCGGCCGGTCGGCGGGCAGCGCGAGTTCGTCCGGCAGTCCGGCCAGGGTCTGCTTCCAGTAGGCGAGCTGACGCGAGATCAGGCTGTCCTCGTCGTCCTCGGAGCCGAGCACCTCGTGCTGCCACAGGCTGTAGTCGGCGTAGCTCACGGGCAGCGGCCGCCAGCCGGGGGCGATGCCGTCGCGCCGCGCGGCGTAGGCGGAGACGATGTCGCGGGCGAGCAGCGGCACCGACCAGCCGTCGCCCGCGATGTGGTGGACCATGAGCAGCAGTACGTGTTCACGCTCACCGGTCTCGAACAGCCAGACCCGCAGCGGGAGTTCTTCGGTCAGCTCGAAGGCGTACCCCACGGCGGCGGTGATCTCCCGCTCCAGGCGGTCCGGCGCCACGTCGGGGACGACGGTCAGCGCGGGCCTGGCCTCCGGGCCGCGCAGCACGACCTGGTACGGACCCTCGGCGTCCTCGGCGAAGACCGTGCGCAGCGACTCATGGCGCTCCGCGACGTCCATGAGGGCATCCCGCAGCGCCGTACGGTCCAGATCGCCGGTGAGCCTCAGCGCGAAGGGGATGTTGTACGTCGGGGAGGGGCCCTCGAAGCGGTGCAGGAACCACAGCCGGCGCTGGGCGAAGGAGGCCGGGACGCGGTCGGGGCGCGGCTCGGCGGGCACCAGCGCCGGCCGGGCGGATCCGGCCGTGTCGAGGGCGCGGGCGAGCCCGGCCACGGTCGGCGTGTCGAACAGCTGCCGCACCGCCAGCTCGGCACCGAAGACCGAACGGACGCGCCCGACGAGCCGGGTGGCGAGCAGCGAGTGTCCTCCGGCGTCGAAGAAGTCGTCGTCGATGCCGACCGACGGCAGGCCGAGGACCTCCGCGAAGAGGCCGCACAGGATCTCCTCCCGGGGACCGCGCGGGGCACGGCGCGCTCCGGTGGCGGCGGCCGGACCGGTGTCGGGCGCGGGCAGGGCCTTGCGGTCCACTTTGCCGTTGGCGGTCAGCGGCAGCGCGTCGAGGACGACGAACGCGGCGGGCACCATGTAGTCGGGGAGTTCGGCGGCGAGGTGCGCCCGCAGGTCCTCCGGGGAGGGGGCGGTGCCGCGCTCGGCGACGAGGTGGGCCACGAGGCGTTTGTCGCCGGGGCGTGGCTCCCGCACGGTGACGACGGTCTGGGCGACGTCGGGGTGGCTGCCCAGCCGCGCCTCGATCTCACCGAGCTCGATGCGGAAGCCGCGCAGCTTCACCTGTTCGTCCGCGCGCCCGAGGTATTCGAGGGCGCCCTCGTGGTTCCAGCGCACCAGGTCGCCGGTGCGGTACATGCGGGTGCCGGTCGGGCCGTACGGGTCGGCGACGAAGCGTTCCGCGGTGATCCCGGGCCGCCGCCAGTAGCCGCGCGCCAGGCCCGCTCCGGCGATGTGCAGCTCGCCCGCCGTGCCGGGCGGCACCGGGCGCAGCCCCGTGTCCAGGACCATCAGCCGGGTGTTGTCCAGGGGGCCGCCGATGGGGACGGAGGCGGGGACCTCCTGCCCCCGGGGAAGCCGGTGCCGCACCGCGAACGTGGTCGTCTCGGTGGGCCCGTACACGTCGACGACGGTCGTGTCGGGGCAGGCGCCCATCACCCGGCGGACGGACGCGGCGGGGACCGCCTCTCCCCCGGTCCACACCTCGTGGAGGCCCGCGAAGTGTTCGGGTGCCTCGTCGGCGACGAGTTGGAAGAGACCGGTGGTCAGGAACAGCCCGGTGATCTCGTGCTCGACGAGCAGCTCGCCGAGCAGGTCGGCGTCGAGGTCGCCGGGCGGGGCGACGACGGCGGTGCCGCCGGACAGCAGCGGCACCCACATCTCGTAGGTGGAGGCGTCGAAGGCGTGCGGCGAGTGGACCAGGACCCGGGTGTGGGCGCCGCCGGTGAACGAGCGGTCATGGGCGAGTTCGAGCACATGGCGGTGGGTGGCGGCGACGCCCTTGGGGGTTCCGGTGGAGCCGGAGGTGTGGCAGATGTAGGCGATCTGGTCGGCGTGGAGGCGCGGCAGCGGCTCCCCCGGCGCGGGATGGGGCTCCCCCGGCGCGGGATGGGGCTCCACGGCGCCGTCGTCCACGACGACCGAGGGGAGTCCCAGGTCCGCCGCGCGCCCGGCGTTCGCCCGGTCGGTCAGCACCAGGGAGACACCGGCGAGGCCGGTGAGCAGACGCAGCCGGTCGGCCGGGTCGCGCTCGCGCAGCGGCACATACGCGCCGCCCGCCTTGAGGACGCCCAGCGCGGACACGACGACGTTCGCCGAGCGCTCCATGAGCAGCGCCACCGGGGTCTCCGAAGCCACTCCGAGCCCGGTCAGGCGGCGCGCCAGCGCTTCGGAGCGGGCGTCGAGCGCGGCGTAGTCGAGTGCGTCGGCGCCGGTGCGGACGGCGGTGGCGTGCGGGGTGCGGGCGGCCTGGGCACGGAACGCCTCCGGCAGGCTGAGGTCCGGGACGTCGGTGTCCGTGCCACGGCCGAACGCGGCCACGGCCCGGCGCTCGTCCCGGGAGAGCAGTTCGAGCCGGCCGACGGGCCGCAGCGGGTCGGTGGCGACCGCGGTGAGGACGCGCACCACCCGGTCCAGGACGGCGCGGGCCGACGCCTCGGGGACGAGGTCGGGCTGGTGGTCCAGGCGCAGCCGCAGCGTGCCGCCGCGGCCGACCGCGACGAGCGCCAGCGGATAGTGGGCGGCGTCGCGGTTGCGGGCGCCGACGACGGTCAGGCCGCTCGCCCCGCCGGACTCGTCGTTCCCTGCCGTGAGGTCCACGGGGTAGTTCTCGAACACCATCGTGGTGTCGAAGAGTTCACCGGCTCCGGCGAGCCGCCGCACCTCGGCGAGGTCGATCTGCTGGTGGGCCTGGAGCCGGGTCTGCTCGTCCTGAACCCGGCGCACCATGTCCACCAGCGGCTCGTCGGGGCGCAGCCGCACCCGGACGGGCAGCGTGTTGATGAACAGGCCCACCATCGTCTCGACCCCGGCCAGTTCGGGCGGCCGCCCGGAGACGGTGGCACCGAAGACCACGTCGTCCCGGCCGGTCAGCCCGCCGAGTACGACCGCCCAAGCGCCCTGCACCAGCGAGTTGAGGGTCAGCGCGCGCTCCCGGGCGAGAGCCGCGAGCGCTTCGTGGACGGCGGGTTCGAGCTCGGCGTCCAGCCGTCCCGGCACGACCGCGGGCCGGTCGCCGGCCCGGGGCGCGACCAGTGTGGGGCCGTCGAGTCCGGCCACCGCCTCGCGCCACGCGGCCACCGCGGCGTCCCGGTCCTGGTCGGCGAGCCAGCGCAGATAGTCCCGGAAGGGCCGGACCCGTGGCAGCCCGCCGTCGTCGCCCCGGGACGCGTACAGCGCGAGCAGTTCGCGCAGCAGCATCGGGCGCGACCACCCGTCCAGCAGGATGTGGTGGTTGGTCAGGACGAAGCGGTGCCGGCCCGCGCCGAGCCGCAGCAGGGTGAACCGCATCAGCGGCGGCTTGCCGAGGTCGAAACGGCGCCGCCGGTCCGCCTCCAGCACCCGGTCGGCCGCCGCGGCGCGCTCGTCCTCGGACAGCGCGGCGAGGTCGAACTCCTCCCAGGGAAGGGGCACCTCGTGCGGAATGAACTGGACGGGGCGCCGCAGGCCCGCGTAGCGGAAACCCGCGCGCAGATTGGCGTGGCGCCGCAGCAGGGTGCGGCACGCGGCGCGCAGCGCCTCCGGGTCGAGGTCGCCCTCCAGATCCATGGTGTCCTGCACGACATAGACGTCCGGCGCCGCCTCGTCGTAGACGCTGTGGAAGAGCAGGCCTTCCTGAAGCGGGGCCAGCGGCAGGATGTCCTGTAATCCGGGCTGCGTCGCCATCACATGGTCCTCCAGTCGTCTTCCAGCAACTCGATCTCGTCCTGGCTCAGCAGGCTCAGGGAAACGTCCGAGACGGTGAGCCCGCCCGCGTCGGGGCGTTCCGCGTGCTCGGTGAGGGCCGTGAGGGCCTGGAACCACAGGTCCGCGAGGGTGCCGACCTCGGCCCGGTCGAGGATGCCCTCCGCCCAGGTCCAGGTCGCGGCCAGTTCGGGTCCGCGCGGTCCGTCGTCGGTGCGGGCGTTGAGCTCCAGGGGGTGGGCGAGCGGCACCCGGGGGTCGGCGCCGCCGATGCCGGCGGCACTGGTGAGCACGGTCCAGTCCGGGACCGTGGCGCTGCCCGCCTCCCCGGCGTCCGCGACCGTGAAGCGTCCCAGGTAGTTGAACGCCACCTGCGGCTCGGGCAGACCGGTGAACCCCGGTGCGGTGCCCGCGTTGAGATGCCGGACCAGGCCGTAGCCGATGCCCTTGTCGGGCACGGCCCGCAGCTGCTCCTTGATCCGCTTGACGGCCTCCCCCGCGGCCGGGCCCCCCGCGAACGCGTCGGTGAGGTCCGCGGCGCCCGGGTCGATCCGTACGGGATAGAGGCTGGTGAACCAGCCCACGGTGCGGGACAGGTCCACGGCACCCACCAGGTCCTCCTCGCGCCCATGGCCCTCCAGGTCGAGGAGCACCCCGGCCGGCCGGCCACCCGCGGCCCGGCCGCCGCGCCAGCGGGCCCACGCCAGGGCGAACGCCGTCAGCAGCACGTCGTTGACCTCCGCGGTGAACACCGACGGCACCCGGGTGAGCAGCTTCTCGGTGACCGCGACCGGCAGCGTGACCGTCAGATGCGCCGCGCTCCCGTAGGTGTCCCCGTCCGGGTTCAGTGGCCGTCGGCCCAGGAGCGGGTCCCCCGGCCGCAGCACCTCCTGCCACCAGGCGGCCTCCGCCGCCCGCGCGGGCCGTGCCGCCGCCTCGGTCAGCCGCTGCGCCCAGCGGCGCAGCGAAGTGCCCACGGGCTGGAGCTCCGGCTCCCGCCCGGCGCTGACGGCCCGGTACGCCTCGGCCAGGTCGGGTACGAGGATCCGCCAGGACACCCCGTCGACCACCAGGTGGTGGATGAGGAGGAGCAGCAGACCCGGTGTGTCCGCGCCGCGGTCGAACCAGACCACCTGGACGAGCCGTCCCGCGTCCAGGTCGAGACGCTCCCGTGCGGCTTCGGTCTCCCGCCGTACGAGATCCCGCTGGGCCGGCTCGTCGAGCCCGGCGGCGGCCACGTGGCGGACCAGGGACGCGGCGTCGACCGCGCCCGGCCGGCGTATCTCCAGCCGCCGTTCGGGGGCGGCGGTGAGCCGGGCCCGCAGGGCGCCGTGGTGGTCGAGCACCGACCGCACGGCGGACCGCAGATGCTCTTGGCGGAGGGCCCCGGGCACCTGGATGAGGCGCGACTGGTTGAACTGGTCGGCCGGGCCGCCCCGTTCGAGGAACCAGCGCACGATCGGCGTCAGCGGTACGTCACCGACGTCCGCCCCCGGCTCCTCCGTGGCCACGCGGACGGTTTCCGTGGCGATGTCGGCGAGCGCGGCGACCGTGCGGTGCTCGAAGACGTCGCGCACCGCGAGTTCGAGTCCGGCCCGCCGAGCGCGGCTGACGAGCTGGATGGACATGATGCTGTCGCCACCGAGGTCGAAGAAGCCGTCGTCGATCCCGACCCCGTCCAGCCCCAGCACATCGGCGAACAGCGCGCACAGCGTCTTCTCCCGCTCGGTGCGCGGCCCCCGCCGGTCCGTCTCCGGCTTCCCGCCGTACACGGGCGCGGGCAGGGCGCGCCGGTCGAGCTTCCCGTTCAGGGTGAGCGGGAGCGTGTCCAGCACGACCACGGCCGACGGCACCATGTGCTCGGGCAGGGCGGTGGCCAGGTGGGCGCGCAGCGCGTCGGGCCCGGGGGCGGACCCGGCACCGGCGGCCGGTACGGCATAGGCCACGAGGCGTTTGTCGCCGGGCCGGTCCTCGCGCAGGATCACCGCCGCCCGGGCCACCGAGTCGTGCGTCTCGAGCGCGGCCTCGATCTCGCCGAGCTCAATACGGAAGCCGCGCAGCTTGACCTGGTCGTCGACGCGGCCGTGGTACTCCAGGCGCCCGTCCGCCAGTCGGCGTCCGGTGTCCCCGGTGCGGTACATGCGGCCCTCGCCGAAGGGGTTCGCCACGAAACGCTGCGCGGTGAGCCCGGGCCGGCCCAGATAGCCGCGGGCCAGACCGGCTCCGACGACGTACAGCTCCCCGACCACTCCGCTGGGTACCGGCCGGAGCCGCTCGTCCAGCACGTAGACGGCGAGGTCGGGGATCGGTTCACCGATCACCGAGCCGGACGAGGCGGCGACGACGGCCTTATCGAGCGCGACATGCGTGACGTGCACGGTGGTCTCCGTGATGCCGTACATGTTCACCAGGGACGGGGCGTCGTCGGGGTGCCGGGAGTACCAGTCGGCCAGCCGGCCCAGCTCCAGCGCCTCGCCGCCGAAGACGACATGGCGCAGGCGAAGCCGTGCGGAAGCCTCGGGGTCGTCCCGGTCGGCCGCCATGAGCTGGTAGAAGGCCGACGGCGTCTGGTTCAGTACGGTGACCCGCTCGTCCGCCAGCAGCTTCAGGAACCGGTCGGGGGTCCGGCTGGTCTCGTAGGAGACGACGACCAGGCGTCCGCCGTGCAGCAGCGGTCCCCACAGTTCCCAGACGGAGAAGTCGAAGGCGGAGGAGTGGAACAGCGTCCATACGTCGTCGGGGCCGAAGCCGAACCAGTGACCGGTCGAGTCCATCAGGCGTATCGCGTTGCCGTGCGGCACCTCGACGCCCTTGGGCCGCCCCGTGGATCCCGAGGTGTAGATGACGTACGCCGAGTCCAGGGGGGAGAGCGCCACCTCCGGGTCGGCCGCGGGACACCGCTCCGACTCGGCGAGCACATCGGGCGTCACCGTGAGGATCGGCCGCGCGTCGTCGATCACGTACGCGATGCGGTCGGCCGGGTAGGCGGGGTCGATGGGCACGTATGCCGCGCCCGACTTGAGCACGCCGAGCACCGCGACGACCAGTTCCTCGGTGCGGGGCATGCTCAAGCCCACATACCGCCGCGGGCCCGCTCCCCGCTCGCGGAGCAGATGGGCCAGCCGGTTCGCCCGCGCGTTCACCTCGGAGTAGGTGAGGGAGGTGGTCTCGTATGTCACCGCGATCGCGTCCGGAGTGGCCGCCGCCTGCCGCTCGAACCTGGACACGATCGTGTCGCCGGAGGTGTCCTCGGAGGTGTCGTCGGAGGCGGCGGTGTGCCGTGGCGGCGAGGTCAGCTCGCGCCGCTCGGCCGGGTCGAGGATCTGGAGGTCCTGTATCCGGACGGCCGGGTCGGCGGCCACCTGATCCAGCACCCGGACGAAGCGGTCGGCGATGCTCTGCGCGGTCGCCCGGTCGAACAGGTCGGTGCTGAAGTCCAGCGCGCAGCCCAGCCCGGCCCCGGTGGTCCCGGCCGCCTCGGCGATCTCGAACGAGAGGTCGAACTTCGCCGAGGGCGCCCCGAGCGGCCGCCCGGTGACGGTGAGCCCCGTCCGCGCGGTGAGGGGCCGAGCGGCGTTGTTCAGGTTGAGGACGGTCTGGAAGAGCGGGTGCCGGGCCAGCGAGCGCTCCGGGTTGACCACCTCGACCAGCCGCTCGAAGGGCAGGTCCTGGTGCGCGTACGCCTCCAGGTCCCGCGCCCGGACCCGTTCGACCAGTTCGGTGAAGGTGGGGTTGCCGGAGGTGTCGGTGCGCAGCACCAGTGTGTTGACGAAGAACCCGACGAGGTCGTCGAGCGCGTCGTCGGTACGGCCCGCGACCGGCGTGCCGATGGGGATGTCGCTGCCCGCCCCGAGCCGGGTCAGCAGGGTCGCCAGCGCCGCCTGGAGGACCATGTACAGACTCGCGCGATGCGCACCGGCGACCCCCAACAGCCGCTCGTACAGGCCCGGCGGCAGCTCGAAGCCGACCCGGTCGCCCCGGTAGGAGGCGGCGGCCGGCCGCGGCCGGTCGAAGGGCAGGGCCAGCTCCTCCGGGAGCCCTTCCAGCGCCCGGGTCCAGTAGTCGAGCTGGCGCGCGATCTCGCTGCTCGAGTCGGACTCGTCGCCGAGCAGGTCACGCTGCCAGAGGCTGTAGTCCGCGTACTGCACCGGCAACGGCTCCCAGGCGGGGGCACGGCCGGTCGTCGCGCGCGCCGCGTAGGCCGCCGTCAGGTCACGGACCAGGACACCGCGCGACCAGGCGTCGCTCGCGATGTGATGCGTCAGCAGGAGCAGGGCCGAACGGTCGGTCTCCGCACCGTCGGGGCCTCCGGCGACGGCGGGCAGCCGGAACAGCGAGGCACGGATCGGCATCTCGGTGGAGAGGTCGAAGGCGTACCCGGCGGCGCCCCGCAACAACCGGTCGACGGACGCCTCGTCGGCCACTTCCTCCACGGTCAGCGGTACCCGCGCCTGTTCCGGCGCGAGGACCACCTGATAGGCGCCGCCACCCGCGTCGTCCGCGAAGACCGTGCGCAGACTCTCGTGGCGGGCGACCACATCGGCCAGTGCCCGGCGCAGCGCGTCCTCGTCGAGCGGGCCCATCAGGTCGAGGGAGATGACCATGTTGTAGGCGTCGCTCGGTCCCTCCAGGTGCTGGAGGAACCACAGGCGTTGCTGCGCGTGGGACAGCGGCACCCGGGCGGGCCGCTTCGCGCTCACCACCCGGCCTCGCACCGCGGCGGACTCGTCGAGCGCCGATGCGAGCTCGGCCACGGTGGGTGCCTCGAAGACGCGGCGTACGGCCAGTTCGGTCTCCAGCACGGTACGGATCCGGCTGACCAGCTTGGTCGCCAGCAGCGAGTGGCCGCCGAGATGGAAGAAGTCGTCATCGATGGTGACCGACTCCACGCCCAGGACCTCGGCGAACAGACCGCACAGGATCTCCTCGCGCGGCGAGCGCGGCGCCCGGCCAGTGGCGGTGTCGGGGCCGTAGTCGGGCGCCGGCAGGGCACGCCGGTTCAGCTTGCCGTTCGCGGTGAGCGGGAAGGCGTCCAGGGTCACGAACGCGGACGGCACCATGTAGCCGGGCAGTCGCGCGGCCACGTGCTCACGCAGGGCCAGGGGATCCGCTCCGCCCGCCGCGGATGGGATGACATAGGCGACGAGCCGCTTGTCGCCGGGACGGTCCTCACGGACGAGAACGGCGGCCTGCGCCACGTGCTCATGCCCGGCCAGCACCGTCTCGATCTCGCCCAGCTCGATCCGGAAGCCCCGCAGCTTGACCTGGTCATCGACCCGGGAGAGATATTCCAGCTCCCCCACGGCGGTCCACCGCACCAGGTCACCCGTGCGATACATCCGACCGCCACCGGTGCGGTCGAACGGATCGGCCACGAAGCGTTCAGCTGTCAGTCCCGAGCGTCGGTGATAGCCACGGACCACACCCTCGCCCGCGATATACAGCTCACCCGGCACCCCGGCCGGGACCGGTCGCAACCCATCGTCCAGGACGTACACCTGGGTATTGGCGATCGGCCGCCCGATACGGGGCGCACGCGCGGTGTCCGGGGTGACCGGCCAGGCCGTCGACCAGATCGTGGTCTCGGTGGGGCCGTACATGTTCGTCACCGACTCGGCCCGCTCCGCCAATGCCACCGCCAGATCGGCGGGCAGAGCCTCGCCACCGACGAGGACCCGCACACCCGCCAGCACCGAAGCGTCCTCGGCCAGCACCGCCCGCCACAGGCTGGGGGTCGCCTGCATCACCGAGATCCGCTCATTGGTGACGAGCGCGCACAGCGTCACCGGATCCCGCACCACATCCCGCTCCGCCACCACCACCGCCGCACCGCTGAGCATCGGTACGAACAACTCCAGGCCCGCGATGTCGAACCCGACGGTGGTGACGGCCAGCAACCGGTCCGCGTCGGTGAGTTGGAACCGCTCGGCCATCGCCACCACGAAATTCGCCAGCGCCCCCTGTGGCACCACCACACCCTTCGGCCGACCCGTCGAACCCGACGTATAGATCACATACGCCGCATGCGACGGCGCAAGCGGAGCGATCCGCCGCTCCCCCGCCGTCCGGGAAAGCTCCTCGGCGGTCTCGGGCGCGTCCAGCAGCACGTGCGGGATGGCCACGTCCGGCAGCACGGGCGCCAACTCTCCTGTGGTCAGGATGAGTTGGGGTGTGGCGTCCTGGAGCATGTAGGCGAGCCGGTCGGCCGGGTACTCCGTGTCCAGCGGAAGATACGCCGCCCCCGCCTTCCACACCGCAAGCAGCGCCACCAGCAGATCCACCGACCTGGGCAGCGCCACCGCGACGAACGCCTCGGGCCGCACCCCACGATCGGCCAGCAGCCGCGCGAGACGATCGGCCCGAGCGTCCAGCTCACCGTAGGACAGGGACACCCCGCCGGCAGCCACCGCCACCGCATCCGGCGCCCGGACCACCCGCTCCTCGAACAACTCCACCACCGAACGACCCGGCACCTCACACGCCGTGTCATTCCAGTCCCACACCACCGAACGCGCCTCGGCCTCGTCCAGCAGGTCGATACGGTCGAGCGGGGCGTCCGGGGCATCGACCATGCCCTGCAACACACGCAGGTACCGCCTGCCCAGCGTTTCGACCGTGCCCCGGTCGAACAGGTCGGTGCTGTACTCCAGCACTCCTCGCAGCCCGTCGGCTCGGTGCGGCTGCTCGGTGAAAGTGAAGGACAGGTCGAACTTGCCCACGCCGGTGTCGGCCACCACCGGTGAGACGGTGAGGTCGGGGATGTCGGCCACGGCTTGGTCGGTGGCCGCCGTGTCGGTGTTGTTGAAGGCCAGGAGCACCTGGAAGAGCGGGTGACGGGCGAGTGAGCGCTCCGGGTTGACCACCTCGACCAGCCGCTCGAAGGGCAGGTCCTGATGGGCGTAGGCGGCCAGGTTCCGCGTACGGACGCGCTCGATCAGCGCGCGGGCCGTGGGACGTCCAGACGTGTCGGCGCGCAGCACCAGCGTGTTGATGAAGACGCCGACCAGATCGTCGAGCGAGGAGTCGGTGCGGCCGGCGATCGGCGTGCCGATGGGGATGTCCGTACCCGCGCCGAGCCGGGTCAACAGCGCCGCGAGCCCCGCTTGGACCACCATGAACGGACTCGACTGCGTGGCCCGTGCGAGCGCGACCACCTTGTCATAGAGGGGGGCGGGGATCTCGAACGGAACGCGGTCGCCACGGTAGGAGGCGACGGACGGCCGCGGTCGGTCGTACGGCAACTCCAGCTGATCCGGAAGACCCACCAGCGCGGAGGTCCAGTAGCCGAGCTGACGCGAGATCTCACTGTCGGGGTCGGACTCGTCACCGAGGACATCGCGCTGCCAGAGGCTGTAGTCCGCGTACTGCACCGGCAACGGCTCCCAGGCGGGGGCACGGCCGGTGGTGGCACGGGCGCCGTACGCCGCCGTCAGGTCTCGTGCCAGCGGAGCGCGTGACCACGCGTCGCTCACGATGTGGTGCAGGACCAGCAGGAGAATGTGTTCGTCGCCGCCCTCGAGGGCGAACAGCGTCGCCCTCAGCGGCAGTTCTCCCGATCCCGCCGACAGGTCGAAGCCACGGCGCGCGGCCTCTCGCAGCTCCCGTCCGACGCTCGCCCGGTCCGTCTCCACCGTCGTCCACTCCGGCTCGGCCTCGCCCGGCGCACGAATGACCTGGTAGGCCCCGTCGGCGTCCTCGGTGAAGACGGTGCGCAGGCTCTCGTGGCGGGCCACCACATCGCCCAGGGCCAGACGCAGCGCCTCCCGGTCCAGAGGACCGGTCAACCTGAGCGCGATCGGAACGTTGTAGGTGGCGCTGGGGCCCTCGAACTGGTTGAGGAACCAGAGCCGTTGCTGGGCATAAGAGAGCGGAATGCGGTCCGGACGCGCATCGGCCACGGTCACACCACGGCGAACGGCATCGGTCGTCAAGGCGGTGGAGATGCCCGCGACGGTCGGGGTCTCGAAGAGCTGCCGGATGGGCAGCTCCGCCGCCAGGACACTACGGACCCGGCTGACCAGCCGCGTGGCCAGCAGCGAATGACCGCCCAGACGGAAGAAATCGTCATCGATGGTGACCGACTCCACGCCCAGCACCTCGGCGAACAGACCACACAGGATCTCCTCACGCAGCGAACGCGGGGCACGGCCCACAGCCGTCTCGGGCCCGTAGTCGGGCGCGGGCAGCGCACGCCGGTCCAACTTCCCATTCGGCGTCAACGGCAACTCGGAGAGAGCGACGAACGCCGACGGCACCATGTAGTCCGGCAACAACCCGGCCGCATGCTCCCGCAGAACCACATCGGAAACGCTGGAATCCGTCACCACATAGGCCACCAGGCGCTGATCCCCGGGCCGGTCCTCCCGCACGACCACAGCCGCCTGAGCCACCTCGGGATGGCCACGCAGCACA